>NZ_FOYT01000001.1:1200000-1866272 GCF_900112175.1 Halogeometricum rufum | reverse complement strand
CGCCGGTGTTCATGAGCATGAACGAGCCGGTGCCGTAGGTGTTCTTGGCGTCGCCGGCGTCGAAGCAGGTCTGGCCGAAGAGGGCGGCCTGCTGGTCGCCGAGGGCGCCCGCGACGGGAATCTCGGCGCCGAGGAAGCCGCTCGCGTCGGTCGAGCCGTAGGTGGCTTCGTCCGAGGAGGGGCGGACCTCGGGCAGGAGTTCTGCGGGGACGTCGAACTCCTCGAGGAGTTCGTCGTCCCAGTCCATCTCGTGGATGTTGAACAGCATCGTCCGGGATGCGTTCGTGACGTCGGTGACGTGGTTGCCGGTGAGTTTGTAGATGAGCCACGAGTCGATGGTTCCCATCATCAACTCGCCGTCCTCGGCGCGGTCACGGACGTCGTCGGGACGCATCCGCGCGAGTTTGATCTGGTCGGTGTTGTCGAGCAACCACTCGGCCTTGGTCGCCGAGAAGTACGCGTCGGGTTCGAGGCCGGTCTTCTCGCGGACCCACTCCTCTTTGCCCTCGTCCTGAAGCGTCTCGATGCGGTCGGTCGTCCGGCGGTCCTGCCAGACGATGGCGTTGGCGATTGGTTTGCCCGTCTCGCGGTCCCAGATGAGGGTGGTCTCGCGCTGGTTGGTGATGCCGATGGCCTCCAACTGCTCGGCGTCGACGCCGGCCTCTTCGAGGGCGTCGTGCATCACCGCCTGCGTGTTCTCCCATATCTCCTCGGGGTCGTGTTCGACCCACCCCGGTTCGGGGTAGATCTGTTCGTGCTTTCGATACGCGTTCGTGACGACTTGCCCGCCGTGGTCGAAGACCATGAAGCGGGTACCCGTCGTCCCCTGGTCTACCGCTCCGATATACGTTCCTTCTGTCATGTCACACCAGCTCCGGTTTCGGCAGGGTCGGTACCTACCGCTGACGCCACCGCCACGCGGCGAACGTGTTAACAGACCGCAAGAACTATGATAAATGTTTCTTAGTATTCATGTTCCGGAACGTCGCCGTTCTAGACAGGTGAGCGTACCGCGGCGCCGTCGCGGCGTTACATCCATAGGTGTTCGGACCAACCTCTACCGATGACAGACGATACCGAGGTGCTGGTGGTCGGCGGCGGCGCGACGGGGACGGGTATCGCTCGCGACCTGACGCTTCGCGGCGTGGACGTGACGCTCGTCGAACGCGGCGGTCTCGCGTCCGGCACGTCCGGCCGGTCCCACGGCTTGCTCCACAGCGGTGCCCGATACGCCGAGGCCGACGCCGTGGGCGCGCGCGAGTGCATCGAGGAGAACCGAATCCTGCGGGAGATAGCCGGCGACTGCATCCGCGACTCGGGTGGCCTGTTCCTGCAACTCCCGGCGGACGACCCCGACTACTTCGAGGCGAAGCGGGCGGCCTGCGAGGAGATAGGCATCCCCGCGGAGACGCTGTCGGGCGACGAGGCGCGGGCCGAGGTGCCGGGCCTCTCCGAGGACGTCGAACGGGCGATGAAGGTGCCCGACGGCGTCGTCTACCCCTCGCGCCTCCTCGCGGCCAACGCCGCGGACGCCCGCGACCACGGCGCGACGATTCTGACGGACGCGCCCGTCGAGGGCGTGCGCGTCGCGGACGGCGAGGTGGTCGGCGTCGACGTCGGCGGGTCGGTGGACGGCACTATCGCCGCCGAACAGGTCGTCAACGCCGCCGGGGCGTGGGCGGGCGAACTCGGCGCGATGGCCGGCGTCGGCCTCGAGATGCGCCCGACGAAGGGCGTGATGGTCTCCGTCCGGTACGACGGACTCGGTCCGGCACTCAACCGCGCCCGCGACCCGGCGGACGGCGACATCATCGTCCCGCACGACGGCGAAGTCGTGTTGGGGACGACGAGCATCGAGGTGGACGACCCGGACGACTACGAGGAGTCCGAGTGGGAAGTCGAGGCGATGGTCGAGGCGTGTTCGGAGATGCTGCCGGCCGTCCGCGACGCCGACCACGTCCGGACGTGGTGGGGAGTCCGCCCCCTGTACGCGCCGGACGAGAACTCTCGCGAGGGCGCGCGCGGCATCTCCCGGGGCTTCTTCTGCATCGACCACGCCGACGACGGCGTCGACAACCTCACGAGCATCGTCGGCGGGAAACTGACGACGTACCGACAGATGGCCGAGGCGACGGCGGACCGCGTCTGCGAGAAACTCGGCGTCGAGGCCGACTGCCGGACCGCCAAAGAGCGACTCCCCGGGGCGGACGACCCCGAGCGGTTGGACGCTCTCGTGGCGGAGTTCGGCGGCGCGGGACCGACGGACGAGGACGTGGTTCGCCGCTGAGACGCCTCCGGTCGACGGTCCGGATTAACGGTCCGTTTCGCCGCACAGTCTCCCCGTTCGTGCAGATTACTAATCGCATCTCGTCACCGACACGACGGCATGCGTCGCAACACACGCAGTCAGGGTCGGACGACGAGACGAACGTTCCTCGCGGGAATCGGGGCGGCGGCGACGGTGTCGGCGGTGGGCGTCGCCGGAGCGAAACCGGACGGCGCGCCGCGGAAGGTGGTGCTCCGGTCGAAGGACGCGGACGCACTCGCGGCGCGGGCGTTCCCGACGACGGACGAGGCGTACTCGAAGCGCGGGTCGTGGTTCACGACCGGTGACGACGCGGACGGGCCGGCGGGGACCGACAAACTCCAGTTCTACCTCGTCCCGACGGCGAAACCGCTGAACCTCGGGTCGTTCACGCTCGGGGACGTGCAGTCGCTCACGTATCACACGAAGAAGGTGGGCGCGCCGGTCGACGGGAACAACGCGCCGAACATCTACGTCAACGTCTACACCGAACCCGACGGCGTCGACGACACGGCGTCGTGGTACGGCTACAGACTGACGCTGGAACCGTACCTCTCGCGGAACCTCTCGGCGCCCGCGGACGAGTGGGTGGAGTGGTCGACGGAATCGGGGACGAACCAGCTGACGGTTTTCGACGCGGCGAAGGCGGGCGTGTTCGGGTTCTACGGTCAGCCGACGCTACAGGAATTGCAGTCGGGAACGGTGAACTGGCAGCAGGACTACGGCTACGGCGTCGACGAAGAGATAGACTACGCCTCCGAGGTGGTGAAGTTCATCGTCTTCGACACCGGGAGCGGGTGGGCCGACAGCTACGAGGGCTACCTGGACGCCATCGAACTCGTGGTGAACGCGGGCCGCGGCAACTCCGGGAAACCGACCGCGCTCAGAATCGAACTGGAAGCCTGAGTCGGCGGACGGAACGGACGGCGACGCGCCCGTCGGCCGGCGCGTCGCTCAGACTAACGCCTCTTCGAGCAGTTGGAGGGGGTGTTTGATGTCGTAGCCGGTGCCGTGTTCCATCTGCATCGAGCAGGTCGGACACTCGGTCATGCCGACGTTCCCCTCGGCGTGGCTCATGTGGTCGAACATCTCCTCGCCGATCTTCATCGACGTCTCGTACTTCTCCTCCTTCCAGCCGTACGTTCCCGAGATGCCCGAACAGGAGTCGCCCACGTCCTCGATGGTGACGCCGTCGAGTTCGCGGAACAGTTCGACCGCCTGCCGGTCGAGCCCCTGGTTCCGGGCGTGACACGGCGCGTGGTAGGCGAACGACTGCTCCTCGACGGAGGCGCTCTCCAGTTCCGATTCGAGGTCCTCGTGGATGCGGAGGTACTCCATCGCCTCGTAGGTGTGGGCGGCGACTTCGGCGGTGCCGTGGAACTCGAACAGTTCGGGGTACTCCTGCTTGAGCGACATCGAACAGGAGGTACAGGACGCTACCACGTCGTACCCCTCGTCGATGAGGTCCGAGAACTCCGAGACGTTCACCTCCGCGGCGCGTCCGGCGTCGTCGAGCATGCCGTTGGCGAACATCGGCGTGCCCGAACAGCGCTGTCTCGGGACGGCTATCTCGTAGCCGAACTCCTCGTAGACGCGGACGAGCGCTTTCGCCACCTCGGGCGTGTTGTAGTTCGAGTAACAGCCGTGGAAGTACGCGATGCGCTTGTCCTCCGAGGACACCTGCGCGCCGCCGCGTTCGGCCCACCACTCGCGGAACGTCTGCTGTGCGAACTCGGGGAACTCGCGTTCGGCGGTGATGCCGAGCGTCTTCTCGTACAGCGTCTGCACGAGGGAGTTGCCCATCACGAAGTTCGCCAGTCGCGGCACCTTACTCGCGAACTCGGCCGAGAGGCGGTAGTTCGCGAGAATCCTGTTCCGGATGTACTCCCGGGAGAGCTTGTCCATCTGCTCGTCGACGTACTCCCCGCGGGCGGTGTTGTGCATCTGGCTCAGGGGGACGCTCGACGGGCACGCGTCGTCACAGCGCATGCAGTTCGAACACGACATGATGGAGTCGTCGATGTCCTGGTCGTCCTTGCGCTTCAGCCGCCACTGTTCGGGGCCCTGGAACTTCGGGCCGGGGAAGTCGTCGTTCACCTCCGCGACCGGACAGGACGTGTCGCAGGAGGTACACTTGTAGCAGTTGTCCGCGCCGGGGCGGAGGTCCATCTCCGTCTCGTCGTCGAACACCTGCACCGGTTCGAAGTCGCTCTGTTCGTCTGGGGTCGGGTTCGTTGGGTTCTCTGCGTCGCTCATGTGGTCAGGCTTCCTCCCCCGCGCGGCCGCCCGCGACGGCCGCCGTCGCCAGCGAGACACCGCTCGCGGAGTGTTCGCGCGCCACGTCGGCACCGCCGACGACGCCGCCCGCGGCGCGGAGATTCGAAAAGTGTGGTTCGCCACCCGCCGTGGTGGGTCGCAGTTCCTCGTCGGGGACGACGCCGAACCGCGCGAACGCGTGGTCGCCGAACGCCGCCGACTCCGACCAGTCGTACCGGTCGTCGGGGTGCGGGACGTGACAGTCGAAGACGGGTTCGGTGACGCTCTCGCGGTCGGAGTCGATGCCCTTGCCGACGAGTCCGCCCGTCGCGAGGACGAACTGCTCGGCGTGGTAGGGGACGCGCTTACCCTGTCGGTCCACGTACACCGCCTCGATTTCGCCGTCGTCGGACTCGTAGCCGACGGCGGGGTTACCCGTGGCGATGCGCACGCCCGCCTCGTCGAGGGCGTCGAACAGGCGGTCCTCCAGTTTGAGGCCGAGGAGGCTCGGCGGTCCGGTCGGCACCTCGAACACCGTCGCGCCGAGGCGGTCGGACAGTTCCGCGCGCACCTCGTCGTCGTGCGCGTCGCCGAGCATCGCCGGGAAGCCGACCCGGTCCTCGCCGTCGAGGCGGTCCTTCACCGTCTCGGCGAGGGCGCGGCGGACGCCGACGCTCCGGTCGTCGGCCGACTCGTCCTCGTCCAGCGCCTTCGCGAACCGGGTCACGCGGGCGTCGTCGCGGAACGCCTTCGGGAACGGGACGCGGACGCCCCGCGTCTCGAACGGGACGCCGGCGGCCGCGACGTGGTCGGCGACCACGCGGGGCGCGAAGTCCGTCGTCCCCTCGAAGCCGACGAACAGGGTGTCCTCGGCGACGCTGGCCAGTCCGGGTTCGACCGACGCCGGATACCGCGCCGTCGGCTTGACCGTCCCGCCGTACGTCGGGACGAGGGCGTTCGCGTCCGTGTGACCGCCGGCGTACATCCCGCCGACCGCCTCGTCGAACAGGCGGAGCCCCTCCCTGACGCCCTCCTCCCCGACGACTCGGTACGGGTGGTCCGCCGGCAGGTCGGCCATCGCGGCGTAGGGGTCGGCGCGCGGCCCCTCCCCCTCGACGTAGCCGAGGACGTCTATCAGCCCGCTGGCCTGCCTGAGCGTGCTCTTCTTGTGCGCGACGACGCGGACCGACTTGCCCGTCTCCGCGGCCGCGAGGGCGGACGTGGCGGCCGCGAGACCGCCGCCGACGACGAGGACGTCGTCACGAATCGGCATCGGAGACACCCCCGTCCGTCGCCGCCCGGTCGTCGTCCGCCGCGCCCGACGACCCGCCCGCCGCCGCCGTCACGCCCGCGCCGGCGTCGAACGCGGCGAAGTCGACGCCCGACTCCGAGGCCGCGGGGTCGCCGCCGCGGTTCATCGTCGTCGCGTGGAGCATGTGCTTCAGCATCGCCTGCGAGAGCTGTTCGCCCCAGAGGGCGTGTCGCTCTCCCTTCCAGCGCTCCTGATACAGTTCGTCCAGCGACTCGCGGACGACGAGTTCGCTGTGGTCCTCGAACAGTTCGTTGGCCATCCGGTGACAGCAGAACGCGCCCTGACAGTTGCCCATCGAGGCGCGGGTGCGGATGCGGACGCCGTTCAGGTCGGTGCCGGAGTGGTCCATCGCGTCGTGAATCTCCGCGCGCGTGACGGCCTCGCACTCGCAGACGACCGGGTTCGGCCGGTTCCAGTCGCCGAGGACGTCGTCGGTGCGGGAGCCGAGTCGCTGGGCGCTCCGGCGGCCGACCGGGGAGCGAATCCCGAACTCGTCCATCCAGTCGCGGAGGACGGAGAAGTCGTCGGAGCCGGGGAGCGGAACCTCTGCGGTCCGGCAGTCGGCCTCGACGCCGACCTTCTCGCAGACGTGGTCGGATATCTTCTCGGCCATCATGCGGTAGGTGGTCAGCTTTCCGCCGACGATGGAGGACATCCCGGGCAGGTCGTCCCGGTCGCCGTGGTCGAGGAGGAAGAAGTCACGCGTGATGTCCGTCGGGTCCTCCGTCCCCGTCCCCGGCGGTTCGTACAGGGGCCGGACGCCCCAGAACGAGCGAATCGTCCGGGCGTCCGCCAGCATCGGGACGAGTTCCGACAGCGTGTCTATCATCAGGTCGACCTCCCACCCCTCCTCGGGGTAGTCCTCGGGGTCTTCGACCTCCTCGTCGGTCGTCCCGAGGATGCACGTCGTCTCGTGCGGGACGACGATGTCGGCGTCGCCCTTCGGCCGACACCGGTTGATGACGGTGTCGACCTGGCGGACGTTCATGATGGTCATGACGCCCTTCGAGGGGCGGACGGCCACCTCGACGCCGGCCATCTCCCCGATCTGGCCGGCCCACGCCCCCGTCGCGTTCACGACGTAGTCGGCGTACATCTTCTCGTGCGTGCCCGGTTCGCCCTGCGCGATGCCGAGGTGGGTGTCCCCGTGGAGCACCTCGACGCCGACGACTTCGCCGTCCTCGACGAGGACGTCCACGACTTCGGCGTGCGGTTCGACGCGCGCGCCGTGGTCGATGGCGTCAGCCGCGTTGGCGACGCAGAGGCGGAACGGGTCGATTGCCGCGTCCGGGACCCGGATGGCCCGCTTGATGTCTTTGGCGAGGTACGGTTCCATCTCGCGGGCCTCCTCGGCGGAGAGCACCTCCGCGGGGATGCCGCACTCGCGACAGCCCTCCAACTTCTCCTCGAAGTACTCGTCGTCGTCCTCGGGCCGTTGGACGAACAGGCCGCCGGTCATCTCGACGCAGTGGCTGGCGATACGTCGCAGGACGCGGTTCTCCTCGATACACTCTCTGGCGGACGGCTGGTCCGACACGGCGTACCGTCCACCGCTGTGGAGGAGGCCGTGCATCCGGCCCGTCGTCCCGTGTGTCAGGTTCCCCTTCTCGACGAGGGTCACGTCGAGTCCGCGCATCGCGAGGTCGCGCGCGATGCCGCACCCGGTGGACCCGCCGCCGATGACGAGGACGCTCGGCGTTTCGGTCATCTCACTTTCGACAGGTGGGTCCGACAGCACTTTATTTTACCTCTCGTCCGGGACCGTCAGTAAATTAATTCTCCGCGACGTATTCACGACCCGAACCGGTTCGAGAAACACCGCTCAGGCGCTCTCTGACGCGTACTCGACACGGTGGGTGCTCGAACGCCGCAAACATTCACGATAGTTATCGATAGTTACGCCCACTCTCAGCTCCGGCTGACTCTACCGGTCGGTGATAGAACTGGAGTCGCAGCGAGTCGGTCACGAGCCCGAAATCGACCGGCTCTCGGACCGCTCGATACCGGGAGTTTTTATCGGTCCTCGGTGAAGCAGCCACCACCCGCCGACTCGACGATGAGACTCACCGACCGAATCGACAGGCGACGGCGACGCGGTGACGGAACGCGCCGCCTCGTTCGCAACCTCTCCGCACTGGACCCCACGTCCCACCTCGCGGAACCGGTGGGTCGCGGGGCGACGCTCGAACGCCTGCTCGACCGACTCGACCCGGCCTTCGACGGCCGTCTGCCCGATAACCTCTGCGTCGTCGGGCCGAAGGGGGCGGGCAAGTCGGCCGTCGTCACCGCACTGTTCGACCACCTCGACGCGACGACGCCGTCCCGCGGGGGGACCATCGGGACGACGACGCGCGCGGCGGCCCCGCCGACCGTCGAGTTCGCCGCCGTCGACGCGCGCGCGGCCGACTCCGAGTTCGCCCTCCTGCGCGCCGTCCTCGCCGAAGTCGCCGCCGCCGACGTGCCCGAACAGGGTGTCGGTACCGCCACCCTCCGTGACCGACTCCGCGCCGAACTCGACCGGTCGCGCCGCCTCGTCGTCGCCGTCGACCACGTCGGCGAGTCGCGGACGGTGCCGCTCGACACGCTCGACTCGGCGTTCGAGTCGGTGGCGGGGTCGCTCTCCTACGTCGCCGTCGGCCGCGAGTTTCCCGACGCCTCGGTGGAGACGGTCGAGGTGCCGCGTTACGACCGACACGCGTTGGCCGACGTGCTGACCGCCCGCGCGTCCGACGGCCTCGCCCGCGACGCCGTCGACCACGAGACGGTGAGCCGGGTGGCCACGTGGGCCGACGGCGACGCGCACGACGGCCTCGCGGCCCTGTTCGGCGCGTCCGTCGCCGCCGCGGGGGAGGACGCGACGCACGTCGACGCCGAGTACGTCGCGGCGGGGCGCGAGGCGGTCCCTCGGGGCGGGTGTTCGCTCGCCCGCGTCCTCGCCCTCCCGGCGAGTCGCCGCCGCGTCCTCGCCGTCCTCGCGTCGCTGGACCCCGCCGACCGGCCGTCCGTCACCGCCGCCGCCGACGCCGTCGCCGCGGACCCCTCGGTGGACCTCTCGGCGGCGACGGTGAAGCGCGTCCTCTACGAACTCGCCGAAGACGGCGTCCTCCGGCGCGTCGAGACGGGACGCGACGACGACGGCCCCGGCCGACCGCCGACGCGGCCCGAGGCGAACTTCTCGACGGTGGTCTTCGAGCGACTCGGCGGCGACGGAGCGAATCGCCTCGGGCGGTGATTCTTTCTCTCCGTGCGCCGAAGCGCGGTCACATGGACTCCGACGCTCCGCCCCTCGTCCTCGACATCGACGGGACGCTCACCGACGACCCCGGCGCACTCGACCCGCGCGCGTTCGACGTCCTCCCCGAGTGGCCCGCGCCCGTCGTCCTCGCGACGGGGAAGGCGTTCCCGTACCCCGTCAGTCTCTGTCACTACCTCGGCATCGACAAGAACGTCGTCGCCGAGAACGGCGGCGTCGTCCTCGCCGACGAGACGGTGACGTACACCGGTGACAGAGAGCGCGCACAGGCCGTCGCCGACGAGTTCGTCGCTCGCGGTGGCGACTTGGGCTGGGGGGCGTTCGACGAGACCAACTACTGGCGGGAGACCGAGATAGCGGTGAACCGCTCGGCCGACGAGGAACTGCTCCGCGAGGTGGCCACCGAGTTCGAGATGGAGGTCATCGACACGGGGTACGCCTACCACGTGAAGACGCCCGGCGTCGAGAAGGGCGTCGGCTTCGAGCGCCTCTGCGAGACGCTGTCGATGGACCCGACCGAGTTCGTCGCCGTCGGCGACAGCGTGAACGACGCCTCGACGTTCGGCGTCGTCGGCCGGTCGTTCGCCGTCGCCAACGCCGACGAGGCGGCGACGGCCGCGGCCGACGAGGTGCTGACCGAGTCGTACATGGACGGCACGCTGTCGGTGCTGGAACGCCTCCGGGAGTAGGGCGTTTCGGGTCCCGGACCCTCGGTCCCGGTCCGGCGTCGTCAGTCTCGACCCGGCGTCGTCAGTCTCGACCCGGCGTCGTCAGTCTCGACCCGGCGTCGTCTCGTCTTCGACCCACGACGCGTACGCCGGCAGCACGTCGGCCTCGTCGAACCGTTCGATGCAGGGCACGTCGTGCGGGTGTTCCGCCTCGATTCGGTCGCGGAGGGCGTCGTACCGGTCGTCGGTCGTCTTCGCGAGGAGGATCACCTCGCGTTCCTCGTGCACCTCGCCCTCCCAGCGGTACACCGAGTCGCAGTCGACGCGGTTGACGCAGGCGGCGAGTCGGTCCGCGACGAGCGTTCGGGCGAGTTCGTCGGCGGCGTCCGGCGGCGCGGTGACGTAGACGGTGGGCACGGTCGGTCTCGGCCGTCTCAGGCCTCCGCGCCCTCGTCTTCGAACGGTGCGAACGTGCCGTTGATATCCCACTCGTGGATGCAGTAGGGACTGCCGACCTGCCGGTCGCCGTCGTCCTCGGCCACGCGCCACGTCGTCTGCACCGCGTCCCACCGTTCCACGCGACCGCACCGCTCGCAGGTCCGTCTCGTCGGCGTGCGGAGTTTCGGTTCCGTCATCGGTACGTACGACGACGACTCGCAGCGTTAAGTTTGCTGCTGCGGCAGGCCTCCGCTCGCCGAGGTCCGCAGATTTAGGTCGGCTCGTGGGGAACGGTTCGTATGGGCTTTCACACGTTCGACGTGGACCGCGCGGAGCAACTCGACGACGAGGGGCGCTACCGGTTCTGCTCGCGCGAGGAACTGCTCTCGCGTCTGGGCCCGCACGCGGACGCCGTCGTCGCCGACCTGGGAAGCGGGACGGGGTTCTACACCGACGACGTGGCGCCGCACGTGGGGACGTGCTACGCCGTGGACGTGCAGTCGGAGATGCACGAGTTCTACCGCGAGAAGGGCGCGCCCGACAGCGTGGAGTTCGTCACCGCCGACGTGTCGTCGCTGCCGTTCGAGGACGACGAACTCGACGCCGCGTTCTCGACGATGGTATACCACGAGTACGCCACCGAGGCGGCGTTCGACGAACTCGCCCGCGTGGTTCGACCCGGCGGCCGCGTCGTCACCGTCGACTGGTCGAAGACCGGGACGGGGGAAGACGGCCCGCCGACGGACGAACGGTTCGGTCTGGGCGACGCCGTCTCCGCGTTCGAGACCCACGGGTTCGACGTGACCGAGGCGACGAACCGCAGAGAGACGTTCGTCTGCGTCGCGCGGAAAAGATAGGACGAACGTCCGGAATTACCTCCCCGTACTAGGACAATCTAGGTGTGAATATCGAATATAGTTGTATGAGGGCAACGCTTATCCGACGTAGTGTGACAACTACTAACATGGTCATGAACCACGCGGAAGTGGACCCCTATCGGACGACCGAGGGTTACTACGAGTGTCGCGACTGCGGGGCGCGCGTCTCCGGCACGTCGGTGACGACGTGCGAGGAGTGCGGGAGCGACGCCGTCTTCAACCTCTCGGTTCCGCGGGAGTAACCCGAAGGGTTCGCTCGGTCGAACAGCCGGTCGTATCGCCCGTAACCGCCCGCGACTCGGGACTCTCGCTCAGTCGAGGCCGCCGCTCGTCGCCGCCTCGTCGCCCGTCTCCTCCTCGATCCGTTCGTCGTCTATCTCCGCGAGTCCCGCGTAGCGGTCCACGAGGAGGACGACGACTGCGCCGACGACGGCCGTCGCGGCGAAGACGCCGTACGCCTCCGTCGTCCAGACGCGGCCGAGTTCCGCCAGTTGCTCGCCCGTCTTGGCGATGGGCGCGCGGAGCGCGCCGACGATGAGTGCGACGAGGAACGCCAGCGTCGGTTCGCGGTAGTGCTCCAGCGCCCAGCGGACGGCGTGCGCGACAGTGAGCAGACCGACGACGGCGCCGAGCATGAACGCGACGACGACGACGCCGTTCTCCGCGACGGGCGCGAACGACCCGCCGACGACCAGTCCGAGGACGCCGTCGACGAACGACTTCAGCGCGCCGGTCATGTGTTCGTACTGCCCGAGGAGGATGAGCAACAGCGACCCCGAGATGCCGGGGAGAATCATCGCGCTGACGGCGATAGCGCCGGCGAGGACGGTGACGGGGAGACCCGTCCCGAACGACGCGGCGGCCTGCCCGGAGACGACGAACGCGAAGGCGAAGCCGGCGACGGCGGCGACGATTCGGGACGGCGTGTCGACTTCGACTTCCGAGAACAGCACCCACGCGGAGGCGGCGATGAGGCCGAAGAAGAAGCCGAACGTCGGCACCGGATAGGAGGTGATGCCGACGTGGACGACGCGGGTGATGCTGACGACGGCGACGGCGATACCGCCGCCGAGGGCGACGAGGAACCCGACGTCCATCTCCTTCAGGGCCGCGACGGCCTCCGCGCGGCCGCCGGGGGTGACGCCGCGAAGCACGTCCACGATTCGACCGGGGGAGACGGCCGTGACGGCCGCGATGAGTCGTTCGTAGATTCCGGTCACCAAGGCGATGGTGCCGCCGGAGACGCCGGGGACGGCGTCGGCGGCGCCCATACAGATGCCTTTGAGGAAGACGACGACCCACGAGGCGGTGAGTTGCCCGCGAGCGTCGTCCGAGGGCTTCGACATGGAGGGTCGTTCGTCGTCAGGGTACTCCCGTGTTTCGCTCCGCGCGAGTGCGTGCGACTCGGCTGGCGTCGCTGGGAGTCGGCCGCGTCCGGTGTCAGCTTCCGAGACTGGGGCGAACGTTCAAACGCTCACGACGAGTGATAGCTGACAATGAAGCTCAGCATCATCGGGAGTGGGTACGTCGGCACGACCATCGCCGCGTGCTTCGCCGACCTGGGCCACGACGTGGTCAACGTCGACATCGACGAGGACGTCGTCGCGACGCTGAACGCCGGGCAGTCGCCCATCCACGAACCCGGTCTGGACGAACTCGTCGAACGGCACGCCGGGGACCGACTCCGCGCGACCACCGACTACGACGCCGTCCTCGACACGGACGCGACGTTTCTCGCCCTCTCGACGCCCTCCGACGACGACGGCCACATCGACCTCTCGGTGATGGAGGCGGCCACGAAGTCGCTGGGCGCGACGCTCGCGGAGAAGGACGGCTCCCACCTCGTCGTCACCAAGAGCACGGTGATTCCGACGACGACCGAGGAGGTCATCGCGCCCCTCCTCGAGGAGCACTCCGGCAAGACCGAAGGCGAAGGGTTCGACGTGGGGATGAATCCCGAGTTCCTGCGGGAGGGCAGCGCCGTCGACGACTTCCTCGACCCCGACAAGGTGGTCCTCGGTTCCCGGACCGACCGGGGGGCCGAGACGCTCCGAGAGATATTCGACCCCCTCCTCGAACGCGCGCCCGAGGCCGCACTCGTGGAGACGGGCATCCGCGAGGCGGAGATGATAAAGTACGCGAACAACGCCTTCCTCGCGGCGAAGATTTCGCTCGCCAACGACCTCGCCAACGTCTGCAAGGAGTACGGCGTCGACTCCTACGAGGTGCTCGACGCCATCGGTCTCGACTCCCGCATCGGCGCGGAGTTCCTCGCCGCGGGCGTCGGGTGGGGCGGCAGTTGCTTCCCGAAGGACGTGGCGGCCATCGTCGCCGCCGCCCGCGACGCGGGCTACGACCCGGCGATGCTCGAAGCCGCCGTCGAGGTGAACGACCGCCAGCCCGTCCGCATGCTCGACATCCTCCGCGAACGCGTCGACCCCGACGGCGCGCGCGTCGCCGTCCTCGGACTGGCGTTCAAACCCGGGACCGACGACGTGCGCAACTCGCGCGCCATCCCCCTCGTCGACGCCCTCCGCGACGCCGGGGCCGACGTCGTCGGCTACGACCCCGTCGCGACGGCGAACTTCCGCGAGAAGTTCCCCGACATCGACTACGCCGACTCGGCGGCCGACGCCCTCGCCGGCGCGGACGCCGCCCTCGTCGTCACCGACTGGGACGAGTTCGCCGCCCTCGACGACGAGTTCGACGCGATGGCCGACCCCGTCGTCGTCGACGGCCGCCGCATCGTCACGCGCCGCGACGGCATCGTCTACGAGTCGCTCGTCTGACCGGGACCGCCGACGCTCCGCTCTCCGTTCTCCGCTTCGTCCTCCGGCGTCGCTCCGACCCCGACAGCGACGCCGCTCTGCCGAGTCGAACGTGCGTGTCGCGGAAACGGGCGGCGAGAGGGGCGAAATCAGAGAGAACGGACGGAATCGGAGCGCACGACAGAAATCAGAGAGAACGGACGAAACGGGAGAGAGCGGCCGAAATCGGGCCGCGGTGCCTACGCCGCGGGTTCGGCGGCGAACGCCGATTCGGGTGCCGCGAGCGACGAGGACGTGTCGTCGTCACCGGACGACCCGCCGGAGTCGGAGGTGTCCGAGGAGTCCGAGGAACCGGACGAGTCGGACCCGCCGGCGTCGGAGGAACTCGACCCGTCGGAGCTACCCGAGTCCGAGGAACCGCCCGTGTTCAGTTCGAGCCGCTGGGAGGTGCGCTCCAGTTCGACCGAGAGGTCGCCGTCCTGCGCACCGTTGACGTCGCCCTCGGCGACGGAGAGGTTCGAGCGGTGGTTGACGATGTAGCCGCTATCGTTGATGCTCGCACCCGTCGAGAGGGTGTACGGACCGGTCGCGCGGACGCTGACGTTCGTGTAGCCGTTGTCGGGTCCGTACTCGTCGTAGCCCGTCGTCGAGTACGGGAGCGTCATCGCGAACTCGCCGTCCTCGTTCGCCTGTGCCTGTTGCGTGTAGGTGAACGTGCTGTTGGAGGTGGGCACCCGCATCTCCACGCTCGCGGTGACCGTGCTGTTCGCGGGCGCGCCGCTTCCCTGCACCGTCGCGCCGGGCACGCGTTCGAAGCTCTTCACCCACGCGGTGTTGCTCGGCAGTAGCGCCTGCGGGTTGACCTGCGCGGCGCGCGCGTCGCCGTAGACGAGTCGCAGGTAGTCGTTCGACTGGGTGGCGGTGGCGTTGCTCGCCTTCACCAGCCGGTAGTGTTCGAGCGCCGGCACGCGTTCCTCGGGGAAGCCGGCGATGCCGCCGACCTGCGCGCTGCCGTCCTCTTCGACGAACTGCTCGGCCGCGCTCATGTTCTCGAACGAGCGGACGAGCGTGGCGTTCCCGGCGGGGTTACCGGGGACGCTGACGGCCCCTCGCGAGGTCTGAACCGTGCGGGGCTCCCAGTCCACGACGACCGGCGAGGGCTCCTGGGCGCTGCCGTGGTTGTAGTAGAGCCGCGTCATCATGCTGTCGTAGAACCGCTGGTCGCGCAGGAGGAAGTTCTCTCCCGAGTACTCCCCGTTGCTGTTGATGCGGTAGATGCGCTGTTCGTAGAACGCGTCCGAGGAGAAGTTCTCCTGCGCGTCGTAGAAGACGGCCGGCGCGCCGAACTTCGAGCCGGGCGTGGCCATCTTCCAGTCTACCATCACGTAGCGCGTCTCGTTGCCCTCGGTGCTCATCGACGAGAGCACGTCGCGCGCCTGCGTCTCGTTCGGCGCGAGGAGGAAGTTCGCCGCCTCCGTCGCGCCCTGCTGGAACGGGTTGGCGTTCGGGATGCGGTGGCCCTCGACGGTTATCCAGTGGCCGTAGTCCCACCACGAGAGGACGCCGTAGGCACCCTCGGGATACTGGAAGTCGTCCGTCTCCTCGTAGGTGCCGTAGTACGCCATCTCGTTGTCGGCGCCGCCGAACGTGCCTTCGCTCGGCGTGTTCGTCTGCGCCCACTCGAGCGACGACTCCCAGTTGAGCACGTCGCCCGGGTTGTTCGAGTTGCCCGCCTCCCAGGCGGTGTTCGTCTTGTCGACGGCCGGCGTCCCGGTGTTCCGCACGTTGAGCGGGACGAGGAGGACGGGGGCGGCGATGAGGAGGACGACCATCACGAGCGAGACGACCTGATAGAGTTCGAGGTTCGTGACGGAGTCGACCGTCGCGCGGACGTCGAGGAACGAGAGCACCTCGCCGAGGAGGTACGCGTTCATCACGACGACGATGACGGCGAGGTAGTAGTGGAACCGAAGCTGGGTGAACGCCGCGGAGGTCATGAAGACGGCCCAGACGACGACGAGCAGGTGTTCGGTGTCCTGCTCGACGAGGAGCGTGGCGCCGACGATGATGGCGCTCACCAGCGCGAGCCCGACGAGCTGTCCGTCCACGCCGACGAGGTTCCCGAGGCCGTTCGGGACGGCGGGGACGAGGAAGATGAGACCGACGACGAGGAGACCGCCGACGACGTAGCCGTAGTCGCGGGACTCGCCCCGCGCGACGAGCGGCTTCGACAGCATCCAGATGACCGCCACGACGGCGGTGAAGAACGTGAAGCCGTAGTCGGAGACGATGCGGTTCACGGCGGTCAGTTGGAGGCGGTTGAGCGTGCTCGGCGAGAGGTACGGTTGCGCCTCGCCGATGGTCCGCGTCGCGGCGTTCGCGCTGAACCCGAGGATGCGGAAGAAGTTACCGACGATGAGTCCCCACACGCTCGGGAGGACGACGGAGACGAGACCGAGTCCCACGAGGACCAGTCCGAAGACGGCGGCCGGGTAGAGGTTCGTGTCCACGTCGCGGGACTCGAACTGCCGCGCGAGCCACGCGAGGAAGACGGCACCGGCGCCGACGGCCACCGCGAGGAACGGTTGGACGAGCGAGAAACTGGTCGCGGAGAAGCCGAACTCGTCTATCTGGACGACCATCAGGAGGGCGGCGACGCCCATCGAGACGGCGGCGGCGTACGCCGTCGGCTCGGGGCTCTTGCCGTTCGCAACGTCGCTGGCCATCTTCACGAGGACGAACGCCCCGACGATGGCGACGAGGAGGACGCCCGGCGGCCACACCCACATGTAGAGCGCCGTCGCGACGCCGGCGAGGGCGGCCCACTTCGTCGAGGACCGGACGGCGTCGAAGTCGCGTTCGGCGACGATCTCCCAGATGGGCATCTCGCGCTCCGCGACGGCGAATGCGACGAGCAGTCCGGCGATTGCCAGCGCCTGGAAGAACGGCTCCACGCCGTTGTGGTCGGAGACGCCGACGAGCGTTCGCTGGAGGAACATCCCCGGCAGGAGGCCGAGGAGAATCGCGGCGAACAGCCCCGGGAGCCGACCGGCGAGGCGTTTACCGATGACGTACGCCGGGATGGCCGTCAGCGCGCCGAACACGGCGGGTGCCACCAAGAGCGTCTTCGCGACGAGTTCTTGACTCGGCGAGCCCAGTCCGACGACGAGGGCGGCCGTCGCGACGAGTTGGTCGTAGAGCGTCCCGAACTGACCGACGCTCGTGCCGTACGGGAAGTTCGTCCACGGGTCGAACGGTATCGTGAACGGCCAATGCCTGACGGTGTAGTTCACCTCGCGGAGGTGATACCACGCGTCGTTTCCGGAGAAGAACACCTCTCCGTCTCTGATAAATCGACTGTACGACTGGAGGCGGATGGCCAACATGGCGACCATCACCACGAGCAGGGCGGGGACGTGGTACCAGTCTTCGAAGCGCTCGAGGACCGATGGCGTGTCGTAGTCCTCGCGACGCTCGTTGTCTACGCTCATCGCTTTGACGAGAGAGCAAAACGCGCATAAGCCTTATGATGACTGCCAATCGCCACAGAACGGCCGAGGCGCCGAGTCCCTCGAACCCAGCGCCGTCTCGCGTTCGTGACGCCGAGACGCCTCCGGACGCAGCTTCTCCTTTCAGCACGCTTATGTAGGCCTTGTCGAATCCAGACAGTAATCGAATGACTCAGTCGTGGTACGAGAGTGCCCTCTCGCCCGCTCTCCCGTCTCGTCGAACCGTCCTCTGGCTCTGCGTCCTCGCCTGCGTCGCGAACGTCGTCCTCGTCGGCGCGCTGGCGGGCGCGGGCGTGCTGAAGTCGACCGAACGGGGCGACATCGAGTACACGGACACCGAGACGCGACCCGACGGCGACATCGTCGTCCCGTCCGACGCCGACTACCGGTTCGCCATCGAGAGTCCGACGGACGCCGACGCGTTCTACAACATGGTCGTGCGCGTCTGGAGCGGTGGGCCCCTCTACAACACGTGGCAACCGGACAACGTCCAGGAGTACCACTACCTCCCGGTCACCTACTACTTCTTCGCCGCCATCTCGCTGTTCGGCTACGTCGCGTTCAAGTACCTGCTGTTCGGCCTCTCGCTCCTCGCGACGGCCGGCGGGACGTACCTCCTGCTCGACGCCGAGAGTTCCAGCGTGGGATTCGACCTCTCTCGGCGGGCGCTACTCGGGCTCTCGGCTGCGTCCGTCGGGTTCGCGCCGATGGTGGCGAACTTCAAAGTCGGGCAGGTGACGCCGTTCGCGTACCTCTGCACCGCCGTCGCGTGGTGGGCGTATCGCCGGTCGGACGACGGACTGGGCGGTGCGGCCCTCGTCGTCCCGACCATTCTGAAGCCGTACTGGATGTCGCCGCTGGCCGTCTTCATCTCCCCCGCGGACCGTCGCTGGCGCGGCGTGGTCGGCTTCCTCGCCGCCTTCGCCGCCGCGAACGCCCTCTCCGTCTTCGCGTTCGGCGTCGAGACGACGGCGCACTACTACGCCATCGTCGCCTCGGAGGCACTCGCGGAGTCCGGCGGACTCGAACCCATCACCGAGTGGAGCGTCGAGGCGATTCGGCCGTTCCCGTTCCTCGGCGGGGTCGCGATAGTACCTCGACTCCTCTCGGTCCTCCCCATCGCGTGGGTGTGGGCCCGCTACGTCCGTGGCCGGTCCGACTACGACGTGCCTCTCTTCGCGCTCTCCATCGTCATGCTGTTCACTCTCCTGCAGAGCACGACGCTCATCGACCTCGGACTCGCCCTCGCGGCGTTCGTCGTCCTCGGCGTCCACTGCTACCGGGCCGACGGGTGGCCGTTCGCCCTCCTCGGTCTGTCGTTCCTCCTCGCGCACGCCCACACCTACGCGATGGAGGTGCTGGTGGGCAACGGACACCCGAACCTCGCCGGGATGCTCGACGGCGAACCGCTGTTGAAACTCCTCCAGCCCGCGGTGTACGCCGTCGGATTGCTCTACCTGCTCAGTCTGTGGCTCGCTTCGGAGCGCGCGACGGCGACCTGAGAGGGGTGCGACGGCGACCTGAAACGGACGGACGGCGAGGGCGGCGACGGGGCCGTCAGTTCGGGACGAAGTCGCCCAGCACGTTGTCGAGCGTGAGTCTGAAGTGCGGGCTGACGGCCAGCAGGCAGCCGAAGTAGACGACGCCGCCCAGCCCGACGACCAGCAACAGGTCGAGCACGCTCCGGATGGAGAACGCGAGGAGGACGCCCTCGACGGCGAGGAACATCACGACCGCGCTGGCTAGCTGCTCTATCACCGGCCGCGTCAGCACGAACGAGCCGAACATGCGGTAGAGGATGCCCTGGAAGATGACGACCCGGACGACTTCGGAGAGAATCGTGGCGGCGACGACGCCCTCCAGCCCGTACGCCCGCGCGAGGAAGACGGCCAACACGACGTCGATGCTGATGGTGACGACGCTGACGCCCAGATTTATCTCGGGTCGGTCGATGCCCGAGACGAGTTTGTCGAACGGGAGCTGGAACGAGTTGAACACCTGAAACAGCGCGAGGCCGACGAGCGCCATCGCGCCGGCCGTCGCGGACGGGCCGTAGATGGTCCGCATCAGCGCCTCCGGCATGGCGAGGGCACCGAAGAACAGCGGGGCCGCCAGGAGAATCGTGTAGGAGACGGCGTTGCGCAGGTCGTGTTCGACGCTCTCGCCGATGGAACTGAGACCGCTCGCCTTCACCGTGAGCGAGACGCCCACGCTGGTGGCGACGAACGTCGCCGGCACCGTGAGTCGGTGGGCGGGTTCGTACAGCCCGACGGCCGTGCTGCCGACGAGGCTCGCGAGGATGAGCACGTCGATGCGGCCGTACAGGTTGCTCGCGAAGCCGGAGGGGACGCTCCACTTGGCGAACTCCCACGTGCGCGCGAGCGCTCGTCTCGACGGTATCACCGGCCGCACGCCGATGAGGACGAGGACGCCCAGCGCGCAGACCAGCGTCGCCCCGACGTAGCCGTAGATGAGGCCGAACTCGCGGAATCCGACGAGGAGCAGGCCGACCTGCAGCGCGAGGGTGAGGACGCTCCGCGCGGCGTCGGTCCAGACCGCCAGCCCGGGCTTGCCGACGCCCGAGTAGATGCGGTTCGTCACCGTGAACAGGCTGAGGCTGGCGAAGATGCCGACGCCGCCCCAGAGGTGGCGACTGGAGAGGAAGAAGTTCGAGAGGGAGGACTCGAGGGCGTAGGCGAGGACGCCGCCCGCGCCGACGACGGTGACGTAGACGACGAAGCCGACGCCGATGTACTCGGCGAGGTCGGTCTGCTTCTCGCTCACGCGCTTCTGCAGTGCCGACGCGAACCCGCCGACGAGTTGGGCGACGACGTTCGCCGCCGCGAGGACGGTGTAGTAGATGCCGAGCGTCTCGGGGCCGAGGAACCGGTAGTAGACGACGATGCCGGCGAACCCCATCCCCGCGAGGAGTATCTTCGCGACGAAGCCGATGAGCGCCTCGCGACCCAGACTCAACGACGCCGTGTCCCGGCTCATTCGAGGTATCCCAGGTCGGCCAGCCGCTCCGTCACGTCGTCGTCGTCCGTCCGGACGCGCGTCCGCGGCTCGAACTCGTCGTACGACTCGGGCGGCACCGCGGTCACGGGACCGAGCGACTCGCCGTCCATGTCCGTCGCGGGCGCGACGCCGAACAGCGAGAGCAGCGTCGGGGCCACGTCGAACAGGTGCGCGCCGTCGAGCGACGCCGCCGAATCGACGTCGTCGCCGCGGAGGGCGACGACCCCCTCCAGCTTGTGGTTCCACGGTTCCGGTGCGACGAACGGTTCGTCGACGATCATCGACAGCGAGTGCTCGAAGTCCGCGGGCACGCAGAGCACGTCCACCGCGTCGTCCGCGAAGGGACCGTGGATGTACTCCTCGCGGGGGACGACGTCCTCGAAGACGGGGTCGCCGTCGGGCGTCTCCTGCGCCGACAGGAACTCGACGAGGTCGGACCTGACCGACTCGTACTCCGCGGGCGGAATCTTCCCGTCGGGGTCGCGGCCCGCGACGTTGAGTCGGACGCCGAGTTCCGAGGACGAGCGGAGGTACGCCACCGACTCGGCGAAGTCGACCGTCTCGCTGGCGGCGAAGACGGCGCTGACGGGGACGTGTCGGCCGACGAACTCGGCGAGCCCGAGACGTTCGAGAATCGCCTTCCCGCGCTGGTACGTCAGCCCGGCCTTCCCGGCGGCCCGGGCGAGTCGCTGGAGGCGGTCGGACTCGCCGTCCGTGTCGTCCTCGACCAACTGTTCGTCCTTTATCTGGAACCACGAGGGGACGCCGTGGCCGTCCGTCGTCGTCTCGGTGTACTCCCCGCGGCGGAGTAGTTCGTTCACGCGGACCTCGTACCCGTCGTACTCGCCCATGCCGTGGTCGGAGGCGACGACGACGTTGTCGGGGTCGAACTCGTCGAGTATCCGTTCGAGTTCGGCGTCGACCGTCTCGTATATCTCCCGGACCTTCTCTAAGTCGCCGGGGAAGTCGTGGAAGACGGCGTCGGTCTTCTGAAACTGGACGAAGCCGAAGTCGGGGTCGAACCGGTCGGCGAGGTACCTGAACGCCTCGCCGCGCGACTCGGTCAAGCGGACGTACTCGCGGAACTTCGCCGCGTCGTCCACCGTCTCGTCCGTCTCGCGGTTCGCGTACACCTGATAGCCGCCGAGTTCCTCGCGGAGTTCGTCCAGCAGTCCCTCGGGGTGACACCGCGGGTCGTTGTGGGCGAGGTAGCCGGGAACCACCGCGCCGTCGATGTCACGTGGGGGGTCGGTGACGGGTGCGTTCACGACGACGCTCGTCAGGCCCGCCTCGTGGAGGTAGTCCCAGACGGTCCGGGCCTTCAGGTCCGTCCCGTTGACGATGTCCCAGTCGTAGCCGTCGAACGAGAGGAAGTCGAAGACGCCGTGTTTCCCCGGGTTCTTCCCGGTGTACATCGAGGGCCAGGCGCTCGCCGTCCACGGCGGAATCTGCGATTCTAACGGACCGGCGACGCCGTCGTCGAACAACGACTGAAGCGTCGGCACGGCGTCCGCCTCGAACAGCGGTTCGAGGACGGGGAGGCACGCCGCGTCCAGTCCGACCAGTAGCGCGCGCATGGCGACTCATTCGACAGTCAGCATAAAAACGGACCGGGTCTCGGTGCGAGCGAGTCAGAGTCCGGAGGTGAAGCCGAAACCGGCCGCTCAGACGTAGCCGAGGTACTTCAGCTGTTCGTCCACGTCGACCTGTTCGTCGTCGGACTCGGCGGCCGTGGGTTCGTACTCGCCGTCGTCGGTGGCGTCGGTCACAACCCACGGAACCCGCCTGAGTCCGTCGAACTCGCCCGTCGCCGAGTGGCCGTACGCGCCCCACTCGCCGTACGCCTCGCCGTGGTCCGCGGTGACGACCACCCGGTCGGCGTCGACGCTCCGGAGGAGGAGTTCCACGTCGTCCAGCACCCACCGGAGGTTGTCGAGGTAGTGCTCCCACGCCTCGTCTCGGGAGAGTTTCCCGGCGAGAATCCAGTCCCACACCGTCTCGCGGAACGCCTTGTCGTCGCCGCCGCCGAGGCCGTCCAGTCCGAGCGAGCGATAGGGAGTGTGCGGCTGCATGTAGTGGGCGATGGTTCGGGGCGTCGCGTCCGACCGGAGCGCCGAAACCGTCGCGTCCGTCACCGCTCGCGGCGGAATCGTCTCCAACTCCCGGTCGAAGCCGTGCTCGTACACCTTCTCCAACCGGGCGAACTGGTCGCCGTCGAAGTCCTCGACGTGGCCGTTGGCGGTGACGTACGTCGTGTCGGCCACCGCCTCGGGCCGCGCCGCGAACGTCCGCTCCATCCAGAGGTGGGAGTTGGGGGCGACCGACCGGATGCTGGGGACCGCGTTCGGGACGAAGTCGTACTCGGGCGCGACGGCCTCCAGGGCGTCCACGCGGCAGGCGTCGAGGACCAGGAGGAGGTCCCACTCGTCGTCGTAGACGTTCGTCCCGCCGCGCGGGTACAGCCCGCTGAGTCGGTGCGAGACCCCCGACACCAGCGACCCGAGGGCCGCCTTCGACCCCGCGACCGGGCCGTACTGGTCTACCTGCATCTCCGCGCGGTCCAGCCAGTTCCCGAGGCTCATCTCTCGGTGGGGAGTACCCCGCACGACGGAGATATACCTGTCGATAGCCGAACCGGACGCGGCGACGGGCGCTGGGCGACGCCGCGTCGCGGGCGGGACACTCCGGTTCACTTTTGCTCCCCGTGCGAGACGGTTCCCGACGATGGACCTCGACTCCGCCCGCGTCGCGATGCTGTATCAGGACCCGCACCCGGCCCACGCGGGATTCGCCGAGGCCGTCGGCGCCGACCTCGTCGACTTCCGGGGGTTCGCGCCCGACTGGGTCGGCGACGGCGTCCCGGCGGACGTGGTGAACGGCCTCCGCGCGCCCGCCTACGACGTCTACCTCGTCGAGGGCTCTCGACCGCTCTACGCCGCCCTCGTCAACCGCGTCGTCCGCGGGTCGCGCCTCGTCTACCTCTGTGCGGACCACGGGCTGTACAGCCTCGGCCGCGACGACTTCGAGGGGAGTTCGGGGCTGAAGTCGCTGGTCGGCCGGTTCGGGACGCCGGCGATTCGGGCCGTCGGGCACCGCTACGTCGACGGCGTCGTCGCCGTCTCCGAGTTCGCCGCCGACTTCACCCGTCCCGTCGTCGGCGACGACGCCCCCATCGAAGTCGCGCACCCGTACGTCCAACCGGACGTGTACGACGCGCTGGGCGGGGTCTCGCCCGCGCTGGACGACAAAGTGGCGGTCACCGTCGGCCGGCCGAGTCGGTACAAGGGCGTGGACCTGCTCGTCGAGGCGTGGCCGCGGGTCCGGGAGCGACACCCCGAGGCCGAACTCCACGTCGTCGGCGGCGGCCACCCCGAGTCGTACGAACGGACCGAGGGCGTCACCGTCCGCGGCTACGTCGAGGACCTCTCGGACGCCCTCGCGCCGGCGTCCGTCTACGTCCAACCGTCCCGGATGGACACGTTCCCCGTGAGCGTCCTCGAGGCGATGCGCGCCGGCCTCCCGCCCGTCGTCACCGACACGACCGGCACCCGGTCGGAGGCGCGCCGCATCGACCCCTCCTTGGTCGTCTCGCCCACGCCGGCGTCCATCGCCGAGGGCGTCGCCACGTACTTCGACCGCGCGCCCGCAGAACGGCGGCGACTGTCGGACCGCGCCCGCGAACGCGGGTCGACGTTCGACGCCGACTCCCGGAGGGCCGCGTTCGCCGAGGCGTTCCGCCGCGTACTCGAAGCACTTTAAGGCCACAGCGCCGAGTGACCCAGTATGACCGTCTACGTCGTCGGCCTCGACGGTGCCGACTGGTCACTCCTCCGACGCTGGATGGACGACGGGCACCTCCCGGCGTTCGAACGGTTGACCGCCGAGGGCGTCGTCGGCGACCTGGAGAGCACGCTCCCGCCCATCACTTTTCCCGCGTGGAAGTGCTACTCGACCGGCAAGACCCCCGGCAAACTCGGCGTGTACGAGTGGTTCGCGTTCGAGCGCGACGACTGCGAGATAACGACGAACGACTCCTCGGACTTCCGGTCGCGCGAGTACTGGGACGTCCTCGCCGCCGCGGACCGGCGGGCGGCCACCGTCAACATGCCGACCACGCACCCGCCGCGGACGGCCGAGGGCGTGTTGACCGTCGCCGGCAGTCCCGCCTCCGAGCGCGGCGAGTTCACCGCGCCGTCGTCGCTGAAGTCGGAACTGCTCGACGCGGTGCCGAACTACCGGACGAAACCCGACCTCGTCCTGAGCGAGGCCGACCCCGACGAGTTGATAGCCGAGGCGCGGACGCTGGCCGACCAGCGGTTCGACGCGGCCGAGTGGCTGGCGACCGAGAAGGACTGCGAACTCGTCCACACCACCGTCTTCGTCACCGACACGGTCCAGCACCGCCTCTGGGACCGTCCCGACGACGTGCGCCGCCTGTACGAACGTATCGACGACAGACTCGGCGAACTCCTCGACCGAGACGACACCGAGGCCGTCTTCCTCATGAGCGATCACGGCTTCGTCGAGATAGACGAGACGTTCCTCGTCAACCAGTGGCTGGCCGACCGGGGCGAACTCGTCGTCGGCGAGGACTCCAAGCGCGGCGCACTCGCGAGCGTCGGACTCACGGAGGAACGCCTGAAGTCGCTCGTCGGCCGCCTCGGACTCGTCAACCTCGCGCAGGCGCTGGTGCCGGAGTCGGTGCAGCGACTGTTCCCCAGCGAGAGCGGCCGCGTCTCCGTCCAGGACGCCCCCATCGACTGGGACGAGACGAAGGCCATCTCGCTCGGCCGCGGTCCCGTCTACGTCAACGACCGCGCGTTCGACACCGCGGCGGCCAAGGAGGAGTACCTCTCCGAACTCGCGGGGGCCATCGAGTCGCTGGAGACGCCCGACGGCCGACCGGTCGCCGCCGCGGTCCACCGCCCCGCGGACGTCTACACCGGCGAGATGGCGCGGTCGCCGGACCTCGTCGTCGAGTACACCACCGGCGTGGACGCGCCCGAATCGCTCGGCGGCGAGGTGTTCGGCGAGCGGTTGGAGTGGCTGGCGACCCACCGGCGCACCGGCGTGTTCGCCGCGTGGGGCGAGGACGTGGCGACGGCCGACGACGCCGTGGACCTGACGCTGTACGACCTCGCGCCGACGGTTCTGCACTACCTCGGTGCCCCCGTTCCCGCGGACGTCGACGGCGACGTGGTGGACGCCGTGCTGGCGGGCGACGCCGCCGACCGCGCGGTCGAGACCGGACCGGCGACGGCCGTCGGCACCGGCGACAACCGGGCCGACCAGCGAGACGTCGAGGAGACGCTGAAGAGCCTGGGGTACGTCGAATGAGCAACCCGCTGCAGCGCTTCCCCCGCCTGAACAACGCGTTCGTCAACACGCGCCACAAGGTCAAACACTGGCTGGAACGCCGGGACAGGGACGTCTCGTACGACGCGACGGTCGGGGACCCGCGGAACGTGCTGTTCGTCGTCGTCGACTGCCTCCGCGCGGACCACGTCTCGGCGTTCGGACACGACCGGTCGACGACGCCGACGCTGGACGCGTTCGACGGCGCGGCGTTCTCGCACGCCGTCGCGCCGAGTCCGTGGACGTTCCCCTCGGTCCCGTCGTTGCTGTCGGGTCGCTACCCGCACGAACACGGCGGCCGGTTCGAGACGGAGTACCGGGACCTCTCGTCAGAGCAGTTCCCCGCGCGACCCACCGCGTCGGTGCCGACGATTCCGGAACTCCTCGAATCGGCCGGCTACGACACGGCGATGCTGACCGCGATTCCGATGGCGGCGAAGGCGACGGGCGACCGCTTCCAGACGGTCGACATGCGCTACACGCCGGCCGCCGACCAGGTGTCGAGAGCGCTCGACTGGGTGGACGGCCGGGACCGGTGGTTCCTCCACCTCCACCTCGGCGACCCGCACGCGCCCCTCGACGTGCCCGCGGACCACCGCGAGACGTTCGACGTGCCGGACGTCGAGGGCCTCGAAGACTGGCGCTTCCGCGAGGAGGCGTCGGGCGAGGGGTTCGAGGCGTACGCCGACGCGCGACGGCGCGCGTACGACGCGTCGGTCCGCGGGGCCGACGACGAACTGGCGCGCCTCCTCGACGCCGTCCCCGACGACACCGTGGTCGTCGTCTGCGGCGACCACGGCGAGGCGTTCTGGGAGCATCCGTCGCTGGAACGCCGCCTCAACGACGACCCGCGCGGGTTCTACGCCACCGACCACGGACACAGCGTCCTCGAAGAAGTCGCCCGCGTGCCCCTGTGGGTCGACGCGCCGACCCTGCCGTCCGGAACGTCCGACGAACGCGTCTCGCTGGTGGACGTGGTTCCGACGGTCCTCGACGCCCTCGACGTGGCGGACGCGCCGGCGACGACGGGGGCCGAACTCGGCGCTCCGGACCCGTCCCGGCCGGTCCTCTGCGAGGAGACGGCGTACGGCTACGACCAGCGCGCCGTCTGGGTGGACGACGCGAAACTCGTGGTCGTCCCCGGCCTCGACGAGGCGGTCTGGTTCGACCTCTCGGCGGACCCCGGCGAGTCAGACCCGCGCGAGGACGTGCCCGAGGACCTCCGGGCGGCACTCGACTCCGTCGACGCCGGCGTGTACGGCGAGGAGACGATGGACGTCGACGACGCGACCAGAGACCGACTCTCGGAACTCGGCTATCTGGAGTAGCAGTAGCGCCCGGGGTCACCGGCGGCGCATCGCCCGCGCTCGGACGCCTCCCCCGCGGAACCGACATATATTTGTTCGGCGTCGCCGAAGGCAGTATTTAAATGGTCAACGTCTGCATCGTCGTCCTGGACGCGGTGAGAGCGGCCAATCTGTCCTGCTACGGCCACTCCCGTCCGACGACGCCGAACATCGACTCGGTCGCCGACGAGTCGGTCGTCTTCGAACGCGCCATCTCCCCCGCCCCCGTCACCCTCGACTCCACCGCCTCCCTCTTCACCGGCCTGTACCCCGGCGACCACCGGGCCGGCCAGCGCGGGACGCTCGACGTGGACGTGCCCCACCTGCCGGAACTGCTGGCGGACGCCGGCCACGAGACGGGCGCGGTGACGACGAACCCGTTCGTCACCCCCGGGTTCGGGTTCGACCAGGGCGTCGACCGGTTCGACGCCGTCGAACACCGGTTCGAACGGGGGATGAACGTCCGGAAGTTCTTCAACGAGCACAAACACCTCCCGAGTCACCGGCGCTACCTCAGCTTCCTCCGCGCGTCGCTGGACCGGAACTTCCTCTCGCACGTCGGCAACGGCCTCCAGTTCCGCTTCGAGTTGTTCGGCGCTGACGACGACAACGGCGCGACGGAGACGACGCGGGCGGCGACGCGGTTCTTCGACGACGCCTCGGAGCCGTGGTTCCTGTACGCCCACTACAGCGAGGCGCACATGAAGGACGTCCGGCACCTCTACAAACTTCCGCGAGCGGACCGCTACCGGTTCGTCGACGAGGACCGGGTGGACGACGTCGGCGTCCAACAGCACCCCGACGGCGAGTATCCGGCGGACTCGATGGACGTCCACGAACGCCTGTACGACGGGTCGATACGTTACCTCGACCGGCACGTCGGCCGCCTCGTGGACGACCTGAAGGAGCGCGGCGAGTGGGACGACACGCTGTTCGCGATAACGGCCGACCACGGCGAGTGTCTGGGGGAGTACGGCGCGATGGGCCACGGTCACCTGTACGAACCCGGCGTCCGCGTCCCGTTGGTCGTCAAGCCGCCGGCGGAGATGGACGAGGACCCGGGACGCCGGGACGGACGCGTCAACACGCTGGGTCTGTACGCCACCGTCGCCGAACTCGTCGGCGCGGACGCGGACCACGCGCAGGTGCCGAGCGTCTTCGCGGACCACGAGCACGTCCTCACGCAGGACTACTCGGGGTCGTGGAGTTGGAGCCGGTACGGCGACGACACCGCCGGACAGCACGCCCTGTACGTGGACGACCTGAAGCTGATTCGGCAGGGGGAGTCCGTCGAACTGTACGACACGACCGAGGAGGAGTTCGAGGCCGGACCGCCGCTCTCGGACCACCCGCGACGGGAGGAGTTGGTGGAGACGATGGACGCCTACCTCGACTCGTTCGACGAGTCGACGGAGAGCATCGACCGCATCGACGTGGACGAGAGCGCGAGCCAGCGACTCGAAGACCTGGGTTACCTCTGAGAACGCCGGGCGGCCGCTACTCCAGGTAGCCGAGTTCGCGCAGGTGCTGTTCGACCATCTCGTCGTCCTCGTCGACGCCGCCGTCGCCGCTCCGCAGGGCGGCCATCCGCTCTTGATGTTCGTCCAGTCGGTCGGTCAGGTCGGCGTACTCGGGGGGCGAGTCGTCCACGCGGTTGTCCTCGGGGGCCTCCGCGGGCGTCGCGCGGACGTCGTAGAGGAACTCCCCGTCGTCGCCGTGGCGCATCAGCTTCCAGCCGTCGGCGCGGCGGACGTAGCTCCGCGTGTAGTCTATCTGCCGGCCCACGTCGCCGAAGGCGAACTCGCGGGCGTCGGCGTCGCCGCGCGCGACGGCCAGCGCCGACTCGCCCTGCCACGCCGCCGTCGCGTCGAGGCCGACGGCGTCCGTCAGCGTCGGTGGGAGGTCGATGAGGCGGACCTGCCCGTCCACCGTCCCCGTCTCGTCGACGCCGTCCACGACGAACGGCACGCGGACGATGCCCTCCCAGAACTCCGGCGGGTGGCCCGCGTGGCCGTGTTCGCCGACGAGTTCGCCGTGGTCTGCGGTGAGGCAGACGACGGTGTCGTCGCGAATCCCGCGTTCGTCCAGTTCGGACAGCAGCGACTCGAACTGGTCGTCCGTGTACGCGCACTCGGCGTCGTAGAGTCGGCGTATCGTCTCCCACTCTTCCTCGGTCATCTCCTCGGGGTGGTGCGTCCCCTTCCGGGAGAGGCGGCGGCACTCGGCGACGCTCTCGGGGTCGTCGAGGAACTGCCGCTGGTACTCGTCGGGCGCCTCGTAGGGGTGGTGGACGTCCATGTAGTGGAGCCAGACGAACCAGTCCTCGTCGTCGTCGCGTTCGGCGATCCAGTCGAGGGTTCGTCGGTTGAGCGACTCGGCGCGTTCGTACTCGCTCTCGTTGCCCGTCGTCGTGGACCAGAGCGCGTCGACGCGGGTGTAGACCCGCTCTATCGTCTTGAACAGGGCGCCGTCCTTGTCGAGGTTCGACTGGACGAACTGCTTCAACTTCCCCGCCTCGGTGGTGCTACTGGCGTCGTGCATCCGGTCGAACCCGCGGTCGAAGTGGTACGACCCGCTGGCGAAGTGGTTGTCCGTGTACCCGCTCGTCGCGTAGCCGGCGTCGCGCAGTCGTTCGGCGAGGGTGACGACGCCGCCGCCCTCGGCGGGGATGCCCAGTCCCTCGATGCTCGCGAAGTGGCGGCTCGCGTGAATCGCGGGGAACGACGCGGGCGTCGCCGGGCCGTTGGCGACGCACTCGGTGAACTCCAGGGCGTCGTCGGCGAACGACCGGGTGAACGGCATGACCTCCTCGTTGACGCGGTCGGCGCGGAGCGAGTCGACGGTGACGAGCAGGACGTTCATGCGTCCCCCTTTTCATCGGACGACAAAAGCGCTCTGTACTCCGACGCGAGGCGCTCGGCGACGTCGTCCCAACCGAGGAGCGCCGACGCGTCCGGGACCGCATCGCTCGCCGCCCCGACGGCGGCCGCGACGGGGGCCGGCGCGACGGAGTCGACGCCGACGCACCCGCGCCGCCCGGCCCAGTCGACCAGCGCGCCCGACTCGCGGACGACGCAGGGCGTCCCCGCCGCGATGGCCTCGGCGACGGTCATGCCGTAGGACTCGAACTCGCTCAGCGCCAGGTAGACGGCCGCGCCGGCGTACAGTCCCGGCAGCGCGCCGTCGTCCACGTAGCCGAGGAACTCGACGCGGTCGTCGACGCCCTCCCGTCGGGCGATTCGGCCCAACTCCTCGCGGTACGGTCCGCTCCCGGCGACGAGCAGGTCGTAGTCGGGGAGGTCCGCGAGCGCTCGAATCGCGTGCTGGACGCCTTTGTACTCCTCCAACCGTCCGACGGTGAGGAGATACGGCCGGTCGCGGTCCGGCGGGTCGGCCGCGGCGAAGCGCTCGACGTCCAGTCCGTTCGGCACCACCGTCGCCTCGACGCCGAAGTCGGCCGCCAACCGCTCCCGCTCCCACTCGCTGACCGCTATCGCTGCGTCGGCGCGGCGGACGGCCCACCCGCCGACGGGACGGTACGCGGAGAGCAGTCTGTCGCGCACCGAGTCGGCGCTGGCGCCGTGGTAGTGGGTGGTGACGACGAACGGCCGGTCGCCGGCGCCGAGGGCGGCGAACAGGAGGGGGAACGAGTGGTAGTTGTGCGCGTGGACGACGTCCGCGTCGGCACGGCGGACCGCCGCCGCGAGTTGCGGACAGACGTGCATCGCGCCGCCGGGCGCGAGGCTCCGATACCGGCGCACCCGGACGCCGTTCCGTCGCTCCCGCCGGAAACCGCCGTCGCCCGCGTCGGCGGCGAGGACGGTCACGTCGTGGCCGCGTTCGACCAGCCGTTCGGCTAGCTCGCGGACGTGCGTCTCCACGCCGCCGGACTGCGGCGGATACCGCGGCGTCACCTGCAGTAGCTTCATCGGTGGCTCCGACGGCTCACTCGTACACGTCGCGCAGTTCCTCGTCCACTTCCCAGACGGCCGACCCCTCGCCGCGGAGCAGTTTTACCGCGGCGAACAGCAGCGACACCTGCGTGTCGAACACCGCGTGGAACGGCTGGAGCGGGCCCAACAGGTCGCGAGACCCGAGGAGGGTGAACGCGCCGACGGCCGCGGGCACCGCGAGGCCGAACGGGCCGGCGACGAGGAGGCCGAACAGCGTCGAGAGCGTCACCGCGCCGGCGAGGAGCCACGGCGAGACGACCATGAACCACCAGTTGAACGGGAGGACGACGCCGCCGTACAGGCCGTGCCGGCCGACGGCGTCGCGGTGCTGGAATAGGAGTCGCAGCAGGCCCATCGCGCGGCGGTCCTTCTGCGTGCGGCGCTTGCCGAACTCCGAGTGCGACGCCTCCTTGTAGCGCACGTCCGGGTCGAACAGGACGCGCTTGCCGTTGCGGCGGATGAGGAGGGCGAGTTCGGTGTCGTCGGCGATGGAGTCGGGGTCGATGGGGACGATGTCGTCGTTCTCGAACGCGGAGAACGGCCCGTGGAAGATGAGCGTCGAGTCGATGTGCGACTCCAGCGTCTGAATCTTCGCCTGCACGCCGCGGTAGCCCTCCTCCACGTCGCTCCCGCCGAGGACGTCCACGTTGCGGCCGGTCACGGCGCCCACGTCGGGGTCGGCGAGGTTCGCGGCCGCCTCGCGAAGCGCGTCGGCGGCGACTTTCGAGTCGCAGTCCGTCTTGACGACCATCTCGTTCTCGGCGGCCGCGTACGCGTCGTTGAGGGCGGGCGCGAGGCCGCGGCGTTCGTCCTCCTCGATGAGGTTCAGCGTCGGCGCCTCCCGGTCGGCGAAGAAGTTCCGGACGATGTCGCGCGTGTCGTCGTCCGAGGAGTCCACGATGACGACTTCGACCTTCTCCATCGGGTAGTCCAGGGAGACCACGTCGCGGAGTTTGTTCTCGATGATTCGCTCCTCGTTGTACGTCGGCAGGACGATGCTCACCGTCGGTTCCGCCCGCCGCTTGTCGGCGGGCGACCCCTCGGGCTTCCAGACGGCGTACAGCGCGAGGTACAGCAGATACGGGAGTCCCGTCAGCGAGACGAGCCCCGCGATTGCGCCGAGAAATCGGCGGACGTACGTTCGCATGACCGGCGGTTTGCGGACCAGCACAAAAATCCCCGCGGTCGGCGGGCGGGCCGTCGCGGGGGCCGCGGCGGCAGCCGGGGGACGCCCCTTCATCGACGGGTGACCGAGGACGCCGTTCGGCCGCAGACGGTGCCGGGGGCGTTCCGCAACCCCTTTTACCGATCCCTGTCGCAGTTTTGCCTAATGGACTACGACGACGTCTGCATCCTCATCCCGACGTACAACGAGGCCGAAACCATCGGCGACGTCGTCGACGACTTCCGCGAGGAGGGGTTCGAGAACGTCCTCGTCATCGACGGCGGGTCCGAGGACGGGACGGCCGAACTCGCCGAGGAGCACGGCGCGCGGGTCGTGATGCAGTCGGGGTCGGGGAAGGGGCAGGCCATCCGGGAGGCCGTCGAGTACCACGTCGACGCCCCGTACATCCTGATGCTGGACGGCGACGCGACGTACCGCGCGGCGGACGCCGAGGCGATGCTCGCACCTCTGGACGAGGGGTACGAACACGTCATCGGCGACCGGTTCGCCGACATGCGCGACGGCGCGATGACGCGGTTCAACCAGTTCGGCAACCGCGTGGTCAACCGGGCGTTCGCCACCATCCACGGGCAGGACTTCGAGGACATCCTCTCGGGCTACCGCGCGTTCACGCGCGCCTCGTTCGGTCGGATGACGCTCACCGCCGACGGCTTCGGCGTCGAGACGGAGATGGCCGTCGAGTGCGTCAAGCGCAACATCGAGACGACGGTGGTCCCCGTCTCGTACCTGCCGCGCCCGTCCGGGTCGGACACGAACCTGCGGCCCATCCGCGACGGCGGCATCATCTTCCTCGAACTCTACCGCCGGGCGAAGACGAACAACCCGCTCTTCTACTTCGGGAGCGTCGGTGGCGTCTCCACGCTCACGGGGGTCATCATCGCCGCCTACGTCGGCATCGAGTGGGTGACCGTCCGCGTCTCCCACGAGGTGCTGGCCGTCGTCGCGGCGTTCGCCGTCATCGTCGGCGTGCAACTGCTGATGTTCGGCGTCCTCTCGGACCTCATCCTCTCGCTGCACCGCGACACGCTCCGGAAGATAGACGAGGAACTCGACCGGTAGGAACCGGGAACGCGCGAACCGACGACGCCGGGGACTTCGCACGTCACAGACGCCCGGCGCACAGCCGTCAACGCCGGGGGCCGGCGACGCCGCTGACGACGCCCGAGAGCGCGGCGCGACGACGACGCGGGAGAGACCGCTTCAGAACGGGAGCAGCGCGCGGAGTTGGCCGAGGATGTTGTTCGACGCCGACTGCCGGTACTCCTCGAACACCGGGTGGAGGTGGTCGAGCAGTTCCGCCTTGCTGGCGAAGCGAGACTGCGGCACCGACTCGAGCGCTTCGCTGAGGCGAACGGTCCCTCCGGCGGCGTTGTACGGCACGGCGACGTCGTCGAGTTCGCGGACGAGTTCGTCGGCGGTGACGGGGTAGGTTATGTCCGCCTCCGACAGGTCCTTCGCGAGTGCGGCGATGCCGAACTCGAGCGAGTCGGGTTCGTCGTCGTCCTGCGGTGGTGGTCGTGCGGCCATCAACGAGCGTTAGGACGCCGCGCGTTGAAAAACCCCCGAACGACTCCGACCGTCCGTACCTGTTAACCGGTGGGAGGTCCTTCTGCCGGTACGACGATGACCGACTACACCACGGTGTCGATACCGAAAGACCTCGCCGAACGCGTCGAGACGACCATCGAAGGCACGAGTTTCTCCAGCACGAGCGACCTCGTCCGGTTCCTCCTCCGCAGCATCGTCATCCAACACCAGCGAGAGGGCAAACTCACCGAAGCCCAGTTCGAGGACATCGCCGAGCAACTGGCGGACCTCGGCTACCTCGACCGCTGAGGGACCCCGGCCGCCGCCGCGGACGCCCGCGTCCGCACCGTTCGGTCGGCACCCGCCTGCCGGCCGCGACCGGTCGGTTCAGTCGCCGACCAGCGACTCCTTCGGCGGGTCGGCGTCGAGTACGTCGAGCGACAGGCGCTTGCCCGACCGGTCGAAGGCGGCCACCGACTCGGCGTCCCACGGGGGGACGGCCACGAGGACGGCGGCGGCGAAGTCGTCCTCCCGGGTGGGTTCGGCGGGCCCCTGCGGGTGCGAGACGAACTTGGCGCGCCCGCGACCGGCGGGCGTCCCGAGGTCCATCCCGAACACTGCCCGGACGGACTGCCCGGCCTCGGGCATGTAGAAGTGGCTCAGCACCGGCGTCTCCGATGCCACGTCCAACTCCTCTTCGAACTCCCCGGCCGGCGTCGTCGCGAGGACCACCGTGACCCGTTCGGGTTCGGCCTCGGACGCCATGTCGAGGAGGGCGTCGTGCAACCCGCGCGTGATGAAGACCACACTCTCCGTAGTACGTCGGCCCTAAAAACGTGCCCGGGTCGAAGCGTCTCCGGGTCGGCGCTCGGGAGCGCAGACCGCGGTTCGGCCGCTCTACGCCCACTACGACAGCATTCGCTCCAGCGCCCGCCGGTACGCGCCCGGGAGGTTCGACCGGGCGTTGGCGAGGGCGTCGTGCAACGCCGTCGCCGCGTCGTCCGTGACGCCGGCGCCGTGGCCGACGAGGACGCGGTCCGGTTCGAACCGCCGCAGGACGCGCCGCGGCGGGAACGGGCGGAGCATCGGGTGGACGCCGAGGCGTTCCCCCGGCGCGCAGAAGTACGACGCCGTCCCGACGGCTTCCGGAACGACGAGCGTTCCCGACGACTCCTGGTAGAAGCCGACCTCCTGCCACGGCGGGACGGACTTGTCCAGCACGGTGAACGCGTCGAACCCGGAGTCGGCGAGGCGGCGGCCGAAGCGTTCGACGGGCGCGTCGATGTCGTCCGCGACGTCGGTCATCCAGTCTGCGACGTACACCGACACGTCGTGTCGCCGCGCCAGTTTCGCGGCGTCGCGTTCGTGTCGGTCCAACCCGACGACGACGCCCGACACCTCGCCGTACTCCGCCACGAGGTCGTCGAGGCCCTCGGAGTCGACGGGGTCGAACAGCCAGACGCCGCCGTCGTCGCCGACGACGGCGTGACTCGCCCGTTGCATCTCCTCGTCGGGGTACGCGAGCCAGCCGACGCCGCCGTCCCACCGGTCTATCTCTCGATACTCGGCCGTCCCGCGACCCTTCATCGGCATACCTGCCTGTGGGGGGCGACGAGGGATAAATCCGCCCGCCGTGGAAGGGGTTGCCCGTCCCGAAGGTGCTTTACCGGGCGGGTCGCGCGCCGCGTCGTCGGGCCCTCGGGGCGGTCGCTCCCGTGCACGTCGCGTCCGCGGGGACGGGACGATATTTCAGCCCCCGACCCGTAGGACGGCCATGCTCACCCGTCTCTGTCGTCTCGGTCTGGAGGCCAAGTATCTCGGGGCGGCCCGGGAGTTCTACGAGACGCGCCTCGGACTCGCGCCCGTGGCCGAGTCCGACGCGGCCGTCGCCTACGCCGTCGGCGAGACGACGGTCGTCCTCCGCCGCCCCGTCTCGACCCCGCGCGGCGGCGTCCACACGCACTACGCGTTCTCGACCACGCGCGAGGCGTACGACGACTGGCTGGCGTCGCTGTCGGACCTCGATCCCGTCGAGTTCAGCTTCGGCAGTTCCCGGTCGCTGTACGTCTACGACCCCGACGGCAACTGCGTCGAAATCGGCGGCGTCGACGACGCGGTGCCCGAGGACGCGGGGTCGGCGTCCGCGACGCGACCGCTGACGGGCATCTTCGAGGTGGTGCTGGAGGTGACCGACCTCGAACGCGCCGAGGCGCAGTTTCGTTCGCTCGGCTTCGAGGTGTCCGACAGGGGGGAGGAACGGCCGCGCGTGCGCCTCTCCGGACCCGTGGACCTCGAACTGTGGGAACCGCAGTTGGGAATCGCCGACGCTCGGGGCGGACTGCACGTGGACCTGACGTTCCGGACCGACGACCCGCGGGCGGCGGTGGAGGCGGGCGGACCGTGGGCCGCCGGCCCCGAGGTAGTCGGCGGCGGCGCAGACGATGGCGCGGAGACGGGTGACGGCGCGGCGGTGGGTGGCGACACGGAGGGACTTCGCGTGCGCGACGCCGACGGCCACGTCCTCACGTTCGTCACCGACTGCTGACCGGCGCGGTCGGCGCGTTCGGCGGGTCACCTGCGTGCCGTCGCGTTCGGCGGGTCGGATACGGGACGACGACGCGGGCGTCCGTCAGAGTCGGTCGGTGTCGATGTTCACGCCCGGCGGCGTCACGACGAGGAACTTCCGGAAGTGCATCAGTTGGCCGTCCATGTCCTTTATCTCGCGTGCGAACCCGGTGGCGAGTTCGTTCAGGTCGCCCTCGACGGCGAGGAACAGGACGTTCCCGTCGTCGACGGCGGCGATCCACTCCTGCGGGTCCGTCTCGCCGTCGAGGACGCCCAGAATCACGTCGCCGGTCACTTCCTCCTCGTCGAGATGTTCCTCGGCCGACGAGAGGTCGAGGTTGAAATCGCTCATACCCGCTCTCATTGCGGAGGGGGACGAAAAGGGTTCGGTGCGACCCGGGTTCTCGACGCCGCGGGCGCGGGCCCCCGACCGGGGGTCCACGTTCGTCCACTGCGGGGCGCGCGCGAGCCGACGGAACCTTCAATTCACAAATTACACGGCGAAAATTTCAGAGACTACGCCGTGCTAACACGTCTGGTCGCCGAGTCGATATAAGGACATATGTATTCCTTCCACTCAATGGCACGCGTTTAAGTCGTGCGGTTTCGCCGATTCGACCGGCCACCGCGAGATACTGTGTACCGTTCGTGAGGCTGTCGCAGGGAAATGCTTTTATACGTCCCGGCGGCTCGGATGTGATACGATGTCTCAACGACACACGGAGGACACTTCGTCGGGCTCCCCGGCGGGTCGAGTTCTTCCAGGGCACGTTAGCCCACATTACTGAATCGGAGATTGACGGTGTACGGATTTTCGACACGACGCTGCGCGACGGCGAGCAGTCGCCACGCACCTCGTTCAGTTACGAGGAGAAGCGCGACATCGCGGCGACGCTAGACGAGATGGGGACGCACGTCATCGAGGCGGGCTTCCCGGTCAACTCGGACGCGGAGTTCGAGGCAGTCAGCGACATCGCCGCCGCCACGGACACGACCGTCTGTGGGCTGGCTCGCGTCGTCGACAAGGACGTGGAGGCCGCTCTCGACGCGGGAGTGGGGATGGTCCACGTCTTCGTCAGCACCAGCGACGTGCAGTTGGCCGACTCGATGCACGCCTCCAAGGAGGAGGCGGTCGAGCGCGCAGTCGAGAGTGTCGAACGAGTGAAAGACGCCGGCGTGGAGGTCATGTTCTCCCCGATGGACGCCACCCGAACCGACGTGGAGTTCCTCGGCGAGATTCTGTCCGCGGTGGACGACGCCGGCGTCGACTGGGTGAACATCCCGGACACGTGCGGCGTCGCCACGCCGACGCGCTTCGCGGACCTCGTCCGCGAAGTCCGCCAGCACACCGACGCGCACATCGACGTGCACGCGCACGACGACTTCGGACTGGCCACTGCGAACGCCATGGCGGGCTTCGAGGCCGGCGCCGCGCAGGCGCAGGTGTCCGTCAACGGCATCGGCGAACGCGCGGGCAACGCCGCCTACGAGGAGGTCGTCATGTCGGCGGAGTCCCTGTACGACGTCGACACGGGAATCGACACCAAACGCATCACGGAACTGTCGCGCATCGTCGAGGAGGCGAGCGACATCCCGGTGCCGGCGAACAAGCCGGTCGTCGGGCGCAACGCCTTCAGCCACGAGAGCGGCATCCACGCGGCCGGCGTCATCGAGAACTCGGACACGTTCGAGCCGGGCGTGATGACCCCCGAGATGGTCGGCGCCGAACGCGAGTTCGTGCTCGGCAAACACACCGGCGCGCACTCCGTCCGCAAGCGACTGGAGGACGCCGGGTTCCGACCGGACGACGGCGAGGTCCGCGCGGTGACCCGACGCGTGAAGGACACCGGCGCGGAGAAAGAGCGCGTGACGACCGACGTACTGACGCGCATCGCCGACGACGTGGGCGTCGACCACGAGGACGACTCCGAGCACGAGGAGGTCCGAGCCTGATGCCCCGCGCCCCGTTCGCTCGCGACGGTGAGCAGCGGGTGCGCATCCACCGACCGAGCGGCAGCAATCGTTGCGCCGCGCGAAACGTTGATTACGGTGCGAGAGAATCGACCGCACACGATGCGACAGCAGACCGTCACCGGGTCGGCCGCCCCCGCACAGTGGGGACGCGCCACCGACGGGGTCGCTGTCCGGTCGCTCATTATCGTAGGGGCCGCCTAGCCCCTTCCATCCTCACACGCTCGACGTTCGACGTTTCGCACGGCACACCGCCGCAGAGAGATTCCCAGACCACGCAGATGGACAACCCAGACCGTACACGCGACCGACGACCGTACCGACAGACGACCACACCGAACGGAGGTGACCGATGAGCGAACCCGCGCCGCCGAAACCGGACGACGAGGAGGCGGCGGACGAGCCGACGCCCGTCACGACGGGCGCTGCGTCCGTCGTCCGCGCCCTCGAGAACGCCGGCGCCGAGGCGGCCTTCGGCGTGCAGGGCGGGGCCATCATGCCCGTCTACGACGCGCTCTACGACTCCGGCATCCGCCACGTCACGATGGCGCACGAACAGGGCGCGGCGCACGCCGCGGACGCGTTCGGCGTCGTCCGCAACGAACCGGGCGTCTGCCTCGCCACGTCGGGGCCGGGGGCGACGAACCTCGTCACCGGCATCGCCGACGCCAACATGGACTCCGACGGCGTCCTCGCCCTGACCGGGCAGGTGCCGTCGGCGATGGTCGGCTCCGACGCGTTCCAGGAGACGGACACCATCGGCGTCACGACGCCCATCACGAAGCACAACTACTTCGCCGCCGACGCCGACTCCGTCGGCGACACCGTCGGCGAGGCGTTCGCGCTGGCCGACGAGGGTCGGCCGGGTCCGACGCTGGTCGACCTGCCGAAGGACGTGACGCTCGGCGAGACGGACCGCGAACCCGGTCCGGCGGAGACGCCGAAGACCACGACGCCCCAGACCGAACCCGACAAGGAAGCCGTCGCGGACGCGGCCCGCGCGATAGAGGCGGCGGAGCGACCCCTGCTCCTGTTCGGGGGCGGCGTCATCAAGGCGGACGCCACCGACGAGGCGCGCACGTTCGCCCGCGAGAACGGCATCCCCGTGGTCACGACGATGCCGGGCATCGGCGCGTTCCCCGAGGACGACGACCTGTGTCTCTCGTGGGCGGGCATGCACGGCACCGGCTACGCGAACATGGCCATCACGCACACCGACCTGCTGATAGCGGTCGGGACGCGCTTCGACGACCGCCTGACGGGCGGCATCGACACGTTCGCGCCCGAAGCCGAGGTCATCCACGTCGACATCGACCCCGCGGAGATATCGAAGAACGTCCACGCGGACTACCCCGTCGTCGGCGACGCGGCGACGACGCTCGACCGACTCGGCTCCGAAGTCGCGAACGCGCCCGACGCCGGCGAGTGGCGCGAGCAGTGCCTCGCGTGGAAGGAGGCGTACCCGATGGACTACGCGACGCCCGATGACGAACCGCTGAAACCGCAGTTCGTCGTCGAGTGTCTGGACGAGGCCACCTCCGACCGCGCCGTCGTCACCACCGGCGTCGGCCAGCATCAGATGTGGGCCGCGCAGTACTGGACGTTCACCGAACCGCGGACGTGGGTGTCTTCGCACGGACTGGGGACGATGGGCTACGGCCTGCCCGCGGCCATCGGCGCCCGCCTCGCCGCGGACGACGACCAGGAAGTCGTCTGCGTCGACGGTGACGGGTCGTTCCTGATGACGATTCAGGAACTCTCCGTCGCCGTCCGCGAGGAGTTGGACATCACCGTCGCGGTGCTGAACAACGAGTACATCGGCATGGTGCGCCAGTGGCAGGACGCCTTCTTCGAGGGCCGACACATGGCCGCGGAGTACAACTGGTGTCCCGAGTTCGACAAACTCGCCGAGGCGTTCGGCGCGCGCGGGTGGCGCGTCGACGACTACGACGAAGTCGCCGACGCCATCGAGGAGGCCATCGAGTACGACGGTCCGTCGGTCGTCGACTTCCACATCGACCCGCGGGAGAACGTCTACCCGATGGTCCCCTCGGGCGGCGCGAACGGCAAGTTCGCTCTGACGGAGGACCAGCTATGAGTTCCGAGGATTCGACCGACGCGGACCAGAACGGAGAGTTGCCCAAACACGGCCTGCAGGGCCCCGAACCGGACGAACGGCCGCACCCGGAGGGACGGCGCAACTCGCAGGGCATCCGCATCGACCCCGAAGTCGAGGCGGAACCGTCGACGCGGCGCGCCGTCATCTCCGCGCTGGTCGAGAACGAACCCGGCGTGCTGTCGCGCGTGGCGGGGCTGTTCTCCCGGCGGCAGTTCAACATCGAGAGCCTGACCGTCGGCCCGACCACCGTCGAGGGGCACGCCCGCATCACGATGGTCGCCGAGGAGTCGAACCCCGGCATCGACCAGATAGAGAAGCAGTTGGCGAAGCTGAAGCCCGTCATCGCCGTCGGGGAACTGGACGACGACGCCGTGCGCGCGGAGTTGGTCGTCCTGAAGGTCCGCGGCGACGAACCGGACAAGGTCCACGCCATCACGGAGATGTACGAGGGCGAGACGTTAGACGCCGGCCCGCGGACCATCACGGTCCAGCTCACCGGCAGGGAACAGAAGATAGACGACGCCATCGACGCGTTCCGCCAGTTCGGCATCATCGAGATAGCCCGAACGGGCCAGACCGCGCTGGCGCGCGGCGACCAACCGACCGTCCCCGGAGAGGAACCGGCCACCTCCGGCGAACCGACCACACCAGCCAACTACGATGACTGACGACGAACTCACCACGACAGTATACTACGACGACGACGCGGACCGAACGCACATCGACGACAAGACGGTGGCCGTCCTCGGCTACGGCAGTCAGGGCCACGCCCACGCGCAGAACCTCGCCGAGAGCGGGGTCGACGTAGTGGTCGGCCTGCGCGAGGGGTCGTCCTCGCGCGACGCCGCCGAGGCCGACGGCCTCCGCGTGGCGACGCCCGTCGACGCGGCCGCCGAGGCGGACATCGTCTCCGTCCTCGTCCCCGACACCGTCCAGCCGGCGGTGTTCGAGGAGATTCGCGACGAACTCGACGCGGGCGACACGCTCCAGTTCGCCCACGGCTTCAACATCCACTACAACCAGATTCGTCCCCCGGAGGACGTTGACGTGACGATGGTCGCGCCGAAGTCGCCGGGGCACCTCGTCCGCCGCAACTACGAGAGCGACCAGGGGACGCCGGGGCTCATCGCCGTCTATCAGGACGAGACGGGCGACGCCAAGGAGGAGGCGCTTGCGTACTCGCACGCCATCGGCTGCACCCGCGCGGGCGTCATCGAGACGACGTTCCAGGAGGAGACCGAGACCGACCTGTTCGGCGAACAGGCCGTCCTCTGCGGCGGCGTCACCTCGCTGGTGAAGCAGGGCTACGAGACGCTCGTCGACGCGGGCTACTCCCCGGAGATGGCGTACTTCGAGTGCCTGAACGAACTGAAACTCATCGTGGACCTGATGTACGAGGGCGGCCACAAGGAGATGTGGGACTCCGTCTCCGACACCGCCGAGTACGGCGGCCTCACCCGCGGTGACCGCGTCGTGGACGACCACGCCCGGGAGAACATGGAAGAGATTCTCGAAGAGGTCCAGAACGGGACGTTCGCCCGCGAGTGGATCGCCGAGAACCAGGCCGGACGGCCGTCCTACACGCAACTGAAGGACCGCGAGGAGAACCACCACATCGAACAGGTGGGCGCGCCTCTGCGCGACCTGTTCGCGTGGGCCGAGGACGAAGCGGACGACAAAGAGGCGGCGGAGGCGCCGGCGGACGACTGACCGACGATGACAGACACAGACGAGCGAACGATGGGAGACGTGAGCCACACGAACCCGCACACCGAGGAGACGTTCGGGTACTCGTTCCGCCGCGGCCCGGCGATGGCGGACGGTGGCGAGACGCAGGCACCGAGCGACGAGGAGACCATGGGCGACGTGGACCACACGCCGCGCGAGGGCGACGACGTCAACGACGTGTGGACCCGCGGCCACGGTGATGTAGATGAGTGAGGGAACGCTGTACGACAAGGTGTGGGACAACCACGCCGTCACGACGCTCCCCACCGGACAGACGCAGTTGTTCGTGGGCCTGCACCTCATCCACGAGGTGACCAGTCCGCAGGCGTTCGGCATGCTCCGCGAACGCGACATGGAGGTGGCGTTCCCCGAACGGACGCACGCGACGGTGGACCACATCGTCCCGACGGCGGACCAGTCACGGCCGTACGCCGACGACGCCGCCGAAGAGATGATGGCCGAGTTGGAGCAGAACGTCCGCGACGCGGGCATCGAGTTCGACGACCCGACGACGGGCGACCAGGGCATCGTCCACGTCATCGGGCCCGAGCAGGGAATCACCCAGCCCGGGATGACCATCGTCTGCGGCGACAGCCACACCTCGACGCACGGCGCGTTCGGCGCACTCGCGTTCGGTATCGGCACCTCGCAGATTCGCGACGTGCTGGCGACCGGATGCATCGCCATGGAGAAGCAGCAGGTCCGCAAGATAGAGGTGACGGGCGAACTCGGCGACGCCGTCGAGGCGAAGGACGTCATCCTCGAGATAATCCGACGGCTCGGCACCGACGGCGGCGTCGGCTACGTCTACGAGTACGCCGGCGGGGCCATCGAGAGCCTCGACATGGAGGGCCGGATGTCCATCTGCAACATGTCCATCGAGGGCGGGGCCCGCGCGGGCTACGTCAACCCCGACGAGACGACGTACGAGTGGTTGGCGGAGACGGACGAGTTCGCCGACGACCCCGAGAAGTTCGAGCGACTGAAGCCGTACTGGGAGTCCGTCCGCTCCGACGAGGACGCCGAGTACGACGACGTGGTCACCATCGACGGCGACGAACTCGAACCGGTCGTCACGTGGGGCACCACGCCCGGACAGGGCGTCGGCATCACGGAACCGATTCCGGCACCCGAGGACCTGCCGGCGGACAAGCGCGACACCGCGCGGCGCGCACAGGAACACATGCGCGTGACGCCCGGCGAGACGATGCAGGGCTACCCCATCGACGTGGCGTTCCTCGGGTCGTGCACGAACGCGCGCCTCGCGGACCTGCGCCGCGCCGCGCGCGTCGTGAAGGGCCGACAGGTCCACGACGACGTGCGCGCGATGGTCGTCCCCGGCAGCCAGCGCGTCCAGAAGGCCGCCGAGGAGGAGGGCCTGAAGGACCTCTTCGAGGACGCCGGCTTCGAGTGGCGCAACGCCGGCTGTTCGATGTGTCTCGGCATGAACGAGGACCAACTGGAGGGAGACGAGGCCTGCGCGTCCTCGTCGAACCGCAACTTCGTCGGCCGGCAGGGGTCGAAGGACGGCCGCACCGTGCTGATGAACCCCCGGATGGTGGCCGCCGCGGCCGTCAACGGGGAAGTGAGCGACGTGCGCGAGATGAAGGAGGTGAACCTGGCGTGACGACGGAGATACCCGAAGTCGACTACGTCTCGGGGACGGGCATCCCCATCCGCGGGAACGACATCGACACCGACCAGATAATCCCGGCCCGGTTCATGAAGGTGGTCACCTTCGACGGACTGGGTCAGTTCGCCTTCTTCGACCTGCGGTTCGACGACGACGACGAACCCAAGGACCACCCGATGAACGAGGACCGGTTCAAGGACTCCTCGGTGATGGTGGTCAACGCGAACTTCGGCTGCGGGTCCTCGCGCGAACACGCCCCGCAGGCGCTGATGCGCTGGGGAATCGACGCCATCGTCGGCGAGTCGTTCGCCGAGATCTTCGCGGGCAACTGCCTCGCCCTCGGTATCCCGACGGTCACCGCCGACCACGAGACCATCTCGGAACTGCAGTCGTGGGTCGAGGAGAACCCCGACGGCGACATCGAGGTCGACGTGGAAGCCGAGACGGTCACCTACGGCGGGAAGACCGTCGACGTGACCGTGGACGACGCCCAGCGGAAAGCGCTCGTCGACGGCGTGTGGGACACCACCGCGCTGATGAAGTCGAACCGGCAGGCGGTCCGCGACACGGTGGACTCGCTCCCCTACGTGGAGAGCGATGACTGACGAGATAGTCGTCGTCGAGGGCGACGGCATCGGGAAGGAAGTCGTCCCGGCGGCGGTGTCCGTCCTCGACGCCGTCGGCGACTTCGAGTTCGTCGCGGCGGAGGCGGGCGACGCGGTGAAAGAGCGGACCGGCGAGGCACTCCCGCAGGAGACGTACGACGTGGTCGCCGACGCCGACGCCACGCTGTTCGGCGCGGCGGGCGAGACGGCCGCGGACGTGATTCTGCCCCTCCGGACGGCGGTGGACTCGTTCGTGAACGTCCGCCCGGCGAAGGCGTACCCCGGCGTGAACGCGCTTCGACCGGAGACGGACCTCGTCTTCCTCCGGGAGAACACCGAGGGCGTCTACTCGGGCCACGAGGACCGCCTCTCGGCGGACCTCTCGACGCTGACGCGCGTCGTCACCACCTCGGCCTCCGAGCGACTCGCCGAGTTCGCCTGCGACTACGCGCCCGACGGCTTTCAGGTCGCGCACAAGGCGAACGTGATGCGGGAGACGGACGGCCGCTTCCGCGACGCCGTCGTCTCCGTCGCCGAGGAACGAGGCGTCGAGACGGAGGAAGTGCTGATGGACGCCTTCGCCACGCGCGTCTGTCTGGACCCGACGCAGTTCGACGTCGTCGTCTGCCCGAACCTCGCGGGCGACGTGCTGTCGGACCTCGCGGCCGGACTCGTCGGCGGCCTCGGACTCCTACCGTCGGCGAACATCGGGCCCGACAACGCCCTGTTCGAACCCGTCCACGGGACGGCGCCGGACATCGCGGGCGAGGGCGTCGCGAACCCGTCCGCGACGATTCTCTCGGCGGCGATGCTGCTCGAACACCTGGGCTACGAGGACGAGGGTGCGGCCGTCCGCGAGGCGGTCGAATCGACCCTCGCGGAGGGCCCGCGCACGGCCGACCTGGGCGGCGACGCCTCGACGGAGGCCGTGACGCAGGCGGTCATCGACAGACTCGACTGAACGCGCCCGCGTTCGCGGCGCTCTCTTCTGCGTTCCCCCGTTCGTGAGCGACTGCGCTCGGCCTCGGTCTGCACGCTCGCGCGTATTTCTCGCGCAAAACGTGCAGGACTGAACGATTCTCGAACACGAACAATTAACAACGAACAGGGGCTACTGCCGAACACGACTGACGCCTATGTTACCCGCAGAGCGCAAAAGACGAATCGTGGAACTCGTCTCGGCGGACGACGGGCGGTCCGTCGAGGGCCTGGCCGAGGAACTCGGCTACTCGAAGGCCACCATCCGGCGTGACCTCCGAGAACTGGAGGACCGCGGCCTCGTCGAACGGTCGCACGGCGGCGCGGTGCCCGTCACGACCGTCGGCAAAGAACAGACGTACGGGCAGAAGGAGGTACAGAACCTCGACGGCAAGCGCGCGATAGCCGACCGCGCCGTCGCGGAGATAGCCGAGGGACAGGTCGTCTTCTTCGACGCGGGGACGACGACGATGGAGGTGGCCAAACAGGCGCCGAAAGACGGCTCCATCCTCTCGGTGACGAACTCGCCGCGCCTCGCCGTCGAACTCGGGAAGGAGGAGAACGACGTGAAACTCACGGGCGGCACGCTCCGCAGTCGCACCCGTGCGCTCGTCGGGCCGACGGCGGAGTCGTTCATGGAGCGGACGAACTTCGACCTCCTGTTTCTGGGGACGAACGCCATCGACGCCGACGGCGGCCTGACGACGCCGAACGAGGACGAGGCGCGGATGAAGCAGTTGATGACCGAGAAGTCCGCGCGCGTCGTCCTCGTCGCCGACGCGACGAAGGTCGGCAAGCGCTCGTTCGTGAAGTTCGCCGACGTGCACGACGTGGACGTGTTCGTCACCGACGAGGAGTTGCCGCCGAGAGAGCGGCAGGCGTTCGAGAACGAGGGCGTCACCGTCGTGGAGGTGCCGCCCGAATGACCGACGGCGACGACGTGCTGACGGTGACGGCCAACCCCGCCGTCGACCACACCGTCCGGGTCGACGAACCGCTTCGGACGGGGACGGTCGCCCGGACGGACGACGCGAAGTTCGACGCCGGCGGGAAGGGAATCAACGTCTCGAAGTACCTCACCGCACTGGACGTGGACGCCCCCGCGACCGGGTTCCTCGGCGGCCCGTTCGGGAAGATGATTCGCGACCGCCTCGACGAGGACGCCGTCCCGAACGACTTCGTCGACATCGGCGACCGAACGCGCCTGAACACGACCGTTCTCGGCCCCGAGGGCGAGTACAAGATAAACCACGACGGGCCGGCGGTTCGCGACGGGGAGGTGACGGCGCTGGTCGACCGCGTCCGCGAACGCGCGCCGGACCGCCTCGTCGTCGCCGGCAGTCTCCCGAAGGGCGTCACCACGGACGACGTGGACGAACTCGCCTCGGCGGGCGACTGGGAGACGGCCGTCGACATGGGCGGGGCGGCGTTGGCCGAACTCGACGCCTCCTACCTCGCCTGCAAGCCGAACCGCGACGAACTCGCCGTCGCCACCGGGATGGCCGTGGAGACGACGGCCGACTGCGCGGCGGCGGCGCAGGCGCTCCGCGACGGCAAGTTCCGGTTCGTCGTCGCCTCGCTCGGCCCGGACGGCGCCCTGTTGGCGGCCGAGTCCGGCACGTACCACGCGCCCGCCGTCCCCGCGGACGTCGTCGACACCGTCGGCGCGGGCGACGCTCTCCTCTCGGGCTTCCTCGCCGGACTCACGCGAGGGGAGTCCGAACGGACGGCGCTGAAGACGGGCGTCACCGTCGCGTCGCGCGTCGTCGCCGCGTCGGGAACCAGCGTCCCCGACTTCGACGGCATCTTCGACGACAGGGACGACGTGACGCTCTCCGCGGCGCGTCCCTGATGCTCGCTGGGTCCGGTTTGCGAGCGCAACCGTTCAAAATCGTTCATGTCCGAAAGGGTTTTTGAAGACATACAGAAACTATCGTGAGGGAGCAATCCATGTCAAGCAAGCAGTCAGCGGAGAACGCGTATCGGGCCTACCTGACGAAGATAAAGGAGGACCTGATGACCGGCGTATCGTACATGATTCCGTTCGTCACCATCGGCGGTATCTTCCTCGCTCTCGGGTACGCCGTGGCGGGCGTCACCGGGACCGGCGTGCAGGAAGTGTTCGGTGCGACCGGGACGCTCGGCTGGTTCCTCGCTCAGATCGGCGTGGCGGGGCTCACGATCATGGTGCCCATCCTGGGGGCGTACATCGCGTACGCCATCGCGGACCGGCCGGGTCTCGCGCCCGGGTTCCTGCTCTCGTACATCATCCAGCAGGGGAACGTCCTGCAGGCGGCCGGTGACGTCATCGGTCTGCAGGGTGGCGCGGCCGGCGCGGGCTACCTCGGCGCACTCGTCGCCGGCCTCCTCGCCGGGTACGTCGCCCGCTGGATAAAGGGCTGGAGCGTCCCGGACTACGTGACGCCGATGATGCCGGTGCTCATCGTGCCGGTGTTGACGATGGCGATTCTGTCGCCCCTCGTCATCTTCGTCCTGGGCGTCCCGGTCGCCATCGCGAACGCCGCGCTGACCGGCTTCCTCCAGAGCATGCAGGGCGGACAGGCCGTTCTCGTGGGGGCACTGCTCGGCGGGATGATGGCGTTCGACATGGGCGGCCCGGTGAACAAGGTCGCCTACGTGTTCGCCACCGGCCTCATCGCAGAGGGCGTCACGGCGCCGATGGCCGCGGTGATGATCGGCGGGATGATTCCGCCCATCGGTCTCGCCATCTCGAACTTCGTCGCACCGCACCTGTACGCCGCGGAGATGTACGAGAACGCGAAGTCGGGCATCGTCCTCGGCTTCTCGTTCATCACGGAGGGGGCGATTCCGTACGCCTCCTCGGACCCCGTCCGCGTGATTCCGTCCATCATCGCCGGGAGCGCGGTCGGCGGCGCGATGTCGATGGCGCTGAACGTCACGATGCCCGCCCCGCACGGCGGCATCTTCGTCGTTCCGCTGTCGAACAAACCGCTCGTCTTCCTCGGCGCCATCGTCATCGGGTCGCTCGTGACCGCCGCCATCGCGACGGTGTGGAAGCCGGACTTCGAGGACCGCGTCGGCGCGGGCGAGACGGAGACGGCCGCAGCGACATCCGACGACTGACGACAGACGACGGACGACACCGACGACAGACGACACCGACGACAGACGACACCGACGGCCGACCGGCCGAGACGGCCGCCAACACAACTACCTTACCCCAGCCGTTCACATATTCGCACGAAAATGCTCGAAGATGAAATCGACCGCCTGATGCCGACGGCGCACATCTCGCTCGAAGAACCGCCCGCAGAGAAGGAACTCGCCATCGAATACCTGTTGGACCTCGTCGTGGAGAACGGTCGCGTGACCGAACGCGAGACGGCCCTCGCGGACCTGCAGGAACGAGAGAAGGAGGCCACGACGGGCGTCGGCATGGGAATCGGCATCCCCCACGCCAAGACGACGGCCGTCGAGGCTCCCTCTGTGGCGTTCGCGCGTTCCGCGGAGGGAATCGACTTCGACGCGATGGACGACAAGCCGGCGAAACTGCTGTTCATGATTCTCGTCCCCGAGGAGGGCGGCGAGGAACACCTGCAGATTCTCAGTTCGCTCTCGCGCGCCCTCATGCACGAGGACGTCCGCGAGAAACTGCTGGAGGCCGAGGACGCCGAGACGGTCCAGAACACGGTCCGGGAGGCGGTGAACTGATGCCCGAGCGAATCGTCACCGTCGTCCCCGAGGACGGCCTGCACGCCCGTCCCGCGTCGGTGTTCGTGGAGACGGCCAACGAGTTCGACGCGGAGATTCGCGTCGGCCCGGAGGACGGCGACATGGTGAACGCCGCGAGCATGCTCGCCGTCACCGGACTCGGCGTCTCGGGCGGCGAGAACGTCCGCCTCTCCGCGGAGGGCGACGACGCCGAGGAGGCACTCGACGCCTTGGAGGAAGTGCTTTCGACGCCGGAGGACGAACTGTAACGCGATGACACGGCGATTCGACGGCATCGGCGTCACCCCGCTCTCGGGTGTCGGCACCGTCGTCTGGTACGCGCCCGACGCGGAACTGGACGACCCGCCGGCCCCCGAGGAGGTCGACGCCGACGCCGAGACGGCACGGTTCGAGGAGGCGCGCACGTCGGCGCGCGAGGAACTGAAGCGCGAACGCGAACGAACGGCCGAACGAGTCGGCGAGGACGAGGCGGCGGTGTTCGACGCGCACGTCCAGTTCCTCGAGGACCCGCAGATAACCGAGGGCGTCGAGGAGGAGATTTCGAACGGCCTCCCGGCCGAACACGCCGTCGAACGGACGTTCGACCGGTTCGTCGAGCAGTTCGAGGGGATGGAGGGCCGGATGGCCGAACGCGCGGACGACTTGCGCGACGTGCGCGACAGACTCGTGCGCGTCCTCTCGGGCGGCGAACGCGTGAACCTCGCGGAGTTACCCGAGGGGAGCGTCGTCTTCGCCGAACGCCTGACGCCGAGCGACACCGCGCAGTTGGACCCCGAACGCGTCGCCGGGTTCGTCACCGTCACGGGCGGGCGAACCTCGCACGCGGCCATCTTCGCCCGGTCGCTGGCCCTGCCCGCCGTCGTCGGCGTCGGCGAGGAACTGAACGACGTCGCCGAGGGCGAGAGCGTCGTCGTGGACGGCACCGACGGCGTCGTCGTCGTCGACCCCGACGAGGAGACGCGCGAGGCGGCCGCCGAGGAGGCCGACGTGGAGATTCGGGACGACCCCGTCTCGACGGCGGACGGCGTCCCCGTCGAGGTGGCCGGCAACGTCGGGACGGAGGCGGACCTCGCGCCGGCCGCCGACCGCGGTGCGGACGGCATCGGCCTGTTCCGGACCGAGTTCCTGTTCCTCGACCGGGAGTCGCCGCCGGACGAGGACGAACAGTACGAGACGTACGTCGAGGCGTTGGAGGCGTTCCCCGAGGGCCGCGTCGTCGTCCGAACGCTGGACGTCGGCGGCGACAAGCCCATCGACTACCTCGACCTGCCCGAGGAGGAGAACCCGTTCCTCGGCGAACGGGGCATCCGGCGGTCGCTCGGCCCCGACGCCGACCTGTTCGAGACGCAACTGCGTGCGCTCCTCCGCGCCGCGGGGAGCGAACGCGGCGGCGACCTGGCGGTGATGCTCCCCCTCGTCTCGACCGTCGAGGAGGTGACGGCGGCCCGCGAGCGACTGGAACTGTTCGCCGACGACTTGGAGCGTGAGGGCGTCGAGTACGCCGTCCCCGAGTTCGGCGTGATGGTCGAGACGCCCTCGGCGGCGTTCATGGCCGACGCTCTGACCGACGAGGTGGACTTCTTCAGCATCGGGACGAACGACCTCGCCCAGTACGTCATGGCCGCCGAACGCGGCAACGAACGCGTCGCCGAACTCGGCGACTACCACCAGCCGGCGGTGCTCCGCGCCATCCGGGCGACGGTCGAAGCCACCGAGGGGACGGACGTCTGGGTCGGCATGTGCGGCGAGATGGCCGGCGACCCGGACCTGACCGAACTGCTCCTCGGTCTCGGTCTCGACGAACTCAGCATGAGCGCGGTCACGGTGCCGCAGGTCAAGCGGGCCGTGACCGAGACGAACACCGAAGACGCGAGAGCGCTGGCCGAACGAGCGCTCTCGGCCCGAACGAAGAACGAAGTGAGACGAGTGCTAACGGAGAACACAGAATCATGAAGCTAGTCGCAGTCACCGCGTGTCCGACGGGAATCGCGCACAGTCAGATGGCCGCAGAGAACTTAGAACAGACCGCCGAGCGACTCGGGCACGAGATAAAGGTCGAAGTGCAGGGGGCGATGGGCGCCGAGAACGAACTCACCGCCGACGACGTCGCCGACGCGGACGCGGTCATCATCGCCTCCGACACGGCGGTCAGTCGCGACCGCTTCGAGGGCAAACCGCTGGTGAAGGGGACGGTCAAAGACGGCGTCAACGACGCCGAGGGACTCGTCGAACGGGCCGCAGAACTCGTCGAGAACGACGAGACGGGGACGGTGGAAGTCGGCGGCGGCGAGGCGACGGACGCCGGCGACGACGAGGCGGCGTCCGAGACGGCGGCGACGGAGACGCAGGAACCGCAACAGCGACGGCGCGGCGGCGACCGAGAGAAGGGCCTGTTCGCCCGCCTGAAGAAACTGTTCTCCTGAACCCGCCGACGCGTTCGCGACCGAACGTTGACTCGCGTCCGAGTACCGAATTTTCAGAAGCGGACAGAGGCGAACACCCGCGTTCACGCGACTGTCGAGGCGGAGAGAGATTCATCCGGATTCGGGTAGCTATCTCCGCGGTTCGCAGCGTCTGACGCCGGAACCGGAAAACGGGCAGAAACGAAAGCGCTCCGCATACGTTATAATGCCTGCACGTGAACGCCGAAGCAGGTGACTCACAGTGCCGTTCTACCGCGGGAACGAACTCGCTAAGGTGTACGACGACGCACTCGAGGAGGGATTCGGTCTCATCGCCTCGAACATCGCCGAACCGAACGTGATGATGGGGTTGATGGAGGGCGCGTCGCGCGAGAACTCCGACCTGCTCTTACAGCTATCGGGCGGCGCCGCGTCCTTCGCGGGGAACGGCGACGCCGTCTCCGGACTGAAGGCGATGGGGTCGTACGTCGAGACCATCGCCGAGCAGTACGACATCGGCGTCTTCCTCAACATGGACCACCAGTCGGACATGGAGTTCATCGAGGCGCAGATGGACCTCGGCATCCCCTCCTCCATCATGATAGACGCCTCTCACGAACCGTTCGAGGAGAACGTCGCGACGAGTCGAGAGGTCGTCGAGATGAAAGAGGAGAAGGGCGCAGACGTGCTCATCGAGGCCGAACTCGGCCAGATAAAGGGCGTCGAGGACGAGGTGCAGGCCGAGGAGGCGTTCTACACCGACCCCGAACAGGCCGTCGAGTTCGTCGACCGGACCGGCTGTGACCTGCTGGCCATCTCCGTCGGCACGCAACACGGCGTCGCGAAGGGGAAGGACCTCGAACTCCGCCCGGACCTCGCCCGCGACATCCGCGAGACGCTCCGCGACCACGGGCTGGACACGCCGCTTGTCCTCCACGGTTCTTCGGGCGTCCAACCCGACCAACTGCAGTCGATGCTGCAGCACGGTATCTGCAAGGTGAACAAGGACACGCGCTACCAGTACGAATACACTCGGACGGCGTTCGACCACTACCGCGAGGACCCGCAGGCCATCGTCCCGCCGGAGGACACCGAGGACGCCCGCGACACGTTCTTCAACGAGACGGAGTGGTCGCCGAACAAGGACGTGTTCGACCCGCGCGTCGTCGGCCGGAAGATTCGCGACCGAGTCGCGGACGTCCACGCCGAGTTGACGCACGTCTCCGGCAGCGCGAACCAGAGCCGGTACGTCTGACGCTTCCCCGACGGCGTCCACCGTTTTTTGGCCCGGGCCGTCCCCCGCGCTTAAGTCGCACGCTGTCCTACCGACTAGTATGCCCCAGATACACCTCGACGAGGAGACGGTGGCGCGACTCGACTCTCTCCGACAGGAGGACGAGGACTACGACGAGATCGTCACGGAACTCATCAACATCTACGAGGCCGAGGAACTGACGCTGTTCCACTCCGGCGACGAGGTCTGAGCCGTCCACGTCGCGTCCGACCGCCGACTACTCCTGATACGCGATTCTGACCCGCTCCCACTTGCCCTTCGACTCCAGGTGACGCTGTAACTCGTCGGCGTACTCCTGCACGAGGCGTTCGGCGTCCGCCTGCCGTTCGGCGTCACCGCCGTCGCCGCCGAGTCCGAGTGCGCCCTTGATGGAGTCGAACAGGCCGCCGCCGGACGAGGACGTGTCGTCCGGCGCGCCGCCCATCTGCGCCATCTGCGAGCGGACGTTCTTCAACTCGGGCATTATCTGCGGGAGTTTCTCGGTGTCCGCGACGATGCGCGCCCGTTCGGGGTCGTCGGGGTGTTCTATCTCGAACTCCGTCGCCGTCATGATGAGCCCCCACTCCTGACTCGTGAAGTCGGAGGCGGCGACCCGGTCGTTGAACTCGCGGTCCACCGTCATCCGGTCGCCGACGATGCTGTCTGTCCAGTCAGTCATGTGTCGGCGTTGGTGTACGAGGCGTTTGAGCGTTTCCCCACGCAGGAATCGCCGTACGGGTACAGTTTTTCTGCACGCAGTACAGGGTAGTCGTATGGAACGTTACGACCTCCTCTACCGGTTGTACGAGGACTTCGAGGCGGACACGCTCCGGGAGTTACAGGACTTCGTGGACCTGTTCCCGCCGGTGGACTCCCGCATCGCCCTCGACTACTGGCAGGACGCCAGCGACGAACTGGAGGACCGGAAGGACGCGATTCGCGACGCGTTCGCCGCGGGCGACACGTTCGCCGAAATCGCCGCCCGGGCCAACCGCGACCAGACGTTCACCGCCCTCGACCTGCACTCGAAGTACGGCCGCGCGGTGAACGCCCTCGTCCTCGACGTGGACGAGACGCTTCGCTCGGCGGGCCGCACGGACAACGAGATTCCGCGCGACGCCCTCCACCTCCTCACGGAGTTCCACGAGTCGGGCGTCCCCATCGTCATCTGCACGGGCCAGACGCTGGAGAACGTGAAGGGGTTCACCATCCAGGGACTCGGCAACGAACTCGTCCACTCCGGCGACGTGAGCATCGTCTACGAGGCGGGGACGGGCGTGTTCACGCCCGGACACGGGTCGACCACCAAGCAGTTGCTGTACGAGGACCTCGACCCGACGGTCCGCGAGGTGTTCTCGGAGGTTCGCTCGCGCGTCCTCCCGCAGGCCCCCGACGACCTGCGCGAGTCGGTCCACCTGCAGGGCAACGAGTTCAACATCACGCTGAAGCCCAACTTCGACATCGGCAGCGACCCCGCGGAGGCGGTCATCGACGAGGGACTGGTCTACCTCGTGGACCTCCTCGGCCGGGCCGTCGCCGCCGCGGTAGACGGCGACGTGGAGACCGACGCGGCCGAGGACTGGGCGCGCGCTTACTACGCGGACGCGGACCCGGAAGTCGCGGACGTCCTCGACGCCGAGGGCGCGGCACCCGAACGCGACGCCGCCGACGTGCCGGACGCCGTCCGCGACCTGTTCGACCGCATCGACGTGGCGTACTACCACGCCGACGCCGCCGAAATCGGCTCGCTCGAACTGAACAAGCCGAACGGCGTGCGGGCGGCCCTCGACGTCCTCGGCGTCGAGGACCCGTTCGTCCTCGTGATGGGCGACAGCAAGTCCGACCTGCGGGTGATGGAGTGGGCCGCCGACGCGGACGCGGGCATCGCCGCCGCCCCGCAACACGCCTCACAGGACGTTCTGACGCACGTGCTGGAGACCGACGAGTTGGTGTACGACCGGGGCGACGCGGCGTCGATGCTCCGAACCGTCTACGTCCTCAACCTGCTCGACCAGCGGTAATTTCGCCACAGTCACGGGTCAATCTTCTTATAGGACCCGCCCGTCGTCTCGACCGATGACAGACGGGTCGCGGTGGACGCTGCGGGGAACGCCGTTCGAGGAACGGGAGTTCACGAACCTCTGGTTCCTCGCCACCGCGACGTACGGCGTCGGCGACGTGGTGACGACCATCGCCCTCATCCACTTCAGCGACACCGTCAACGAGGCGAACGTCCTCGTCCGCGTCGCCGTCGAGACGTTCGGACAGGCCGGACTCGTCGGCCTGAAACTCGTCGTCCTCCTGGCGTGCCTCGCTATCAGCGTCGCCGCCGCGAACGACGAGGACGCGTTCACCTACTACCTGCCGCCCCTCGCACTCGCCGTCGTCGGCGCGTTCACGACGACGTACAACGTGCGACTGCTCCTCGGGTGACGGCCGCGAATCCGCGACGGCCGGCGAACCGGCGGGCGGACCCTCGAAAAATCAGGAGGTCTGCGAGAGGACGAGCGTCACGTCCACGACGGCGGAGTCGCTCTGAATCTCGTTGCCGACGGCCCCGTCGACGCGCCACTCCACGTCGAGCGAACGCGTCTCACCGGCTTCCAGCGTCGTGTTCGCGAACGCTACCGTCTCCAGTTCCGACAGTCGGACCCACGTCCCCTCGCCGCCGACGAGGTAGTCCTCGCCGACGGAGACGCGGACGGAGACGGCCCCGGACAGTTCGCCCGTCTCGTCGGTGTCGCCCACGTCGCGTTCGGGTTCCAGCAGTTCGTTCTCCGCGTCCGTGACGTTCTCGACGTGGAGGCTGAGCCGACCGGACTCGGTACCGTCGTTGCGGACGGCGGTCCGGACGACGCCGCTGTCGCCGGGCGCGACGCCGTCGATTCGAATCGGCGCGTCGTCCGCCCCGCCGACGGCGAGTTCGACCGGGTCGGACGCCTCGCCCGTCCCGGCACCACCCGACGACGCGGCGGCCGACCCGCCCGTGGACCCGAGGTTCGTCACCGCGACGCCGAACGGGTCGGTGACTCGCTCTCTGGCGACTTCCTCGCCGCCGTCGAACAGGACGACGGTGACCGCGACGTGGCCCTCGGTGGTTCGTGTGGTGCCGTCTCGGGGGTTCTCGAACGCCGACGCCCTGCTTCCCGTCGCGTACGTGAGCGTCTCGATGGCCGCGTCGGCCGGCAGCGTCGAGGCTCCGGCGACGTTCACCGTCCGACGGGTCGTCTCGGCCCACCCGAAGTCGGGTGCCCAGACGCTGTAGACGACGACGGCGGTGTCCGCCGTCCCGGTCCACGAGGCGTCGGTCCGGACGGTCCCTTCGAGTCGGTCGACCGACCCGGTGGCGTGCCGTACCGGTTCGGGGTCGGCCGCCGTGGCGGTGACCGAGAGCGTCGGTTCGGCGTCTGTCGTCGCGCCGTCCGCCGCGTCGCCGCCGTCGGGCGTCTCGGTCGCCGCGCCGTCGACGGACCCGGTGTCGCCGTCTCGCTCGGTCCCGTCTTCGACCGCACCGTCTCCGGGCGGGGTCACGGTGACCGTCGGCGGCGCGGGTCCGGCGTCGGAGTCGCCGCCGTCCTGTATCAGGCCGATACCGGCCCCGGCGAGGACGGTCAGGAGGACGAGGAGGACCAGCGCGGTCCGTTTCGTCAGTTCGACGCGCATCAGGCGCTGGCCTCCGTTTCGTTCTCCGTCGCAGTCTCGGTTTCTGTGTCAGTTTCGGCCTCGGTCTCGGTCGCCGTATCGGCCGGCGCCTCACTGTCGGTCGGCGCTCCGGTTTCGGTGCTCGTCTCCGTCTCCGCGTCGGTGGGGTTCTCGGTTTCAGTCTCTGTGGTCGCCGGTTCCGTCTCGGTTTCAGTCTCAGTCTCCGTCTCCGTTGCCGTCTCGGTTTCAGTCTCAGTCTCCGTCTCCGTTGCCGTCTCGGTTTCAGTCTCAGTCTCCGTCTCCGTTGCCGTCTCGGTTCCCGTCTCCGTCTCTGTCAGCGTCTCGGTGGGAGTCGACGTGGATGCGCTCGTCTCCGTCTCGGGCGTCTCGGAGGCCGAACCGTCCGACTCTGCACCGTCGTCGTCACCGCCGGACGATCCGGCCCCCATCGAACTCGCCGACGCGCCGTTCTGACCGTTCGAACCCTTCGACTGCCCCGGTGGGCACTTTTTGGGTCCGTTCGGGCGGTTCTCGTGCCCCTCGCTCTCGCCGTTGTCCCGTCCGTTGGCTTCGCCGTTGCCGGAGTCGTTCTGACCGACACCGATTCCGTTACCGGGGTGCTCACATTGGGTCGCTTCGGGGGTCGGCGTTCCGACTCGTATCTCGACGCTGCCGGTTTCGGTGTCGTGCATCGTCGCCAGCGTGTACCCGCCCACGCCGCCGACGTACGAGAGCAAGACGACCGCCGCGACGACCGCCGCGAGCACCTTGGTTGGATTCATCGCTTTCATGGTGCCTCTCCGTCTCCCGCCGTGCCGTCGTCGTCCTCGCCGGTCAGACCGAGGCCGCCGGCGACCGTCCACAGTTCGGTCAGAGCTAGCAGCGCGAGCGGAGCGACGACGAGGAGGAGCGTGCCGAGGCGCGTCTGCCCGAACGCGATTACCCACCCGATGTACGGGATAGAGAACGTGACGACCCCGACGAGGTTACTCGCGGGGACGAGTTCGCCGTCCGCCTCCTCGTTGGCGTCGCCTTTGGTACGGAAAAATCGGCCGCCGTCCCGTTCGACGACTTCGACCACTCGGTGCGTGATTCTGTTCGCCCCGCCCCCACCGACGACGCTCGCACCGGGAGCGGTGTAGGTGATGACGTCGCCCGCCTCGACGGTCGACGGCGACCGACCGTCGACGACGACGACGTCGCCCGCGGCGAACGTCGGCGTCATGCTGTCGGACTGAACCACGTAGCTGTGGTCCGCGCCGACCACCTGCGGAACCGCGAAGACGACGAACGGGACGACGACCAGCGCGATGGCTAGCCGGACCGCCCACGTCCGCGCGTCCGTGTCGGTGGGGAGTTGCATCGGGGTCGCCTACCGGAGATCGATGTGGAGCGCTTCGGCGAGGTAGTTCGCGCCGTCGTTGCCGACCGCCTCGATGTCTACCGTCCCCGTGACGACGAATCGAGACGACGAGTCAAGACCCTCGACGTGGAACGTCTCGAAGTCTATCTCCCCGCTACCGGAGACGGACGTCGAGAGCGACCCTGAGCCGACCGTCTCACCGTCGAGTTCGACGTTCGTGGCGTCCACGGAGCCGTCGCCGGAGTTATCGTACGCGGAATTGGCCGTGATCGCCATCGTGCCCAGCGTCGGCTCGGGGACGGAGACTGTTCCGAGGGACGTCCCGTCCACGGTCAGGTTCGCTAGCCCCTGTTGGCCGTTGTAGACGAATTCGAACGGCACTGGACCGGACGACGAGACGGTCGTCTCGGTCTGAGAGCCCGTCTCGGAGTTCTTGACGAAGAACTTGTAGTCGCCGCCGGCCGTCCGGTGGATCATCGTCGCGAACTTGTTGTGGAACGAGGTCCGCGTGAAGCCCTTGTCGTACGAGTAGTCGCCGGGACCGCCGTAGTTGCCCGTGAACGGTCCCTGCTCGTCGGTGAACGTACGGACGCGCGGACCCTGCACGAGTTCGAAGGTCAGGTCCAGCGACACGTCGTCGGTCTGCACCACGTTGCCGACGCTCTCGGGGAGGTCCCAGTCGACGACCAGTTCCACCGTCTCGCCGGGGTCCACCGAGAACCCGACCGCACGGGGTTTGAGGTTCTTCGCCTTTATCTTGCCGACCGAACTCTTGTCGCCCGCGACGAGGTCGCCCGCCCCGTCGACGAAGTCGTAGTCGCCGTCGGCGTTCTCCACGTACGCGCGGAGTTTCAGCTTGTCGTCGAGTTCGCCCTGCCCGGCCGTGCTGTCGTTCGCCTCGTGCTCCGGGTCGGTGCGTCCGTTCTCGCCGCTCGTCACGCTGACGCCCGTCACGTCGAGGACGCCCCCGATGGTGGAGTTGTTGCGGTTCTTCAGCGTGATACTCTCCGTGCCCGATTCGCCCGGGTGAATCGGACCGACGTTGACGTTCGCGTTGCCCCCGGCGCCGACGCGCATATCGAGTCGACCCGCGCTGATGCTGTTGTTCTCGCTCGTCTCTTCGTCGCTGAACAGTGCCATCGTCCCCGCGCCTGCCCCCGCAGACGCCAGACCGATGGTGCCGAGTCCCGCCAGGATCTTCCGCCGCGAAAGTTCGATGTTGGTGTCGTTTGTCATGGTTTCTCTCTCGCCTTTCGGCAGGTGAACGATGGGACGGCACCCCCTTATCTATGGTCAGCATTCGAGAACTTATCGAGGAGTTACGTATCTGAACGGTGGTCGTTCCTGACCGAGACTCTCCGCTCGTCCGGCGAAACGGGCGATTAAACGGACGAAACCAAGCGTTACGTTGGGCCGAGTGTCTCGACAGGCATACGTACCAGAAATATTGATTATCCTATAGATTTAACTGTTTGTGGAGTGACTGTACGGGCAGCGAGTCATGGGGAGCATCGATGCAGCGTCGGTGCAGGGGAGTGACGAGTGCGCAGGCCCGAAGGGGGCATCGGACGACGCGCACGAGCCACTTTCCGCACGAGACGCGTTCGACATCCTGAGTAACGACCGGCGACGGTTCGCCCTCCACTACCTGATGCAGGAGGAGGAGGCGCCCTCGCTGAACCAACTGTCCCGGCACGTCGCGGCCTGGGAGAACGACGTGCCTCCGGAGGCCGTCACGTCGACACAGCGACGGCGCGTCCACGTGGCCCTCCACCAGACGCATCTCCCGCGGATGGACGACGCGGGCATCGTGACCTACGAGTCGTCGGCGGACCCGATCTGTCTCGCCGAACGGGCGGACGACCTGAACGTCTACATGGAAGTCGTGCCCGGAAACGACATCACGTGGAGCACGTTCTACCTCGGACTCTCGCTGTTCTCGCTCTCGCTGGTCGCGGCCGTCGCAGTCGGCGCGTACCCGTTCTCCGTCCTCTCGATGACGCAGGCCGCCGTGTTCAGTTCGCTCCTGTTCGTCGTCGCCAGCGCCGTCCACGTCCGGTGGACGCGTCGCCGTCGACTCGGGTCCCAAGGCGAGCCGCCGACGCGCCGCGTCTGAATCGGTTCTGTCGGAATCCGTCCCGGGGGGAAGCTTTCGCCCACCGAGAGCTTTCAGACGGGGACGAACGCTCTTTTTGTGTGACGCCCCCGCGGTTCGAATCGGACGCTCCGACGACTCAGCCGCCGGAGTGCAAAGGTTTACAACTTATCGAGTAAACGAAAAACCATGGTCAGAAACTACGCAGACTTACACGACCCGAACGCGGAGTATACGATGCGAAACCTCTCCTCGGAGACGATGGGGGTCACGGCCAAGCGAGGCGGCGGCCGCGACGTGGAGATAACCGACGTGCAGACGACGATGATCAACGGGAACTTCCCGTGGACGCTCGTCCGCATCTACACGGACGCCGGCATCGTCGGTACGGGCGAGGCGTACTGGGGCGCGGGCGTCCCGGAACTCGTCGAGCGGATGAAACCGTTCGTCGTCGGCGAGAACCCCCTCGACATCGACCGACTGTTCGAACACCTCATCCAGAAGATGTCCGGTGAGGGTTCGGTTGAGGGCGTCACGGTCACGGCCATCTCCGGCATCGAAATCGCCCTCCACGACCTCGCGGGCAAGATTCTCGAGATTCCGGCCTACCAACTGCTCGGCGGCAAGTACCGCGACGAGGTCCGCGTCTACTGCGACTGCCACACCGAAGACGAGGCCGACCCGGACGCCTGCGCAGACGAGGCCGAACGCGTCGTCGACGAACTCGGCTACGACGCGCTGAAGTTCGACCTCGACGTGCCCTCGGGCCACGAGAAGGACCGGGCGAACCGACACCTCCGACCCGGCGAGATCCGTCACAAGGCGGAGATAGTCGAGAAAGTCACCGAACGGGTGCAGGACGACGCAGACGTCGCGTTCGACTGTCACTGGACGTTCTCCGCGAGTTCCGCGAAACGCCTCGCCGCGGCCATAGAGGACTACGACGTCTGGTGGCTGGAGGACCCCGTGCCGCCGGAGAACCTCGAAGTGCAGGAGGAAGTCACGAAGTCCACGCTCACACCCATCACGGTGGGCGAGAACCGCTACCGCGTCACCGAGGAACGCCGACTCATCGAGAACCAGGCCGTGGACATCATCGCCCCCGACCTGCCGAAGGTCGGCGGCATGCGCGAGACGCAGAAGATCGCCGACGTGGCGAACCAGTACTACGTCCCCGTCGCGATGCACAACGTCTCTTCGCCCGTCGCGACGATGGCCTCCGCGCACGTCGGCACGGCCATCCCGAACTCGCTGGCCGTCGAGTACCACTCCTACGAACTCGGCTGGTGGGAGGACCTGGTCGAGGAGACGGTCATCGAGGACGGCTACATCGAGATACCCGAGGAACCGGGACTCGGCGTGACGCTCGACATGGACGTCGTCGAGGACAAGATGGTCGCCGGCGAGGAACTGTTCGACGAGGAGTGACGAGACGTCCGGCGGTCGGCTGACGGCAACTTTTGGCGAACAGGCGGCGCAGACCGCAGGCGTCCCGTCGCGAGTGCGCCGCGCGACCGCGAGTCGCGACGGGCCGTGATTACGTCACGGCGGTCTTGGCCGCGCCTTCGTATTTGAATCCTCACCTGACGGGAGCCTCACATTTATCGACCGAGGCGGCTAGTGCTATCGTATGACGTACGAAGTCGATTACGAACTCACGGACGACGACGAGAACGTCCACCACGTCTGGGACAACAGCCTCGACCCCCTCGTGACGGTCGAACCGGGTGAGGTGGTCCGCTTCGAGTGCCGGGACGCACTCGACGGACAGGTCGGTCCCGACTCCGACGCCGAGGACCTCGCCACCGCGAGTTTCGACCCGGTTCACCCGCTGACGGGTCCCGTCGCCGTCGAGGGGGCGGAACCCGGCGACGTGCTGGCGGTCGAACTCCTCGACTTCGAGCACAAGGGCTGGGGGTTCACCGGCTACATGCCCGGCGAGATGGGCCTCGGCCTCCTCCCCGAGGAGTTCGAGGAGGCGGGACTGCACGTCTGGGAGTTGGAGGAGGACGTGGCTCACTTCGTGAACGGCATCGAGGTTCCGCTGGACATGTTCCCGGGCATCATCGGCGTCGCGCCCGGCGAGGACGGCGAACACGACACGCTCCCGCCGCGGGACACCGGTGGCAACATGGACGTCAAGCACATGACGAAGGGGTCGACGGTGTACCTCCCCGTCGAGACTGAGGGCGCGTTGTTCTCCACCGCCGACTGCCACGCCGCGCAGGGCGACGGCGAGGTGTGCGTCACGGGCATCGAGGCACCCATGTTCGTCACCGCGCGGTTCGACGTACTGACGGACAAATCCATCGAGCAACCGCAACTGAAGACGACGGGGCCGTTCACGCCGACGGGGTCGGACGAACCGATGTACGCGACGACGGGCATCGCCGACGACCTGATGGAGGCGACGAAGAAGGCGGTCCGGCACATGATAGACCACCTCGAAACCGAACGCGACCTGACGCGCGGCGAGGCGTACATCCTCTGCTCGGCGGCGGTGGACCTGAAGATAAGCGAAGTCGTCGATGCCCCGAACTGGACGGTGACGGCGTACCTGCCGGACAGCATCTTCCCCGAGTAGGGGCCCCCGGGCTACTCCCCGCCGAACGCCTCGCGGAGTCGGTCCGCGATGGACCGCCCGACAGTCCGCGGGTCGGCTTCCAGCAGTTCGAGTTCGTCGCCGACGCGGACCGCCCCCGGTTCGACCACGTCGGCGCAGATGCCGCCGCGCTTCTTCCCGAGGGCGCGCGCGACGCCCTCCTCGCCCGCGACCCGTTCGACGTGGGCGCAGGGTGGCCGGGGACGCGTCCCCCGGAACGTCGCCTCGCCGACGCGGAACGTCGTCTCCAACAGGTCGCGGAGGTCCGGACCGCGGACGACGACGTTCCGGCGGTGCCGGCCGTCCGTGAGGTCGATGCCCGTCTCCTCGCGAATCGTCTCCAACGCCTCGGCCGCGACGAACGTCACCTCGCAGACGTCGAACGGCGAGTAGTGGCCCGTCCCGCGGAGGTACCGGTCGCCGCGGATGCCGCCCTCGACGCAGTCGATGCTCTCGTGTGACTCCATCGGGGCGCCGTCCTCGGGACTCGTCCACAGGGCTTCGACGGTGCCGTGGACGTCGGCCCGGGCGTCCGCGGCGGCGGAGTCGTCGTCGGCCATCAGCACACCGACCGCGGGTCGAAGCCGAGACCCTGCAGGGCGTCCGCGTAGTCGTCGTACGCCAGTTGAACCGTGTACCCTGCCACCGTTCGGGCCGTCTCCCACGCCGCTTCGTCCTCACAGGTGGATTCGAGCAGCGAGAGGCCCTCGGTCAGCGTCTCGGCCGTCTCGGCCTTCAGTTCCCGGAGGACATCCGCCGTCGCCTCGTCGGCCTCGTTCACGAAGAAGCCGATGAGTTGGTTGTACGTCCGGTGACTCACGAGGGGGCGGCCGACCATCCCGCCCGCGATTCGTTCGACCGTCTCGTCGCGGCCGCGCAGGTACCCGTGCATCGGTCCCGGTTCGTCGTCGGCCTCCCAGTCGCCGTCGAGTTCGGCCCTGACGCGTCGGAGGTGGTCGGCCTCCTGGTCGGCGACGGCGGCGAACGCCTCGCGCACCGCCCCGTTCGCCTCGTCGTCCGCCCACCCGCGGAACGTCTCGCGCGCGGCGTGTTCCGACGCCGCCGCCACGTCGAGGACGCGTTCGCGCGTCAGGTCCGCGTCGGTCAACGCGACCAGCAGTTGCTGCGACCCGAGTCGCGCCAACTCCGTCTCCTTGTCCCTCTCGACCGCCGAGCGAAGCGTCTCTCCGTCCATACCGAGCGGTCGGTCGCGGCGACCCTGAATCTTCGCCCGGTGCCGGACAGTTGGCTATATAACTCTCTCGTTATCGAGAGTGATATCTCACGGCGAACGTTCATATGTCGAAACGGTTTGGACAACGCGTATGGAAGACGACCAGTTCGCCGTCGACGACGCGCGTCGGCAGACGGTGGACGGGACGGAACTCGCAGAGACGATGGGACTCGACGCCGAGGAGATCGCGTGGCGGAAGTCGTTCAACCGGTTCGACGAGAGCGACGCGGAGCGACTGGCCGAACTCTCGCCGCTGTTCGACAGCATCGCCGACGACGTGGTCGACGAGTTCTACGACCAACTCACGAGCGACGACGACGCGGCCGAGATTCTCGGCCGGTCGAGCAAGGGACTGGACGTCCTCAAGCGCGACCAGGCGTCGTACCTGAAGTCGCTCGGACGCGGTGAGTACGACCGCAGCTACTTCGAGCGCCGGGCGCGGGTCGGCAAGATTCACGACATGCTCGACGTGGGACCGAAGTTCTACCTCGGCGCGTACTCCGTCTACTACGAACGCCTCGTCGAGGCCATCGGCGACGACGTCAAGCGGGAGTTCGAGGGAGACGCCGGCGCGGACGGCGACGGGGGACTGCTCGCCGGTCTCCGCGGGCAGTCCGCCGGCGGCGACGTGGACGCCGCCGTCGACGCCGTCGTCGAGCGGACGCTCTCGCTTCTGAAACTGTTCCTCCTCGACCAGCAGGTGGCGATGGAGACGTACATCCACTCCTACAGCGAAGAGGCGCGACAGCAGGCCGACCGGCGCCGGGAACTCGCCTCGCAGGTCGAACGGGAACTCCGCGACCCCATCGACGACGTCCACCGGTCCTCACAGGTCGTCTCCGACCGCGCCGAGGACATCCGGGACATCGCGTCCGAACAGGTCGAGGACATGGAACGCGTCGCCGGCGAGGTGTCGCAGATGAGCGCGACCGTCGAGGAGATAGCCGCGACGGCCGAAGAGGTCGAGAACACGAGCGTCGAGGCCGCCACCCGCGCCGCCAACGGCGAGGAGGCGGCCGACGAGGCAATCGAGGTGATGGAGGAGGTGAGCGAGGCGGCCACCGAGGCGTCCGAGGACGTCCGCCGCCTGCAGGCGAAGATAGACGAGGTGGACGGCGTCATCGAGACGATAAACGACATCGCCGAGCAGACGAACCTGCTGGCGCTGAACGCCTCCATCGAGGCGGCGCGGGCGGGCGAGGCCGGCGAGGGGTTCGCCGTCGTCGCCGAGGAGGTCAAGTCGCTCGCCGAGGAGTCGCAGGCGCAGGCCAGCGAGGTCGAACAGACGGTCAAAGGCGTCCAGTCCGAGGCCGACGAGACGGTCGAGAGTCTGGCGTCGACGACCGAGAAACTCCACGAGGGAATCGAACGCGGCGGCGAGGCGATGAACAGCCTCGGCGAAATCGTCGACGCGGTCGAGCGGACGTCCGAGGGCATCGCGGAGGTGGCCGACGCCACCGACAACCAGGCGATGAGCGCCGAACAGGTGTCCAGCGCGGTCGAGAACACGCGCACGCAGGCCGAACGGGTCGCCTCGCAGGTCGAGGACGTCGCCGAGGCGAGTCGAGAGCAGGCCGAGCAGGTCGACGCCATCAGCGCGGCGAGCGAGCGACTCGCGGTCGATGACGGGGAAGCGGCCGCGGCGGAGACGCCGGCCACGGGAGACGGGACGCCGCCAGCCTCGGTCGGCACCGACGGCGGCGTGGACGAGATGCCCGACCACGTCCGCCGTCGTCTCGCCGACGAATCGGGAGACTGAGCGGCGACCGCGCGTCGGTCTCGCCCGCGCTCGGCGGCAGCTATATTCGGCCGAAGCGTCCTACGGATACGTATGACGCCCGAAGCGCTCTACGACCGACTCGAACGAGGTGAGCCCGTCACGGTCCTCGACGTGCGCAACCGCGACGAGTTCGAGGAGTGGCACATCGAGGACGAGGCCGTCACGACGACGCTCGTCCCGTACTCGAAGTTCATGGTGGCCGAGGCCGGCGACACGGTGGCGTCCACCGCGCGCGAGGCCGGTCTGGCCCCCGACGAGTTCGTCGTGGTCGTCTGCGGGCGCGGCGAGGCCAGCGACTACGTGGCGGACCTCCTCGACGAGGCTGGGTTCGACGCGGAGAACCTCGAAGACGGGATGCGCGGCTGGGCGCGCGTCTACGCCTCCGTCGTCGTCAGACTCGACGCCGAGGCCGCCGTCTACCAGTACCACCGCCCCTCCAGCGGCTGTCTCGCCTACCTCGTCGTCTCGGACGACGAGGCGGCGGTCGTGGACCCGCTTCGACAGTTCACCGACCGCTACGTCGCCGACGTCCGCGAGTACGGCGCTGACCTCGTCGCCGCCCTCGACACGCACGTCCACGCCGACCACGTCAGCGGCGTCCGCCGATTGGCCGACGGGACGGGGGCGACGCCCGTCTACCCCGCCGCCGCCCGGGAACGGGGGCTCCGCGCGGACGCCGCCGCCGAGTTCGTCGCCGACGGCGACGAGATTCGCGTCGGCGACGTGACGCTCACCGCCGTCCGCGTCCCCGGACACACCTCCGAGATGACCGCCTTCCGCCTCGGCGACCTCTGTCTCGCCGGCGACAGCCTGTTCCTCGACAGCGTCGCCCGCCCGGACCTCGAAGCGGGCGACGAGGGGGCCGAGGCGATGGCCCGCCGACTCCACGAGACGCTCCGGTCGGTGTACGGCGAGATGGACGACGACGTTCGCATCGCCCCCTGTCACTACGGCGACGCCGCGTCGAGGGCGGACGACGGCACGTACACGGCGCGACTCGGCGACCTGCGGGACCGACTCTCCGCGTTCTCGATGGACGAAGACGGGTTCGTCGACTACGTCCTCTCGGACATGCCGCCGCGGCCGGCGAACTACGAGGAGATAATCGAGACGAACCTCGGCCGGACCGACGTGGACGACGCGGAGGCGTTCGAGTTGGAACTCGGCCCGAACAACTGCGCCGTGTCGCAGGCGGGCGAGTCGTGACGGACGCCGAACCGGCGGCGGACCGACGCGACGGCGGGTCGGACCGACGCGGGGCCGACGCCGACGGCGACCGGAACGCCACCGACGACGGCGTCGAGGAGATAGACTGTCCGACGGCCGGCAAGCGGGTGCGGTACGTCGCCACGGCGGCCGACACCGGCGGCGAGTACGCCCGGTTCGAGATGTGGCTGGCGCCGCCGCCGGACTCCCACGGGCCGATGCGACACGTCCACCCCGAACAGGACGAGACGCTCGAAGTCGTCTCCGGCCGGATGGGCGTCTGGCACGAGGGCGAGACGCGCCTGCTCGACGCGGGCGAACGCGTCACGATTCCGAAGGGCGACCGACACCGGTTCTGGAACGAGGGGCCCGACGAACTCCGTCTCGTCGGCGAGGTCCGTCCCGCCCTCCGGACGGAGCGGTTCATGCGTGTCACCTATGGACTCGCCCGCGACGGCATGAGTACGCCGTCGGGCATGCCGCTGAACCCGCTAAGACTCGCGGTGTTGCTCGAACGGTACGACGACTTGCTCTACCTCGCCGCCGTCCCCCTGTCGCTCCAGCGACTCGGCGTCCGCCTGCTGGCACCGCTGGGTCGAGCGGTCGGCTACACGAGCGACTATCCGGAGTACGAGTGACTGCCCGGGTGACGAGCGACTGTCCGACGTGTGGGCGACGACGAGACGGCGCGGAGAAGCGACGCGTTCAGTCGTCGTCTGCGGCGGCGGCCGCGGCCGCGGCGTCGTCCTCGATGCTCGGCGGGTAGACGCCGCGCTTCAGTTTGAGGTCGCTCTGGGGGCGCGCCATGCAGGTCAGCGCGTAGCCCTCGCGTTCCTCGTCGGTGAGGCCCCTGGCGGCGGGTTGGACGACGTCGCCCTCCAGAATCTCGGCGGAACACGCCAGACACATGCCGACGCGACAGGAGTACTCCTGCGCGATGCCCTCCTCGATGCAGGCCTTGAGAATCGTCTGCTTGTCGGAGACCTGAATCGTCTCGCCGGTCCCGACGAACTCGACGGTGTAGTCGGTCATAGCATCCGGTTTGCGGGACCGCGGCAAAACTCTTTATGCTGCGATTGCGTCGGCGAAAAGAGGTCGAATCGGGTCGTGGCGGCGACTCGTCGGTCCGCCGTGCCGGTCTCGGTCGCTCGGTCAGCCGACGTTCCGTTCGGCGACGCCCTCGCGTATCTTGGTCGCTCGCTTCCGCACGCGGTTGGCGTACCGCTGTATCTTCTCGGGTTTCTCGCCGTAGTAGGAGGCGACCCACTCGACGTCCACGGACGGTTGCGTGAGGAAGTAGCCGACGAGCGTGTCCCGTCCGGCCTGGATTATCTCCGGGGGGACGCCTCGCTCGCCGGTGCCCGCCTCCTCAAATCCGTTGACGTCGAAGTAGACGTCGGCGTACAGTTCTGCGGTCTCGGCGTCTTCGAACTCGAGGCCCGCGTGGTGCGGTGCCTCGAACCGGTAGACGGTGTCGTCGCCGGTCGTCAGTTCGACGATACGGACGTCGAGCACGTAGTCGCGGTGGACCGACTCGGTCGGCGCCGCGGGCTGCTCGTTCTCGGTTCGGTCGTTCGTTTGTGACATGATTGTTCTCGAAGTCGGGTGAAGAACGGAACCGACGGACGGGGGAGTCGCGTCGCCGTCGCGGTGTCGCTCCCGTCGAACGGCGCGACGCCGACCCGTCCGCGCGGCGGCCGTCTCCCGCGCTCGCGTGAGCGGTCGACGCCGTCTCGGCTCCAGTCGCGGACCCGGTCCCGTCTTCCGGTATCGTCGTTAGCTGCTACTGCTGTTGCCGCTGCTGCTGTTGCTGCTACTGCTGTTGCCGCTGCTGCTGTTACCGGGACTACCGTTGCCGCCGGCGTTACCGTCGCTGCTGTTACCGCTACTACTGTTACCGGGATTGCCGTTGCCGCCGGCGTTGCCGTCGCTGCCGTCGCCGGGGCTCTCCTCGCCGTTGCCGTCTTCGGTCTCCGTCTCCTCGCTCCCGTTCAGGTACTCGCTGACGGTCTTCCCGACGCTCTCGGGCTGGTAGACGTAGAGCCCGTCGTTCGGGTACGACCGGGCGGGGCCGCCGAAGCCGTCCTCACAGCAGAGGACGCGCCCGTCGCGCATCGTGTAGACGTTGTCCACGTTCCGGAGCGCGTCGTTGGCGTCCTCCGGCGGGTCCGTGAAGTCGGGACCGACGATGACCGGTTCGAGCGTCGAGATGTTGTAGTCCTCCTCGAGTTCGCCGCGGTAGACGACGCCGCCGTCCACGCGGTCCATCTGGATGTCGCCCGTGTCGTTCGCGAGGTCGTCGTTGAACTCGGAGATGCCGAAGTAGACGTAGTCGCCCGGCCCGGCGTCGTCGACGCTGTCGACGCCCTCGGCCTTGTTGAACTCGATGGAGGCGCCGATCTCCTTCGCGGCCGCGCGGGTCTCCAGGAACGGGACGCGTCGGAGTTCCTCGTCGACGCCGTCGTGCCCGTTCTCCTCGTACTGTCTCGCCCACTCGACGATGTCCTCGTTCGAGATGTAGTTCCGGTTGCCGTTCTCGATGACGTTCAGGTCGGCCTCGCGCAGCGCCGCCGCCGGGTCGTCGGCCCAGTTGGTCTCGGCGTGGGCCTCGAGGTAGTCGACCTGCGTGACGTCGTCGTACTCGGCGATCCACGACTCGACCTCCGCGTTGGTCGCGTGGCCGAGCGGCAGCCACTCGACCTCGAGGGGAACGTCCGCCGGGGAGTTCCGCTGGCCGGCCTCCTCGGCGTTCGCGGCGTCGTTCGTGATCTTCGGGGCGTACAGCGTGCCCTCGACCCGCATCGGGTCGTCGTACCACTGGATGGGCGAGTCCGCGACGAACTTGTAGATGCCCTTGCTGTCGCCGTCCGAACAGCCGTAGACGGTCTTGTTGTCGCCCTGGAAGTCCGGGGCCTCCCACGACGCCCGGCCCATGACGTAGTACTTGACCGCTTCGGGCTCGTCGGCCGCCGGCTCGCGGAAGTCCACGAAGTAGCCGTAGCGGTACGGGTTCGGGTAGACGTCGTCTATCGGCGTCGTCCGGAGGTTCTGGTCGTCGACCTGGTCGTTCTGGTCGGAGCCGAGGTAGTACGCGAGGAACTCGACGCCGGTCAGCGACCAGTAGCCCTGCGGGCTGAAGTCCTCGTCGATGTGGTCCTTCTCCGCGTACGTCGATATCGCGCTCGAAATCTCGCTGGGGTTCGGCCGGTTCCAGAAATGGGCCGCGCCGACGAGTCCGAGTCCGGTTCCCGCCTCGACCATGTCGCTCACCTTGGCCGTCTGGTTGACGCGTGGGTGTGAGTAGTTCTCTTCGGCGGACACCATCGTCTCCCACGGCGTCAAGTCGCCGTAGCAGTTGATCCGCGTCCCGCCGTGAGCGCGCAGCGACTCGGTGTTGGTCAGGTTCATGGCGTTCTCCAGGTCGGCGTGCCACTCCCCGTCCTCGTCCTGACTGAGGGGGACGCGGGAGACGCTGCCGGGGCTGTTCTCCCAGTTGGTGAACAAGTAGCCCTCGGTCCCCTCGTCGTTCGTCGAGACGAACTGGTTGCAGTCGGGGTTGCTCGCGGCGAGTCCGTACTGGGTGCCCGCGAAGTAGGGTCGCTCCTCGCGCTCCGGGTCCTCGGGACTCTCGCGCATGATGTCCGTCCCGTCCGGCGTCTGCGTCACGCCGAGCAGTTCGTCGCCGCCGTTGATCGGTTCGCGCCCGTAGAAGAGGATCTCGTAGTCGCCGCTCTCGGAGCGGAGGTCCCGCTGTTCCTCCTCTGTCTCGGGGATTCCGACCTCCTCGAAGTCGTCGTTGTCGCCGTCGAACTCGAACTGGAACCCCTTGAAGTAGCCGACTCCCGCCCGGCCGAAGGGTTCGCCGTTCTCTGCGGACGGGTGCTGGAGGCTGTACAACAGCGACCCGTCGTGGAAGACGAACGGACCGGTTACCTCCGCCCCGAACGCGGTCGTCGAGAACCGCTTGAGACTGCCCTTCACGCTCGGTGCTCCCGGCGTATCTGTCTCCTCTACCTCGTCTGCGCTCGCCGCCCCGGCTACGCTCGCTCCGAGCGATGCCGCGACGGACGTCGCCATCAGTTTGCGTCGAGTAAATTCGACCATGCGATTCGACACACAACACCTCAGTAAAAATAGATTTATAATGTTTTTCCGTACATATACTGTATTGCAAGACTCTCCAAGGGACGAATATAGACATACATCTTGAAATTGCCCAAAAATACTGAATAGCGTCCAGAATAGAAATTGTAAGGATCGTGAGATAACTCCGCTGCAGAGTGTCGGTGTCGGGCGAGAGTCCGGTCCGTCGCCGCCGTTCGACCGGTCGGTCACGGGCGGCGTCTCGACGCAGCAGGGTGCTGGCCGGTGTCAGCCGGTTCGCTGGCCGCGGCCGGACGTCCGACCGCTCACTCCTCCTCGCCGGCTCGTACCGTCAGCACGGGCACGTCGGAACTGCGGACGACCCGTTCGGTGACGCTCCCGAGGAGGTAGCGGTTCAGGCCGGTCCGTCCGTGCGTCCCCATGACGATGAGGTCGCAGCCCTCGGCTTCGGCGTAGTCGAGAATCGCCCGGTGGGCCGTCCCCGTCTGCACCCGCGACTCGACATCGACGCCGGCTTCCTCGGCGGCGTCGACGACGAGACCGACGGCCGTCTTCCCCTCGTCCTTCAGCGCTTCGAGGACGATGTCGGACCCCGCCTCCAGCGACGTGTACGACCCCGAGTCCACGACGTACAGCGCGTGGATGGTCGCGTCGTACTGCTTCGCCAGGTCGACGGCGTGGTCGACCGCACCTTCGCTCGCCGCGCTACCGTCCGTCGGCACGAGTATGTGTTCGTACATCGGCCGTCGATTCGAGCGCCCGGGATTAGAAACTGTCCACGGCCCGAGGTCACTCGGCGGACGACGCGTCCGCTTCGGACCCGTCCGCCGCGCCGTCCACGTCGCTCCCGCCGTCCGCGTCGCCGACCGATTCGCCCCGGAAGTCGAGGATGGCCGTCTCGCACGCCTGGAGGCCGTCGATTCGCTCCCGGTCGACCAGCGACACCGTCTCCACGACGGTCCACCCCTCGCCCGCGTCGTCGTAGGCGAGTCCCTTCACCCACGAGTCGGTGGCGAGGATGACGCCGCTGGCGTCGCCCTCCTCCTCGATGGGACTGGCGAGTTCGAGGGCGTCCGAGCGGTTCAAGTCCATCAGTTCCTTCGCAGTCAGCGGTCGCGGCGGCAACGACTCCACGATTCCCATGTCGAGTCGTCCGCCCGCACCGGGCTTGTGCCTTGCGAACCGAGCGAGCGGGACCAAAAAGTTTCTACCCGACTACGCGGGACTCTCTGCCATGTCTCCCGGAGACGCGTCCGGCGACGCGTCGGCGACGGTTCTCGGCCTCGACTTCAGGACCGACCGCGTCGCCGCCGCCGTCGTCGCGTTCGCCGCTCTCGCCCTCCTCGCCCGTCTCGTCGGTCTCGGTGCGCGCCCGTTCCACTGGGACGAGGCCCGCGTCGGCTACTGGACGCTCCGCTACCTCGAGACGGGCGCGTTCGAGTACCGCCCCGTCGCCGGCGGCCCCCTGCTGTACCACCTCGACCGAGTCGTCTTCGCCGTCCTCGGCGCCTCCGACGCGATGGCCCGCCTCCCCGTCGCCGTCCTCGGCGCGGCGCTTCCGTCGTGCGCCCTGCTCTTTCGGGACCGACTGGACGACGCCGAGACGCTCGCGTTCGCCGCGGTCCTCGCGTTCCACCCCCTGCTCGTCTACTACTCGCGCTTCCTCCGCGGCGACGTTCCGCTCGTCCTGTTCGCCCTCGCGTTCGTCGGCTTCGTCGTCCGCGCGTTCGACCGGGCGAGCAGACGCGACGCCTACGCGGCCGCCGTCGCCCTCGCACTCGCGTTCGCCTCCTCGGGGTTCGCCGCCGCCTACGTCCTCTGCTGGGTCGCCGTCGGCGTCCTCCTCGTGGACCAACCGAGCGCCGTGGTGGACGGCGGGGCGTCCGCGCGGCGACTCCTCGCGTCGCTCCGGTCGCGCGTCGCCGGCCGAACCGCGCCCGCGGCCCGCGCGTCCCTCCTGTTCCTCGGGACGACGGTGCTCATGTTCGCGCCGCGCGCCGGCCCGCACGTCGAAGTGGGCCTGACGAGACCGACGACGTGGCACCTCGTCCTCTACGAGTCGACCGTGGGTGCGCTCTGGTCGTTCGTCGGCGTGCGCGTCGTCAATCGCTGGCCGGCGTGGACGCACGAACTGTTCCCGTACGTCGCCGACCTGCTGGGGACGCTCGGCGACGTGGCCCTCCCGACGGCCGTCGCGGCCGTCGCCGTCTTCGCGTGGAACCGCTACGTCGCGACGGAGCGCCGGACGCTACTGGACGCGTTCGCCTACTGGGCGGCGGCGTCGGTGGCCGTCTTCCCCGTGGTGACGGAGGTGGCGGCGCCGTGGGTGGCGATTCACGTGCTCCTCCCCCTCGCGCCGCTGGCGGCCGTCGGCGCCGCGGCGTTCCTCCGACACGCCGTCGCCCTCGCGCGCGGCGACGGCCGCGACGCCGCCGCCGTCGCCGGCGTCTGCCTCCTCCTCGTCGCCGTCCTCGCGCAGGCGGGCGCCGTCACCGCCGCGGGCGTGTACGGCCCCTCGGACCGGACGAACGAACTCGCGCAGTTCGCTCAGCCGAGCGACGACCTCGACCCCCTCTTCGAGAACGCCTCGGCCGTCGCCGACGGCGACCCCACCACGCCCGAGGTGCTGTACGTCGGCGAGCGCTACTACACGGCGTGGGACCCCGGCAACGAGTTCCCGCCGGTGGTTCAGAACTGGGGGAACAGGCTGCCGCTCCCGTGGTACTTCGAACGCGCCGGCGCCGACGCGATAAGCACGAAGAACGTGACGACGTTCGACGAACGCGCGGCGAACCGCTCGACGCCCCCGATGGTCGTCGCGGCCCCGTCGCTGTCCGGCGCCGTCGGCGACAGACTCGGCGACGGCTACGAGGCGACGACGTACCACCTCGGTCTCTGGGACCGCGAGGTGGTCGTGTTCGTGCGCCGGTGAGCGACGTCAGGACGAAGGGACGGCAGAAGCGGTGGCGACGAGAACAGAGCGGGGACGGAGGAGAGACCGAGAGAAGTGAGCGGTGAGAGAGCAGCGAACGCCGTCGCTCGCGCCAGCACGTCGAACGAACGGAACCGACCCGCCTAGCGGAAGCCCATCGCTTCGATCTGCTCCTGATACCGGTTGCGGATGGTGACTTCGGTCACCTGCGCCACGTCGGCGACTTCGCGCTGGGTCTTCTTCTCGTTGCAGAGCAGGGAGGCGGCGTAGATGGCGGCGGCCGCGAAGCCGGTCGGGGACTTGCCCGAGAGCAGCCCCTGTTCGGCCGACACGTCGATTATCTCCGTCGCCTTGGCCTGTACCTCCTCGGAGAGGCCGAGGGCGGAGGCGAAGCGCGGGACGAACTGCTTGGGGTCGACCGGCTTCAGTTCGAGGCCGAGTTCCTGCGAGATGTAGCGGTACGTCCGCCCGATCTCCTTCTGGGGCACGCGCGACACCTCGGCGACTTCGTCGAGCGAGCGCGGGATGCCCTCCTGCCGGCAGGCGGCGTAGAGCGCGGAGGTGGCGACGCCCTCGATGGAGCGTCCCCGGATGAGGTCCTCGTTCAGGGCGCGGCGGTAGATGACCGACGCGACCTCTCGAACCGACCGGGGGACGCCCAGCGCGGAGGCCATGCGGTCGATTTCCGAGAGCGCGAACTGCAGGTTGCGCTCGCCCGCGTCCTTCGTGCGGATGCGTTCCTGCCACTTTCGGAGGCGGTGCATCTGCGACCGTTTCTCGGAGGAGAGCGACCGACCGTAGGCGTCCTTGTCCTTCCAGTCGATGGTCGTCGTCAGGCCGCGGTCGTGCATCGTCTCCGTGATGGGAGCGCCGACGCGGGACTTCGACTGGCGTTCGGAGTGGTTGAACGCCCGCCACTCCGGCCCGCGGTCTATCTGGCGCTCGTCCAGCACCAAGCCGCAGTCGTCACACACCAACTCCCCCTGGTCGGCGTCCGTGATGATATTGGTGGACTCACACTCCGGGCACGCGACGCGCTCGTCGGCGTTCTGCTCCGATTCCTGCTCTCGCTGACGCTGGCGGCTCGGGCGTTCCATTATAAGGTTTGTGGTGAAGCGAGTATTTAAAACTTTGCGAAAATTAGTTAGTCACTTGTCATCAACTGCGGGTAGTATCGGTCGGTACGGACGCCGGTTCGGTTATCCGGTCGTCGTCCGAACGAGGAGGTATGCGCGCGCGAACGGTCCTGTTCACAGTCGTTCTCCTCGTCCTCTCGGGTTGCGTCGGTGCCGCCCCGGCCGGGCCGCAGTCGACCGGTTCGGCGGGTGCGGCCACGGACGCCGCGACGCCGACGGGGCCGAGCGTCCGGGTCACCGTGACCGAAGTCGTGGACGGCGACACGGTGAAGGTGAAGTACGCGAACGGGTCGCGCGACACCGTCCGCCTCCTGGGCGTCGACACGCCGGAGGTGTACGGGTCGAACACGCCGGGCGAGTTCGAGGGCGTCCCGGACACCGAGGCGGGGGCGGCCTGTCTCGACGCCGCGGGTGAGAACGCCTCCGCGTACGCGAGACGGCACCTCGCCGGCGAAGAGGTCCGCCTCGTCTTCGACGAGACGGCGGACAGACGCGGCTACTACGACCGCCTCCTCGCGTACGTCCACGTCGACGGCGCGTCGTTCAACCTCGCCCTCGTCGAGGCCGGCCACGCCCGTCTGTACGAGAGTACATTTACCGAACGTGAACGGTACCGCGCGGCCGAGACGGACGCCCGCGCGGCGGGCCGCGGCCTCTGGGCGTGCGCGGAACGCGAGGCAGACGAGGGCGCGACGGCCGACGGCGGAACGGTCGGTGCCGACACGGCCGACGACGGTTCCAGCGCGACCGACGCCCGGATAGCGGTCGTTCGGATCCACCCCGACGCCGCCGGCAACGACAACGAGAACCTGAACGACGAGTACGTCGTCTTCCGGAACGAGGGCGCGGAGACGGTGGACCTGTCGGGGTGGTCCGTCGCCGACGCCGTCGGCAAGACGTACACCTTCCCGCCGGGCACGACGCTGGAACCGGGAGCGGAACTCACGCTCAGGACCGGCACCGGGACGGACGGCGACGCGACGGTCTACTGGGGGCGTGGGTCTGCGGTGTGGAACAACGGCGGCGACACCATCACGCTCAGAGACGACGACGGCGTCGTCGTCCTCGAACGCCGGTACTGACGGCTTCGAACTTCGGAGAGGGGGGATGGGGGGGAATGGGGTGACGCAGAGCGTGCGACCCCATGCGACCGTATCACATCGAACGGCTTGAGTCCCCCGGGCCGTTCAATCGCGGCGCACGACCTCTCGCCGTCTCCCGATAAGCGCCGAATAATATTACTATTGGACATTCAACAACGCTTTTGTATGATTAGTGGGTATGTAAAATCGACATGAGTACGACGCCCACGCAGCAGTCGTCCGCCGCGGAGGCACTCGACGCAGACGCCGTCACCGACGTGACCCCGGTGTCACTCTCGGCGTCGAACCTCGACTCGACGGCCCCGGCGTACCTCCGGGACCTGAAGTCGGCCCTCGCCGCCGACGGCTACCACCCGGCCGTCCTGACCGTCGAGGCGTGTTTCGACGAGGACTGCCCGTTCGCCACGCAGACCGTCGTGGAGGACCTGCGCGAGTACGTCCGCGCCGCGGCGTTCCTCGGCGCGGCCCGCCTCGAACTCACCGTCGAGGGCGCCGCCGACGAGGACGCCGTCGAGACGGCACTCCGCGCACTCGCCGAACGCGCCCGCCGCGAAGGCGTTCACTTTTCGGCCTCCGGCGCGATATCCACCTGATGGCGACGAAGGCCGCCCTCGAGACGCAACTGTCCGTCGTCGCGGGGTTCGAGAACCCCCGCGTCGAACTCGAACAGTACCCGACACCGCCGGGCCTCGCCGCCCACGTCGTCCACGTCGCCGACCTGAACGGCGACGTCGAGGGACGAACGGTGGTGGACCTCGGCACCGGGACTGGCATGCTCGCTCTCGGTGCCGCCCTCCGGGGCCCCGCCCGGGTCGTCGGCGTGGACGTCGACGCGGAGGCACTCGACGTGGCCCGCGACAACCGCGTCCGCGTCGGGACGACGACGCCCATCCACTGGGTCCGCGCGGACGCCACGCGGGCGCCCCTCTGCGTCGACGAACCGACGACGGTCCTGATGAACCCGCCGTTCGGGGCGCAACGCGGCCACGAACACGCCGACCGGGCGTTCCTGCGGACGGCGGCGACGCTGTCTGACGTGTCGTACTCCATCCACAACACCGGCTCTCAGGAGTTCGTCGAGGCGTTCGCCGCCGACGAGGGCGGCACGGTGACCCACGCCTTCGAGGCGACGTTCAGCCTCGACCGGCAGTTCGAGTTCCACGACGAGGCGTCCAAGGACATCGACACCGAAGTGTACCGCATCGAGTGGGACTGACGGGCGCGTCGGGAGAACTCCGGCCGCCGGCTACTCGTACCGCTCTCGCTTCGCGATTCGCAGGCGGGTCTCGCCGTACTCGACGAACAGTTTCCGCTCCTCTCTGACGAACGTGAGGCCGTCCAGCGTCGCGGTCCCGTTCTCCGCCGGCAGGCGCGTCGTCACGGACTCGTTGTCGCGTTCGACGCGGACGTAGTAGCCCTGCGGGGCGGGGTCGATGCTGATGTTCCGCCCGCCGACGACGGGGCCGGCCCGCGCGGGGTCCGAGGTGTAGACGACGCGCGCGGTCCCCCGATGGCTCAGGAAGACGCGGTAGGCGGTGTCGCCGTGCGTCGCCACCCAGCCGTCGCGGACGGCGAACACCGTCTCGCGCCAGCCCGGACCGCCGACGAGGACGGGCACCTGCCCGTCGAAGGCGAGTCGCCCCTTCGTGACCGCCGTCGTCCAGATGCCGCGGTCGCGACTGCGCACGATGACGCCCGCCGTCTTCACCGCCGTCGTCTCCCCCAGCGCGGAGATTTCGAACGCGGCGGTCATCCCGTTCGTCACGTTCTCCGCGTACGTCACCTCGTAGTCGCGGACGTCTATCTCCGCGCCCGGCAGGTCGTCGTCGTTCGCGGTGTAGAGGTTGTACGGAACCGCGGGTCCGGAGATGACCGCGGCGACGAGGATGAGACAGGCCGCCCCGGCCTGCCACGGGCGGACGGCGAACGCGCCGCCGAGAGTGTCCCGGAGTGCCACCCGGTCGGACCCGACGACGGTGACCGTGACGACGACGGCCAACAGGGCGACGAGGGCCACGCCGACGGCGCGGTAGAGCACGTACGTCTCGCCGCCGCGGTACCAGTAGATGGCCCACATCGACTGCTGGACGCCGAACAGTATCGTCCCGGTCCACAGTCGGAGCGCCGACGGGCGGGCCTCGGGCGCCCGGTTGCGGACGACGGCGAGACCGAGGAGGACGCCGAGGAACAGACCGAACGCGTGCCCCTGGATGGCGATGTCGGCCCACCACGGCGTCACGTACGCGGGGTGACCGCTAGCGGTGAGTTGCGGCGTCTGGACCGCGTTGTAGACGACGCGGACGACGCGACTCGCGACGAGTGCGACGACCGTCGAGAACGGGTAGTTGACGAGGGCGAACCCCGCGAAGGCGAACACCACGCCCGAGAACCCGATTATCGGGCCGAGGGCGAACGCGGCGGTGAGGAGGCCGACCACGAAGACGGCGGCGGGGAAGACGACGAACGCGCGGACGTACGGGTTCGTCCGCCACGACCCGAACGACGTGGTCCCTCGCCCGCGCGGGAAGTGCCCCCACGCGTACTCGGCGAGGGGCGCGAACGCCGCCGTCGCGACGAGGTTCCCGACGAGGTGGCCCGGCCCGTTGTGCGCGAACGCGGCGGTGACGACGCCGAGCGGGTAGAAGTACGACCACGCCCGGAAGGGAATCGTCAGCGGCCGGTACCAGTGCTGGAGGCCGCCCTGCACGAACAGGTAGACGGCGAGGACGCCGACGACGGTGACGACGGACCCCCACGGGACGCCGAAGAGGAAGCGCCGGCGGAGCGCCCTCGCCCACCGCCCGGACGGTCTGTCGGCGAGGTAGACGGCGACCACCGAGAGAACGAACGCGACCAGAAGGGCGACTCGCTGAACGGTGACCGCCCCCGGAAGTTCCATCGTTGGCGTAATTCGACGGCACGGTTAAGAATCTCTCGCCGGGCGCGAGGCGCCGTCTCGTCCCCTGTCGTCCCACTGACAGTGCCTCCCAGCGACGAGACGATTCACGCGAGCGACGAACCGACGGCTACCGGTCGTCTCGGTCGTGTACGGCAGAAAAACCGCGCCTCAGAGCTTCGACTCGGCGTCCTCGGCGAGTTCCTTCATCCGCTTTCCGACCCGGCCGGCGTTCGAGAACTCGTCTTCGCTCATCGCCGCCGCGAGCGCGTTTCCGAGGACGAAGACGGCGTGTTTGTGTTCGCTCTTGGACTTGTGGACGTGCGAGGGGTCGACGGCGAGTTGCTCGTAGGGGTCGAACAGTCCCTCGTCGACGTGTTCCTGCGAGGCGAAGTGGTCCTTTATCGTCACCATCTGTTCGTGCAGTTCCAGAAGCTCGTCCTTGTGCATGGGCGTGGGTACGCGAGAGGTCGTTTTAAGGGTTATTGGGTCTGACTGACACGCTCGCGGTCAGAAGACGTACTCGTCCTCGTGACCCATCATCCCGTCGTCTTCGAAGCGGTCGTCCTCGTCCATCGGTCCGCTCGTCTTGAACGCGCGGATACCCGTCGAGAGGAGGTCCTCGATAGCCTCTTCGCGGCTGACGAACTCTCCCTCGTCCACCAGCTGTGCGATCTGCATCTCGAGGTGTTCAGGAACGTTGATTTTGACTTTGGGCATCTGAACGCCCGGGGGTTTGAAGCCGGCTTATTTAACTCCTGCGCCCGACTTTTACCGTTGGACGAACGTCTCCTCGTTCGCCGAGGAAAATCGTTTCCGCGGAGCCAAAAGAGCTTGTCCGAGCCAGTACTCACCGCCCGGGAGAGTCGTCAGCGTTAGGTACGCCGCGACGAACTACCGGGCATGGCCAGAGACGTCACGGGACTCTACCGCGAGTTCGGCGAGGAACGACTCCCACCGGGGCAGCGGGAGACGTCGCGGTTCCCGGTGTTGTCCAAGAGCGGAACGCCCTCGTGGAACCCCGACTCGTGGGCGTTCGAGGTGTGGGGCGCCGTCGACGAGGACCTCACGTTCTCCTACGACGAGTTCAAGGACCTGCCCGCGGAGACGCAGACGCAGGACTTCCACTGCGTCACCGGGTGGTCGAAGTTCGACTGCGAGTTCACCGGCGTCACCTTCCCCGCCCTCGCCGAGATGGCGGGTGTCGACGACGAGGCGGTTCACGTCATGTTCCACGCCCTCGACGGCTACACGACGAACCTCCCGCTCGAAGACTGCATGCGCGAGGAGGTCATGTTCGTCTACGAGTACGGAGGCGAACCCCTCCCCGACGACCACGGCGGTCCGCTCCGAGTCGTCACGCCGCACAAGTACGCCTACAAGGGCGCCAAGTGGGTGTCGGGCGTCGAGTTCCTCACCGAACCCGAACGCGGTTACTGGGAGAAGCGCGGCTACTCCAACACGGCCGACCCGTGGAACGAAGAGCGGTACAGCTGAATACGGGCCGCTCGCGGACCGAACGCGCGGAGTCCCGCTCCCGTTCCGGGATAGTCAGGTAAAAGACTGTGGCTTCCTCATCTCCATCAAATGGCATCGCTGCGGACTGACGAGGCGGAGACACACCTCGTCAGCAGGTCGGTTCCCGTGTCGGCACCGTCGTTTCGCGCCGTCCTTCGCGCCGCCGACACACCGCGTACCGTCTGGTCGGCACCCGACGAGGCGACGGTGGTCGGAAGCGGCGCGGCCGCGACGGTGACCGCAGACGGGCCGAGACGGTTCGACCGAATCCGCGAGGCGGCCGAGGACCTGTTCTCCTCGGGCGACGTCCACGCCGGCACCGAGGCGGCCCGCCCGCGCCTGTTCGGCGGGTTCGCCTTCCACGCCGACAGCACGGACGGGTCGCCGTGGGAGGACTTCCCCGGGGCGCGCTTCGTCTTCCCGCGCGTGCAGGTGACCGAGGCCGACAACGGGACGTGGCTCACCGTCAACGCCGTCGGTCCGGACGCCGACGCCGACGCCGTCGAGGAACGCCTCGCCGAGGAACGCGACCGTATCGAGTCGCTCCCGGACCCCGGCCCCCTCGCGGACCCGCCGGGCGTCACCGCCCGCCGACGGACGACGGCCAAGTCCGACTGGAACGCCAGCGTCGAGGCCGCCGTCGAGCGAATCCGCGCGGGCGACCTGCAGAAGGTCGTCCTCGCGCAGGCGCTGGCCGTCGACCTCGCCTCGGAACTGTCGGTGCCGGACGTGCTGGAGCGACTCGGCGACGCCTACCCCGACTGCTACCGCTTCCTCGTCGAACCAGAACCCGGGGCGGACCGCGCGCAGGCGTCGTTCTTCGGCGCGACGCCGGAGCGACTCGTGACCCTGCGCGGTCGGACCGTCGAGACGGACGCGCTGGCCGGGACGACCGGTCGCGGCGAGACGCCGGCCGAGGACGAGTGGCTGGCGCGCGAACTCGCCGCCGACGAGAAGAACGTCCACGAACACGAACTCGTCGCCGAGACCATCCGAGACCAACTGGCGCCGTTCGCCTCCTCCGTCAACGCCGGCGACCGCCGCGTGAAGCGTCTCGCAACCGTCCAGCACCTCTGGACGCCCATCACGGCGACGCTCTCGACGAACGAACACGTCCTCTCGCTGGTGGAGGCGCTCCACCCGACGCCCGCCGTCGGCGGACTGCCGCCCGAACGTGCGCTGGAGACCATCCGCGACACCGAACCGTTCGACCGCGGGTGGTACGCCTCGCCCGTCGGGTGGATCGACGCCGCCGGCTACGGGTCGTTCGCCGTCGCCCTCCGCTCGGCCGTCTCCCGGGACGACACCGCGACGCTGTTCGCCGGCGTCGGCGTCGTCGAGGACTCCGACCCCGACCGGGAGTGGGACGAGGTCCAACTGAAGTACCGCGCCCTCCTCGACGAACTGGAGCGCTGAACCGCCCTCCCTCCCTCGCTCACACCGCATCCCTCCGCACCTCACCACACCACGTCTCTCCCATGACCGAACCCAACCGCAACACGCTCTGGGCGCGTAGCCTCGTCGACGAACTCGCGAAGGCCGGCGTCGACGCCGTCTGCATCACGCCCGGCAGTCGCTCGACGCCGCTGACCGAAGCGTTCGCTCGACACGACGACGTGCACGTCTTCTCGCACCTCGACGAGCGCTCCGCGGCGTTCTTCGCCCTCGGCCGCGCGCGCCGCACGGGCGACGTGACGCCCCTCGTCTGCACCTCCGGCACCGCGGCGGCGAACTACCACCCCGCGATAGTGGAGGCGTCGCAGGCGCGCGTCCCGATGCTCGTCCTCACGGCGGACCGACCGCCGGAGATTCGCGACTCGGGGGCGAACCAGACCATCGACCAGGAGAAACTATACGGCGACGCCGTGCGCTGGTACCGGGACCTCGCCGAACCGGAGGCGACGCCGCGGAAACTCCGGTCGCTCCGGACGACGGCGGCGCGCGCCCTGACGAAGGCGACGGGGACGCCGGCGGGACCGGTCCACCTCAACGTCCCGTTCCGCAAGCCCCTCGAACCGGTCGAGGTGGCGGGCGACGTGCCCGACGACCTGCCCGAACTGGCGGCCGAGGGGCGCGAGGACGCGTTCGTCGCGCGGACCGCGGGCGTGCCGGAGTTGGACGACGACGCCCTCCGCGACCTGGCGGACCGCCTCTCGGTCCCCCGCGGCCTCGTCGTCGCCGGCCCCGCGGACGCCCCCGGCGTCGAGAGCGAGGCGGTGGCGGCGTTCGCCCACGCCACCGGCTTCCCGATTCTCGCGGACCCACTCTCGGGCGCCCGCTACGGCGGACACGTCCGCGTCGCGCCCGTCGTCGGCGGCTACGACGACTTCCTCGACCCCGCGGTGACCGCGTCGTGGCCCGACCCCGACGTGGTGGTCCGGTTCGGCGCCTCGCCCACGTCGAAACCGCTCAGAAAGTACCTCGCCCGCGTCGACGCGGCGCAACTCGTCGTCGACCCCGCCGCGGGGTGGCGCGAGGCGGAGTTCACCGCGACCGACCTCGTCGTCGCCGAACCCTCGCGCCTGATGGGCCGTCTCTCCCGCCTCCTCGCCGGCCCCGGCGACCCCGACTGGCGGAGTCGGTGGACGGACGCCGACGCGACCCACGAGTCGGTCCTCGACGAGAGCGACGCGTTCTGCGAGGGCCGCGTCCTCGCCGACGTGTTCGAACTCGCGCCCGACCCGGCGACCGTCTTCGTCTCGAACTCGATGCCCGTCAGGGACGCCGACCGGTTCTGCCCGCCGAGCACGAAGAACCTGACCGTCCTCGGCAACCGCGGCGCGTCCGGCATCGACGGCATCGTCTCCACCGCCCTCGGCGCGGGGTCGGCGACGACGGACGACCTGACCCTCGTCACCGGCGACCTGGCGTACTACCACGACATGAACGGCCTCCTCGCCGTCGGTCGCTCGGAGGTGGACGCGACCATCGTCGTCGTCAACAACGACGGCGGCGGCATCTTCCACATGCTCCCCATCGAACAGTTCGACCCGCCGTTCACCTCGCAGTTCAAGACGCCGCACGGACTGGACTTCGAACCGAGCGCGGACCTGTACGGCCTCTCGTTCGCCCGCGTCGAGGGCGGCGACCGGGCGGGCTTCCGCGAGGCGTACGAGACGGCGACGCGGAGCGAGGGGTCGCACGTCGTGGAAGTCGTCACCGACGCCGAGTCGAGTCACCGCGCCCGCGAGACGCTTCACGACCGGGTCGTCGACGAACTGACGGACTGAACGCGGCCCGACGAGCGTTCGACCCCGCCGTCGCCGCCGCGTCGCCCGAATCTGACATCCGAGTGCTAACTCCTCGCCGCGAGCAAAATCACTTTTCACGGTCCTCCGAGCAGAGTGAGTCGTGTCCGCTGCCCTCCGCACCGGCGTCCGTCTGGGGCTGAACCGCCCCGGGGTGTTCTGCGTCGTCGCCGCCGCACTGACGCTCGAATTCGTCGCTCGCGTCGCCGTCGGCGTCGTCGCGAACCCGCTCTCGGCCGTCCTCCTCCCGCCGTTCCTCGGCGTCCTCGTCCTCGGCGGCGCGTTCCCCGTCGTCCGCGCCGCCGCCGCCGACGAGGAGTCGCCGTGGGTCGCGTTCCCGGCGACGGTCGGCGCGCGGTGGCCGTCGCTCCTTGCGTTCGCCGCCGTCGGCCACCTCCTCGCCGTCGTCGTCGGGACGGGTCTGTTCCTCGTCGGCGACACGGCGGTTCGCTACCTCGTCTACGCGGCGGTGGGCGAACACCTCCCCGCCGGGTTCGTCGTCTACCTCCCCGTCGTCGGCGTCGCCGGCGGCGCACTCCTCGCGTGGTCCCTCCTCCCGCCGGCCGTCGGCCCACTCCTCGACCGCGAGGAACTCCGACCGGGCCTGCGCGCGGGACTCCGGACCGCCGCGCTCACCGTCGTCGAAGCGCCCCGGCGAACCGCCGTCGTCCTCGCGGCCCACGCCGTCGGCACCGCCGTCGTGGCCGCCACCGCGCTGACGGCCCTCGTCTACACCGGCGGCGTCCGGTCGCCCCTCCGACTGCTCCTCGTCGGCGGCGGCCTCACGCTCATCGCGGGGACGGTCCTCACGCAGTTCGTCTACAGCACCCACGTCGCGTCGTCGCTGCGACCGGTGCCGACGCCCGACGCGGAGACGCTCGCGGCCCTCCCGACGCGTCGCGTCGCGGTGGCGGCCCTGCTCTGTGTCTCGCTGGTCGCCGGCGCGGGCGCGGTCAGGGTGACCGAGACGCGGCCGATGGACACCGCGCCCGAACCGCTCCCGGACGACCCGACGGCGGCGTACGCGGTCGCCCTGGAGAACACCGACCGGTCCGACCACGTCTACGTGGCCACCTCGAACGTCTCCGGGGAGGACCGCGCGACGGCCCGGCGCGTCGCCGTCGACCGGTCGAACCGCCGCTACCTCGACCGGACGGTCATCGCCGCGCCCGACCTCACCACGCGAACGACGCTGTACGGGAGTTCCGGCGTCGTCGCCTACGACTCCCGAAGTGTGACGGCCGGCGGCGCGAACGCCTCGCGCCCGACCGCCGGGTTCGGAACCGTCGCGGCCGCCCCCGGCTACTGGACGGTCCGGCACGGCACCGCCCTCGGCGCGAGCGCAGGCGGGCGGTTCTCGCTCCCGACGCCGCGGACGGGCCAGTGGCGCGTCGCGAACCGCGCCGACGGCCGACTGACGCTCGTCGCGACGGGCGAGGCGGCGTACGAGGCGGCGTTCGGTCACTCGCCGCCGGCGAGCGTCTCCGTCGAGAGCGCTCGCGTCCGGATGGTCGTCGACACCGACCGCGGCGTCGTCACCGGCGGCGACGCGACGGTCCGGACGCGGCGCACGGCGGCGGCCACCGGAACCGAGAACGCGACGAACGCGGCGAACGCGACGAACGCGACGACCGAGACGCGCCGGTCCGTGACGACGTTCCGGTACGACGCGCGCGTCGACACGTCCGTCGGCCGCCCCGCGCGCCTCCGGTCGCCGACGCTCTCTGAGTGGGCGTGGCGACTGTTCACGTACTGACGCCGAGGACAGCGCTTTTCACCTCTCCGGCCGACGTGACGGATATGTCACGCGGCGTCACCGACCCGGAGACCGAGGCGCGGCAGGTTCGCCCCCGCGAGGAGAACGACGAACTCGGCAAGTGGCTGTCGGACCTGTTCGACGGCACCGCCGAGGCGACAGTGCTGGGGCTGCCGGCCCTCGTCGTCGCCACGTTCTCCGGCGACTTCGTCGCCTCCTCGGCGGCGCTCGGTGGGGCCGTGGCCCTCTCGTGGGGCGTCGCCGCCTACCGCAACGGCCGCCTCTCCGTCGGTCCGGAGTGGCCGCCGTTCTCGGTCCTCTACGCCGGCGTGCGCGCCGTCTGGTACAACCTCGTCCTCGCCGTCGCCGTCTTCGGGTCCGTCGCGTCCGGCCTGTTCTCGGCGTCGCCCGCGGGACTCGCGGCGGCCACCGTCGCCGGCATCGCCGTCGGCGCAGCAGGCGTCCTCGCGTTGCCGTTCGTCGCCGCCGGCATCGAGTCCGGCCGTCGGCTCTGAGTCGGCGTGCGATTTCGCTCGGCCCCGACGCCGTCCGTGAAGCGAATCTTTTTGCGCGGCCCGCACACCTCCTCGGTATGGTCTCGGACATCTTCGACTCCGACCGCTGGGAACCGGTCGACGGCGCGGCGGAGTTCGACGACATCACCTACCACCGCGCGGTGGACGTGCCCGCGGTGCGCATCGCGTTCGACCGCCCCGAGAAGCGCAACGCGTTCCGACCGGGGACGGTGGACGAACTGTACGCCGCCCTCGACCACGCCCGCAAGCGGGCGGACGTCGGGTGCGTCCTCCTGACGGGCAACGGCCCCTCCGAGAAGGACGGCGGGTGGGCGTTCTGCGCCGGCGGCGACCAGTCCGTCCGCGGCGGGTCGGGCTACGAGTACCGCGACGACGACGAGGCCGACGAGGGGGACGACCCCCTCGTCCGCGAGGCGAAGGCGGGCCGCCTGCACGTCCTCGAAGTCCAGCGTCTCATCCGTTTCATGCCGAAACCCGTCGTCGCCGTCGTCCCCGGGTGGGCCGTCGGCGGCGGCCACTCCCTGCACGTCGTCTGCGACCTGACGCTGGCCTCCGAGGAACACGCGAAGTTCCTCCAGACGGACCCCGACGTGGCCTCCTTCGACGCCGGGTTCGGGTCGGCCTACCTCGCCAAACAGGTCGGCCAGAAGAAGGCCCGCGAGATATTCTTCCGCGGGAAGACCTACTCCGCCGAGGAAGCCGTCGAGATGGGGATGGCGAACGAGGCGATTCCGCACGACGAGTTGGAGGGCGTGGCGTTGGAGTGGGCCGAGGAGATGACGGACAAGTCGCCGATGGCGATGCGGATGCTGAAGTACGCGTTCAACATGGCGGACGACGGACTCGTCGGCCAGCAGGTGTTCGCCGGCGAGGCGACGCGTCTCGGCTACATGACCGACGAGGCCCAAGAGGGCCGCGACGCGTTCCTCGAGAAGCGCGACCCGGACTTCTCCGAGTACCCCTGGCACTACTGAGCGGTCACTCCGACAGAATCGCCGGTCGCCGCGCGGCCGCTTCGACCGGCGTGCCGCGTTCGATTCGGGGGAGGCGGACCGTCGCCGTCGTCCCGGACCCGTCCGACTCCGCCTCGATGGCGAACGACCCGCCGTAGCGGGTGACGACCCAGTTGACCAGCCACAGTCCGAGTCCGGAACCGTGTTCCAAGGGCGTCTCGGTCCCCGCGGCGACGACGTCCGACTCCATCCCGTCGATGCCGGGGCCGTCGTCCGCGACGACGAGACGGACCCACTCGCCGTCCGCCTCCGCCTCGACGGCGACGCTCGGCTCCGCCGACGGGTCGTGTTTGACGGCGTTCTCGACGAGTTCCTCGACCGCTCGCTCCAGTTCCGCGCCGGCGCAGATACCCGTCTCCGGGTCCGTCCGGACCGACAGCCGAATCGTCGCCGCCGGCCACCGTTCGCGCGTCGCGTCGACGACGCCCGCGAGCAACGCCCCGGGGTCGAGTCGCTCGGGCGTCCGCTCCCGGCGGGCGTACCGCTCCAGTTCGCGCGCTCGCTCGCTCGTCGTCAGGAGGTCCTCGGCGACGCGTTCGATTCGACGCTCGGCGTCGACGTCTCCCCCGTCCCCCGCGTTCAACTGGTCCGTCCAGCCGAGGAACGCGTTCACGTCGTTCCGGAGGTTGTGACGGAGGACCCTGTTCAGCACGCGAATCAACTGCTCGGTTCGCTTCCGCTCGGTCACGTCTTGCTGGAACCCCACGTAGTGCGTGACGGCGCCCGTCTCGTCGTCCACCGGTGCGAGGTGGACCCGGTTCCAGAACGGCGTGCCGTCCCGACGGTAGTTGACGAGTTCGGCGACGACCGGTTCCTCGGCGTCGATGGCCGCTCGGAATCGCCGCGTGGTCGCCGGGTCCGTCCGCTCGCCCTGCAGCATCCGGCAGTTCCGGCCGAGCAGTTCCTCGGTGTCGTAGCCGGTGACGCGCTCGAACCCGTCGTTGACGTAGACGAGCGGTTCGTTCGGCTCCCGCACGTCGCAGATGCAGATGCCGACCTGCGCCTCGTCCATCGCTCTGTTCTTGATGCGGAGTTCGCGCTGTCGCTCCTTCCGCGCCGTCACGTCCCGCCCGACGCCCTGGACGCCGACCACGTCGCCGTCCCGCGTGACCGGCGTCGCGTTCACCTCGAGGACGACCACGGAGCCGGTTCGGTCGAGGAAGTCCAGTTCGAGGTTCTCGACGGTTCGGTTCTCCAGTACCTCGGCGTAGGCCGAACCCGCGCGCTCGGCAGCGGCGTCGGTCATGAAGTCGACGAACGGTTCCCCGGTCAGCGCCGCCGGCGGGTGGCCGAGGACGCGTTCTACCGCCGAGGAGACGTAGGTGAACTCGGCGTCGAGTCCGACGCGAAAGAGGATGTCGAAGCTCGTCTCCGCGATGGCCTCGAACCGCCGCTTCTCCCGTTCGAGGCGCGCGTTCCGCTCGGCCAACTGCCGCTCGTACGCTCGCCGCTCGCGTTCGCCGCTGACGAGTCGCCCGAGCAGTTCGAGGAACATCTCTTCGGCTTCGGTGAAGGGCTCGTCGCGTACGTCCGTGTCGGCGAAGCAGATGGTCCCCTCCGTCTCGCCGTCGACGACCACCTTGGTCCCGATGTACGTCCCGAGTCCGAACGTGTCGACGGCGCGCTGGTCGATAGCCGACGCCGAGGCGTTGTCCACCGCCAGCGGGCTGTCGAGTTCGACCGTGAGACGGCAGTACGCGTCGTCGAGCGGACAGGTCTCGCCGGGCTGCAACAGGTCGTGGTCCCCCGTCGCCTGAACTATCTCCTGGACGCCCTCGTCGATGCGGGTGAGGAAGCCGAACGGCAGGTCGAGATACTCCGTTCCGATGCGGAGCGCGCGTCCGACTTTCTCCTCTAGATCCCGGTCCGGGTCGGCGAAGACGTTGTAGAGCCGATTCCGCGGGGAGGGAGAAGCCATACGGACCGGTCGGTCTGACAGAACGTAAAGTTGTACTCTCACCGCGACGCGTCCGGGGCCGCGACTCGTCGGGTCGGCGTCACTCCGACCGTTCCGGGCGGTCCGAACGGTCGAGACAGTCGCGACTGGCGAACTCGCGTCCCGCAAAAGTCGAGCCCTCACAGGGGAGCCCCGTGACGACCCAACTGGCGAACCACGAGTGAACGTACGGAGTCCACGGAAAAGTAGCTTTTGGAGAATTTATCGCGGTGAAGTCACCTCCCGTCCCCGCGGAATGGGTCGATGCGGACTCGGTCCGTCGTCACCCGTCGGGAAACCGAAGTTTGACTCTCCCCCCGTCCCGAACGTGAGACAATGAGCACGCAGGACATCTCGCGGACGAAGGCGTGGGTGATGGCGGCGCGGCCGCAGACGCTGCCGGCCGCCGCCGCGCCCATCTTCGTCGGCGTCGGGTTGGCCGTCCACGACGGCGTGTTCGCCGCGCTCCCGGCACTCGCGGCGTTCGTCGGCGCGGCACTCATCCAGGTCGGCACGAACTTCGCCAACGACTACTACGACGCCGTGCAGGGCGCGGACACCGAGGACCGCGAGGGCTTCACCCGCGTCACCGCGGGCGGCCTCATCGAACCCGCCGAGGTCAAGCGCGCGATGTACCTCACGTTCGCCGCCGCCGTCCTCGTCGGCACGTACCTCGTCTACGTCGGCGGCGTCCCCATCGTCGTCGTCGGTCTCCTCTCCGTCGCGTCGGGTATCGCCTACACCGGCGGTCCCTACCCCCTCGGCTACCACGGACTCGGCGACCTGTTCGTCTTCCTGTTCTTCGGCGTCGTCGCCGTCACCGGAACCTACTACGTGCAGGCGGCCGCCGCCCTCGCCGACCCCCTCTCGCTCGGCGTGCCCCCGAACACGCTCCCGTTCGACGCGTTCGTCGCCTCGTTGGCCGTCGCCGCCCTCTCGACGAACATCCTCGTCGTCAACAACGTGCGCGACAAGGAGGAGGACGCGACGACCGGAAAGCGGACGCTCGCCGTCCGCTTCGGCTACGCGTTCTCCCGCGGCGAGTTCGCCGCCATGCTCGCACTCGCCTACCTCGTCCCCCTCTGGTTCGTCACGCGGGAGTCGTTCGGAATCGCCGTCCTCCTTCCCCTCGTCACCCTGCCGTACGCGCTCTCGGTGACGCTGACGGTGTTCACCGAGACGTCCGGCGGCGCGCTGAACCCCGCGCTCGAACGGGTCGGGAAACTGCTGGCGATGTTCGCCGCCCTGTTCGGCTTCGGCCTCTCGTTCGGCGGCCTCCCGCTGTGATGCGTCTCGACCCGTTCTCGCTGTCGCTGTCGGACCCGCTCGGCACCGCGAACGGCCCCATCGAGGCGCGCGAGGGCTTTCTCGTGCGACTGGCCGACGAGGGGGCGTCGCAGAGTGCGGGCCTCGGCGAGGCGACGCCGCTCCCGGGGTGGACGGAGTCGCTCTCTGACTGTCGGACGGCGCTCGACGCGGGCGACCCGGACGCGACGACGCCCGCCGCGAGACACGGCGTCTCGCTCGCCCGCGCCGACGCCGACGCGCGGGCGGCCGGCGTCTCCCTCGGAGCGCAGTTGGCCGCGGGCGACGCCGCCGACGCCGTCCCGGTGAACGCCACCGTCGGCGACGGGACGGCCGCCGAGACGGCCGAGTCGGTGCGGGAGGCGGTCGAGTCGGGCTACGACGCGGTGAAGGTGAAAGTCGGCGCGCGGGACGCGGCCGTCGACGCGGCGCGCCTGCGGGCGGCCCGCGACGCCGCCCCGGACGCGGAACTGCGCGCGGACGCCAACGGCGCGTGGGACCGCGAGACGGCGGCGGCGATGCTCGACGCGGCGGCCGAACTCGGCGTCCGGTACGTCGAACAACCCCTCCCGGCCGACGACCTGTCGGGACACGCCGAACTCCGCGGCCGGGGCGTCGGCGTCGCCGTGGACGAGACGCTGGCCGCCCACTCGGTGGGGGCGGTCCTCGACGCGGACGCGGCGGACGTGCTGGTCCTCAAACCGATGGCGCTCGGCGGGCCGGACCTGACGCTGTCGGCGGCGCGGGCGGCCCGCGAGGCGGGCGTCGACGCCGTCGTGACGACGACAATCGACGGCGTGGTGGCCCGCCTCGGCGCGCTTCACGTCGCGAGTGCGATTCCGGACGTGCCGGCGTGCGGCCTCGCCACCGGGTCGCTGTTGGCCGAGGACCTCGCCCCCGACCCGGCGCCCGTCCGCGACGGACGGATGTCGGTGCCCGACGGCCCGGGACTGGCGGGCGACGCCCTCGACCCGTTGTACCGAGTGGACGACCGCTGACCGCCGGCCGCGACCCGGGAGACTGCGCGGACGACCGCTGACCGCCGACCGCGACCCGGGAGACTGCGCGGACGACCGTGACCTTTTGTAGACCGCCGCCGTCCACCCGCCCATGTCGGAAGAAACTGACAACGCGGTTATCGTGTCTCGCGAGGCGGGCGTCGCCACAGTGACGCTGAACCGGCCTGACGTGCGGAACGCGCTGACGACGGACGTGACCGCCGGCGTCCGCGAGGCGCTCGACTCGCTGGCCGACGACACGCGCTGCGTCGTCTTCGAGGGCGCGGGCGACGCGTTCTGCGCCGGCGGCGACGTGAACGCGATGCTCCAACTCCGCGCCGACGAGTGGACGACCGACGAGGCGGTTCGGCACGTCATCGACGACACAGCCGGCGTCGTCAAGCGCGTCTACGACTGCGAGTACCCGACGGTGGCGAAGATAGACGGCCCGGCCGTCGGCGCGGGAGGTGCCCTCGCTCTCGCCTGCGACGTGCGCGTCTTCTCGGGGGAGGGCCGAATCGGCTTCAACTTCGAGCAACTCGGACTGGCCGTCGACTCCGGCGTCTCCTACCTCCTGCCCCGCGAAGTCGGCGCGGGCGTGGCGAAGGAACTCGTCTACACCGGCGAGATTCTGGACGCCGACCGGGCCGCGGAGTTGGGGCTGGCCAACCGCGTCTTCGAGGACGACTTCGAGGCCGACTTCGAGTCGTTCGTCGGCGAGATAGCGGGCGGGCCGACGGCGGCCCTCAGAACGTCGAAGCGGCTCATGCGGCGCGGGTTCGAGGTGTCGCTCGACACAGCCATCGAACACGAGGCGGCCGCGCAGGGCGCGATGTTCGAGACGGCCGACCACGAGGAGGGCGTCGACGCCTTCCTCGAACGCCGCGACCCGGAGTTCGGCGGCCGGTAGTCAGCCGGTGTCGTCGCCGGCCGGCGGTCCGTCGTCGCGGCCGCCGAGCGAGCGAACGCGCCGGCGACGGTGCAGGAGGTAGGCGACGCAGACGGGCGGAAAGAAGAGCGCGACGGCCGCGTAGACCCACTTGGCGCGGCCGAACTCGACTCCGGCGGCGGCGAGGGCGCGGGTGTCCTGCAGCAGTGCGGCCGCCGACAGCGGTGCCAGAAGCAGCGTGTACGCCGACCGGACCGTCGCCCACAGGAACGTCCCCGACTGGAGGACGCGCCAGTCGAGGACGGCGAGGAGCGTCCACGCGAACGCGCCGGTCAGGAAGAGCGCGCGCCACGGTCCCGATTCGTCTCGCTCGCGGTCCTCGGGATGGAGGACGGCGTCCGACGGGTCTGAACGGTTCACGACCGCCGTTAGGAGCCGAACGGTTTGAACGATGCGCCGGTCGCGCGTCGCCGACGCCGGGGTGGGTCGCGGGCGCGGCGACGGTGACGAAGCCGCGGGAACGGAGGCTACTTGACCGGTCCCCGAGTCCGACGAGACATGAGCGCGGACCTCTCCGTCACAGTCTGGAACGAGTACCGACACGAACGCGACAGCGAGGCGGTGGCCGAGGTGTACCCCGACGGCATCCACGAGGCCATCGCCGCGGGCTTCGAGGAACGCGGGTTCGAGACGCGAACGGCCACGCTGGACGACCCCGAACACGGCCTGACCGAGGGCGTCCTCGACGAGACGGACGTGCTGACGTGGTGGGGCCACCGCGCGCACGACGAGGTGGCCGACCACGTCGTCGAACGCGTGGTCGAACGCGTCCGCGACGGGATGGGACTGCTCGTCCTCCACTCGGCGCACTACTCGAAGCCGTTCAAGTCGCTCATGGGCACCTCCTGTGCGCTGAAGTGGCGCGAGGCCGACGAACGCGAGCGTCTGTGGGTCATCGAACCGGGCCACCCCATCGCCGACGGCCTCCCCGAACAGATCGAGATTCCCGAGGCGGAGATGTACGGCGAACGGTTCGACGTGCCCGCGCCGGACGAACTCGTCTTCACCAGTTGGTTCGAGGGCGGCGAGGTGTTCCGGTCGGGGTGTTGTTACAACCGCGGGTCGGGCAGGGTGTTCTACTTCCGCCCGGGTCACGAGACGTACCCCATCTACTACCGCGACGACATCCGCGACGTGTTGGCGAACGCCGCCGAGTGGACCGCGCCGACGGACGGGCCGGACCCGTTCTACGGCAACGCCGACCCACTCGAAGAACTGTAGCCGCGTCCCCGCTGACCGACCGACGCCGAGGGGTCGCGACCCCGCGTCGGCAGTCAGTATTTATCCGTCCGGTCCTACGATGCGACCATGGCAGAACCGACCGGTGGGCAACGGCGACTCATCTTCGGGTTGTTCGTCTTCGCCTTCCTCGTCTTCGTCGCCGGCGTCGTCGTCGTCGCGTTCCTCGCGGGCGTCATCTGAGAACGGACCGACGCACACGGACCGTCGAAACGGACGCGCACTCGTCTCTCGCGGCCGACCGGACCCTCACTCGTCGTCGTCGGGGCGGTGCGTGACGCCGTCTTGCTGGTCCGCGCGCTTCCGCCGGAGTGCGGCGGCGGCGTTCGAGGCGTCGTAGCCGAAGAAGACGTTCTCCGCGTAGGACTCGGCCACCTCCGTCGCGTGAATGAGGTCGTCCAGTTCCATCTCCGCGTCGACGGCGTACAGTTCGATGGCGAACGGCACGTCGAGGGGGTCGAGCAGCGACCGGAACCCCTTGGCGATGGTCTCCAGCCAGTACGTCGTTCCGTAGTGGATATCGTAGAGGGGGACGACGAACTCGTCGACGTACTCGGCGAGAGCCTCGATATCGAGTCCGGCGCGGCGGTAGAGATGCCCCGGATACGGGTCGGGGTACAGCGTCAGGTACGTCCGGCCGGGGATGCGGTCGGCCGCCTCCGCGACGAACTCGGTTATCACCTCGGCGCGCCACTCGTACCAGTCGTCGTCGTCGCCGTCCCGTCCCTCGGCGTCGACCCACTCGGCGAACAGGCGTTCGCACCGGTCGCAGCGACAGTAACCGTCGCGGGGGAAGCCCACGTCGTCCAGTCGCACGTCGGGGTTCTCGGCGGCGCAGTCCGCGACGATTTCGAGGAGGCCCGACCGGTAGTTCTCGTTCGTCGGGCAGATGTACGCCCAGTCGAAGTAACGCTGGTCGCGCGTGGCGCGTTCGCCCTCGCCGTCCACCGGGACGAGTTCGGGGTTGCTGTTCGCGGCGGCGGTGTCGCCGAAGCACGACACCATGTTCACCGCCTCCGGGAGCGGTTCGGCCGCCCGGCCGGTGACGTCTTTGACCTCGTAGAACGCCCGGTCGAAGTCGGGCCACTCCACCTCGTCGGGGTTTCGCGTGACGACGCCGTACATGCACCGACGTTGCCGAGCGAACGGCATGAGTCGTTCGTTCGGGCGTCGTCACTGCGGGCGCGGCGTCGAAAGAAACGGAGGTGGTTCGCGGGCGGTTCGTCTGTGCCGACGGCTCACTCCTCGACTTCGACTTCGACGGGTTCGGACCCGCCGGAGACGAGGACGTAGACGACGGCGACCAGTGCGAGTACGAAGAGCAGTTTTGCTTTTCCGGACATACACTACCGTACGTCGGTTCGGTACAAAGTGATTTCCCCTCGTTCCGACGGACGGGAACGTGAAGCGGACATCGAAACTGACGTTCCGGCCAGCGAACGACGTTGTCGTCTCTCCGTCCGAATCGGCCGAGCGCGGGTCGCTCCGACTCTGCGCCGGGGGAACCACCCGACGCGGACGCGCGGGGTCAGTTCACGTCGAGGTTCGCGGCCACCTCGTCCTCGCGGACGATGCTGCCGCAGTAGCCGCAGCGGAGGCCGTCCGAGAGCACCTCGAACCGGGAGACGACCGGTTCGTCGGCGTTCGTGATGCAGTTGCGGTTCGGGCAGGAGAGGACGCCCGTCACCTCCTCGGGGCGTTCGACGCGCTTCTTGTCGACGACTTCGTAGTCGCGGACGATGTTGATGGTCGCCTCCGGAGAGATGACCGAGAGGACGTCCACCTCGGACTGACTCAGTTCTCTCCCCTCGACCTTCACGATGTCCTTGCGGGCGAGGCGGTCCGACGGCACGTTCATCCCGATGGAGACGGCCTCGCCGCCGGAGCCGTCGATGCCGAGGATGGCGAGGACGTTCAGCGCCTGTCCCGCGGTGAGGTGGTCGATGACGGTGCCGTCGCGAATCTTCGAGACGCGGAGTTCTTTCTCGCTCATCGGTGGCCCTCCAGCAACATGTCGAGCAGCGCCATCCGCACCGGGACGGCGTTGTGTGCCTGTTCGAAGTACTTGGCGTGGGCCGTCTCGTCCACCTCGGGGGCGATTTCGTCCACGCGGGGGAGCGGGTGCATCACCGTCAGCGACTCCTTGGCGGCCGCGAGGTCGTCGGCGTCTATCTGGTACTGCCCGGCGACTTTCCGGTACTCGTTCTCGTCGGGGAAGCGTTCGCGCTGGATGCGCGTCACGTAGAGTACGTCGAGTTCCGGGAGCACCTCCGCCAACTCGGTGTGTTCGCGGACCTGCGCGCCCGCGTCGTGGAGGTCGTAGCGGACGCTGCGGGGGAGTTGCAGACTCTCGGGGCTGATGAAGTGCTGACGGACGTCGAAGTTGGTCAACGCCTCGGCCAACGAGTGGACCGTCCGGCCGTACTTCAGGTCGCCCATGACGCCGATAGTGAGGTCGTCCAGTCCGGCGTTCTCCCGAATCGTGTACAGGTCCAAGAGCGTCTGGGTGGGGTGCTGGCCGGCGCCGTCGCCCGCGTTGATGACGGGCACGTCGACGAACTCGGCGGCCATCTTCGCCGCGCCCTCTAGGGGGTGCCGGAGGACGATGGCGTCCGCGTAGCCCTCGACGACGCGAACGGTGTCGGCGAGGCTCTCGCCCTTCTTCACCGACGTGGAGTCGACCGGTCCCATGTCGACGGTTCTGCCGCCCAACCGCTTCATCGCGGTGTCGAAGCTCATCCGCGTGCGGGTGCTGGGTTCGAAAAAGCACAGCCCGAGTACCGTTCCGGCGTGTCGCTGCCGCCACGCCGCCGGGTCGGCGTCGATGTCCGCCGCGCGGTCGAGCACCGCCTCGACGTCGTCCCGCGACAGTTGAGTCGCGGAGATGAGGTGGTCCTGACGCATCGTCGGATAGCGGGTCGTGGACCGACTTGAATCACTCGGCTTCGAATCGTGGGTGAAATATGCACGTCCGTGGATTCCCGCTCGCGACGACGCCGACTCGTCGGGCCGTCCGCCGCGAACCGACTCGGGTCAGCCACCCGCCGTCCGCCGCGTCTCCGACCCGCCGAGGAAGGCGTCGTTCACGTGGTCGAACACGTAGTCGACGGTGGCGGGGTCGTACGTCCAGAACCCGTAGAACCGTCTGGGTTCGCGTTCCTCGGCGACCAGCGCGGACTTCGCGTCGTCGTCGCCGCCGCCGTCGTGGGCGACGAACCAGACGTTCCGCATCTCCGCGCCCTCGTCGGGGACGACGTCGAACGCGTCCCCGTGGTCGGAGAGTTCGGCGTCGGGGTAGCCGAACGCGGTCACGTCGAGGTCGGGTCGCGAACCCAACTGCTCGTACACCGAAAGCTGAGGTTCGAGGCGGGAGTAACGCTGGAACCCCGCGTAGAGCGTCCCGCCCATCCGCCACGCGCGGTCCTCTATCTCGCGGGAGGCCGCGAGCATCCGCCCGGCGTCGTAGGAGGAGAAAGTCGTCTCGTCCAACTCGTCGAGGATGGGTCGGTACGGCCGCACGGCGAACGCGGGCGTCCGCGGCGTCCCGCCGTCGGGGACGAGTTCCGACAGCGACGTCGTGGAGAGCACGCGGTCACCGTCCGCGAGGACGGCGTAGTCCGGCGGTCCCGACGCCGTCGACGCCGTCACGACCCGCACGTTCCGGTCGGCGAAGCGTTCGACGACCGACTCGACCGTCTCCGGGTCGGCGTTGTGGACGACGAGGGTTTTCTCGCTCCGTTCGACGTTCGCGATGAGTTCGGTGAAGGACACGGCCGAAGTTCAGCGTTCCCTGTGATAGGTCTTTCCGCGACGGGTCGGAACCGCGGTTCGGGTCGAAGCAGTCGCCGCCGCGTCGCGTTCGCCGGCCGTCACGGCGACTCAGGGCCGATTGTGCGTCTCAGGGCCGGTTGCGCGTCTCAGGGCCGGTTGCGCGTCTCAGGGCCAGTTGCCGTTGTCCGTGTACGCGTCGACGACGCGACGGATGGCGACGACGTACGCGGCGGTGCGGAAGTTCGGCAGGTCGTGGGTCTCGTAGGCGTCGACGAGGGTGTCGAACGCCTCGGTGATGACGCGTTCGAGTTCGTCGTTGACGCGTTCTTCGGTCCAGTGGAAGCGCTGGCGGTTCTGGACCCACTCGAAGTACGAGACGGTGACGCCGCCCGCGTTGGCGAGGATGTCGGGGAAGACGTGGACGTCGCGTTCGGTGAGAACGTCGTCGGCGTCCGGCGTGAGGGGCCCGTTCGCGGCTTCGACGATGACGTCCGCCTGCACGTCCTGCGCCAAGTCGCCGTCGATGGCGTTCTCCAACGCCGCGGGGACGAGGAGGTCCACGTCGAGGGTGAGCAGGTCGTCGTTCGACATCTCCTCGTCGGCCTCGTCGTAGCCCGTGACGGACCCCGTCTCGCGCTTGAACTCCTTGACCGCTCTCGTGTCGAGGCCGCCCTCCCTGTAGACGGCGCCGCCGGAGTCGGAGACGGCGACGACGTTCGCGCCGATGTCCTCGAGGAGTTTCGCCGCGACGGACCCGGCGTTCCCGTACCCCTGCACGGCGACGGTGGCACCCTCCATCTCGACGTCGAGGTAGTCGAACGCCTCGCGGGCGGTGAACATCGTCGACCGGCCCGTCGCCTCCACGCGGCCCTCGCTCCCGCCGGAGGAGATGGCCTTGCCCGTGACGACGCCCGGTGCCGTCGTGTGTTCGAGTTTCTCGTAGGTGTCCTTTATCCAGTTCATCTCTCGCTGGCCGGTGTTCACGTCCGGCGCGGGGATGTCCTGGTCCTCGCCGACGAGGGGGCGGAGTTCCTTCGCGAACGACCGCGTGATGCGTTCGAGTTCGGCGGCCGAGTGCGCGCGCGGGTCGATGACGATGCCGCCCTTCCCGCCGCCGTACGGGATGTCGACGACGGCGCACTTGTACACCATCCACCCCGAGAGGGCCTTCACTTCGTCGCGCGAGACGTTCGGGTGGTAGCGGATGCCGCCCTTGTACGGGCCGCGGTCGCCGTTGAACTGCGACCGGAACGCCCGGTACCGGTTCGTCGTCCCGTCGTCCATGTCGACCGAGAGGTTCAGTTCGAGAACTCGCTCGGGGTGCTTCAGTCGTTCGAGCACGTCGTCGCTGACGTCCAAATACGCGGCCGCGTCGTCTATCTGTTCCTGTAGACTCTCGAACGGGTTCGCCTCCTCGCTCATACTGACTGCAGCGAACGGAGGTGGGTTAAGTCTGCCGGGAATAATATCATAGAATGATGATAATACGCTACTAAGGTGGTTCTATCTCTCGTTCTCGTCGGCGTCCGACTCGTCCGCCTCGCCCGCGCGTTCGAGGATGCGTTCGGCCTGCGCGACGAGTGGCGCGTCTATCATCTCGCCGTCGACGCGGAAGACTCCCGAGGCGGACGCGTCGGCCTCCTCGCGGGCGCGGAGCACCCGTTCGGCCCACTCGACTCGCTCCGGCGGCGGCGTGAACGCGTCGTTGACGACGGGCACTTGGGCGGGGTTGATGGCCATCTTGCCGTCGTAGCCGAGGGTGCGCGCGAACTCGGTCTGTTCGCGCAGGCCCGCCTCGTCCTCGAAGTCGGTGTGGACGGTGTCGATGGCGTCGACGCCCTCGGCGGCGGCGGCGACGACGACTCGTTCGCGGGCGTACAGCACCTCGGTGCCCTCCTCGGTCCGCGTCGCGCCCAAATCGGCGGCGAGGTCCTCCGCGCCGAACACGAGGGCCGTCGTCGGGCCGGCGGCCGCGATGTCGGGCGCGTTCAACACGCCGCGGGCCGTCTCCACGAGTGCGAACAGGGGGAGCGTCCACCCGCGGGCCGCGAGTTCGTCGTCCACGTCGCGCACGTCCTCGGCGAACCCCACCTTCGAGACCACGAGGCCGTCCAGTCGGACGTCGGCGTCGCCGTCGGGGCCGAGGACGCCGTCCAAGTCGTCGGCGACGGTTTCGGCGGCGACGCGCACGAGGACTTCGGCGTCGGGGTCGAACGTCGGGTCCGACAGGACCTCGCGGACGGCCGCGCGGGCGTCGTCCTTCTTCGACGGGGCGACGGCGTCTTCGAGGTCGAAACAGAGCACGTCGGCGCCGGTGGACGGCGCTTTCCGCATCAGCGTCGGGCGGTCCCCCGGCGAGAAGAGCAGGCTTCGTCGTGCCATAGTCGTACCCACGCGCGGCGGCGATTTGAAACTACGTCCCGTCGGGAGTCGGCGGGTCAGTCGCCGCCGCCGCCCCGTTCTCCGTTCGCTCGTTCGTCGTCGACCGGTCCGTCCCCGTCTCGCTCGTCTTCCTCCGGTCCGTCGCCGTCTCGTCCGTCATCGGCCGGTCCAGCGTTCCCGTCGCCTTCTCCCAGTTCGTCGGCTCGGTCGCCGTCGTCTCTTCCGGACGGGAGGACGCTCTCCGCGTCCGCGTCGAGCAACGCCTCGAGGTCCGCAGCCGACTCGTCCAGGTCGCTGTAGCCGTAGGCGAGTCCGAACCCGCCGCCGAGGAGGGCGGCGGCCGTGCGGTTCTCGAAGTCGGTCGACGAGTCGGCGGCCCGCGCGCCCAGTTCGGCCCCTCGGAGGACGAACTCGGGGTCGACGTTCGCGTACCAGTGGGCGTACGCCGAGGGCGTCGCCCGTTCGGCGACGTGTTCCGCCGCGCCGACGGCGCTTCCGACCGCGGCCCCGCCCGGCGCGCCGCGACGCTCCCACCGCCGGCCGCGCGCCTTCGCGCCGACGGCCATCTCTATCGGGTCGATTCGCGCGGCGGCGGAGTCGGGGTTCGCGCTCGCGTACGCCCCCGTCGCGGCGCCGCCGAGGGCGATGGCACCGAGACCCGCCGCCGTCGAGAACGGCAGGGAGACGGCGACGCTGAACCCGGCGATGCCCGCGCCGATGGCCCACTTGCCCGCCTCCTTCGGGTCGCCCTCGCTGAGCGTCCGGCGGAGGTTCCGTCGCAGGGAGGGGGCGTCGACGGACGGGGTGTCGAGAGCCGACGAACCGACGCCGGTGACCGGGAGCGGTGCGTCCGGGTCGTCCGCGTCGCTCTCGTCGCTCGCGCCGGCGGGGCGAGACGCCGGGTCGTGGCCGACCGACTCCGAGAGGCGCGCGAACAGGTCGTCGACGGAGTCGGCCGCGGCGACGTGGCTGTCGAACGCGGTCGGGTCCTCGCGGTCGTCGAACAGGTCCGCCGCCGCCCGGAGGGCCGTCGCCGCGTCGTCGGCGTCGGCGATTACGTCGTCCGCGTCGCGGACGAACGCGGCCCGCCGCGACTCCGCGGAGTCGTTCGCCGCCGCGCGTTCCCGGAGCAGGTCGCGGGCCGCCGCGCGTTCGTGGTCGTTCAGCCCCGAGACGGCGAGGCTGACCGACGACCCGTCCGCGAGGTCGACCGTGAGCGCGTCCGCGAGCCACGACGACGACGACTCGACCGAGACGGCGTCGGTGAACGGCAGTTCGTAGAGCTGGTCTCCCCGGGTCGCCGGCGCGACGACGAGGAGACGCCGGTCGGTGACGACGGCGTGGCCCCGCGCTCTGAACCCCGGGCGTATCTTCCACGTCTCGTCGTCGTGGCCCTCGAACGTGACGGCGTCCACGTCGAGGATTCGCTTCGGTCGCTCCGCGGCGAACAGGTAGCTACCCAGCGGCCGGTCGTACTGGTCGTGCTTCGAGCGGAGCGTCCGGAACGCGACGCTCTCGTGGTCCGCCGCGGCGGCGGCGTCGCTCAACCGCCCCGTCAACTCCGGGTCGCGCGTCGGTATCTCCGGGACGCCCAGATTCGTCTCGCAGTTCAGGCAGTATCGGGTCTCGGGGACCGCTTCGGAGCAGCGAGGACACTGAATCATCGAGGTACACGGGCTGAGGAACGGACGCGGCTTGTGTGTTGTCCCCGATTCGTCGGGGTCGGGTCCGACCGACCGATTCGCACCGGCGAGCGCCGGTCACCGGGCGGACGCTCGGGCCGCGAGTGCCGCGACGGCGAGGGCGAGGACGGCCGTCACCGCGCCGAACCCGGGCACCGGCGAGTCGGTGAGTCCCATGGGGTCGGCGTCCGGTCTCTCGCCCGCGGTCGGTTCTTCGGTCGTCGGTTCTCCCGTCGCAGTCTCTGTCGTCGTCGGCTCCGTTGTCGTCGTCGCGTCCTGCGCGACGGCGGTGCCAGCGAAGACGCTCGAACACACCAGTGCGACCACGACCACGAGGCGGAGATTCGAGTACATGTACGTGAGACGAACGGCGAGGGCGCGCGTTCGACCGTCCGTTCGGCCGACACCGAGAAGGCGTTTGTGGCGTGGCGGTCGGAACCGTCACGGTTTTTCGCGTGAGACGAGACCGTACGGCCATGACGGGACGCTACTACGAGGAGTTCGAGGTGGGCGAGACAATCGTCCACGAGAAGCGACGCACCGTCTCCGAGTCCGACAATCAGACGTTCTGCGACATGACGATGAACCAGCAGCCGTTGCATCTGGACCGGGAGTTCGCCGAGGAGACGCAGTTCGGCGACAGACTGGTGAACGGCCTCTACACGATGTCGCTCGCCGTCGGACTCTCCATCCCCGACACGACGGACGGCACCATCGTCGCCAACCTCTCGTACGACGACGTCGAACACCCCGCGCCCGTCTTTCACGGCGACACCATCCGCGCGCAGACCACCGTCACCGACAAGCGCGAGACGTCCGACGGGGAACGCGGCGTCGTCACGATGCACGTCGAGGCGTTCAATCAGGACGACGAACTCGTCTGCGAGTTCGACCGCACGGCCCTGTCGCTGAAGCGGCCGGAGGAGTGAGTCCCGAGTGGACCCCGACGGCCGGACGCTCTCGGCGCGGGCGCGGCAGCGGACGCGTGCGTTCGCCGCCCGCGCCCCCGACCCGTCGACGCTCGCGCGCCTGAGTCTCGGCGCGATGGTGTTTCTCGCCGGCGTCCACAAACTGCTGGACCCGGCGGCGTGGACCGTCTACGTCACCGACTGGCTGGCACCGTGGCTGGTCGTCTCCCCCGTCGTCTTCATGCTCGTCAACGGCGTCCTCGAAGTCGGCTTCGGCGCGGCCATCGTCGCCGACCGCTACACGGCGTTCGCGGCCGCCGTCGCCGCCGTCTCGCTGTCGGCCACCTGCGCCTACCTCGCCGTCGTCTTCGCCGTCGAGGGCGGTGCCTTCGGCGACGTCCTCGCCCGCGACGTGGGCCTCGCGGGACTCGCGTGGGCGGTCCTCGTGGACGCCCTCGCGGGAAGCGCTCGGCAGTCGTGACTGTCACGGGCCAACGGTTATCCCGTCCCATCTCGTCTCGCCGGACATGGAACCCGAACTGGACTGGGTGACCCTGGACGACGACGAGGACGTCGTCTGGTCGGCCACTCCCCACCCCGCGAGCATCGTCCCCGCGTTGGTCGTCGGCCTCCCCCTCTCGCTCCTCCTCGTCGGCATCCCAATCGTCGTCGGGGCGTACCTCTCGCTCCGCAACACCCACTACGTCGTCACGACGGCCGGCCTCTACCGCAAGTCGGGCATCCTCTCGCGCGACGTGCAGAAGGTCGGCTTCGACAAGGTGCAGAACACCTCGTACAGTCAGGGCGTCCTCGGCGCGTACCTCGGCTTCGGTAACGTCGACGTCAGCACCGCCGGCGGGTCCGGCGTCGAACTGCAGTTCCAGTCCGTCGAGGACCCCCGCGAGGTGGCCGAACTCGTCAACCGTCGCGTCAAGCAGGCCGTCGGCTCCCGCGAGGACGAGGACAAGGGGGCCGTGCTGGACGACGTGCTGACGGAACTCCGCGCGATTCGGTCGCTCCTCGAATCCGAGGAGACCGACGACGCGGCGCGCGTGGCGGGAGCCGACGCCCGCGGCGACGACGGCGTCAACGGCGGCGAAGACGCCCGTAGCGACGCAGACGTCCGCCCCGCCGACGAGCGATGAACGCCCCCGACTGGATAACGCTCGACGAGGGGGAGACGGTCGAGTGGTCCGGCGGTCCGGTAGTCGCGAGCGCCCTCCCGCAGTTGCTCGCGGCGGGCGTCGTCCTCGTCGCCTCCGTCGCCCTCCCCCTCGTCACCGGCCTCCCGTGGGTCGTCGCCGTCCCGGGCGCACTCCTCGCCGCCGTCGTCGCCGTCGCCGGCCTCTACCCCGTCTACGCGACGGCCTTCCTCGTCACCTCCCGCGCGGTGTACGCGAAGCGCGGCCGACGCGCGCGGCGGGTGACGACGCTCGAACTCGGCCGGGTGCAGGACGTCTCCTACCGGCGGTCGGCGGTCGGCAACGCCCTCGGCTACGGTACCGTGACGGTCGAAATCGCGGGCGGCGGCGACCTGTCGCTGACCGACGTGGCCGACGCCCGACGCGCCGCGGACCTGGTGGGCCGCCTCGCCCGCGGCGGCGACGACTCGATTCCGGGGTCGGTCGAGGAGTGGCGGGCGGTCCGCGACGAACTCCGCGGTATCCGGACCGCGCTGGAGGCGCGTCGCTGAGAGTTATCTACGAAGACGAGGCCAGACTCCCCGCCGTCGAGCGACGACGGCGACGAAGACGGCGGCGACGCGGTCGGTAGCGGACGTACGCGGGTGAGCGACGGAGGGACGCGTCCGCTACGGAGGGGCGCGTCCGCTCAGCCGAAGATGAGGACGAAGTTCGACGCGGACGCGAGGGCCCACGGCGTCGCGACGGCGAGGGGGATGAGCGGCCGCCCCGCCGGCGGCGCGACGCGCGTGAAGACGACGGCGATGCCGACGACGACGGACTTGAGCGCCACCATCGCCGGAAGCGGCCCGAAGACGAGCATCGTCGCCCGCGCGACGGGGTTGGCCTCCTCGAAGCCGAGCGTCAACCCGTGAGCGGTCAGGGTGACGTCGAGGACGAAGGTGACGGCGACGGCGACCCAGAGAGTTCGCTCTCGCTCGGCGAGGACGGCGAGGAAGTCCGAGAGCGTCGTCCCGGGCCCGGTGACGGTGGGCGCTGCCATACCACGCGACTCGGCCGGGGGCTTCCTCAGTAGTCGTCACATAGGCCGAGACTGTCGTGATAATCGGAACGTTACCGTCCGATAAACGACCGCCTACGCGCCCGGCGCGCGGCCGACGCAACGCCCTCGGGTCGCGTCGGGCCGTCTCAGAGGACGGTGCCGTGCTTCTTGTCCGGCAGCGACTTCTCCACGTCCGCGTAGAACGCGAACCGGCCGGCGAGTTCGGCGCGGAGGTCGGAGGGCGGAACTATCTCGTCGATGACGACTTCGCTGGCCATGCGGTGGGCGTCGATGTCCTCGCGGTACTCCTCGCGGAGTTCGTCCTCGCGTCGCTTCCGCTCCTCGGGGTCGTCGATGTCGGCGAGTTTGTTGGCGTAGACGGCGTTGATGGCGGCTTCTGGCCCCATGATGCCGATTTCGCCCGACGGGAGCGCGATGACGCTCTCGGGGTCGTAGGCGGGGCCGCCCATCGCGTAGATGCCCGCGCCGTAGGCCTTGCGGACGACGACGGTCTGTTTCGGCACCGTCGCCGACGACGTGGCGTAGATGAACTTCTTGCCCTTCTCCAGGATGGCGTCTTTCTCCACCTGCGACCCGGCCATGAACCCCGGCGTGTCGCAGAGGTACAGCAGGGGAATCTCGTAGGCGTCGCAGGTCCAGATGAACTCGGCCGCCTTCTCGGCGGCGTCGGGGAAGATGGCACCCGACCGCTGGGCGGGTTGGTTGGCGACGACGCCGACGGGACGGCCGTCGATGCGGGCGAACGCGGTGACTATCTCCGTCCCGTAGTCGGGCTTGAGTTCGAACACCGACTCGGCGTCGACGACCCTGTCGAGGAGGTCGTGAACGTCGTACGGCCGGTTCGGTGCCTCCGGGATGAGTTCGTCGATGCCGTCGGGCGAGTACTTCGGAGGGACCGTCTCCGACTGCGGCGGTTTCTCGCCCGCCTTGTCGGGGAGGTACGACAGCAACTGCGCGACGAGTTCGCGGGCGTGCGCCTCGTCGCGGGCGACCAGGTCGGCGCTACCGGACTCCTCGGCGTGCATCCGCGCGCCGCCGAGGTCCTGCATCGAAATCTCCTCGCCGGTGACCATCTCGACCATGCGCGGCGAGGCGATGGCCATCGCGGACATCCCCTCGACCATGACGGTGAAGTCGGCGAAGACGGGGGTGTAGGCGGCGCCCGCGATGCACGGGCCGTACAGGACGCATATCTGCGGGACGCGCCCCGAGAGCATCGAGTGGTTGTAGTAGTACTTCCCGATACCCTCGCGGTTGGCGAAGAAGCCCGTCTGCTGGTCGATTCGGCCGCCGGAGGAGTCCATCAGGTAGAGGACCGGCTTGCCGTTCTTCAGCGCGCGTTGCTGCATCCGCAGGAACTTCTCGACGCCGTGCCGCGCCATCGACCCGGCCTTCACGGTGAAGTCGTTCGCCATGAAGTGCAGGTCGCGGCCCTCGAACGTCGCCGCGCCGGTGACGAGGCCGTCGGCGGGCAGGCGGTTGTTCTCGTCCGGTCGCTCGACTTCGGGACTGTCCGGGTGCCAGCCGTCGAAGTGGGCGAACTTGCCGTCCTCGAAGGTGATGCCGTTCTCGTCGGAGCCCTCGCCCGCGGACGCGCCCGTCGAGTCGAACCAGAGGTCGAGACGGTCGCGGACGAACAGTTTCCCCTGTTCGCCGAGGCGGTCGCGGTACTTCGCCGGCCCGCCCTCGAGGATGTCCCGTATCTCCTCGCGCAGTTTCGCCTCCCGGTCGGTCGGGCCCAACTCGTCGTCCAACGGGTACTCTGTCGTCGGTGCGTCGGCCGTCGCGGCGGGGTCGTCCCCGTCGCCCGCGTACACTTCGACCGCCGCGTCGAGGTGTCGTGCGAGGGCGTTCGCGATGGCAGACGCTTCGTCGTCGGTCGCGTCCGCACCGATTCGGACCTTCATACCCCGGACTGTGCGGGGTAGTTCAAAATTGTTTTCTATGTAGAATTTGCCGGACGGCCGGCGACTGGGGGAGCGCCGAGTCGCTCAGTCGTCGAGTGCCGCTTCCAGTCGCTCGATCAGTTCCTCGTTGCCGACGTACACCGGCGTCCGGGAGTGCAGGCCGTCCTTCTCCACGTCCATCAGCGACTGCTCGCCGTCGGAGGAGCGTCCGCCGGCGGTTTCGAGGATGTAACCGACGGGGTAGCCCTCGAACTGGACGCGGAGTTTCCCCTCGGGGTGGTCCGTCAGCGTCGGGTAGGCGAAGATGCCGCCGTACGTGAGGACCTGATTCACGTCGCCGATCATCGACCCGCCGTAGCGGAGTTTCATGCTCGGGTCCGACTCGACTTCGCGGACGTACTCCGTGAAGGGGTCTATCCACTCGGGGACGCGGCCGCCGAAGCCGTACACCGACGGGTCCTCGGGGAGCGTCACGTCCTCCCGGACCGCCTCGTACTCGCCGTCGTCCTGAACCACGTACTCGGTGACGGTGTCGTCGTAGGCGGTTATCATCGTCGTCGTCGCGCCGTAGAGGACGTACGCCGCGGCGACCATGTCCGACCCGGCGGCCGGAAGCGGGGCGTCGTAGACGGCGAGGATGGTTCCGAGCGTGTTGTTGGGCTTCAGGTTCGAGGAACCGTCGAGGGGGTCCACGCAGACGGAGAGCCCGGACCCCGTGTCGATGACCTCCTGCCGTTCCTCGCTGGCGTACTCGCCGACGCCGTCGAGGTCACCGAGTCGCTCGCAGAGCATCTCGTCGGCGTAGATGTCCGCCTCCATCGGCGTCTCCCCGGAGGGGTTGTTCTGCTCGGCGTAGATGCGCCGCCCGGGGAGTCCCGCGCGAATCTCGGGGGCCGCGCGGGCCACCACGTCGAGAATCTGGGTGATAGTCGTCTCGTTCGATGCCGTCTCCGTCGAAGTTGGTTTCTCCTCGGTGGCCATCGGTCAGAACGCACCTCCGCGTGTCGTGGCAGAGCGTGCAACAGGGGGCGTCCGCCGGCGCGTCGCCGACGGCCGGTCGGGGCCGCTTCCGTCGGTCGCGTCACCGGTTCTCATCGGTTTCGAGTCGGGTCAGCAAATATATAAAACTGGTGTCGTTAGGAATCTGTGACTTTCAAGCTACAATCCGGTTATGTGCGTTCTATAGCGGTTGAAATGCCGAAAAATGGCGCACAGAGAAATTAACTCGAAGAGTAAAAACTTCTCTCGGTGGCGGCTCAGTCGAGGGCGGTGCGGGCCGCCTCGCACCACCGTTCGACCCGTCGCCGGTCGAGTTCGAGGGCGTCGGCGACGCTCTCCGGGTCGGCGGTGGCGAGTCGCCGAATCGACCGGATGCCGGCGTCGGCGAGTCTGTCGGCGTAGGCGTCGTCCACCGCTTCGAGGGCCGTCACCGGCGTCGGTGCGCTCTGTTCGCGCCACGCCGCCTCCGCGTCGGTGGCCGAGGCGCGGGACGCCTCGCCGGTGTCGTCGTCACTCGTCCCCGGCGACGCCGTCGCCCGTTCGCGCCACGCCGCCTCGCTCCCCGCCGCCTCGTCGTCGCCGGCCTCGCTCCCCGCCGCCTCGTCGTCGCCGGCCTCGCTCCCCGCCGCCTCGTCGTCGCCGGCCTTCGCCCGCCACGCCGCCTCGTCGTCGCCGGCCTCGCTCCCCGCCGCCTCGTCGTCGCCGGCCTTCGCCCGCCACGCCGCCTCGCCGTCCCGCGTCGGGCCGTCGTCGCTGGACGCCGTCGCCGAGGACCGCCACGCGGACTCGCCGTCGGTCGGCGACTGCTCGTCCGCCCCCTCGGCTTCGACGCTCTCGGCCTGCCACGCCGACTCCGCACTCCTCGCGTCGCCTGAACCGTCCGTCTCGGCCGACTCGTCCTCCTCGGCCCACCCCGCGGAGGCGGCGACCCACGCGCGTTCCTCGTCGTCCAGTCCCCGGACTTGCGAGGACCGCCGCGACAGGTCCGACGACTCGGAGTCGAACGACCACGACAGCGAGTGTTCCCGGCGAATCTTCGCCGCGACGCCCGGATGGACGCCACGTTCGGTCAGGTCGCGGTAGGAGACGCGCTTGCGAACCAGATCCGCCACCTCGATGGGCGAGTCGCGAAGCGCCGCCGCCGTCTTCGGGCCGACGAAGCGCAACGCCTCGAACTCGTCGGGCACCTCGACTTCGACGTCCCCCTCGTCGACGACTGTCCACGGGAGCGGAATCTCCTCGTCGCTCTCCGTCGGGGCGGCCGCACTCCACGAGACGTCCGACGTGGCCTCCGCTCCCCCCCGTTCTCGGTCCTCGGACTCACCGACGGCGTCGCCCTCGGCGTGGTCGTCGACCCCATCCTCGCTGTCGGCACCTTGCGTCACGCTTTCACCCGTTGGGGAGTACCTTCACGTTGCGCAACTTGAGAGTTTCCGTGGCTGTTCGAAATCTATCACGTTCTTTACCGGAGGGCAGATACGAGCGCCGGTTCGCCACGTTTAGAACCCGTCGCCGCGCATCGAATCTCATGGACGTTCGTGAGCTATCCGACGTGGAGACGGTCGGCGTCGTCGGCGCCGGCACGATGGGCAACGGCATCGCGCAAGTGGCCGCGATGGCCGGGTACGACGTGGTCATGCGCGACGTCGAGACGCAGTTCGTCGAACGCGGGTTCGACAGCATCGAAGACTCCCTCGCGCGGTTCGTGCGGAAGGACCGCCTCACCGAGTCGGAGTCGGAGGCCGTCCTCGACCGCATCCACGGGACGACGGAGTTGGCCGACCTCTCCGTCGCGGACCTCGTCGTGGAGGCGGCCGTCGAGGACATGGAGATAAAGCGCGACATCTTCGCGGACTTAGACGAGGTGGCCGACGAGGACGTGGTGCTGGCGACGAACACGAGCACGCTGTCTATCACCACCATCGCCGCCGCGACGGACCGCCCCGAGAAGGTGGTCGGCGTCCACTTCATGAACCCGGTGCCGGTGATGAAGGGCGTCGAAGTCGTCGTCGGGGAGAAGACGGACCCCGCCGTCGTCGACCTCGCGCACGAGTTCTCCGAGGAACTCGACAAGGAGACGTGGGAGTCCGACGACAAGCCGGGGTTCGTCACGAACCGCATCCTGATGCCGTGGATAAACGAGGGCATCCGCGCCTACGACGAGGGCGTCGCCTCGAAGGACGACATCGACCGGGGGATGACGCTCGGCACCAACGTGCCGATGGGTCCGCTGACGCTGGCCGACCACATCGGCCTCGACATCTGTCTGGACGCCTCCGAGACGCTTCACGAGGAACTCGGCGACCGATACAAGCCGGCGTACCTCCTCAAGCGGAAGGTTGACGCGGGTGACCTCGGCAAGAAGACTGGGAAGGGGTTCTACGACTACGAGTAGGCGAGGCATCTCCCGCCCGCGCCGCGGCGCGCCCCTACCACGTGCAGTTCGAACACCGGTCCTCTCCCAACTCCTCCAGTTCGCGGTCCTGCTTCTCGCCGGTCTCCAGCACCGACGACTCGGTGCAGGCGAGGATGTCCGTTCGATGCCACCGACCGTCCGTCCCTTGCACGACAGTCACAGCCATACGTTCGAACTATCGCCGGGGTGTCACGAAACGTTTTCGCGTCCCGGCGTCCGCGGCCGCGAGGGGCAGTCGGCGGTCCGTTCGCGAGGGGCAGTCGCCGGCCGGTCCGCAGGGAGTCAGTCGCCGGCCCGCCAGCGGAGGACGAGGGCGACGACGGCCCCGCCGCCGAAGAAGACGAACCCGAGGCCGACGAAGACGAGGGCGAACGTGCGGACCGTCGGCAACACCTCCCCCGCGGCGACGTACGCGAGGCCGCCGGCGAACCAGAACAGGAACGCGACGAACCCGCCGACGAACAGCGCCGTCCGCGGGTCGAGATAGTCGTCTGCGGGCACGACCCACCGTTTCTCGCCGCGGGTAATCAGTCCGTCGTCGCTTCCGGGCCCGAGTATCAACGTTGAACATCTGCACGAACCATTTAACCGGGGGTCGTCCCTCGCAACGCGCATGATACGGGTCGAGGGACTTCGCAAGACGTACGGGGACTTCCCCGCCGTCGTCGGCAGCGACTTCGCGGTGGACGAGGGGGAGATTTTCGGGGTCGTCGGGCCGAACGGCGCGGGGAAGACGACGACGCTGAAGATGCTGGCGGGACTCGTCGAACCGACCGAGGGGACGGCGCGCGTCGGCGACTACGACGCCGGCGACCCGGAGATGCGCCGCCACCTCGGCTTCCTGCCCGAGGAGTCACCCCTCTACGAGGACATGACCGCGCGGTCGTACCTGCGCTTCTTCGCGGACCTGTACGACGTGCCGCGCGAGGAGGCCACCCGGCGCACAGAGGACACTCTCGACCGACTCGAACTCGAACACCGCGACCGGCGGTTGGGCGACGTGTCGAAGGGGATGAAGCGAAAGGTCGCCATCGCCCGGTCGCTGGTGAACGACCCGGACCTGCTCATCTACGACGAACCCGCGTCGGGACTGGACCCCCTGACGACGAACTACGTGCTGGAGTTCACCCGTGACCTCGCGGACCGCGGCAAGACCGTCGTCTTCAGCGCGCACAACCTCTACCACGTCGAGAGCGTCTGCGACCGCGTCGTCATCATGAACCGCGGGGAGATAATCGCCCGCGGGACGGTGCCGGAGATACGCGAGGAACACGGCGAGACGACGTACCACGTGTTCACCACGGCGGCCGTCGATGGGTCGGAGGCCACCGACGACGGCCGGTACCGGCGCGTCGTCCCCGACATGGACGCCGTCGAGTCCGTCCGCGAGGCGGCCGCGGCGGCCGGCGGCGAGGTGGTCGACATCCGCACGCGAGAGCCGAGTCTGGAGGACGTCTTCCTCGAACTCGCCGGCCGGCCGCCCGAGGCGCGCGACGACGGCAGGGGGCGGGCCGCCGCGTCCGGGGCGGACGGCGGGCGCGACGGACCCGACGGGAGCGACGGGGACCGAACGGGCGACGCGACGCGGACCGAGAGCGACACGGCGGGGGCGGAGGGAGGCGCGCGGTGAGTCGGTCGCTCCGGGAGCGTCTCCGCGCCGTCGCGCGCATCGCCCGGTGGGAGGTCGAACGCTCGGCGGGAACGCTGGACCGCCGGACGGTGGGTCTGCTCCTCGTCGCCGTCGTCCTCGCGGGCGGCGTCGCCACCGCCGGCGTGGTGTCCGGCGGCGTCGCCCTCGACAGGGACATCTACCGCGTCGGCGTCGCCGACGACAGCCAGTACTACGACCCGGTCGCGGCCGCGCCGGCACTCGACCCGCGCGACCCGAGCGCGGACGCCCTCCGCGCGGGCGAGGTGGACCTCCTCCTCCTCGACGGCCGCGTCCTCGGCGACGACACGCAGAAGAGTCGGGCCGCACTCGCGGCGTTGAACGACGCCGTCCGCCGGTACAACACCGCGGCGATGCGGAACGAGGAGAACCGGACGGCGGCGTTCCCCGTCGTCGTCTCGCTGGAGTACGTCTCGCGGGGGTCGCCGCTTCCGGCGGGCGCGTCCGCCGGCGAGGCGGGTGGCGTCGACGGCACCGGCGGGGGCGACGCAAGCGGAACCGGCGGGAGCGACGGCGGCGCTACCGGTCCGTCGGCGGACGGCGGGACCGGCGGAGAGACGGCCGCTGGCACCGGCGCGACTGCCGACGACGACGGCTCGGCCGCGGCCGGTTCGCCGACGGACGGCGGAGGCGACGGGTCGCTCTCGGTGCCGAACCTCGGCGGCATCAACCCGCTCTCGGGCGGGTCGACCGGGTCGCCGGCGGACGTGCGGCCGCCGTTCCCGTTCGCCTCGCTCGTCCTCGCGTTCGCGTTCCTCGTACCGATGAACTTCGTCGTGCAGGCCTACGGCAGCACGATGTTGAACGAGCGAATCAACCGGCGGGGCGAACTGCTCCTCGTCGCGCCCGTCTCGCCGGGCGACATCGTCCTCGGGAAGACGCTCCCGTACGTCGGCGTCGTCCTCGGCGTCACGACGGCCATCGCCCTCGCCGTCGGCGGTGGTGTCGTCTCCGTCGCCGCCGTCGTCCCCATCGGACTGGTGTTCCTCGGCGCGACGTTCGTCGGCGCGATGTTCGCCCGGTCGTTCAAGGAACTCACCTTCGTCACCGTCGCGGTGTCGGTGTTTCTCACCTCCTACACGTTCGTCCCGGCCATCTTCACGCAGGTGACGCCCGTCGCGCTCATCTCGCCGCTGACGCTCGTCGTCCGCGACCTTGGGGCGGGAACGGTGAGCCTCGGCGCGTTCCTGTTCTCGACGGGGCCGTTCGTCCTCTGTGCGGGCGTGCTGTTCCTCCTCGGCGCGGGCGTCTACCGCGAGGAGGACATGTTCACCCAGCGGGCGGTGCCGCTGAAGTTCCTCGACGCCCTCGACGCGCGCGTCTCCCGCCCGCGGGACGTGGCGCTGGTCTCGGGGCTCTCCATCCCGTTCGTCTTCGTCGCCGAGTTGCTCGCCATCGCCGTCCTGTTCGTCCTCCCCGTCGAACTGACCGTCCCGCTCCTCCTGACGTTCGTCGCCCTCGTCGAGGAGGCGGCCAAGAGCCTCCACGTCTACGCGGCGTTCGAGAAGGGGCGGTTCGAGCGGACGACGCGGACCGCCCTCTCGCTCGGCGCGCTCTCGGGACTGGGCTTCTTCGTCGGCGAGAAGTTCACCGCCGTCGCGCAGGTGGTCGGCCTGCCCGAGTTGACGCTCGGGCGCGCGGCGCTCGGCCCGTCCGGCGTCGGACTCGACGTCGGCGTCCTCGCGGCGGTCGGGTTGCTCCTCGCGCCACTGGCGCTCCACGTCGTCACGGCGGCCGTCTCCGCCGTCGGCGCGTCGCGCGGGAAGCGGTGGTACGCCGCGTCGTTCCTCGTCGCGGCGGCGGTTCACACCGCCTACAACCTCGCGGTGGTGAGCAGCCTTGGGTGACCCGCGCGTGACCATCGCCAAGCGGGAACTCTCCTCGCTCGGCAGGGAGAAGACCATCGTCCTCGCCTTGGTGCTGCAGTTGTTCATCGCGGCGTTCTCGTCGTTCCTCGTCGTCGGGCTCGTCTCGCTGTACGACCCCGGACAGGTCGGCGGCTACGAGGTGGACGTGGCCGTCGCGGGCGACGCCACCGACGAACTGGTGCGGGCGGCCGACGAGGTTCGGGGCGTCGACCCGAGCGTCTACCCCGACGCGGCGTCGGCGACGAGCGCGTTCGAGAACCCCGCCGCGACCGGTATCGACGCGGTACTGATAGGTGAGCGACGCGACGGCAGGCTGTTCGTCTCGGCGTCGGTGCCGGACTCGAACGTCCAGACGACGGTGGTCGTCGTCCAACTCCGCGACGTGCTCCGGAACCTCGAACGCGCGGAGCGACTGGACCGCGCGGCGTCGCTGTCGACGCTGCCCATCGACCTCCCGCCGGAGACGCGTTCGAGCCCGTACTACGGCTTCACGTACACCGTCCTCGTCCCCCTGCTGCTCTTCCTCCCGGTGTTCATCAGCGGGTCGCTCACGGTGGACTCGCTGACCGAGGAACGCGAGCGCGGGACGCTGGAACTGCTCCGCGTCGCCCCCGTCACCCTCCGGGAAATCGTGGACGGTAAACTCCTCGCGGCGGCGACGCTCGCGCCCGCGCAGGCGGTCCTGTGGCTCGTCCTCCTCGGGTTCAACGGGACGGACGTGGCGAGTCCGGCGACGCTCGTCGTCCTCGTGGCGGCGCTGTCGACGCTCGTCTGCTCGCTCGCCGCCGCGGTGGCGTTGCTCGCGCCGGAGCGTCGCACCGCGCAGTTCCTCTACTCCATCGGCGTGCTGTTCGTCTTCGGCGGCACCACGCTGTTCCCGCACAACCCGGTGAACACGGCGGCCAGACTCGCAATCGGGAGCGCCGACGCCGCGGCGCCGTTCGTCGTCCTCGCGTACGCCGTCGGCGCGGCGGGCGTCTACGTCGCGGTCCGGTACCTCGTCGGCGACGTGGACGCGAACGAACTGTGAGACGGGTCGGTGCGGGTTCTCCCCACCGTCGCTCTCGTCGTCCGCGATTCACCGACGCTTCCCTGACGCTCCCCGAAGCGGTTCTGCCCCCGCGACCTACCGACTGACAGGGGGCGCGTGCTGCAGACGGAGGGGAGAGACGGCGACAGTCGCTGCGGGACTCATCGCTTGGTCGCTTCGACGAGTGCCTGCCCCGCGACCGGACCGACGCTCCGCCGGGTGATATCCTCGAATCCGGCCTCTCGAAGCCAGGAGGTAACCTCCTCGTGCGTGTAGACGGTCGCATCGAGCGTCGTCAGGTAAGTCAGTGCGACGAACCGGAGTCCGGCCCGGCTCACCGGCGTTCGCCCGCTGCCCTCCCACTGGTCTAACAGGACGATTCGCCCGTTCGGCGCGAGCGAATCCGCCACCCGCTCGAAGAGCGCAGTGTTCTCTGCCGGGTCGTGAGCGTGGACGACGTTGAACAGGAGCGCCACGTCGTATCCGTCGCCGAGGTCGTCCGTCAGGTAGTCCCCTGCTCGTGTCCTGACCCGGTCCGCCACCTCGGCGGGAACCTCGTCGCCGAGGGTCTCGACAGCGCCCGGGAGGTCGAAGATAGTCGCCGTGAGGTTCGGGTGCCGCCGACACAGTTCTATCGTGTAGAGCCCGTGACCTCCGCCGACGTCGACGAGCCGTGCGTTCCCGTCCGGAACGGACACCGCGTCGGTCACGTCGTCCACCAACAAGGAGGCCGTCGCCCGAAATCCGGCCTGGGCGGTCTCCCACCGGGCGGGCTCCTCGTCGAACCACTCGTAGATCGACTGACTCGGCTCTCCCTCCACGACGGCGGTTTCGAGTTCGCGTTCCCAGAACGGGAAGACGAGTTCGTTCCAGAAGGTGAGCCACGGTCCCATGTTCGTCTCGGACGTAGTCAGTAGCCACTTCTCCGTCATTCCGGTCAGGCGGTAGCTGCCGTCCGAGGCGGCGAGGTACCCCTCGGTCACCAGAAAGTCGCAGAGCGTCGCGATGCCGTCGGGATGGGCGTCAATACGGTCGGCCAGAGCGGCGGCCGTAAGCGGGGTCTCGGCGTCCGCGAGCGTCTCGAACAGACCCAGGTCCAGAGCGAGCGACACCGCCTCGAAACTCGCCGCACCGAACAGGTCGAGCATTGGCGCCGGGGCCTTGTTGAGCCGGAACAACACCAAGCGTTCGAGAAAGTTCGGGTTGACGGGCATCGTCCCCGCTACTCCTCGAACGGGGATAACGGTACTGCGAGGAACGCACTCTATATTCAGAACGGCTCGCGAGATTCGCCGTCGGGGAGAGAGTTTCGACGGGGCCACCGAAGCGGAACGCACACAAACCCGGGGGACGCACGGGCGAACATGGGAATCGGAGGCACGGCGAAGAAGCTCCAGAAGGTGGCCGAGATGGCCGAAGACGTGTACGCGCGACTGAACGAACTCCGCGAGCAGCTGGCGGAGATGCGCGAGACGGCTCAGGACACCCGGGACCGAGTGGACCGACTGGAGACGGAGAACGCCGAACAGCGCGCGCTGCTGGAGGCACTCGCCGAGCGAGAGGGTATCGACGTGGAGACGGTCACCGCCAACGCCCACATCAAAGAGGCGGAGACGGACGAGTCGAACGCGACGGCCGACCCGAGCGACGAGGCGGCGGCCGGTGAGACGGCCGACGGCGGCGACGACGCGCAGACCGAGAACTGACCGGCGCTCTCCTGCGGACTCGATTCGCTGTCGCCCGTCCGTGCGCGCCGTCTCTCCAGTGTCGCCACTCTCCGTCTCCAGCGTCCGCACTCGCTCTCTCTCCAGCCCCCTCACTTGCCGTCTCCAGCGTCCGCGCTCGCCGTCTTCGGCCCCGCGGATTCGGCGACGGCGGACCCGCCGATGGGAACTTTGAGGTACAGGGGCAACATTTGCCAGCGCATGACCACCCACCGGGAACCGCTCGCTTCGGTCCTCGACACCGTCGGTGAGACGCCCCTCGTCCGCGTCCACGCGTCCCCCGACGAGGTGCCGGTGTACGCCAAACTGGAGTCGTTCAACCCCGGCGCGAGCGTCAAGGACCGCATCGGGAAATACATGCTCGAGCGCATGCTCGACGACGGGACGCTCTCGGAGGGAGGCACCGTCGTCGAACCGACGGCCGGCAACACCGGCATCGGCATCGCCGTCGCCGCCGGCCAACTCGGAGTCGACGCCGTCTTCGTCGTCCCCGAACGTTTCAGCGTCGAGAAACAGCAACTGATGCGGGCCCTCGGCGCGACGGTTGTCAACACGCCCACCGCGGACGGCATGGGCGGGGCCATCGACCGCGCGCGCGAACTCGCGGCCGAACTCGACGACGCCGTCGTCCCCCAGCAGTTCTCGAACCCGCTGAACGCCGAGGCGCACTACGCGACGACGGGGCCCGAGATGTACGAGGCGCTGGACGGCGACGTGGGCGCCGTCGTCGCCGGGTGCGGGACGGCCGGGACTCTCATGGGTATCGCCCGCTACGCCCGCGAACGGGACCCCGAGACGCACGTCGTCGCCGTCGAACCCGAGGGGTCGCTGTACGCGACGCTCGTCGGCGTGGACGGCGACGAGGAGGCGTACAAGACGGAGGGCATCGGCACCCACGACCCGACGACGAACGAACTGTTCGACCCCGAACTCGTCGACGAGGTGGTGCAGATATCCGACCGGGACGCCCACGCGGAGGTCCAACGTCTCGCCCGCGAGGAGGGCCACCTCGTCGCCTCCTCGGCGGCGGCCGCGAGTCTCGCGGCGCGCGACGTCGCCGAACGCATCCGCGACGGCGAGGTGGACGCGCCGGGCGACGCCGTCGTCACCGTCTTCCCCGACTCCAGCGAGCGATACCTCTCGAAGGGCATCTACGGCGACTTCGAGTCGTGGGAGGGGTAGGCGGTTCGCTCGGACGCCGGCGCGTCTCCGCGACCGATGCTCAGCCGAGGAGGCGGCTGTGTTCGACTTTCATGCACTTGTCCTGGACGAAGGCGAGTCCGGCCTCGCGCACGCGCCGTTTCGCGTCGTCGTTCGTGATGCCGAGTTGGAGCCACACCGACCCCACGTCGCCGACGGACTCGTGTCGCTCGACGGCCGCCTCGGCGATGTCGCCCGCCTCCTCGCTGGGACGGAACACGTCCACGACGTCGACGCCGGCGTCCGCGGGCACGTCCGACAGCGAGTCGTACGCCGTCTCGCCGAGAATCTCGTCGGCGAAGGGGTTGACCGGTATCACGCGGTAGCCGTGGTTCTGCAGGTAGGCCGGGATGTCGTGCGCGGCCTTGCCGGGCGTCGTCGAACAGCCGACGACGGCGACGGTGTCGGCGCTCAGTATCTCGCGGAGTTCCTCGTCCGTGACCATGCGTGAACGGAGACGGGCCACCGACAAAAGTCGTCGGTGGACGTGCGTCGGGTCGGTCAACTGGGGCCGCGTCGGCGGACGCTCGGAGGGGTGGGTGAAGAGCGCGGGTCGGAGAAGCGGGTCGGTGACGTCCGTGAGTCGCGAGTCAGTCGGAGGCGAGGCGAACCTCGGGTTCGCGGTCCTCGTACGTCGTGACGATGCCGTCGAACAACTGCTTGAGCGTGTTCATCGTCTTGTCGTCGTGGGCGCTGGAGTCGATGGCGAACAGGCCGAGGCCCTCGACGCTCTGGATGCGGCCCGTGAACACGTGCAGGAAGCGGAACACCGTCTGCAGGTCGGCGTACATGAGGAGCGTCGACAGCGAGTGGAGCATGATGCGGTTCTGCTCGATGTTGCGGTCCTGATAGAACGCCTGCAGGAACTCCGAGAGCTTGATACCGATGCCGGTCATGTCCACCGGCGACGAGGTGTACTTGATTCGGTCGTCGTCCCGAATCTCGCCGACACCCTGCTGTCGCGTCACGCAGTCGACGACGGCGACGGGCTTTCCCTCGTACGGCGTGCGCTTCTCGAAGTCCGAGAGGACGCGCTTTGCGCCGTCCTTCGTGGTGACGATTATCGCACCGTCGCCGTTCGTCGCCCCCTCGGCGAGGATATCCAGCGCTATCGAACGCTTACCGGTAAGCGGTGGCCCACTGATGAGGAGGTTCGTTCCCGGGGGAACCTCGGCATCGACGGCCGGTGACAGGTCATACATGTGGGTGCCTCTGTGACGACCTGCCGACTAGTGGGTGTTCGCTTGCGCGGCGGGTGACCTCACCGAGAGTCATCAAACGGTACAACGATATTGTGAGTCAATAATATTCTTTTTGATTCTATGACCGTCGTCTCGGAGAGAGGTGTCAATGTAGTAGGTTCTTTGTGTGAGGTGAGTCGCCACCGCCGGTCGTCGGGGCGTGTGGTGCGACTCCGCCGTGTTCGTTCGTGTTCGTTCGTCTCCACAGAGGGTCACACACCACCTATAGTTGATGGTCGCGCCGCAGTCGGCGTGACGGTACCGACCGGCGCGCTCCTGCCCGACTGGCGCTCCTGCCCGACTGGCGCTCCTGCCCGACTGACGCTCCTATCCGACCGGCCCCGGCGACAGCAGGAGTCGGCCGGCGATGAACGCCGCCGTCGCGAGGAGCATCCCGTGTTTGAGACGCCGTTGCGCGAGCGAGGGATTCCGGAACGACCGGACGCAGGCAATCAGCATCACGAGGTCCGCGGGGACGACCAGGGCGAGGTAGGCGACGCCGAACACCCCGTCCACGTACGGGTAGGCGCTGGCGACGACGGCGACGACCATCGCGGCGACGCCGACGCCGAGCGCTCGTCGCTCCCCGACGACGATGGGAAGCGTGCTGAGGCCCTCTTCCCTGTCGCCCTCGAGGTCCTCGACGTCTTTGACTACCTCCCGCGTGAACGTCGCCAGCGCGGCCAGACCGAACAGGACGAGCACGTTCGGGTCGAAGGTGCTGTCCACCGCCGCGGCCCCGAACAGGAACGTCGACCCCGTGAGGTAGCCGACGACGAGGTTGCCGACGGCCGGCAGTCCCTTGAAGTATTCCGTGTACGCGACGAGTGCGACGAGGTTGACGACGGCGATGAGCAACGCCTCGACGGGGAGCGTCACCGCGCAGACGACGGCGCCGAGGAACAGGGCGACGCTGAATGCGAACGCCTCGCGCGGACTCACCGCACCGCGCGGGATGGGCCGGTCCGGGCGGTTTATCGTGTCTATTTCGCGGTCGAAGTAGTCGTTGACGGCGTTCCCGGCACCGGTGGCGAAGACGGTCGCGAGTACCGCCGCGAGGACGTGCGACGGCGAGGCGAACAGTCCCGCCGCGACGAACGACCCGGTGAACGTCAGCACACCCGCCGAGACGACGTTCCCCGGACGCACGAGTTCGAGGAGGCCGCGAGCCGTCTCGGCGGCCGACGACCCCTCGCCGACGGACGACTCGGACTCTGCGGCGGGTGGCATACGCGGTACGTCTCTGTCCCGCGAAGATAAAAGACGCGGAGTCAGGGGGTCGCGGTCGGGTCGAATCCGTGGGTTTAAATTGAACCGTCCCGGTACGGAGTAATGAGGGCGCTTAGCTCAGTCTGGACAGAGTGCTTGGCTTCGGACCAAGTTGCCACGGGTTCAAATCCTGTAGCGCCCATGATTCTTCCGCGAACGAAGTGAGCGGAGAATCATCTCCAGCGAAGGATTTGAACTAGCGAGCGGCTTCGCCGCGAGTGGAGTTCAAATCCTGTAGCGCCCATACGGTCTTTCTGCGGTGTGCGTTGACGGTACAGCGGCTAACTTCGTCCAAAGCCAAGCACTCTGTCCAGACTGATTTGAACACGTGACGCGCCCCGCCGTCGTCGTGGCTTCCGCTAGCGCCGTACACCACTATCCACGAGTAAATCTCTCAAGAGCAGACCGTCGAGATTCGTCGAGGAGTCGTAGGGCAGACGCAGACCCCGATTACTGGGCTTCGTCCCGTCGACGACTTGTCGAGCGCGCATATCGAATACTCGCACGTAGCCCCGCTCACCGGGTCACCACTCCCTCCGCGTCATCGGTCGGAACTCGGGTTCCCTGTCTCGGAGGCGAGCGTTGCTTCGGTCTGCGCTTCGATTTCCTCGCAGAGTCGCCTGTCCAGACGAGCTTCGAGTTCCTCGAGCGAGCCGGAACCACTCCCGGTACCGAATTCAGCACCGGAATCCACGTCTCTCTCGGTGAAGTAGAGGCGCGTCGTAACCGGACGGTCGTCGTCGAACGCCGCGACCATCAGCGCGTACGCCTCGAGTTGCGGCTGGTAGTATTCGGCCTTCTGCTGCAGTTTCGATTCGTCGACGTGACCGGTCTTGTAGTCGACCACCGTGGCTGTCTCGTCACCGAGAACGAGGCAGTCGACGATACCGGCGATGGTGCCGTGAGCCAGGTCCACGCCCGCCTGAAGCTCCCGATAGACGGCGTCGTCGCTGTCGGTTACCGTGCGAACGTAGTCGTTCGCTCGCCGGGCATGTTCCGCGACGCGGGCGCGGTCGTCCTCGGTGACCGCTCCCTCGTAGTCCATCGACCTGAGCGCGTCGTCGACGACGTCGTCCCAGCGTTCGGCCGGAAGCTGGAGTTCGCAGACTCGGTGGACTGCCTCCCCGAAGAACCGCCCGGACAGTTCGGACCCTCCGGCCTGAACGTCGGCAGGCACGTCGTCGTCTTCGTCCCAGTCGGTGCCGTCGTCCCCTCGTCGGTAGCGCACGGTGCGCTCTCCTTCGTGGAACACCAGTTCCCCGTCTTGCCGGTCGCTCAGCACGTCTGCGACCTGATACGGCGAGAGCTTGTACCGGACGGGCTCCGGTCGAACTGGTGAAATCTCGACGCTCGTCGGGGGGTCCTCGACGTCGACGTCCCGGGCCTGCGCCTCCGGTCGCGGCGGGAGTCGTACGGTGTACGACGGAGCGTCTCGGTCAGGCTCTTCTTCGCCGGTGAGCGCGTCGACGTGGAGCCGGCCGGTCGCTCGTCCGTGAGCCTCGAGGTCGGCGAGCAGGTCTCCGTCACCGAACAGCGAGCCCTGAACGAAGTCGCTCCAACGCTCGGGTTCGTCAGTCTCCGGGGCTTCCAGTTCGGTCAGCGATTCGTCCCCGTCGCCCTCCGTCCCGTGCGTGCCGGCCAGAATCAGGTGGTCGCGAGCGCGCGTGCAGGCGACGTACAGGGTGCGCTTCTCTTCGGCACGGAGTTTTGCGAGACGTCGGGACCGGAGTCCTTTCTTCGCGACGGTGTCGGTGGTGTCGAAGGGGTCGTCGCTGTCAGGGACAGAGAGTCCGAGCGCCGGGCGGTCGTTCACGTCGTCGAACTCGGTTCCCCCTGCGAGTGGCGGGTCGGTGTTGAATTTGTCTCCGAGACCGGGCACGATGACGACCGGGAATTCTTCGCCCTTCGCGGCGTGGACGGTGAGTATCCGGACGCCGGTTTCGCCGTCCGGAATCGCGGCTTCGGGGTCGTAGTTGGTGAACTCTCGGCGTTCGTCGAGGCGGGTGACGAGAGTCCGGAGACTGCCGGCGTCGCCGACGGCGTCCCGCAGGTACTCCTCGAACTGTTCGACGTTGGCGAGCGCCTGTCGCGGACGTTCGTCGGCGCTGAGACTCACGAGGTAGCCAGTCGCGTCGAGGGCGACGTCGAGGAGTTCTGCCCACGAGTCGACCTGTGGCCCGACGGCGTCCTCGGAGGCACCGGCGAGCGTTCGCAACTCGGCGAGCAAGGAGTGAGTGCGTGCAAGCGCGGTGTCGTCCGACTCGCCGAGCGTCTCCCAGACGTCACCACCCTCTACGACCGGGGCGAGTTCGTCGTCGGTGAAGCCGAACATCGGGGAGCGAAGCAATCCGAACAGGCGGATGTCGTCCCTTGGGTCGGCGAGGACGCGGAACAGGTTCGTCAGCGTCCGAACCTCTGGCGTGTCGAAGTAGCCCTCCCCCTGAACGACTGTGTACGGGACCTCGTGGTCGTCGAACGCGCGCTTGAACTCGTCGAGGTGAGTCCGCTTTCGGATGATGACCGCGATATCGTCGTACGTCACCGGCCGACTTTCGGGGCCGTCGTCCGGGTCTGGGTCGTAGACCTGTGTCTCGTCTCCGACGAGGCGCGTAGCGCGCGCTGCCACGGACTGAGCTTCTGCCCACCGTCGCGCCGAGGAGGGTGCGTCGTTCAGCGGGTGGTCGCGGTCGAGGACGCTCGTCCGGAGGTCGTCGTCGGGGACGAGCAGGTACTCCGTCGTGGGCGTCACGTCGTGAGGGTTGTCCCGTCGCGGGCGGAGCGGTTGCGGCGTCGCCTCGAAGGCGTCGTCTGCGTCGTCGTCGAAGACGTCCTCGAAGAGGCTGTTGAGGAAGCGAAGCAGCGGCGGGAGCGTTCGAAGGTTGTCTTGGAGCTGGTAGCCGACGACGTCGGCTCCTCCGCTCGTCGTTGTGGCGTTCTCGCTCCCGTTCGCGCCGACGAGTGCGCTTCGGGCCTCCTGAAAGACCGAGACGTCGGCGTTCCGGAAGCGGTAGATCGACTGTTTCTCGTCGCCGACGGCGAAGACGTTTCCCGCGCTGTACGGCGTCTCGCCGCCGGCGAGGCTGGTGAGCGACCGGACGATGTCCCACTGGTTGGGGTCGGTGTCCTGAACCTCGTCGATCATGACGAAGTCGAACTGGTCGGCGAGCGACTCCCGAACCGCGTCGGTTCCGCGTTCTGGATGCAGCAGATTCCGCGTCCGCTGGACCAGGTCGGTGTAGTCCAGCACGTTTCGGTCGCGCTTTCGCTCTTCGTACCGGCGGGCGGCGTCGTCGAACAGGCGGGCCAACGCGAAGAAGTACGGCGCGCCCTCGCGGTCGACGGTGATGTCGAGGCCGTCACCCTCCGCAGATCGGTGTGTCGCATCCAGCCGTTCAACGATTTCGGTGACGATTTCGCCGATACGGTCGGCGTCTGCGTCGCTGCCGCTCCAGTCTCCCTTCACCGGGGAGTAGTTCGCGTACTCGTCGTGCCCGGATTTGGTGAGTTCGTCACACACGTCGTAGATCCGCGCTCGACGGTCACGAACGGAATCCAGGGCGTCCAGCCCGTCCGGCTCGTCGAAGAGTCTGACTGCGGTCCAGACGCGCTCAGTCCGCCCGCCGGGATCAGTCTCGTCGAGTTCGACAACGAGTTCTCGGAGTTCCTCTACGAGCACTCGGAGTTCCTCGTCGGCACAGAGTGCATCCACCTCGTCGGCCGGGAAGGGGTGGAGTTCTTCTTCGACGTACGCGACGTACTCGTCGATAGTGCGAGCGGGTGCGCTCCAGATGTCAGCCCAGGCTTCGCTGTCAGGACGCTCACCGAACAGGTCGTCTATGACTTCTCGGAGCGAGTATTCCGAGAACGCGTCCAGCAGGAGCTCGACCTCTCGTGGTTCCTCTTCGACGAGTTCGTCGACGACGTCTCGCTGGAGTCGACTCGCCTTGACGTCGTCGAGGGTGTCGAATCCGGGGTCGAGGCCGGCCACCGCGTTCGCGTGTTCGGAGAGGACGCGCTGGCAGAATGCGTGCAGCGTGTGGATGTACGCCTCGTCCAATCCGTCGAGAACTTCGCGCCATCGCTCGTGGTCGGCGCCGGCGGTGGCGAGGCGGTCCAAGACGCGTTCGCGGACGGTCTCTGTGAGGTCGCGTGCGGCCCGCCGCGTGAACGTCGTCACGAGGACGTTCTCGGGGAGGGCGTCGGGATGATCCTCCAGAAGCGCTAGATACCGGAACGAGAGCGTCGTGGTCTTTCCCGTCCCCGCACCGGCGGTGAGTGGATAGTTCTGTGAGAGCGCTGTGACGGCGTCGTCCTGCTGGTCGGTGAGGTCGTCTCGGCGCATCAGTTCTCCCCCTCCTCAGCCACGGGAGCCCATTCTACGCCGCGAGCGATCGGTGGGACGTACGCATCCCGCCCCTCGGATTCCATATTTTCCATGAATAGTTGGCGTCGGTGGGACCGGACGTCGCAGGCATCGCGGAAGGGACAGTTCGAGCACCCGGCGTCGTCTGGGTCGTTGACCGTCGGATGGAACGTTCCCGCTTCGATGCCGGCGACGATGCTGGCGAGACGCCGCGGGACGACTTCGTCGAGGAACTCGCGGAATCCCGCGCGGGACTCGATGCTGGGTTTGTCGGAACCGTGGTACACCATCGGCGTCCCGCCGTATCCATCGTTGTACGAGTTCCCTCGCCAACTCGCGTTCGGAGGCTCGTCACCGACGAAGCCGATCTGTCCGGCGGTGGAACTGACATCGCTCGGGTTCTTCAGCCTGTAGTACCCCCCTCCGACGGCTTCGGTAACTTCGTCGACGTTCTCCTCCAGCAGCTTCGCGTAGAGTGGCAACTGGAAGCTGAGTCCGTCCAGCGTGTCGCGTTCGGAGGAGGTGTATCCAGTCTTGTAGTCGCGGACGATGGCTCTCCCATCGGGTGTCGTTTCGCCGCGGTCGAGGACCCCGCGAATCGTGGTTCCGTCTCTGTCGAACGAGAGTTTGCTTTCGAACCAGACCGGTGCTGCCGTTAGTGGACCGTCCTGGAGCCGATTGTCCGGGTCGACGTACAGTGCGAGCTCTTCTTCGAGAAATCGCACGAGGATACCCGCAGGTCGACCGTCGACCGCGGTCCGGTTGTAGTACTCGTTTCGATCGGCATCACCGAGGCCGGCCAGTAGTTCGAAGAGCCAGCGGTCGTCGAACTCGTCGTCGACGGCTTGGAGTTCGTCGACCGCGATACGGAGGAGTCGCGCCTCCAGATCATCTTGATCGAATCCGACGAGCGAAACCGGAGCCCCCACTTCGTCTCGAAGTTCCGTGTAGAACCGTTCCAGAACCTCGTGAACGTAGTGCCCACGATTGATTGGTCCTTCGTCGCGGTCTGGTTCTTCCAGCCCGAGGACTTCCTTCGCGTAGAAGCGGAACGGGCAGCTGGCGTATCGCTCCACCTGCGTCGGCGAGAGTCGGTCGAGCTGGAACGAAAGGTCCTGTGCCGTCTCAGGAGTGACCCAGCCCGTACGCTCTGACGGTCGCGCAAGCCCACGATCAGACGCGGTCTGGATCCCTTCGACTACTCCCTCTCCCGGTGCTATCCCCGTACTGAGACGGTCACTACTCCCAGCTGCCTCCGCGAACAGCCCGGTCGACGACGCGGCAGTCGCGTACTCGCCGAGTGTGTCGGGACCGGCGCGAGCGCCAGCCGTCGCGAACGCTCGCTGTGCGTCAGCTCGCGCACCGACTTTGTCTCGGCGACCAGTTGGGTCCTGACCAACGAGGTGTCCGAACTCGTCCCGGCGCCGCGGTTCGGTGTCGGTGATGCGGCGAATCTCCGCGAGAATGCCCGCGTCGATGTACTCGGTTCCGTCGAGTTGCTGTTTCGGCCGCGAGAGAGTGACGGATTCGGCCCCGGCGACGAGGCTCGCGATACGGTACTCGGCGCGTCGCGCCTGGTCGGCCTCGGAGAAGTCCGGGTGCGCGTCTGTGACCGCGTCGACGAGTGCGAGGCGACTCGCCGAACCCGGGAACTGCGACGCCGTCAGGCCGAGAACGAACACGCGGTCGAACGTTCGCATCCCGAGTTCGGCGGCACCGAGAACTTCCACCCGGCCCTCCCGGACCGTCGGGTCGTCGGTGACGGAGACGGCACCCAGCGCGTGCCGGGCGCGTTCTACGTCGTCGCCGTCACCCGTCCGTTCGACGGCGTCCAGCACCCGTTCGGCACTGCGGTAGACGACCCGCTGTGAGCCGGTTGTCGCCGGATTTTCGACCGCGTTTTCGATGCCGAGGTCCTCGAGGAACCGACGGTACGACTCCACGCTCCCGTCGTCGGCGGCGGCCGCTGCCGCACTCAGCAGGGACTCGACGGCGTCGCGACGCGTTCTCCCCAGGTCGTCGAGGCTCTCGGCGTCGGCGAGTGCGTCGGACACCTGCGCCGCACTCACGTCCTCCCAGTCAGCGAGCGCGGGTGCGACGAGGGGGTTGTCCAGAAGCGTTCGGAGGTCCTCACCGGGCGTCGGGTCCGCCAGCAGGTCCAGCGCGGTCAACAGTGCTGCCCCCACCGCCGTCCCGTCGAGGTCGTAATCGCGGGCGACGGCGTGCGGCACGTCACGGGCCGAGAACTCGTTCGCGAGGCGGTGGGCGTACGCCGAGGGAGCGGTGACGACGACGCCGACGTCGTCGGGGTCGACGCCCTCGCTCAGGAGTTCCTGTACCTGCCGTCCGACGTACCGCACCTCGCCCGGCAGCGACGACGGGAGGACCGTGTCGACGGTCGTCGCGTCGAGGTCGACTGGAGCGGCGTCGGGCGAGAAGGGCGCCGCTGCCAAGCGGCGATTCGCCAGCGGTCGTGACGCTCTCGGTACGACCCCGTCGGGGTCGAAGCCGAGGTCCTCGACGAAGAACTCCCACGCGGGTGTCGTCGCCACGTCGACGCCGGCCGGACCGTCCGTCCCGGTCACCCGGGCGACGGACGCGGCGGTGGGCCACGCGTCGGCGATGGTCTCGACGACCGCCGCGGCGAGGACGGAGAGTCTGTCGAAGCCACCGACGATTACCGCGTCCGTGTGCGGGAACGCACGGGTGACGTCGGCGTTCGCCACGCGACGATATCGCTCCGCCCACAGCGTCTTCCCCGCGGTGTCGGGGAGTTCGTCACGGCCGTCGTAGAACCGACCGACGACGCTCCCCAGTTCCGCACTCAGGTTGGCGAGTCCGTCCTCGGTGAGTCGCCGGCGCACGTCCTCGGGCGACAGCAGACCGGCGAACTCGACGAGACTGAGCAGGTCCTCCACCTGTTCTACGAGACCCGTCGGCGGTAGTCCGTCGCCGTCCACGAGCGAGGAACCGGCCGGAAGGCGGGACAGCGCGCGTTCGACGAGGCGAAGCCGGGTCGGCTGGTCCATCCGCGAGGCCGGGCCTCCGACCTCGGTTCGGTCGTAGCAACGGTCGACGAACTCGTCCAGCGTCAGCGCGGTGAGTTCGAGCGGACGACCGATCGCCTCCCACTGCGCTTCGACTTCCCGGAGGCGGTGCGGCTGATTCGCGACGTAGAGGACGCTCTCCGGAGTGCCCTCGGAACGGGCGGCCGCCCAGTCGAACGCCGCTCGGTCGACGGCGACCGCATCAGAGCCACAGAGGAGGCGAGACATTCGTTCGTCGTGCATGTCTGGTAGGGCACATAACGATTCCTGATACGTCACGAAACGAGTAGTTGTGTGACGAGTACCGTTCGAAGGCGAGCGACCGGAGAGGCCTCGTCGGCCGGCGCTCGCGACGGTCTACAGCCACTCCCGCAGTCGCTCGCGGTGGAACTGCACCGCTCGCCCGCCGTCGAGTTCGGGAAACCGCGGCCGCGTCACCTCACCCCGCGAGTCGACGGCCGAGCGAACGACCGCGACCAGTCGGTACACCGACCGCACGTTCGGATACGGACGCACGGACGCGTACCCGTCCCTGAACGCGACGCGGAGCGACTCGCTGTCTTCGACGTACCAGTCGGCGACGAGGTGCTCCGTCTTCGCGACCGAGAGGCCCGGCGCGGCGGCGAGCGGACCGCCCCAGTCGAGGACGGCCGCCACCGTCTCGCCGTCGAACACCGCGTTGCCGGGCCGGAGGTCCCACGGGTACAGTCTGGACGACGGACTCGACGGGAGCGAGGCGGCCTGGAGCGCCGCACCGATGTCCGGGCGGAGGCCGTCGAACGCCGGCGGGAGGGCGTCGATGCCGGCCCGGGCGTACGCACGGAACCACCCCGGCCACGGCGACTCCGACGGCCGCTCCGTCGACTCGCTGGGCCGTCTCGGCGACGCTGCGACGGCGAACTCGGTTGCCTCGTCGTCGCCGAACCAGCGGTGGTCGTCGGGCGGCGTCTCGTCGTCCGCGACGCGGACCCGCCCGTACGAGTCGAACGCGAACGCTTCGTGGAGTTCGGCGAGGAACCGACCGAACCGGCGCGCGAGGCGGGTTCGCGTTCCGTCGTCCACGCGGGAGAACCGTTCGTGCAGGTCGGTCCCGGCGACGCGTTCGACCACGGCGTACGCCCGGCCGTCGAGGCGGCCGGCGGCGAGGACGCGCGGCGTGGGCACGGACGTCCGTTCGCGGACGGCGCGGGCGAGGGCGAGTTCGGTCCGGAACGCCGCGGCGTCGGCGGCGAACTGGACGACTGCACCGCCGCCGTCGGCGAACGCGACGAGCGTCGTCTCCTTCGTGTTGCCGCGGCGGGCCGGCGTCGCCGAGGCGACGGACCGGTCGGGGAACTCGCGTTCGAGGACGGCGGCGACGTCGCTCACTGCCCTCGACTCCCCGTTCGGCCCGTCCGCCTCATCCGCGCGCCCCGTCCAGCACGGCGGCGAGTTCCGAGAGCGATTCGAGGACGTAGTCGGGGTCGTACGTCCCGGCGTCGGCGTCGCCGTCCTCGGGACACCACGCGACGGGGAGTCCGGCCCCCTGCGCGCCCGCCACGTCGTACTCCAGCGAGTTACCGACGTACAGCGTCGACGACGCCGACACCGACAGTTCGGCGACGGTGCGGTCGAACGGGTCCGCGTGGGGTTTGCGGCGCGGCATGTCGCCCGCGTACACCACCGCCTCGAAGGCGTCTTCGAGCCCCAACGACGCGAGCTTCGTCGACTGGCGGTGTTCGGGGCCGTTCGTCATGAGTCCGACCGCGGCGCGGTCACGGGCCGCGGCCAAGCCGTCTTCCGCGCCGTCGAGGAAGGAGACGGCGCCGTTGTCCACGACGGCGTCGAACCCCCGGGCCAAGGCGTCGACGTCGGCGTCGCGTCTGCCGTGGCGGTCGGCCACGGCGCCGAAGCCGTCGCGCAGGTAGCCGAGTCGGTCCTGCGGGTCCGGCGCGCCGTCGAGCGCCGCCCAGAGGTCCGCCGGCGCGCCGAACGGGTCCTCGCCGGCGCGTTCGAACGCCCCGAAGTAGACCTCGTCGGCGTCCTGGTCGTGTCGGCACAGCGTCCCGTCGAGGTCGAACACGACGGCGTCGAAGCGTGTCACGCTCCCACTAGGGACGTGAGGAGCAAAAGCGACTCGCCGCCGGCGCGGTGCGGCGCGGGGAGTCGACGGCGCGGCGCGACCGGTCACGAGAGCCGTTCGACCCGCTCGAAGATGTTCTCGCGGAGGCGGGCCGCGCGTTCGGCCGTCTCGCGCGGCCCGTGCTGGTCCTGTACGTGTAGCGATTCGACGTAGTAGACCTCGTTCAACAGCGCGTAGAACGGCGCGCGCCGGTCGAACCCGGACGGCAGCGACCGGACGGACTCGTAGCCCTCGCGGAACGCCGTCGACGAGGCGTCGTCGCCGCCGAACGTCGGTAGCACGGTGCGCCAGTAGTCGAACCCGGCGGGGGCGGCCACGGCGTGTTCGAAGTCGACCACGCACGCGACGCGGCCGTCCGCGACGGCGACGTGTTCGGGAGTGGCCCACCCGTGACAGCAGACCGGCGGGCCGGCGCCGGCGAAGGCGTCCACGCGGTCACGCAGAAGGTCCACGACGGCGTCTGCGACGTCGCCGTGACCGTAGCGGGCGAGGACGGGGCGACGCCGCCGGACTTCGGCGAGGGCCGCCTCGCGCCAGTCCTCGGTGCCGTCCACGCGCGGTGCGCCGTCGTCGGTCACGGGGTCCGCCCCGTCGCGGGACCGAAACGGCCCGAAGGCTCCGAGGTGCGATTCCGTCTCCGCGTGCAGGGTGGCCAGCGTGCGACCGGCGGCGCGCGCCCACGTCTCGTCCGCGACACGCGCCGCGTCGGGTTCGGGCGCGTCGGGGTGCCACGCCGCGACGTAGTGGTCGTCACCGACCGAGAGCACCTCCGGGACGGGGACGGACGTCTCCCGGCCGACGAACGCCGTCACGCGCCCCTCGACGCCGGCGCTCCCCGTCGGTCCGGTGTCTCGCTTGTAGACGGCGCGGCGGCCGTCGACGCGCACCTCGTACACCTCGTGCGGCGGCACGTCGCGCAGTTGCCGGACGATTCGGTGTGAGTCGGAGGCCGATTCGAGTCTGTCGCGTCTCTCGTCTGTGTCTCGTCGCATGGTGTTCGCCGCGTGACGGGCGGCGACCGGCCGGCCGCAGGGTGCTGCGGCTACGGCCGTGAGAAGACGGTCGAACGGTCGTCCGAACCGGACAAAAACGTACCGGTGGGGGCCAGCGGACGGCCCGATGCGGCGGGGTCGGAGGGTGGCCCCGCGACGGCTATCGCCGTTCGACCGTCACCCCTTCATCGCCGTTCGACCGCCACCCCTTCATCGCCGTTCGACCGCCACCCCTTCATCGCCGTTCGACCGTCACCGCGTCGCCGACGGCCAGTCCGAACGCGTCGTCGCCGCGCCCGCGGTTCACCGCGAACTCGACGTTGCCGTGACTGCCGACCGTGACGAGTCGGTCGCCGTGGTCGACGGCGGCGTAGGCGCGGGCGACGGGCGCGGACTCGCCGTTCACCGCGACGCGGTCCGCACCGTCGAGGAACTCACCGGGGACGTTGGTGACTGCGTTGCCGAAGTCGTCGACGACGAGGACCTCCCCCGTCGCTCGGTCGCCGTCCACCGTCGCCGTCGGGAACGTGAGGTCGACGAACTCCGCGGCGGGCGTGACGCGTTCTATCGCCGTCACCGCGGGCGCGTCGTGGACGTCCGCGGCGGCCGGCGCGAACACGTCGCGGCCGTGGAACGTGTTGCTCGCCACGTCGTCGTAGGCCACGTCGTACACGTCGAAGTCGTCGCCCGCGAGTTCGCGGACGGCGGGTAGCACGACGCCGTTGTCGGGCGCGACGAACGTGTGCCCGGCCGCCTCGACGACGATTGCGGCGCGGTCGGTGCCGACGCCGGGGTCGACGACCACGAGGTGCGTCGCCGCCGGGAAGTACGGGAGCACCTCCCGGAGCCAGAACGCCGTCGCGCGGACGTCCTGCCGGGGGAAGTCGTGGGCGACGTCCACCAGTCGGGCGTCCGTCCGGCGGAGCAACACGCCCTTCATCGCGGCGGGGTAGGGCGTCCCGAAGTCCGAAGACAGCGTTATCATCGTCTCTCACCTCCGCCCGTCGCGGCCATGTCGCTTTCGGACGCTCACAGCACCGTCACCGACTCCGGAGCGAACCCGAGTTCGAGGCGCGCCGCCTCCGGCACCGACCCCGTCTTGACGACGACGGTCCGCCCCGCCCACCGGCAGTGCAGGCGCGTCGTGTCGCCGAGGAACTCCGCCGTCTCCACCTCGACGGCGAGTCGGTTCGCGGCCGTCGCCCCCTCCGAGGCCGTCGCCCCGGTCGCCTCGGCAATCGAGAGATGTTCGGGACGGACGCAGAACCGAACCGTCTCGCCCGCGTCGGCGTCCGTCGGCGGGAGTTCGAACTCGGCGTCGGCGACGCGGACGACCGTTCGGTCGCCGGACGCGTCGCGGACCGTCCCCTCGAAGACGTTATTGTCGCCGACGAACGTGGCGACGAACTCCGTCTCCGGGCGGCGGTAGACGTCCTGCGGCGTGCCGACCTGTTCGACCCGGCCGCCGTTCATCACGGCCACGCGGTCGGAGACGGCCAGCGCCTCCTCCTGGTCGTGCGTGACGTACAGCGTCGTCACGCCGAGTTCCTTCTGCACGCGCTTGACGCTCCGGCGGAGTTGCTCGCGGAGGCGGGCGTCCAGCGCACTCATCGGTTCGTCGAGGAGGAGGACGTCCGGTTCCGGGGCGAGGGCGCGCGCGAGGGCGACGCGCTGCTGTTGGCCGCCCGAGAGGTTGTCCGGGTCGCGGTCGCCCATCCCGGCGATGTCCATCATCTCCAACAGGTCTCCGACGCGTTCGTCAACCGTCGTCCCCGCGGGTGGACCGCCGAACTTGAGGCCGTAGGCGACGTTCTCGCGGACGGTCATGTGGGGGAAGAGCGCGTAGTTCTGGAACACCACGCCCACGTCGCGGTCCTCCGTCGGCACCCCGCTCACGTCCGTTCCGTCGAAGCGGACGACGCCCTCCGTGGGCGTCTCCAACCCGGCGACGAGGCGGAGCGTCGTCGTCTTCCCGCATCCGGAGGGGCCGACGAGCGTGAAGAACTCACCCTCGGATATCGACAGCGAGACGTCTCGAAGCGCCGCCGCGCCGGCGTACGTCTTCGTCACGCCGTCGAGTTCGAGGTCAACCACGGTCCGACGCCTCCGCGAGAGCGACGGGGTGCGACCCGAGAACGGCCGACATCGTATCGTGTCGTGTCACTCACCAGCCGATGATATACCCGTCGAATCTCGGACCGACGGCGGGAGCGCACCGTACCAGTCGACGCCCGCGGCGACCCGACTCGCGGCGGAGCGCGTTCAAGAACGCAGTTCGCCCTCCTCTTCGTCGGTGGAGTTCGGCAGGTCCGGGACGCTCGGCAGCCAGTCGGCGTCGGCGTCCACGCGCCCCGTGAGGACGGCGTTGACGACGACGCCGACGAGAATGGCCAGTCCGCCGAAGTAGAGCCACGAGAGGAAGATGAGCGCGACGCCGGCGACGCCGTACAGTTGGACGCTCTCCGAGAGCGTGACGTAGACGCGGAAGACGACGCCCGAGACGGTCCACGCGGCGGCGGCGAGGAGCGCACCCGGGAGCACGTCGCCGAGCGGTTGCTCGACGGCGGGAAACAGGTAGTACATCGGGAGGAAGACGAGGAGGAGCGACCCGAAGATGAGCACCACGCTGGCGACGGACAGCCAGCCGACCGGGAGCGCCACCGAGAGGGCGATGGAGACGAACGAGACGGCGATGAGCCCCGTCGTCGTGCCGACGAAGACGAGTCCGGTGTCGCGGAGGCGGCCCCAGAACGACGTGTGCCGCCGCGTGCCGTACACCTCGGCGAACGTGTCCTGGATGGACCGCAGGCTCTTCAGCGAACTCCACACCACGATGGCGACGGCCAGCGACAGGGCGCGGAGACGGGCGGAGGTGTTCGCACCGATCATCTCCATCACACGTTCGAGTTGCGCCTGGTCCACCTCCACGAGCGCAGTCAAGCCGCCGACGATGCTCTCGGCGGGCCCGAACGTGGCGACGCCGACGACGAGCAAGAACACCGTCGGGACGAACGCGTTGAAGACGTAGTAGGCGAGGCTCGCCGCGAGCGTCGTCACGTTCTTCTCGCGACTGACCGCGACGACGGCTTTCGTCACCCGAACGACGGACTCGACACGAGACACGGCCCGGCGTACGAGGACGGCCGGTATCAATCGTCGCAACTGTCGGGTTGGGAGACGGTCTGTCGAACGGCTACAACGGTTATGTGCGAGACGAGTCTCTGTGTAACTATGCCAGCGCTCACAGCACTCGCCGCCGGAGTCGCAGTCGCCTCGTCCGCCGTCGCGGTCCCCCTGCAGTCGGGCGGACTGCTGACGCTCGCTATCGCGTTCATCGTCCTCGCCATCCTGGCGGGCCTCGCCGGCTTCCGGGGCGTCGCCGGCCTCTCGATGAGCGCCGCCCGCCTCCTCGTGGTGGTGTTCCTCGTGCTCGCCGTCCTCACGTTCTTCCTGTGAGGGGGCCGCGCCGGACGCGACGCGGCGCGCCACGGGGGCTGTCGCCCCGGCGAACGACGACGAAGCGAGACGCCGCGCGTCGCCGCCAACGCCGTCAGGCTTATTCGCCGGTTCCCCGAACCAGTCTGACATGAACAGGCCACTCGCCGCAGTCGCCGGAGGATTCTCCGGAACAGCCGTGCTGACCGTTCTACTCCTTCTGTTCGAAGTCGAGACTCGCTCGCAAATCGGGATGTTCGAGGTCGTCGCCCGGTTCGTCGGCGTCCCCGGCAGCACCACCGTCGGCTTCCTCCTGTTCGTCGCCGCGGGGACCGTCGCGTGGCCGTTGCTGTTCGTCGCCGTCGAGGAGACGATTCCCGGCGGCGACCCGGCCATAAAGGCGATGGGCGTGGGCGCGATTCTGTGGGTGCCGTTCGTCGTCGTCGGCCGCGGCGAACTCACGGGCGCCATCGTGTTCGCGTTCACCGGCCTGACGCTCGTCGCCCACCTCGCGTACGGCTACGTCACCGGTGCCGTCTACGCCCGCCTGACCGGCCGGACGCCGTCGCGCGAGACGTTCGGCGACGACCCCGACCTCTCGTCGCGGTAGCAGTTCGTCGCCGGTCCGGAATCGGCATCCCCCGCGCCGTCTCCATCTCGTCGCCGCTCCGATTGGTAAGAAATCGTACCACTTGCGGAAACTGGGAACGGCCTTCGCACTTATGGGGGGACCGTCCCAAGTCGCTCTCGTGCGCGCCTCGCGCTCAGTTCGATAATGTCTCTGCCGCTCGTCACCCTCCTCGCGGCCGTCTGCGCCCTCCTCGGTGGGTGGGTCTGCTGGCGCCGCCGCGAGACGACCGACGCCGCTCGAGTCGAATCGCTCAGCGACGCCGTCTCGCTCAGGACCGACGGCGGCGAACGCCGCGGCGCGGACGACGCACGCGCCCGAGACGCCGACCGACGCCCGGACGGGGGCGAACGGCAACCCGAGGAGTCCGCCGCCGACGGCGGCCGCCTCTCCTCCGTCGTCGGAACGCTGTACGGCCGCGAACACAAGACCAGCAAACCGTACGGCCTGATGCGCTGGGTGACGAGCGTCGACCACAAGGACATCGGCATCCTCTACGTCATCTTCGGACTCGCCGCCGGCCTGTGGGGTGCGACCGACGCGATGATGATTCGCACCGAACTGTTCACCCCGACGACGGACGTGTGGGACGCCGACACGTACAACGCCCTCTTTACCACGCACGGGCTGACGATGCTGTTCTTCTTCGTGACGCCCGTGTTCACCGGGCTGGCGAACTACTTCCTCCCCATCATGGTCGACGCCGACGACATGGCGTTCCCGCGCATCAACGCCATCGCCTTTTGGCTCCTGCCGCCGTCGTTCGTCCTCGTCCGGGCCGGCCTCCTGACGGAGGTGCTGGCGAAGATGATAGACGCCGTCGGCCCGCGCATCGAGTTCCTCTACGCCCTCGAACCGCCGACGCCCGGGTGGACGCTGTACGTCCCGCGGGCGGTCCAGTTGGCGAACCCGCAGGTGGACCTGCTCATCCTCGGCCTCCACCTCTCCGGACTCGCCACCGTCATGGGGGCGGTAAACATCATCGTGACCATCTTCACCGAACGCGGCGAGGACGTGGGGTGGTCCAACCTGGACATCTTCTCGTGGTCGCTCCTGACCACGAGCGGTATCATCCTGTTCGCGTTCCCCCTCCTCGGCAGCGCGCTACTGATGCTGCTGCTCGACCGCAACTTCGGGACGACGTTCTTCGCCGTCGAGGCCGGCGGCCCCATCCTCTGGCAACATCTGTTCTGGTTCTTCGGCCACCCCGAGGTGTACATCCTCGTCCTCCCGGCGTTCGGGCTGACGAGCCAGATTCTCCCGAAGTTCGCGGGGCGACGACTGTTCGGGTTCAAGTTCATCGTCTACTCGACGCTGGCCATCGGCGTGCTGTCGTTCGGCGTCTGGGCGCACCACATGTTCGCGACGGGTATCGACCCGCGCCTCCGCGCCTCGTTCATGGCCGTCTCCATCGCAATCGCGGTTCCGAGCGCCGTCAAGACGTTCAACTGGATGGCGACGCTGTGGAACGGGAGCGTGCGACTCGAAGCGCCGATGCAGTTCCTCATCGGCGGCATCGGCCTGTTCGTCGTCGGCGGCGTCACCGGCATCTTCCTCGCGTCCATCCCCGTGGACCTCGTCCTCCACGGCACTTACTACATCGTCGCGCACTTCCACTTCATCGTCGTCGGCATCATCGCGTTCTCGATGTTCGCGGCGTCGTACTACTGGTACCCGCTCCTCACCGGCCGGATGTACGACCGCCGCCTCGCCACCGTCCACTCCGTCCTCAGCATCGGCGGCGTGATGCTGACGTTCTTCCCCCTGTTCCTCGTCGGCCTGATGGGTCTGCCCCGCCGGTCGGCGGGCTACCCCGCCGAGTTCACCCTCCTCCAGCAGGTGGCCACCGTCGGCGCGTTCGTCCTCGCGGTGAGCGTCGGCATCTGGCTGTTCAACATGGTGAACTCGTTCCGGACCGGCGGCGTCGTCCGCGACCCGGACCCGTGGAACCTGAAGGAGACGGGGCAGTTCTCCCGCGAGTGGCAGTGGTTCGAAGACCGGATGTCACAGGACCTCTCCCGGCCGCACGCCCTCGCCGACGGGGGACGTGAGACGGGGGACGTGGTCGCCGACGAGGCGGACGGCGGCGGAGACGCCGAAGGCGACGGTAGTGCGGATGCCGAAGACGACTGACGGCGCGGCCGTCGAAGACGGCTGACGGCGTCCCGGGGGTCGGAGAACGCGGACGAACGGTCGTCGCGAGAACGAGCGGCGGCGAATCGGTGCTTCCGACGCGTTCGGTGCGGCGAGACGGCTTAACTCTGGAACGGTTCCTCGTCGCGGTGGTTGTCGGGGTTGTTTATCTCCTGCGCCTCGCGTTCCATCTGGTCGGTCTCGCGGTCCACGGCGTCGACGTCGCGGCGGTCGCCGTCGGGGTGGACCTCGTCCTCGTCTCCCGCGCCGGGCATGCGCGCCCGGTCCACGAAGCGGTCGCGGCCGCCGTCGTCGTCGACGACGAACGCCACGTCCGAGGACTCGTACAGCGAGAAGAACGACTCCCAGTCGAGTTCGCGCCCCTCGCTGTCGTCGTCGTCGGTGAACTGGAGGTTCAACGCGCCCTCGGACGTCGCGGAGACGACGGGGTGCGCCCCCGTCTCTTCGGCCCACGCCTGTATCTCCTCGCGGTCGGTGAGCACTCGCTCTCCGTCGTCGGTGTCGCTGTCTGCGGTCATCGTACCGGGTGGTCTCCCGGAACGGTTACGCGTCTCTTGCCTGCGAGTGCAGGGTTTCCGTGAGCAGAGACCAGATAAAGAAACCTGCACTCGCAGGCAGAATACCGGCGACGACGACGCCGCAATCACACGATGCTGCTGCCGGGCACTCCCGAGGCACCCCCCGACAGCAGAGGGGTCTATCTCTCCGCTGACTCCGGGCATCTCACTCGACTCGCTCTCCGTTCTCGACGGACGTACCGAACGCACCGACGGGTTTCGGAGCGGCCACCGCCTTCAAATCGGGGCCGTCCGTACGACCCGGCGTGACGAGCATCGCCACGCTACGGGCCGACGCGACGGAGTTCCTCCTCGACGAGGCGTTCCGTGCAGTTCCGACGCTGGCCGTCGAGGTGCCCCCGGTGGTCGCTCACGGCCCGGACGACCCGTTCCCGTTCCTCGCCGTGACGGGCGCCGACCCCGACACCGTGTTGTCGGCGTTCGCGGACGACGACTCGGTCCGCGAGGCGACCTGTCTGTCGCGCATCGACGACGGGGGTCTGTTCCGCGTCGAGTGGGCCGAGACGGTCGAACTCCTCCTCGGGTCGGTCGTCAGGACGGACGCGACGGTGCTGTCGGTCCGGGGAACCGAGGGGACCTGGCGACTCCGCCTCCTCGCCCCGGACCGCGACTGCCTCGACGTGACGTTCGACTTCCTCGCCGACCACGGCGTCGAGGTGGAACTCGACGGCATCCGCCGCCTCGACGCCGACGACGCCTCCCGTTCGTTCGGCCTCTCGGAGGCGCAGTACGCGGCCCTCATCACCGGTCTCGACCGGGGATTCTACGACGTGCCGCGCGACACCGACTGCTCCGAACTCGCCGCCGAACTCGGCATCACGCATCAGGCGCTCTCGGAACGACTCCGCCGCGCGCACGGGACGCTTGTCGAGAACGCCCTCGCCTCCGGGTCCCGCGTGTTCAACTGACGCACCGCGCGTCCGCCGCGTCGAGTCCGTGCGTTTTTGTCCCGACTCGGCGACCCACGGGTATGTCCGCACAAACGCTCCCCGAGAACGCCGTCGTCGGGATGGTCCACCTCGACCCCCTCCCCGGCGCGCCGAACCACGACGCCGCAGGCGGCCTGGACGCCGTCCGCGACGCCGCACTCGACGACGCCGCCGCACTCGACGCGGGCGGCGTGGACGCGGTCGTGGTCGAGAACTTCGGCGACGCCCCGTTCTACCCCGACGACGTCCCGAAGCACACCGTCGCGTCGATGACCACCCTCGTGGACGCCGTCGCCCGCGAGGTGTCCGTCCCCGTCGGCGTCAACGTCCTCCGGAACGACGCCGAGGCGGCCCTCGCCGTCGCGGCGGCGACCGAGGCGTCGTTCGTGCGCGTCAACGTCCACGTCGGCGCGCGGGTCACGGACCAGGGCGTCGTGACGGGCCGCGCCCACGAGACGATGCGCCTGCGCGACCGACTCGACGCCGACGTGGCCGTCTTCGCCGACGTGGGCGTGAAACACTCCGCACCGCTCGGTCCGGAGACGCCCCTGAAGACGGCGGTCGAGGAAGTCGTCGGGCGCGGACTCGCCGACGGCGTCGTCGTCTCCGGGCCGGGCACCGGCGCGCCGACGGACGACTCGGACCTCTACACCGTCGCGCGGGCGGCGCGAGAGGCGGGCGTCCCCGCACTCGTCGGAAGCGGCGTGACCGCCGAGACGGTGGCCGAGACGCTCGACCGCGCCGACGGCGTCGTCGTCGGCACCGCATTGAAGGAGGGCGGCGAGACGACGGCCCCCGTGTCGGAGTCCCGCGTCCGCGCCGTCGTCGAGGCGGCGCGCGGGAGTCGGTGAGTTCGGTCAGGGCGCGCCGACGGCGGCGACCAGCGTCGTCAGGACGAACCAACCGACGAAGTTCCACCACGGCACGTCGCGGTAGCGAGGCGTCGAGAGGCGCGACTCGGGGTACGTCCAGAAGCCGTTTTCGACGCCGTTCGGGTCGGTGAGGAGGTCGAGAGCGGTGGCGAGGAGTCCGGCGGCGACGGGCCGAACCGCCCCGGCGACGACGAACTCGACAAGCGAGTACGAGAGGTATATCGCGCCGACCCAGCCGAGGAGGGCGACGACGGGCACGTCGAGCAGTTTCGGCTCGGTGTGGTGTTCCAGCAGTCCGAGTCGAATAACCGCGACTTCGGCGACGAACGCGGCGACGACGGCGACGGCGGCGAACCGTATCGCGGGCGCGACGCCCCACGCCCACGCGGCGTGGAGCACCGCGGCCGCGCCGAACCCGGCCGTCGTGAGTCGAAACAGTCGGTCGTCGGCGGGCGCGGCGCGTTCGCGTCCCGCGTTCGGCCGGCCGTCCTCCGACGTCGAGCGTTCCCGCTCCGTCCCCGACCGTTCGCCCGCCACTGCCGACTACCCGCTCAACTCCTCTTCGACCAGTTCGACGGCGTTCTTCACCGCCCCGACCGACCCGAGGTGGCCCGCGCCGACGGACGCCTTCATCGCCTTCGCCGCGCTTCCGGTGACGACGGTGGGTCCGAGTTGGGCCACCGCGCCGTCGCCGACGCTCACTATCCACCCGGGCACGTCGAAGCGGTACGGCTCCATCCGAGGGGCGAAGTCGTCGGGGTCGGCGTCCGTCTCGTGTCTGACGAGTCTGGCGACGTTCTTCGCCACCGTGTTCGCCTCGCGGAGGGCGGCGGACGCGGAGGCGGGGACCGCCTCCCCGTCGGCGTCCACGATGCGCGCGGCGTCGCCGACGACGAACGTGCGGGCGTCGAGTCGCAGGTCGCTCCGGACCGTCGGTCGGTCGCCCGCCATCGCGGCCTGTCCGGCGATGCCGCCGGTCCAGACGAACGTGTCGTAGGCGAACGTGCCGGCGTCCGTCTCCACCGCCTCCGCCGTCGCGCGCTGGACCGTCGTGCCGGTCCGAACGTCGATGCACCGCGCCTCGAGTTCGTCGCGGACCGCCTCGCGGAAGTTCCGCGGGAAGTTCGGCGCGACGTCCTCCAACTGCTCGACGACGGTGATGCTCGCCGTCACGTCCTCTTCGTCCGCCAACGCGGCGAGTTCGCCGGCCGTCTGGACGCCGGAGAGACCCGCCCCGCCGACGACGACGTTCACGGCGTCGTTCGCCGCGGCGGCCGCGAGGAACGACTCGCGGATGGCCTCCGCGTCGGCGACGGACTTCAGCGGCAGGGAGTACTCCTCGACCCCGGGCAGTCCGTAGTAGGCCGTCGCGGAGCCGAGACAGACGGCGGCGTAGTCGTAGTCCAGCGTCGTCCCGCCGTCGAGGTGCACCGTCCGCGCCTCGCGGTCGATACCCTCGACGCGGGCGACGCGAACCTCCGCGCGGTCGAACAGTTGTCCGAGCGGGACTCGAATCGTCTCGGCGAGACTCGGGTGCCGAATCACGCGGTGAACCTCGTGTTGGACGAGGTGGCTGTCGGATTCGTCCACGACGACGAGTTCCGCCTCGGCCGGGAGGCAGGATTCGAGCCGACGGGCGAGCGTCACACCGGCGTACCCCGCACCGAGTACCAGCACGCGCATACCGGATGGTAGGCGCAGGGAGCAAAGAGCGTGTGGGGTTTCGACGCCGCCGGTTTCAGAACAGCGCTTCGGACTCGTCGAGTACCTCGGCGGGGCCGCCGACGCTCCAGACGTCGGTGTCGACATCGCAGGCCGCGACGGCGTCCTCGACCCGGTCGGCGTGTTCGGCCGTCGTGTTGACGTAGACGCTCGCGCCCGTGTCGGTGGAGAAGTAGACCGGTATCTCCGTCTCCTCGCGGAGTTCGCTGACGGCGTTGAACACGGCGATGGTCTTCGGCTGCCAGTACACCCACCCCGCGGGACCCGTCATCGTCGTCGCCGTCAGCGACAGGGAGTCGTGCTCGGCGAGTTCGAACGCGCGGTCGAAGTCCGCCGCGTGGAGGGCGTCGCGCATCTCGTCCAACTGGTGGTGGACGTGGGCCATCCGGGCCTGGAACATGTGGCTCTCGGCGGCCTCCTCGTGGGCCTGTTCGGTCTCCTTGTAGGCGGGGACGTGCGCGGCGACGATGCGCAGGTCGTCCTCCAACTCGGACTCGATGCGCTCGGAGCGGCAGTCCTCGTCGTTCATGCCGGAGTAGAGGTGCGAGAACGCGCCGGTGACGGCGCGGGCGGCCGAGGAGGACCCGCGGCGGGCGATGGTCGAAATCTCGGGGCGGGTCAGCTCCAGTCCGGCCGCCTCGGCGAGGGCCATCGCGGCGGCGGCGAACCCCGACGACGAGGAACCGAAGCCGATGTTCGAGGGGAAGGAGTTCTCCGACTCGAGCCGGACCGCGTGGTCGAAGTCGGCGAGCGTTCGGACGTGGTCGACGACGGCGTCGATGCGTTCGGCCCCGCGGCCGGTGACCTCCTCGCCGCCGATGACGTACGTGTCCTCGGACGCGTCGGGTTCGAACTCGACGGTGGTTCGCGTGTGACTCGGCGCCGTGCAGACGCTGATGCTGTCGTGGTAGGGGAGTCGCAACTCGGCGTCGCGCATCCCGTGGTACTTCACCAACCCCTGAATCGGGTGTGCCTTGGCGGTGGCCTTCATAGTCGTACCCGTGCGGGACGCGGGGTTAAACGTCCCGATGGCTCAGCGTCGAGAGCGCGGAGAAGACTCGGTGGGCGTCGCGTCTGCGGAGGCGTTCAGTCGTCTGCCGGTGCCGGCTCGTCGGATTCGGCGGCTTTCGATTCGAGCCCTCGGTCCCAGACGTTCGTCACGGAGTCGCCCGTCGGCGGTGTGTGGCTGACTTCTTTCATGCTGCGTGGGTTCTCAGACATCGTGTGAGTCTCTGGCACGAGCGACGGCTTAACGCTTTCCTGAAAATGATTATAACACTTTGTACCATACCAATATGTATAAGGATTCTGCGGCTGACTCGTTACCAAGGGTGAGACGAACCGAGACGACGGTCGAACGGACGCCGGACGGTCGGCGTCTCGTCGTCGCCAGAACGGTGGACGCCCCCGCCGAGGACGCGTGGGACGTACTGGTCGAGACGCGTCTGTGGCCCGAGTGGGGGCCGTCGGTGACGGCGGTGCGCGGCCCGGACCGAATCGGACTGGGAGCGACCGGCGAGGTTCGAATCGCCGGCGCGGGCGTCTGGGTGCCGTTCGAGGTGACGGCGTTCGACGCCGACGCGCGCCGGTGGACGTGGGCCGTCGCGCGCGTCCCGGCGACGGGCCACCGGGTCGAAGCGCTCGGACCGGAGCGGTGCCGCGTCGCCTTCGAGATACCGCCTCTCGCCGCGGGGTACGCCGTCGTCTGCCGACGCGCCCTCGGAAAGATTGCGCGTCTCGCCGAACGATAGGCGTCGGCAGGGGACGGCGGCAGCAGTCGACGACGGCGGCGGTAACCGGCGGCGTCGACTCCGTCGGGGCCGCGCGAACGGCCGACTACGGCGGCCGTTCCATCGAGAACCGGTCGGTCGTCCGGGCGTAGTCGCTGCCGGCCATCCGGCCGACGGCGTCCAGTTTTCGCGTGTCCATCTTCCCGTCCGTGAGCAGGGACTCGTCCACGTGCGCGTGGACGACTTCGCCGAGGACGACGGTGAAGACGCCGACGTCCAGCGTCTCGGCGAGGCGACACTCGAAGGAGACGCGCGCCTCCGCGACGCGCGGCGCGTCGACGGCGACGCCGGCGGCGGGCGTCACGCCGGCGCGTTCGAACTCGTCCGTTTCGGGCGGGAGCGTCGCACTCGTCTCGTTCATCGCCTCCGCCACGTCCGCGGTGACGACGTTCCAGACGAACTCGCCCGTCTCGACGGCGTTGCGGGCGGTGTCCTTCCTGTCGTCGCCGGTGCCAGACGCGGAGAACAGCAGCGTCGGCGGGTCCGGCGTCACCACGTTGGAGAAACTGTACGGCGCGAGGTTCCGCGTCCCGTCGGGCGCGCGGGTGCTCACCCACGCGATGGGGCGGGGGACGACGGCACCGGAGAGCAGGCGGTACGGCGACCCGAACGCGTCGGGCGGTCCGTCCACGTCACCGCACCTCGCGCCCGCGCCGTCGGTTCGTCTGCCGTCGGTGCGTCCGCCGTCGCCTCGTGGTCCGTCGGGTCATCGTCTCGCGTTACCCGCCGAACGCGATAGGCGTGTCGCCGGCGGCGACTGACGGGTAGACGCCCGCGGCGATGCCGAGGCCGCCGACGCCGAGCATCACGCCGGAGGCGACGACGGTGAATCGCGCCGCCGGGAGCCCCTTCGCCTGCGCGTAGCCGGTCATGTCGTCGACGTCGAGCAGGTGGTTCAGGCCCACGAAGGCGAGGACCAGACCGAACAGGAGGCGTCCGAGGAGGAACGCGACTCCCGCGCCGGGCCCGTCGAACCGGAGTGCTGTCGTCGTGAGTTCCGGTATCAGCACGATACGTGGTTTCGAGAAGGGGAGACATCCTCGATTCGCGGCCCGTCGGGTCGCGGGCCGCACGGTAAGATTCTGCCGGGTACTCACAAACGGAGAGTCTGGCCGAACGTCTGAATTTTCTCTCAATCTCTCGAAAAATATAGGTGCGCTCGTATCCGACTATAGCTGAATGGACTTCCCTACCGATGAGTGAATCCTGGGATACCGCGGGGTACATCGCGAGCTCACGGTACAGAGCGTCCGTCTGTGAGTTTCTCGACCGGGAGGGCCCCGAACTCCCGTCGAAAATCGCGACGAGGCTCGATTTGGCCCAACCGCACGTCTCGCGGGCACTCTCGGAACTCCGCGACCGGGGAGTCGTCGAACTCCTCGTTCCCGAGTCACAGCAGAAGGGTCGGCTCTACGGCCTGACGCGCGATGGAAAGCAGGCGCTCCTCAGACTGGAAGGCGAATCTGCCTCCGTCTCCGTCTCCTTCGTCGAGGCGGGGGCGTTCCCGTACGAACCGCTCGTCGAGTACCTTCGCGAGGAACACGCCGACGACGTCCGACTCGTCGTCGCGCGCGACGGCGACGACTCGGACGTGTTCGTCGCCGACGAGGCGGCGCGCGACCGGTACGACGAGCGAACGCTCGCCACCCTCATCGCCGCGCTCCGCGCGGGGGACGCCACGGTGGACGAGAAACTGGTGGACCTGCCGACGGGCGAGGACCAGTTCGTCGTCCGCGGCTACGAACACCTGCTGTTGGTTCGACTCTCCGTCGGCGACGACGCCGAAGTGCTCGTCACGCTCGAACGCGACGCCGAGGTGGACGTCAACGGCTTCGTGGACGCCTGCCGACGACGCCTCCGGAACTGACGCCGACGCCGTCGCCGGGAGGCGAACGCACTAATCCGTCGCGCCCGTACCACGAGTATGTACACGGGCAAGACGGAGCAACCGTGCTGCCTCTGTGACGACCCGGAGACGGTCGCCCGCGTGGACGTGCCGCCGCGCGCGGTGCCGATGATGAAGCACTCCGGCCCCATCGCGTGGCGCGACATCGTCGGCGAGGTGTCGATTCACTTCTGCGAGAGCGACTGGGAACTCGTCCGTGACCTCGTCGTCGAGATGGACATGAACCCGCTCTCGCGGTGCAACGTCGCGCGGGCGTCGTTCAGCATCCGGGAGGACTTCGAGGCGTTCACCTCTCGGACCCGCGAGGAACCCGACCAGACCGAACTGGAGTCGCGCCTCCGCGCCGACGCGCGCGAGACGGTGGCGAACTACGGGGACGACCCGATGGTGGAAGAACGGGACTACGTGGAGGCGTCCATCGTGCTCGACGCGCTCTCTCCGTGACGGGACCGCTCCGGCCGAACCGCACAAAACGGTTTTAGGGATACCGGCATAGGTTGACGTGATCGATGAGTTTGCGGGACATAATCACGGCCGTCAGGGAGCGACGACGGACGCTCGTCGTCTACGACCCCGCGCCCGACCAGTTGGTCGAACAGTTGCGGGAGTACGCCGCGCCGTACCCGCTGACGGTCGAACGCCGTACCGCCGACGAGTCGCTGTCGGGACACGTGGAACTCACCGACAGCGACGGCGGGTTCGTCCGCACCGACTGCTCGGGTCTGCCGACGCCGCTCACCACCGAGGCGTTCGAAGAGCAGTTCCGAGACGTGCTGAGCCGAATCGACCGGACCACGTTCTCCTCGTACGACGGGACGCAGATGGCCGCCACGTCCCGCGAGATAGAGGACCGGGCGTGGCGGTACGGGCAGGGCTCGCTGCACGCCGGCTTCCAGCGCGCCTCCACGCTCGGCACGCAGGAACGGGTGTACAGCGACCTGGCGAGCAAGGACCTCGACATCCACGCCTACGCCGTTCCGGACCGGGACGCGCCCCGCCCCGACGGCGTGACCGTCCACCTCGTCGACGACGACGAGATTGCCGCGACGTGGTTCGTCGTCTACGACGGCGCGGGCGACGACGAGTCCAAGTGCGCGCTCCTCGCGGAGGAACGCGACCCCGGCGTGTTCCGCGGGTTCTGGACGTACGACCCGGACGTGGTCGACTCGGTCCTCTCGCACCTCTCGACCCGGTATGCATCGTCGACGTGAGGCTGTTTGTAAATTTCTACTACAACGCAAACGCAGAGTTTGTTTGTCGAAATTTACAACACCTTATATTCTAGGCGGTCAATCGGACTACACGAAGCGACAGTACCGGGTCAGCCCGCGCCCGGTCAGATTCCGACGGCGGGCGCTCACATCACATGATACGGAAGTCACTCACAGTCCTCTTGGTCGTCGCACTCGTCGCGAGTGCCGTTCCTGCCGCAGCGCTCACTTCGAACCCGGACATCCAGGTCATCGTCCCGCAACCGACGGTGCAACCGGGGACGGAGAACACCGTCGACTTCCAGCTCGTGAACGACCCCGGCGGCGCCGAAGACGAGACGGTCACCGCGCGGAACGTCCGCGTCCGCGTCGGCGACAAGTCGCCGATAAACGTGCTGACGGAGAACCTCTACGTCCCGCAGTTGCCCGGCGGCGAACCGGCGACGCAGACGCTCCGGATGTCGGTCCCGTCCGACATCGACAGCGGGACGTACAGGATTCCGATAACGGTCACGTACCAGTTCGACTCCGGGAGCGGTGACGCCAAACAGATCACCCGCTCGCTCGAAGTGCCCGTGAAGGTCCAGAGCGGTCCCCGGTTCGTCGTCACCGCCACCAACTCGACGGCCACCGTCGACGGCCGCGGGACGCTCAACGTCACGATGGAGAACGTCGGCGAGGAGGCCGCCTCCGACGCCACGTTCACGCTCGCGTCGAGCAACAACGACGTGAGCCTCGGCGGCGGGGCGCAGGCGACGCGCTTCGTCGAGAACTGGAAGAAGGGCGGAGAGCAGACGTTCCAGTACGACGTGCGACTCGGCGAGTCCGCCCAGCCCGGCAACTACTCGCTCGAAGGCACCGTCTCGTACAAGGACGCCTCCGGCAACGCCCGCACGAGTCCGGCGCTGACCGTCGGCATGCGGGCGCTCCCCGAGGTGACGTTCGACGTCTCCGAGGTGGAGAGTTCGCTCCGCGTCGGCGGCAGCGGGAAGGTGACGGGGACCATCACGAACACCGGTCCGCTGACGGCGCACAACGCCGTCGTCGTCTTCCAGACGAACAGTCAGACCGCGCAGGCGACCGAGACGGAGTACGCCGCCGGGTCGCTCGAACCCGGCGAGTCGACCGAGTTCTCCTTCACGGTGAGCGTCGGGGAGTCCGCCGACCCCGGACCGCGCCAGTACGGCGTGCAGGTCAACTACCGTAACGGCGACGGTGACCAGGTCCAGAGCGACGTCGTGGACCTGCCCGTCGAGGTCAACGAGAGCGGGTCCGGCTTCGCCATCCGGAACCTCGAGAGCACGCTCCGCGTCGGCGAGGAGGGGACGCTCAGCGGGACTCTCGTCAACACCGACGACGAACCGGTGACGAACGCCGTCCTGCGGTTCGACCCGTCCGGACAGACGGTGACGCCCGTCGAGACGGAGTACGCCGTCGGCAACCTCGCGCCGGGCGAGGCCCGCGACTTCGAGTTCGAGGTGGAAGTCTCCTCGGCCTCCGCCGGCGGTCCCCGACAGTTCGGGTTCACCGTGAACTACCGCGACGAAGACAACACCCAGCGCACCTCCGACGCCATCGAGGTCCGCACCGACATCGGCCCGAAGTCCGACGAGTTCGAGGTGTCGCCCGTGAACGCGACGTACGCGGCGGGCGAAACCGGCGAGTTCCGCGTCGAGGTGACGAACACCCGCGAGGAGGTGCTGACGGACATCTCGGCGAAGATATACACCGAGTCGCCGCTCAGCACGTCGAACTCCGAGGCGTTCATCGCCGAACTCGAACCCGGCGAGTCGGAGACCATCGTCTTCGAGGTGAGTTCGTCGGGGAGTGCGCTGGCGAAGACGTACCCCGTGAAGATGGACTTCCAGTACGACGACAGTCAGGGTGAGACGGTCATCTCCGACACGTACCAGGTTCCCGTCGAGGTGACGGAGTCCGAGGGCGGCGGCCTCCCCCTCGGTCTCATCGCCATCGTCGTCGTCGGCCTCCTCGGGATACTCGGCTTCGTCTACGTCCGCCGACAGGACTAACGGATGAACTACGACTACCAACGCATCGTCGACTGGGTCGACGACCGAATCGTCGAGCAGTCCGGGAGGGTCATACTGGCGTTCCTCCTCGTCACGGCGCTCTTCGCCGTCGGTCTCGGGAGCGTCTCGACCGAGTCGGGGACCCAGCAGTTCGCCGAGGACATCCCCGCGCAGGACGCCCTCGACCAGATAAACGACGAGTTCCTCCCGGTGTTCGGCGAGAACACGGGCAGCACACAGCTCATCCAGCGGAGTCCGAACGTCCTCTCGAGGCAGTCGCTGCTCGCGATGCTCCGGACGCAGGAGCGCATCGAGGAGAAACCGACGTTGCGCGTCAGCGGCACGTCCTCGGCCGCGGCCGTGGTCGCCCGAACCATCGACCCGCAGGCGACGACGCTCGAACGCCAGATTACGACGCTCGAACGCGCCACGCAGAGCGACGTCCGGGCGGCCGTCCGAGCGAACGCGGACAACCCCGCGTTCACCGGCACGCTGAGCAACGACTTCAACGCGCAGAGCGCGTCGGCGTCCTCGACCATCGGCGTCGTCCAGCACTCGCTGACGACCGACGTCTCCTCGTCGGCGGGACAGTCGGGGTCGAGTCCGCTGACGCCGATTCAGCTGACGATACAGCGCATCGTCGACAACTCGCCCGGGGACATCACCGTGTTCGGGAGCGGCATCATCTCCGACGAGTTCGGGACGGTCATCACCGACTCGTTGCTCATCGTCACGCCCGCGGCGGTCATCCTCATCGTCCTGTTCCTCGTCGTCGCCTACCGTGACCTCCTCGACCTCCTGTTGGGGACGTTCTCGCTCGCGATGGCGGTCGTCTGGACGTTCGGCTTCCTCGGGCTGGCGGGCATCCCGTTCAACCAGATCATGATCTCCGTCCCGCCGCTGTTGCTGGCGGTCGGTATCGACTTCGGTATCCACGCCATCAACCGCTACCGTGAGGACCGCGAGACGGGGCTGGACATCGAGGACGCGATGCGCGTGGCGACCGACCAGTTGCTCGTCGCGTTCTTCATCGTCACGGGCACGACGGTCATCGGCTTCCTCTCGAACCTCGCCTCCGACCTGCCCCCGATTCGGGACTTCGGCGTCGTCGCCGGCGTCGGCATCACGTTCACGTTCCTCATCTTCGGCATCTTCCTGCCCGCCGCGAAGGTGTGGATGGACCGCCGCAAGCAGGACTGGCCCATCCCGACGTTCAGCCAGAAACCGCTCGGACAGGAGGGGTCGGCGCTCGGCGAGACGCTGAGCGTCGGCGTCACCATCTCGAACCGGATACCCGTCCTCTTCCTCGTCCTCACCCTCCTGCTCAGCGTCGGGGCGGCGGGGTACGCGACGGGCGTCGACACGTCGTTCTCGCAGGAGGACTTCCTCCCGCCGGAGGAGGTGTCGCCGCTCCTGAAGGCGCTGCCCGAACCGTTCGCCCCCTCCGACTACTCCGTCGTCGGAACGCTGAACTTCCTCGAAGACAAGTTCACCAGCACGCAGGGGGGGTCGGTCACGATATACCTCGAGGGGCGGATGGAGAACGACGCCGCCTTAGAGCAGATTCACCGCGCGGGCGAGGACCCACCGGGGTCGTTCGTCTCCGAGGACAGACGGGCCGAGTCGACGAGCATCGTCACCGTCATCAGAGACTACGCCGAGGAGGACCCCGAGTTCGCCGCCCTCGTCAACCGCAACGACGTGAACGACAACGGCGTGCCGGACGACAACCTCGACGAGATATACGACTACTTGGAGACGTCGCCGGTGTCTTCCGAGGTGGACCGCTACCTCGCCGAGGACCACCGGAGCGCCCGCGTCGTCTACACCACCTCGGCGGACGCCTCCGACAAGGAGGTGACGGCGGACGCCCGCAAGATCGCCGACCGGTTCCGGTTCGACGCCGTCGCCACGGGCAACACCGTCGTCTTCCAGCAGGTGTCCGACCTCATCTTCAACTCCGCCGTGACGAGTCTTGGACTCGCACTCGGCGGGACGGTGGTGTTCCTCGTGTTCATCTACTGGGTCCTGGACGGCCTGCCGTCCATCGCCCTCGCCAACCTCGTCCCCATCGTGGTGTCGGTGGCGGGCGTCGCCGGGACGATGCGGCTCATAGGCATCTCGTTCAACGCGTTCACGGCCACCATCCTCTCGCTGACCATCGGGCTGGGCATCGACTACTCGGTCCACGTCGTCCACCGCTTCCTCGACGAGCGGAAGAAGACGGACCTGCAGACCGCGCTCCGGCGGACCGTCGTCGGGACGGGCGGCGCACTCATGGGCAGCATGTTCACGACGGCGTTCGGCATCGGCGTCCTCGTGCTGTCCGTGCTGTCCGTGCTGGGCCAGTTCGGCATCCTCACCGCCCTCTCCATCGTCTACTCGTTCCTGGCGTCGCTGGTGGTGCTGCCGTCGGCGCTCGTCGTCTGGGACCGCTTCGCCAACGAGAGCCCGGACGTACCAATGGCCGAACAGGGGGCGGCCGGCGACGGGGAGTCGGACCCCGACTCCGACGCACTCGCGACGGACGGAGGGGTCGTCGATGCGCAACCCTCATCCGACGCAACCACCGACGGGGGAGAGACGCGATGACCGAGACGAACGACGGCGGAGGCGACGACCGGCCGAGCGAACACGAGGCCGTGGAGTCGCTGGAACGACTCGGCCTGTCGAACTACGCCGCGCGGGTGTTCGTCGCGCTCCAACGCCTCGGCGTCGGGACGGCCAAGGAGATACACGACGTGGCCGGCGTCCCCCGGTCGCAGGTGTACGGCGCCGCGGAGGAACTGGAGGACCTCGGGCTGGTCGAACTCCAGCAGTCGACGCCGAAGCGGTACCGACCCGTGAGCCTCGACGCCGCCCGGCGGAGTCTCGCGGAGAACATCGAGCGCGAGACGAACCGCGCGTTCGACTACCTCGAAGCGGCGCGCGAACAGCGCGCCGCCGGCGAGACGCGCGACGACGTGTGGACCGTCCGCGGACACGAACCCGTGAACAACCGGGCGGTCGAACTCGTCGAACGGGCGACGGAGCGAGTGGTGTACGCCGCGCCGGACCCGTCGTTCGTCACCGACGAATTCGTGGACGCGCTTCGCGAACGCGCCGACGCCGGCGTGTGCGTGAACGTCGTCAGCGAGAGCGAGGCGGTGCGAGACCTGTTCGCGGACGTCTCGAACGTGCGGGCGTCCTGCCCTCACGACGACCCGCCCGCCGACTTCACCGGGCGCGTCCTGCTCGTGGACAGCAGAGCCGTCCTCCTCTCCGTCCTCTCGGACGCGCCGGGGAGCGACGAGACGGCCATCTGGTCGGCCGACACGGCGATGGCCGACATCCTCTCGCGCATGATAGAGGGCGCGATACAGACGATGAGCGACATCTGAGCGTTCGTCTCCTCGCCGGGAGTCCGCACCGTTCGCCGCCCCCGGAGACTATTTCTCCACGCTCGCCGACACCCGAACCGTGACTGACAGAGCACGGGTCGCCGAGACGGCGGCCTCCGCGGGCGCGAACGTCGCCCTCGGGATGTTCGAACGCGACATCGAGGTCGAAGAGAAGTCCTCGAAGACCGACGTGGTCAGCGAGGCCGACGCGGCCGCGCAGGACGAGATTCTCGACGCCATCGCCGGCCACTACCCCGACGACGTGGTCGTCGGCGAGGAGGGAGACACGCCGAAAGAGATACCGGAGACGGGCGACGCGTGGGTCGTCGACCCCATCGACGGCACCACCAACTACCTGCACGGCTTCACCGCGTGGTGTCAGGCCGTCGCCGCCGTCCGCGACGCCGCGCCCGTCGCCGCGGCGGTGACGCGCCCCGCCGTCGGCGACCGGTACGTCGCGGACGACGAGACGCTGTGGAAGAACGGCGTGCCGACGACGGTGAGCGACGAGTCCGACCCCGAGCGGTTCGTCGTCGCGCCGACGCTCAGAGTCCACGACGGCAACCGGGACCGCTACCTCGACGTCGTCGACACCTGTTTCGCCGCGTTCGGCGACATGCGGCGCATCGGCTCCGCGCAGGTGACGCTGGCGATGGTCGCCGCCGGGTCGATAGACGTCGCTCTCGGCGTCGGACAGTCGAACCCGTGGGATACCGTGGCGGGCGTCCACATGATTCGGACCGCGGGGGGAACCGTCACCGACGCGAACGGCGACCCGTGGCGACACGACAGCGACGGACTGGTCGCTTCGAACGGCGAGGCGCACGACGCCGTCCTCGACGCGTTCGGGTTCTGAGAGGCGTTCGACGAACTGACCGAACGACGCCCACCGACGCCGTTTCCGGCGACTCAGACGCGCGACCCGACGCCTGCGGCGCGCGTCGCCCCCCACGTGAGGACGACGATGCCGACGACGAATCCGGCGAGTGCGAGCATCAACGGCACCGGTTCGAGCAACGCCCCGCCGAGGAACGGGCCGCGGACGAGGAGGAAGCCGGTGCCGACGGTGACGACGAGGCCGACGAGCGAGACGATGCCGTAGAAGTACGTGAGGACGCCGAACCCGGCGCGGTCGGTCCCCGAGCGACGGTGCATACCGTCTCAGTCGACCGCAGGACCTTATACTGTCGGCTCTCGCGGGGCCGCCGCCCCGGACCGCCGGCGCTACCGGGCGCGAAACGCGCCCTCACCACCGGACGCGGAAGCCCGACTCCTGCTCTGGGCCCTCGTACTCGACGGCCACGTCCTCCACGTCGGCGGCCTCGCTCCCGGTGTGGCACCACTCCACCATCTCCTCGACGGCGTCCTCCGGTCCCTCGAACACCGCCTCGACCCGGCCGTCGTCGAGGTTCTTCACCCACCCGTCCACGTCGCGGGCGCGGGCGGCGTCTCGCGTACTGGCTCGGTAGTAGACCCCCTGCACACGGCCGGTGACGTGGACGTGCGCGCGCACTCGGTCGTCGCTCATGCCGCCGCCTTCACGTCCCAGTACCAAATATCGGCTGGCCGCGCCGGAGTCCGCGAATCGAAGCCATCTAAGTGGCGGGCGGTCGATTCGCTCGTATGGAACTCTTCGGTACCGCCGGGATTCGCGGCGACGCGGTGACGCGCGTCACGCCGGAACTCGCGCTGTCTGTGGGTCGTGCGGTCGGGTTGGACGCCGTCGAGTCGGGCGGACGCCCAGAAGTCGTCGTCGGCCGCGACGGACGGACCACCGGGCCGGCGTTGGCCGCCGCCGTCGAGGCGGGCCTCGAATCGGCCGGGGCCGACGTCCGCCGCGCGGGCGTCCTCCCGACGCCGGCGCTGGCGTTCGCCTCGCGCGGCCGCCGTGGCGTCATGCTCACCGCGTCGCACAACCCCCCGACGGACAACGGCGTCAAGGTGTTCCGCGACGGCGAGGAGTACGACCGGACGCTCGAACGCGGCGTCGAGGAACGCGTCGCCGCCGACCCGTCGGCCGCGCCGTGGGACCGGTGGGGCGACAGCGAGTCGGTCGACGTCCTCGGCGACTACCGCGAGACCGTCGTGACGTACGCCCGCGAGCACGGCGCCGACGCCGACGGCCTGAACGTCGTCGTGGACTGCGGCAACGGGATGTCGGCGCTCGGGACGCCGCAGGTCCTCCGCGAACTCGGCGCGCGCGCCGTCACCCTCAACGGGCAGGTGGACGGCCACTTCCCCGGCCGGGAGTCGAAGCCGACGGCCGAGACGCTGACGGACCTCCGCGCGTTCCTCGCGGACGACGAGACGACCCCGGGCGGCGACTTCGACTTCGGCATCGCCCACGACGGCGACTCCGACCGCATCGTCGTCGTCGGCCCGGACGGCGAGGTGGTCCACGAGGACACCGTCGTCGCCGTCCTCGCGGAACACTTCGTGCGCGCCGCGGACGTGGACGACCCGGTGGTCGTGACGACGCCGAACGCGTCGGGCCGCATCGACGAACGGGTCCGCGCGGCGGGCGGCCGGGTCGAACGGGTTCGCCTCGGCGCACTGCACGAGGGCATCGCCGCCGCGCGCGCCGGCGGCGGCGACGTGGTGTTCGCCGCCGAACCGTGGAAGCACATCCACCCCGGACTCGGCGGGTGGATAGACGGCGTCGCCTCGGCGGCCGTCTTCACCCGTCTGGTCGCCGAGTCCGGGCTCTCGACCCTCCGCGAACCCGTCACGGAACGCCCCTACCGGAAGGTGAGCGTCGCCTGCCCCGACGAACGGAAGACGGCCGCCATGGCGACGTTGGAGACGACGCTCCCCGAGGCGTTCCCCGAGGCGGACGTCGACACCGAACACGGCGTCCGCCTCGAACGGCCGGACGCGTCGTGGGTGCTCGTCCGCCCCTCCGGCACCGAACCGTACGTGCGCGTCTACGCCGAGGCCGACGACGTGGACGCCCTCGTCGAGGCGGCCACCGACGTCGTCGAGGCGGCCGTCGAATCCGCCGGCTAACTGTGAGAACGTTCGGCACAGCACCCCCGTAGTAGCCGTTCGTCAGTATTTCTCCGACGCATTCACAGAATCGAGAATGGAAGCGACGCACTTATGGCCATCTCGCGTCGGCTAACCGTATAGGTGTCCATAGAGATGGATAGACGCAAGTTCTTGAAGGCGACAGGTGTCGCGGGTATCGCAGGTCTGGCAGGGTGTAGCGGCGGACCGACCGAGGGCGGCGACTCGACGGCGACCGAGGGCGGCGCCGAGACGACCGAGACCGAGTCCGCGGAGACGACGCAGGCGACCACCGAGGAGGGCGGCCCGGCCGCGAACGTCGGCATGGTGTACGCGCTCGGCGGTCTGGGCGACAAGTCGTTCAACGACGCCGCCAAGCGCGGCATCGAACGCGCGCAGTCCGAACTGAACGTCGCGTACAACGAGGCGCAACCCTCGGCGGCCGAGGAGTTCCCGACGTTCCAGCGCCGGTTCGCGCAGTCGCAGAACCCCGACTACGACCTCGTCTGCTGTATCGGCTTCGCGCAGAAGTCCGCGCTGCAGGAGACGTCGCAGAACTTCCCCGACCAGAAGTTCATGCTGGTCGACGACGTCATCGACCGCGACAACGTCGCCTCCTACGCGTTCAAGGAGCACGAGGGGTCGTTCCTCGTCGGTCACCTCGCGGGTCTCCTGACGACCCAGCAGTTCGAGGCCGGCGCGGGCGCCACGTCCGGCGACTCGACGCAGGTCGGCTTCGTCGGCGGCGTCGAAGCCCCCCTCATCAAGAAGTTCCAGGCGGGCTACGAGGCCGGCGTCAAGCACGCCGACGAGAACATCAGTATCTCGGCGGCGTACGCCGGGTCGTTCTCCGACTCCGCGGCGGGCAAGGAGATAGCCACCTCGATGTACGAGGACGGCGTCGACATCGTCTACCACGCGGCCGGCGGGACGGGTCTCGGCGTCTTCCAAGCGGCACAGGAGCAGGGCAAGTTCGCCATCGGCGTTGACTCCGACCAGTCGCGGACCGACCCGAACTACGCGAACGTCATCCTCGCCTCGATGGTCAAGCGCGTCGAGACGGCCGTGTTCACGTCCGTCGAGAACGTCGTCGAAGACTCGTACAACGGCGGCGAGACGACGACGCTCGGCCTCGACCAGAACGGCATCGAGTGCGTCTACGGGCAGGAAATCGGCGGCGAGATACCCGAGGACGTCAAGACGGCGGTCAGCGAGAGCCGACAGGCCATCATCGACGGCGAGATTTCGGTCCCGTCGTCGATGGAGTAGACGGCGCTCGCGCGACGACGACGGCGTCGCACCCGCGGCGACGACGCGACCACACGCACGACTTCTTTCGCGACGGCGGGGACGGCGACACCGACGGGCGTCGCGAGCGACCGCTGTCGGTCGCGGTCAGATTCGCCGCCCGCCGGACCGCCGTCTCGGCGCCGGACGTTTCCGAAATCTAACTGTCTCGGTGCCGCGACCGGCTCGAAACCAAACGAGTTTAAACGAACGCGCGAGAGTGGTGGATAACATGACCACCGCGGTCCACCTCGACGGAATCACCAAGCGGTTCCCAGGGGTCATCGCCAACGATGACGTCGACCTGACCGTCGAGCGCGGCACGGTGCACGCACTTCTCGGAGAGAACGGCGCGGGGAAGACGACGCTGATGAACGTCCTCTACGGTCTGTACCGGCCGACCGAGGGGCGCGTCGTCATCGAGGGCGAGGAGCGGCAGTTCTCCTCCCCCCGAGACGCCATCGACGCGGGCGTCGGGATGATTCACCAGCACTTCATGCTCGTGGACCCGATGACCGTGACCGAGAACATCGTTCTCGGGAACGAACCGCGCAAGTGGTTCGGGCTCGCGGTCGACAGAGAGGGCGCGCGGCGTGACGTGCGAGACCTGTCCGGGCGATACGGGTTCGACGTCGACCCGGAGGCGACGATAGAGGACGTGAGCGTCGGCGTGCAACAGCGCGTCGAGATTCTCAAGGCGCTGTACCGGGGCGCCGACATCCTCATCCTGGACGAACCGACCGCCGTGCTGACGCCGCAGGAGGTCGAGGACCTGTTCGAGGTCTTCGAGGAACTGACGGCGCAGGGCAAGACCATCATCTTCATCACCCACAAGCTGGGCGAGGCGATGCACGCCGCCGACGACGTGACCGTCCTCCGCGACGGCGAGAACGTCGGCACCGTGAAGACCGAGGACACCTCGCGGGAACGACTCGCCGAACTGATGGTCGGCCGCGAAGTGTTCCTGCAGACGGACAAGAACCCGACCGAACCGGGCGACGTCGTCCTCTCGACGGACCGCCTCTCCGCGGAGGACAACCGCGGTATCGAGACCGTCTCCGGCGTCTCCTTCGACGTGCGCGAGGGCGAAGTGTTCGGCATCGCCGGCGTGGACGGAAACGGCCAGTCCGAACTCATCGAGTCCATCACCGGACTCCGCGAACCCACCGAGGGCAACGTCACCTACCTCGGCGAGGACATCACCCGCGCGCCTCGCTCGGACCGCATCGACGCCGGGATGGCGTACATCCCCGAGGACCGGCACGAACGGGGGCTGGTGATGGAGTTCGACCTCGTGCAGAACGGCATCCTCGGCAGCCAACACAGCGCGCCGTTCGCCACCCGCGGCAACATCGACTGGGACACGGCCCGCGGCCACACCGAGGACATCATCCGCGAGTACGACGTCCGACCGCCGAACCCCGACGCGGACGCCGAGTCGCTGTCGGGCGGCAACCAGCAGAAGTTCATCGTGGGCCGCGAGTTCGAACGGGAACCGGAACTCGTCGTCGCCACGCACCCGACCCGCGGGGTCGACATCGGCTCGACCGAGTTCATCCACGACCGACTACTCGAACTCCGCGACGCGGGCAAGGCCGTCCTCCTCGTCTCCTCGAAACTTGACGAGGTGCAGGGGCTGTCGGACCGCCTCGCCGTCATGCACGACGGCGAGTTCATGGACGTGGTCGACCCGCAGAACGTCACCGAGGAGGAGATCGGTCTGCTCATGGCGGGCGAACGCCCGGAGACCGAGTCGCAGACCGAAGACGCGGTGGCCGACGGCGGTGCCGCCGACGAGGGAACGGAGGCTGACCGATGAGCGCCGCCGCCGACGCGCGCCGGACCGTCAGGTCGATGCTCCGCCGAATCGTCGCCCTCTCGGGCGTCGAACGCCTGCTCATCAGCCTCGCCGCCCTCGTCCTCGCGATTCTCGTCGGCGCGGTGCTCATCCTCGCGTCGGGCCGCATCACCACCTGTTCGCAGGCGGCCGCCGTCTACTTCGGCCTCGGCTTCTGTTACGACCCTCTCGAAGTCTACTTCGTACTGTTCAACGGGGCGTTCGGCAACCCGCTGAACCCGGCCATCATGTCCGGGCCCCTCGTCAACCCCGCGTGGAGTCCGTTCACGGGCGCGCTGACGTTCACCGGACCGCTCGTGACGAAGGCGCTGTTCACGTCGCAGTGGAACCCGCTGAACTTCAGCGTCGCGCTGACGATGAAGGAGACGACGCTGCTCGTCTTCACGGGCCTCTCCGTCGCCGTGGCGTTCCGCGCGGGCCTGTTCAACATCGGGACGCAGGGGCAACTCGTCGTCGGCGGACTGGTGACGGCGCTCGTCGTCGGCACTCTCGTCCCCGTCGTCCCCGGCGGACTGGCCGGGAGCGTGCTTCTGGTCCCCGTCGGCGTCCTCGCCGGCGCCGCCGCGGGCGCGTTCTACGCGGCCATCCCCGGGGCGCTGAAGGCGTACGCCGACGCGAACGAGGTCATCACGACCATCATGCTCAACTTCATCGCCGCGCAGTTGGCGTTCGTCGCCGTCTCGCAGTTCTTCCGCAACCCCGACTCGCAAGTCGTCGAGACGGCGCCGCTCCCCGGCTACGCGACGCTCGCTCCCGTCGTCTTCCCGCGGGGCGGTGACTTCGCGGTTCTCACTCTCGTGTTCGCACTCGCGCTGGTGGCCGCCATCTGGTTCCTCATCGAACGCACGTCGTACGGCTACGACCTGCGGACGAGCGGTATCCAGCCCGAAGCCGCCGAGTACGGCGGCGTCGACGCCAAACGGACCGTCGTGAGCAGCATGATGCTCTCGGGCGCCCTCGGCGGCGTCGGCGGCGCGGTGTGGGTCCTGATGGTGATGGGGAAGTGGCAGACGGGCGTGCCCGCCCTCGGCTTCGACGGCATCACCGTCTCCATCCTCGCGGGCAACAACCCGCTCGGGGTGTTCCCGGCCGCGTTGCTGTTCGGCACGCTGAAGTCCGGGTCGCTCGCGGTGCAGTTCGAGACGGGAGTCCCGAAGCAACTCGTCGGCGTCCTCCGGGGTCTCATCATCCTGTTCGTCGCCATGCCGGAGTTCTTCCGCGCCATCGGGACGAACGTCGTGGACCTGGAGGAACCCGACTCGAAGGCCGTCGCCACGGACGGCGGCGAACCCGCCTCGGGAGGTGAGGAGCGATGAGCACGCAGACCGGACTCTCCGGACTCCTCGAACGCGACTGGTCGTACCGCGAGACGCTGGTCGGGGGCGCCCTGGGCGTCTTCGTCCTCATCGGTCTCCTCGGGTTCGTCTTCCCCGAGAGCATCTGGGCGAACCTCGCCTCAATACTGACCGAGCGAAGCACGCTGTCGTCGGCGCTCCGCCTCTCGGTGCCCATCGTCTTCGCCGCCCTCGGCGGCATCTTCGCGGAGAAGTCCGGCGTCATCAACATCGGGCTGGAGGGACTGCTCATCATCTCGGCGTTCGTCGCCATCCTCGTCCCCTCCATCATCGGTCCGGACGGGACGACGCTGTTCGTCCCGAACCTCTGGGTGGGCTTCGGCGCGGGCATCCTCGCCTCGGTGCTGTTCGCCGCGCTGTTCGCGGTGGTCTGTATCCGCTACAAGGCCGACCAGATAATCGCCGGGCTGGCGGTGTGGCTCATCGCCCTCGGTCTCGCGCCGTTCGCCGCGACGGTGTACTACGGCGGCGTCAACACGGACAACATCGGCACGTCGCTGCCGACGTGGGTGATTCCGGTCCTCTCGGACATCCCCTTCTTCGGCGCCGTCTTCACGGCCACGCCCGCCGTCTACGCGATGCTCGTCGCCGTGCCCGCCTCGTGGTTCGTCCTCAACCGCACCTCGTTCGGCAGTCACGTGCGCGCCTCCGGCGAGAACCCGCGCGCCCTCGACACCGTCGGCGTGGACGTGTCGCGGGTCCGCTACGCGAGTGCCCTCCTGTCCGGCTTCCTCGCCGGCATCGGCGGCGCGGCGCTCTCACTGGGACTCGGCCAGTTCCTCGGGAACAACCAGACGATGGTCAACGGCAAGGGGTTCATCGCCATCGTCGCCTACCTGTTCGGCAACTACAACCCCATCGGCGCGTTCGGCGCGTCGTTCCTGTTCGCCGGACTGGAGGCCGTCCAGATTCGCCTCCAGCAGGTCCCCGGCTACACCGTGCCCGACTCGCTCATCCAGACCATCCCGTACGTGACGGTCATCGTCGTCCTCGCCCTCGTCGGCCGCACCCGCATCCCGGAGGCGGCGGGCGAACACTACGAGTCCGGCGAGGACTGACGCCGCCGCGGTTCTCATATCTTGTAACGGGGTCGGGAGAGTTAACTGCCGACCGACCGACCGACCGCGCATGCGACTGCGAGACGCCGTCCGACGCGCCGCCGGCTATCACCTCAGAGCGCTGCCGCCGACGGCCGTCGGACTCGGCCTCGCCGGGGCGGGCGTCTGGTACGGCCTCGACGGCGGAAATTCGCTCGCGGCGGTCACGACGGCCCGCCTCGCGCCGGCCGCCGTCCTCGCCGGCCTCGGCGTCGCCGTCGCCGCCGTCGGTCGGACCGCCGTCCGCCTCGACGCGAACGCCGCGGCCGTCGCCCGGCGACTGGACGGGTCGGGCATCGACGAGGACGACCTGCGCGAGACGGTCGCCATCGCCACCGAACGCGCCGTCGCGGACTCCATCGACGGCGCGACGGCCGAGATAGAGGCGCGCGTCAGCGACGCGGTGATGGACGCCGTCGCCGGCGACGACGAAGCGTCGTCTCCGTCCGCATCTCCATCTCCGTCGCCGTCCGCATCTCCGTCTCCATCACCCAGTTCGTCGTCTCCCACCGACCCGTCTCCGCCGGCAGAACCCGCGTCGGCACCCCAGTCGCCGTCCGACGACGCCTCGCCGACCGACGATGCCTCGTCGGTCGCCGACGCTCTCGACGCGCACGCGGACGAATCGGACGCACTCGCCGACGCGACCCGCCGGGCGAGCGAACGGGTCGAGTCGTATCTGGAGAGCGAAGACGCCGACGCGGGCGAGTTCCGGCAACTCGCCGAGGGCGCCGCGGTGCTAGACGACAGCGAGTCGGCCGACGCGGACGGGGCCGACCGGGCCGTCGTCCGGACCGACGGACCGTCGGACGCGGAACGGACGGACGAGGCCGACGGGGTCTCTCCCGGAGAGGCGGAGACGGCGGGCGACGGCGCGGAGATACTCGACGACGACCCCGCGGACCCCGACCTGCCGGACGGCGACACCGAGACGGACGACGCGGAGATACTCGACGACGACACCGAGATGGTGTTCGGAGACGACGTGCGGGACCCGGACGAGACGTAACGCGGAGCCAACACCTTTGCGACCGCATCGCAAGAATCACGTATGGACTCTCTCGACGCGGAGATAGACGCACTCGCGCGTCGCATCGAGCGACAGATTCGCCGCAACGAGGCGCGACTGGCGGAGTTGCCCGACTTCGACCGCGAGTGGCGGGAGGCGGCGACGGCGTCGGTGTCGGACACCGACAGACTGTTTCTCTGAGGGGCAGTCCCGCCTCGGCGGGCGAACTGCCACCTCGGGGACGACAAATAAAGAGTTTTCCGCTCGCCCGCCAGAATCCGAACAATGACCACCACCCACGAGTACGACGTCGTCGTCGTCGGGGCTGGCACCTCGGGGTGCTACGCCGCCGCGACGATCGCCCGCGAGGGTCTCGACGTGGTCGTCGTCGAACGGAAGACCGCCGACGAGGCGGGACACATCGCCTGCGGCGACGCCCTGAAAGGCGCCGACGCCTTCCCCGACGCCATCCCCAAAGAACAGATTCAACCCGCCTTCACGAACACGGACGTGGACCACGGCCGGTTCGAACTTCCGCAGGAGGACACCGTCCTCGAAATCCCCGTGCCGGGCGAACTCGCGGTCATCGACCGCTGGGAGTACGGTCGTCGCCTCATCGACGGCGCGGAGAGCGCCGGCGTGGAGTTCCACTACGACACCGTCGTGCAGGACGTGAACCAGACCGACGACGGGCGCGTGACGGGCGTTCGCGCGAAGAAGAAGGGCGAGGTCGTCGAGTACGAGGCGGACGTGACCGTCGACGGCGCCGGTGCCCTCTCCATCCTGCAGGACAAAGCCGACTTCTCCGAGGCGACGTTCGACACGAACGTCTCCTACAGCCAGTTCTGTTCGGCCTACCGCGAAATCGTCGAGGTCGAAGAGCCCGTCGAGTGGTCCGACGCCCTCGTGTTCAAGCCCGCGGAGGTCGCCGCGGGCTACATCTGGTACTTCCCGCGGACCGAGACGACCATCAACGCCGGTCTCGGCTTCCAGATGACCGAGGAGCCGATGAAACTCGTCGACGACCTGAAGCGTGACCTCCGGGAACGGCCGGAGTTCGAGAACGCGACGGTCACGGACAAACTCGGCGCGGCCCTGCCGACGCGCCGCCCCTACGACTCCGCCGTCGCGCCGGGGTTCATCGCCGCGGGGGACTCCGCCGGCCACGTCAACCCCACCACCGGCGGCGGCATCGCCGGTGCCGCCTACGCCGGGAAGTACGCCGGCGAACAGGCCGTCCGCGCCATCGGCGAGGGCGACGTGAGCGAGGAGGCACTCTGGCACTACAACGAACGCGTGATGGACCACTTCGGCCAGCGCTACGCCGGACTCGACGTCTACAACGTCCTGTCGACGGCCATCGACGTGAACGAACTGATGGGACTGCTGGCCCGCCTGCCGGGCGAGAAACTGGCCGAGGCGCTCTACTCCGGCACCACCTCGTTCGGTCCCCGACTCATCGCCAAGACCGCGAAGGAGTCGTACGGGTTCTGGAGCGAGATTTACAAGTTCTACGAGACGAAGAACGCCGCGGACGAACTGATGGGTCACTACGGACGGTACCCGCGTCGACCGAGTGCGATGGAGGGCTGGAAGGACCAGCGTGACAGCCTGATGGAAGACGTCTACGAAGTCACCGGCGCGGACCCGAAGTACTGACTCGGAGCCGCCGCTTCTCGCCGCTTCGACGGTCGAAAAAGAAAGTGTCGGGGACGAATCGGCCGATTACGCGTCGGCCGTCGTCGTCTCTTCGGTCGTGGTTTCTTCCGTAGTGGTTTCTTCGGTGGTCGTCTCTTCTGTCGTCGTCTCTTCCGTAGTGGTCTCCTCGGTCGTCGTCTCTTCAGTCGTGGTTTCCTCGGTGGTCGTCTCTTCAGTCGTGGTTTCCTCGGTGGTCGTCTCGGTCGCAGTCTCCGTCGGCGTCTCGGTTTCCGTCGGCGTCTCCGTCTCCGTCGGTTCCTCGTCGTCGTCGTCGACTGCGTCCTCGTCTATCTCGCCGAGGACGACGGCGGTGCCGTTCTCGGTGAAGTTCGCCGAGACGGTGTTAGAGGCGAGGTCAACGCGGGTGTCGACCTGGGTCCACTCGCCGTCGGCGTACTGGTAGAACGAGATGCTCAGTTCGTCGGTGTCCTCGGCCGCCAGTCGGTTGACGTCGTAGGTGACGGTGAGTTCGAGGTTCGACTCGTTGCTGAGCGACTCGACGTCGATGCCGTCGGTCACGGCGGCGTAGCCGTCGAGGGCTTCGGGCGTCTCGTTACTCGGTGCGAACGCGACGTCCGTCGCGACGTAGGAGAGTTGCGTCCCATCGACGGTGACGTCCATCCCGCCGCTCTGGTTCGCGTCGACGGCGTAGACGGTCCAGCCGGTGCTGGCGTTCGCCGACGAATCGACGACGGTGTTGTTGCTGCCACCGGCGTAGAGGAACGCGCTAGAGAAGTTCGAGGCGGACTCGTTGTCCATGGTCTCGTTGTCCATGGTCTCGTTGTCCATGGTCTCGTTGTCGGTGGTTTCGTCGTCGACCGGCGTCTCGGTCTCGTCGTCCGTACTCTCGTTGTCGGCCGGCGTGACGCCACCTTCGGAGCCTTCGGTGGTGGTGTTGTTTTCGACCTGGAGGGCGGACACCGTCTCGGTCTCCGTGACCGTCTCGTTCTCGGAGGCGGTCTCGGTTCCGTCGTCGACCGCCGTCTCAGTGGCCGTCTCTTCGGTCGTGGTCTCTTCCGTGGTCGTCTCTTCAGTCGTGGTCTCTTCCGTGGTCGTCTCTTCGGTCGTCGTCTCTTCCGTGGTCGTCTCTTCGGTCGTCGTCTCTTCCGTGGTCGTCTCCGTCTCGGTTTCCGTCGGCGTCTCCGTCTCGTTGTCGTCGGTCTCGTTCTGCGCCGGTGCGCTACCGGTCTCGTCGACGGTCGCGTTCCGGACTTCGTTGCTCTCGCCACCGTCGAACAGGACGCCCGCGTAACCGTTGTTGCTGGCGTCCACGCCGTCGACGGTCGCGTTCGTACTCTCGTACAGGTCCAGACCGATGTCGGTGTTGCCGCTCACGTCGACGTTTTCGAGCGAGGTGTTCGTCGCGTCAGCGACGACGACGCCCGTGAAGTAGTTCGTGGCACCGACGTCGCGAATCGAGACGTTGTCGACGGTGCTGTCCTCGCTCACGACGGCGATACCGACGGTGTAGGCCGCTTCGGTGTCGTTCGTGTCAGCGTCGGCCGCCATCGTCACGGCCGGACCGGTGGTCTCGTCCTCGGCCGGTGCGACGCCACCTTCGGCGCCGTCGGTGGTGGTGTTGTCCTCGACCTGGAGGGCGGATTCGGTCTCAGTCGTCGTCTCGTTCTCGGAGGCAGTCTCCGTCTCGGTTTCCGTCTCGTTCTCGGAGGCAGTCTCCGTCTCGGTTTCCGTCTCGTTCTCGGAGGCAGTCTCCGTTTCGGTCTCCGTCTCGTTCGGAGTCTCCGTTTCGGTCTCCGTCTCGTTCGGAGTCTCCGTTTCGGTCTCCGTCTCGTTGTCGACCGGTTCCGAGACGGTGACGTTGGTCGTCGCGCCCGGACCCGTGAGCGTGACGTTGTTGCCCACGATGGTCACGTCGTCGCTGGCGACGACGATACAGGCCGCGACGGCCGTGTCGTTGGCGACGAGGGGCGTCGATTGGTCCGGCGTCGCGTTCGCCAACTCGTCACTTATTTCGTACGTACCCGGCTCTGAGATGGTCGTACACGAATCGATAACAGTCGATGCCTCTTGTGCGGTCGCAGGTTGAAGCGCGCTGAGAGGTGCGACCGGCGCCATCACCGCGACCAATAGGGCGGCGGCTACGGCACAGGCTTGTCTGGCTGTCGGCATGCGGTGAGAACGACAAGCGCAGTCCTGTTAAATCATATAAGCGAAATTACAAATTTTCACTCGGCGGTGACAGTCGCCTTGTCAGATTAACGGGAGAAAGACGGTCGTCGAAGTTCGAGTGTACCGGGAGCGTGACAGTAACGGACGCCGGCGAGTCGCGGTGAATCCGCGGTCCGGCCGGTACCGTCGTCGTCAGGGACGGGTCGAAGCGATGTCGAGTATCGCGCCCGAGAGCACGTCGATTCCGAGGCCGATGGAGTCCTCGTCCACGTCGAACGTGCGGGTGTGGTGGCCGCCGGGGTGGTCGGTGCCGACGCCGACGTAGGCGGCGAGTCCGCCGTTGTCCTGTACCTCCTGCATCAGGTAGGTGGCGTCCTCGCTCCCGCCCAGCGAGTCGCGTTCGACGACCGACTCGACGTCGGCGTTCGCCGCCGCGACGGCCGAAACGATGGAGACGAGTTCGTCGTCGCTCGCCGCCGACGGGGCCCGCCCCTCGGTCGAGATATCCACCTCACAGCCGTGCATCTCCGCCGCCGACCGGAGCACGCGATGGGCCTTCTCCTCCATGTACCGCATCAGTTCGGTCGTCTCGCCGCGCACCTCGCCGCCGAGAGACGCCTCCTCGGGGATGATGTTGGTCGCGGTGCCCCCCTCGACGATGCCCGCGTTGACGCGCGTCGCGCCGTCGGCGTGCCGCGGGATGCCGTAGAGGTTCTGGATGGCCGACGCCATCGCCTGCACCGCGTTGTCGCCCTGTTCGGGCCGCGCGCCCGCGTGGGCCGGCGCACCCGTGAACTCGGCCTCGAAGTGGGAGGCGGCGAGGAAGCCCTCGATGCCGGCGACGACTTCGCCGGAGGGGTGGTCGAGGCCGACGTGCGTCGCCAGGAGGTAGTCCACGTCGTCGAGGTGCCCCGACTTCGCCATCGGCTTGCCGCCGGCGACCTGTTCCTCGCCGGGTTGGAAGAACACCTTCAGCGTCCCCTGGAAGTCGCTCTCGGCGACGGCGTCGAGGACGCCGAGTCCGATGGTCGCGTGGGCGTCGTGGCCGCAGGCGTGCATGTACCCCTCGTTCTCCGAGCGGAACTCGCCCGCCACGGGGGCGTGGTCGGCGTCCTCGGACTCGGTGATGGGCAGGCCGTCGATGTCGACGCGGAGGGCGACGGTCGGCCCCTCGCCGCGTTTCAGCACGGCCACCGCACCGGTGAACCCGCCTTCGAGTCGGTCGAGGACGTCCTCGCGGGCGCCGGCCTCGCGGGCGCGTTCGAACCACTCGGACAGGACGTCGTCGTCGGGGACGGCCATCCGGTCGTCCGCCGACAGCACTTCGGGGCCGACGTAGAGGGCGTCCAAGTCGCGCGTCTCCAGTTCGTCCACGAGTCGGGCGGTGGTGTAGAACTCGCACCACGCGGGTTCGGGGTGTCGATGCAGGTCGCGTCGGAGTTCGACGAGGTTCGAGGCCGTCATACGCCTTCGGTTGCGTCCGACCGCCATAAACCTCTTCGAGGAGGGCGGGGTTGCCGGAGACGACGCCGAGTCGTCGTCGCCGTGCCCGTTCGTGACAGCTACACTGACTTTTGTCGGAGCGGACTCGAACGAGAACGCGTCGTTTATCAGAGGCGGCGTGGACGTGCGAGTGAATGAGTCACCAGAGTGACGACCCCGACGTACGGTTCTACGGTGGACGTCTCGCGAGTGCAATCCCGATAGCGTTCTTCATCGCGTGGGCTATCGTCCAGAGCGGACTGCTCGGCATCGGCGACACGACGGGACTCGTCGCCGGGATGCTCGTCGGCCTCATCGTCGGGATGTTCTTCGTGAAGGGCCCGTGGAAGGTGTACGCGGACATCATCTTCGACGGGATGACCGAACGCGTCGCCGCGACGGCCATCGTCGCGTGGTTGTGGGCCGGCATGTTCGCCGAGACCATCCAGGTCGGCGGCTTCGTCGACGGACTCGTCTGGGCCGCCGACGCCGTCAGCGTCGGCGCGTCGCTGTTCCCCGCCCTGACCTTTCTCCTCGCCGCCCTCCTCGCGACGGGCATCGGGACGGGGTACGGGACCGCAATCGCGTTCACGGCGCTGGTGTTCCCGGCGGGCGTCGCCCTCGGCGCGGACCCCGTCCTCCAGTTCGGGGCCATCCTGTCGGGCGCCGTCTTCGGCGACAACCTCGCGCCCGTGAGCGACACCACCATCGTCTCCGCGGTGACGCAGGACGCCGACATCGGCGGCGTCGTCGCCTCGCGACTGAAGTACGCCGTCGTCGCCGCCGTCTTCGCCTTCGTCGCGTACGTCGTCGCGGGACAGGCGATGGCGGGGCAACCGGTGAACGTCGGCGACGTGGGCGGGGAGGGCTCCGCGCTCGGACTCGTCCACCTCCTCTCCATCGGCGTCGTCATCGTCACGGCCGTCTCCGGACGGCACATCATCGAGGCCATCTCGTGGGGGCTTATCGTCTCCGTCACCCTCAACCTCGCTCTCGGCCTCTCCGACGCCTCCGCGATGCTCGCCTTCCGGGCCTCGCAGGCGTCCGACCTCGTCCAGACGATCGACGCCCTCCCCGTCGTCGGCGCTCTCGTCGTCCCGGTCGAACCCGGGAACACCGCCGTCGCCGGCAGTCTCTACTCCGGTGCGGCGGGCTTCTTCCCGCTCATCGTCCTCGTCCTCCTCATCGTCGCGGGCGCGCAGGTGATGCAACGCGGCGGCGGGTTCGAGGCCATCCTGGAGTTCCTCTTGGAGTCCGTCGCCACCACCGTCCGCCGCGCGGAGACGACGATGGTGCTCGGCACGGCCCTCGTGAACGCGATGATAACCATCAACACGGCCGCCGAGATAGCCATCGCGCCGTACATCCGGACGCTCGGCCGCCGGTTCAACATCAACGGCTACCGACGGGCGAACATCCTCGACGCCAACACCTCCGCGCTCGGGTACATCTTCCCGTGGGGCGGCGGCCTGTTGGCGGGGTACTCGGCGATGCAGACGCTCCCGCAGGAGTACGAGTGGTTCACGCAGGCGATGGTGGTCAACCCCGCCAGCGTCTGGCCGTACGTGTTCCACGGCTGGTTCCTCGTCGCCGTCTTCCTGTTCGCCGCGTGGACCGGCTACGGACTGGAGTACGTCTCCGACCGGCAGTCCGAGGAGGTGAGTCGCGTATGAGCTTCCTCCGGAAGCTGACCGCCGGTCTCCACCTGCGGACGGCGACGCCGACGTACGACGCGGGCGAGGAACTGGTCGCGTTCGTGACGGGACTGAACGGCACGACGCCCATCGTCCGTATCGGCGACACCATCATCGAACTCCCCGACGCGGACCCCTCGCTGGTGGACGCGACGGTGCGCTTCGAGGTGGAGTCGTTCGACGACTCGACGTTCCGCGGCCGCGGGCGGTTGCTGGACGTGCTCGAAGAACCGGAGTAGCCGTCTATCGCCGAAGACAGGACAGCAAACGAGACAGACGGAATCGTTTATATTATCGCGGAGTCAGCCGGGTGCATGGACAGAGACGCCTTCGACGAGGTGGTACGCGAAGACCGAAAGGAGAAGACGGGAAGCCGCGAGAGCGGGCACAGTAACGAGATAGAGCGGGAGTACCGGTACAAACCGTTCGTCGAGTGCCCGCGGTGCACCGAGTGGAAACTCGCGGCCCACGTCCGACAGACGCGAGAAGAGAGCAGCATCCTCGCCGCGTTGGGCGACTGGGAGACGGCAGAACGATGGTGGCAGTGTACGAACTGCGAGGGGCGGTTCGACGTGGAGTAGTGGAGAGTAACAGAGCGGAGAGAAGTGCCGAGTAGCGACGAGGTGACCGTTTGCCCCTCCCGGTGTCCGTAGACTACTTGTTGCGGTGGCCGAGCGGTTTCTTCTGTTCGACCTCTATCTCGACGTGGAGGCTCTCGGGGAACTCCATGTGGCCCACCTCGCGGGCGATGTGGTCGTTGCCGTGAATCTCTAGCTTCCGCGAATAGACGGTGTAGTCCCACGAGGAGAACTCGTCGCCCGGGCCGAGGTTGCGGTACTGCGGGACGGTGTGATGCTCCGGCGGCGACGCGTGCGGGCCCTTACACTCCGCGCCCTTCCGTTCGAGCATCGCCTGCAGGTCCGATAGCTGTTCTTCCAGTTCGTACCGATTCCCGCTCTGAAAGGTGAGTTTGGTGACGAAGGTCATAGCTGGGGTGCGCGTGAGAGGTAGGTGAACAGCGACGCGTAAAAGCGCATCTATCACCGCTCTGCGACTGTTTCACACCCTGAACGGTGGCGAACGAACGCGCACCCCGAGCGCGTACGTCGGCCGCCCACATCGAACCCGAAATCGGACGCGAGCGTTCAGAACGCCGGCACCGGGCGACTCACGCGGCCTGCCGGAGGTGGTGGGTACAAGAAAGCGACGCTACAGGCACCGATAGCCTCTTAAAACCTCGTACATTTACGTACAGTAATGCCAGTGCAAGCGGTGAGCGCTGGGGCCATCCTCTTCCGCGACACCCGCGGCCGAAGGGAGTATTTGCTCCTGAAGAGCCGACCGGGGGACTGGGAGTTCCCCAAAGGCGGGGTCGAAGGGAAAGAGGAGCTTCAGCAGACTGCCATACGCGAAGTCAAAGAGGAGGCCGGAATCAAGGAGTTCCGCCTCGTCGACGGCTTCCGCGAAGACTACGACTACGTGTTCGAAGCGAACGGAAAGACCATCCACAAGACGGTCCACCTGTTCATCGCCCGGTCGTTCGAGGCGAGTGCGGAACTCTCCACCGAACACCGCGACCTCCAGTGGCGCGACTACGAACAGGCCCTCAACACCATCACGCAGGACGGCCCGCGTAACATCCTGAAGAAGGCCCACGAGTACCTCGACGACGTGGCCGCACAGGACGAAGAAGAGGGGACCACGACGTACCTCGCCTGACTCGCCTGACGGCGAGGTGCGTCGGCGTCGGACGGCGGCGTGAGCGGTGCGGCTAGCCCCCGTCGAGGCGACGCCGACCCGAACCGACCCGAAATCGACTTCTCCCCGCGGATGCGACCGAGTGACGTGTACCCCGAAGGCGCCGAGTTCGGCTTCGAGTTGCTCGTCTGCCGGTGGGCCGAGGCGGCGTGGCCGCCGGACGGCGGGAGCGACGGCGACGCCGTCATCGTCGCCCGGCAACTCGGCACGAAGCGACGCCGCTGGGACACCATCGTCGTCGAGTGCGACCCCGCCGGACTCGCCGCCCGCGCGCGGTTCGGCGACCGGGAACTCGACTCGGACCTCCTGCACGTCGTCCGCCACGCCCCCGCCGAGTGGGCGTGGTACCGCGACGCGCTCCCCCACCCGGGCTACCCGTGGCGCTACGTCCGTGCGGCCGTCCACCGCGCCGCCGGGCGAGGCGTCGTGGAGAAGCGCCGTCGGAACAACCGCATCGAGATTCGACGCGTCGCGCCGTACCCCGACTGGGTGCGGCGCATCGTCGCCGTCGAGAACAAGCCGGACCTCGACGCCTCGGCGGCGCGCGCCCTCTCGGACCAACTCGCGCGGGACGTCGACACCGCGCTGGCCGACGAGGTGTGGGTGGCGACGGCGGCGACGGGCGGACGCGTCGAACCCGCACTCCTCGAAGACGTACCCGTCGAAGTCGGCATCCTCGCGTTCGCGTTCGACGCCGACGCGCCCGGCGACGCGTGGGCCGACGCGACGGTGGAGTGGCACCCCAGCGACGTGACGCCCGCCGACGCCGAGAGCGACGAGGAACGGACGACCACCCGACTCGAACTCGCCGAACGCGCCTACGGCGCCGGCTGGCGGTCGTACCACGACACGATGCGGCCCGACTGCCGGCACTTCGAACTCCGGCGCTACGGCCGCGCCCTCGTCCCGCACTGTGCGGCGAAGGGCGGGCCGCAGACGGCCGCCGAGTGCGCCGGGTCCTGTCCCGACTTCGAGCCCGAACCCCCGGTCTGGCGGACCGGCGGGTGGCCCGTCGAGGGCGGACCGGGGAAGGGAATCCAGTCGCTCCTGCGCGACAGGCGCGAGTGGGTCAGAGGCCGCGAGTACCCCGAAACGGGGGCCGACGCGGACCCGGGGGAGAATTAGTCGAGTCGGCGGGCGTCAGTTGGCGAGCGACGTCCGTCAGTCCGTCACCTCGACGTCCACCGAGTCGCGTTCGACGGCGAGGCGGAACGTGGGGACGGTCCGGTAGACGACTTCGACGACGCCCTTCCGCCGGAGGCTCTGGAGGGCGCGGCGGACGGCGTCCACCTCCGGGTCGGCGTCGAACGCCTCGCGCACCTTGTTCAGCACGCTCACGACGCTCTCGGAGCGGTCGTCGGGCCCGGCCAGCACCTCGAACACGCTGGCCTCCAGCGTCGGCACGCGGATGACCGACGGCACCTCGTCGCCGGACTCCCCGACTTCGACGCCCGGTTCGACGTCGACCAACTCGGCGGCGTCCGCCGTCGCGCGGATGAGGCTGTTGTCGTCGCGGTAGTAGTACTCCTTCAGGTTGTTCTCCAGGTACTGGTGGACTTCGCTCCCGGACTCCAACCCCCACTGCTCCTGTAACTCCTTGTTCTTGGTCGGCTGAAGTCGGACGACGTCAGCCAACCGCGCCTTCGCTTCGTCGGAGAGGGTCATATGCTGGTGATTTGCGGCGCCCGTAATAGACCTGTTTCATGTCACTCGACGGTTCGGGTACCGGTCGCCGGCGCGCCCGGGGCGCGGTGTCGCCCCCGCGCCGCCGGCGTGCGAACGTTTACCCCGTCGCCCTACGTGCCATCGGCCATGTCGTGGGACACGATCAGACTCGAGTGGGACGGCGACGTGGCGACCCTCGTCGTCGACCGACCCGACCGGATGAACTCGCTGAACGTCGACACGCTGGACGCCATCGAAGAGGCTCTCGCCCGGGCCGAAGAGGAGGAGGCGCGGTGTCTCGTACTCACCGGCGCGGGCGACGAGGCGTTCGTCGCCGGCGCCGACATCTCCCACATGAAGGACCTCGGCACCGCCGAGGCGCAGGCGTACGCCGAACAGGGCCACCGCATCGCCGCCGCGATAGAGTCGTTCCCCGCACCGACCATCGCCGCCATCAACGGCTACGCGTTCGGCGGCGGGTGCGAACTCGCACTCGCCTGTGACCTGCGCGTCGCCTCCGAACGCGCCCTCATCGGGCAGACGGAGATAGACCTCGGCATCATCCCCGGGTGGGGCGGCACGCAGCGACTGCCGCCCCTCGTCGGGGACGAAGTCGCGCGGCGGATGATATACTTCGGCGAACGCGTGGACGCCACGGACGCCTTCGAACGCGGACTGGTCGGGGAAGTCGTCGCGCACGACGAACTCCGGACGCACGTCGCCGAGATGGCGGCCGAACTCGCGGCGAAGCCGAAGTTCGCGCTCCGCGCCGCAAAAGAGGCGCTCAACGCCGTGCACGAGTCCCCGCGCTCGGCCGGCCTCGAACACGAGGCGCGGGCGTGGAGCGGACTGTTCGGGACGCACGACCAGCGAGAGGGGATGGACGCGTTCCTCGAGAAGCGAGACGCCGACTTCGAGTGACGGCGCGGACGGCGTTACGCGCGCTGGCCGTCCGGTTCCGCGCGGGCGTCCGCCGCGTCGTTCGAGTGCGAGTCCAGTTCGCCGACGGCCGACTCCAACTGGTCGAGTGCGGTGACGATGTCTTCGACCAGGTCTATCTGTTCGGCGTTCGCCTCGGCCGCCGTCTCGACCTCTTCGTGGACCTGCTTCGACCGTTCGGTGGCGGTGTCTATCATCGAGGCGACTTCCTCGGTCCGGACCGCCTGGTCGTCGGTCGCTCCGGCGATGTCCTCCATCCCGGTGGAGGTGGCGTTCACGGCGTCGAGGATGGCCTCCTGATTGTCGACCATGTCGCGAATCGCGTCGGCGCTGTCGCGGACCTCCTCGGTGACGGACTCGATGCTCGAAACCGTCTCGCTGGCGTCCTCGCGCGTCTCGTGGATGATCTCCTCGATGCGTTCGGACTCGGTCTGGACCTCGTTCGCCAGCGACTTCACCTCGTTCGCGACGACGGCGAAGCCCTCGCCCGCCTCGCCGGCGCGGGCGGCCTCGATGTTGGCGTTCAGCGCGAGGATGTTCGTCTGGTCGGCGATGTCGTTGATGACCTCGACGATGTCGTCTATCTCCGCCACCTGTTCGGCGAGTTCGCGCGTCTGCTCCGCGGCCTCCTCACCGCTCTCGGCCACGTTCTCCATTCGCTTGACGGCGCGTTCGCCCGACTCGGTGCTCTCCGCGGCCAGTCGCTCGGCCTCCTCGGAGCGCTCGTTTATCTCGTCGGCGGAGGCGGCTATCTGCTCGACCGTCGCCGACAGCGACCCCACTTCGCCGGACACCTCGTCCATGTTCTCGGCCTGCTCGGCGGCCATCGACGACGCCTCGCTCACGGCGTCGCCGACCCGTTCGCTCATCGTCGTCGCGTCGGTGGCAGTCTCCATGACCTCCGCGGACAGCGTCTCCTGTGCGGTCCGAATCCGCTGCTGCTGTTCGACGATTTCGGTCGCGTCGGCGGTGACTTCGAGCGCGCCGACGCTGTCGCCGTCGGGGTCGAACAGCGGAACGGCCATCCCGCGAATCCACCGGGTTCCGAGCGGCGTCGGCACCTCACGGTAGTCGTCCTCGTCGACGACCGTTCCGGTCCGTTCGGCCGTCTCCGCGATGGTCTCGTCTTTCCCTTCCGTCTGGAACACGTCGTACGCGTTCTTTCCCAGTAGCTCGCTCTCCTCCGCACCGAACAGTTCCTCGAGCGCGCCGTTGACGTGGACCAGGTCGTGGTCGTCGTCGACGGCGAACCCGGGCTGCGGAAGCTGTTGGACCACCTGTTCGAAGAGTCCGCGCCAGTAGTCCCGCTCGTATCGGAGGCGCGCTACCTCGTCCGTCGCGTCGGTCTCAGGTCTGAAGCCGGGGACGTCCGGTGCCGACACGTCGGCTCCGCCCGCCACGTCGTCGACGACGCCGCCGTCCGTCCGTCTCTCGGCGCTCTCGTCGTCACTGCCGGTCGATGAACGCAACCGTCGTAACCAGCGTCTCATGACATACGGCGGTCGCCCCCGGCTAATAAAGCCCACATCTCGAATATCAAAACTGATATCTCAACGATGACAAATGAGAACGCGGCGCTCACAGAAACGTAACGATAAGTGTACAGGGAACGAACTACGCCTATGAACGAACGCATCAACCTGAGCCGCCTCGAATCTCGCCTCGAGGACCTCTCGTACCCGGTGACGAGAGACGACGCCGCGGAGGAACTCTCCGACGTGACCGTGCAGATGGCCGACGGCGAGGCGAACCTCGGCGCCCTCGTCTCGGAGGTGGGCGGTGGGGCGTTCACGTCGCCGAGCGACCTGTACGAGGACCTACAGAACACGATGCCCGTCGAGGCCATCGGCGAACCCGGGCAATCAGACGGGGACGCCTGAGGTCGCACCGTTCGCGGACGCGGCGGCCGTGTCGCGGTCGCCGCCTCGAGCCATTCCCGGACGCTTAAGTGTGAGAAGCGACTGCCTCAGGTAACAATGGAGTTCTGCGACGAGTGCGGGTCGATGATGAAGACGGACGACGGCGTCTGGGTCTGCGGTAACTGCGGGTACGAGAAGCCGAGAGACGCGGCCAACGAGTCGCACATGACCTCCACCGCCGCCCGAGAGGACTCGGAGATAGTGGACATGTCGGACGTCGACGACGCCGAAATCGGTCCGACGACGACGGTGAAGTGCCCCGAGTGCGGCCACGACAAGGCCCGCTACGAGATGAAGCAGATTCGCTCCGCGGACGAGTCCGAGACGCGCTTTTTCACCTGCGTCGAGTGCGGCCACAAGTGGCGCGAGGACGACCACTGACCGTCCTCGCGGTTCGCTTCTTCCTCCCCGTCGGTTCGAATTAAGGACCGCCCGCCCGTAGCCGAGGTATGGCGACGACCGACGGCTCTCCACCGGACGTCCGCGTCCCGGACGGTTGGGAGCGCACGTCCTCGACGACGGAGACGATGTTCGACGCGAAGGTGGTCACCGTCCGCGCGCACACCGTCGTCCTCGAGGACCGCCGACTCAGAACGACGGTCCGCGACCGGACCGGCGCGGACGAGACGTGGCGGTTCTTCTTCGCCAGTCGCCTCGCCCTCCGGCCGAAGACCGGTCGCTCGAAGGCGCTCACCCGACTGGTCACCGACCGCGCGAACGACGGGTTCGTCGAGCAACTCCGCGAACGCGGGTTCGCCGACGTGGAGTCGGTCGAGAAGCGGCGGTTCGCCGTCGGGCGGACGGAGGCCGACCTGACGCGGTACCGCGCCCGCGTCGAGGCGACGACCGGCGCGACCGATCCCGCGTCGACGGACCCCCCGGCGTCGGACGGGGAGTCGGGTGAGTCGGCGGACGCCGTGGCCGACGGCGGCGAGACGGTGCGCGTGACGGCCGAGGGCTACCTCGCGGTGTGGCCCGACGACGACGGCTACCTCCTCGCCGGCGGCGCGTACCCGCTGTCGGTCGAAGACGAGACGGTCGACCGGACGCTGGCGTCGCTTGTGACGCCGGCACAACACAGAGAACAGTTGTTCGAGCTGATTCGGTCTGTCGGGTGACGGCGTCGGTCCGACGGGGACGGCCGGCCCGCGGTCGGTGCGGCCGATGCGACCGGTCCCGCGCCGACCTCACTCGTACCGCGCGAAGACGAGGTAGCCCGTGTGACCGACGCCCGCCGTCGAGGGGCGGGAGCCGCGCTCTTCGAAGTCCATCCGGCGCTGGATGGTCTCGAACGTCTCCACGTCGTTCAGCCCCGCCTCGCGGGCCGCCTCGACGGCCGCGCGACTGTTCTCGACGAACGGCGAGTAGACGCTGACGTAGCCGCCCGACCGGAGCAGTTCCGGGGCGCGGGCGACCACCTCGGCCGCGTCGGCGGTGTCGAGCGTCAGGAGGTCGAACGGCCCCTCGTCGACCAGCGAGTCGAGTTCCTCCGTCACGTCGCCGGTGCGAACGTCCACGTGCGTCTCGACGCCCGCCAGACGCATGTTCTCGCGGGCCACGTCGGCGAAGTCGGGGTCCAGTTCGTACGTCGTCACCTCGGCGTGCATCCGGCCGAGGTACGCCGAGAGGACGCCCGTGCCGGTGCCGGCGTCGAGGACTCGGTCGCCCGCCGCCGCGCCGGTGTGCCCGACGATGAGACCGATGTCGCGGGGCATCATCGGCGCGCCCGTGCGTTCGAGGTGGTTGAAGAGGTCGGGACCGCGGAGGCGGCGAACGACGAACGGTTCGCCGAGATGCGTCTCGACGACGTCGCCCGGTTCGGCGTCCTCGGGGACGGTGAGGACGCCGAGGTCGGTCTGGAGTTCGTCACCCGGCGCGCGCAGGTACTCGCGGTCCTCGTGGACGAGCAGGTACACTTATTCGAGGCGCGAGATGGCGGCCGCGAGGTCGCCGTTCTCGGCCTCCAGCGCCTCTCGCGCGTCGCCCTTGGGGACGCCGGCGCGCTGTGCGACGAGTTCCACGTCGGAGTCGGGAATCGCCTCGTCCTCGTCGGCGCTCTCCGCGCTCTCGGCGGCTTCGACGGCGGGCGCGTCCTCGCCGCCCGCGTCGCCGCTTCCGCGTTCGCGCGTCTCGGGCTGGCCGACTATCTGGTACGTCTCCTGGCCCTGCGCGTCCATGCGCGTGACCTGGGCGTCGCTGAAGACGAGTTCCTCGTCGGCCGTCTTGATGACGACCTCCTCGGCGTCGAGTTCCGTCACGTCGATGCCCATCTGTTTCATCATCTGCTTCATCTTCCGCGGGTTCATGCCGCCTCCGCCAAACATACTCGCACGGACGGGACCCGGCGGCAAAAAGGGTGGCGAAGCGCCCCGCGAGCGCCGCGTCCCGCGGGATAGCGCCGCCGAGCGTCCCGGGGCCCCCCACCCGGTCAGGCGGTGAGCGCCACGTACGGACCGAGAACCGCGAGAACCGCCGCGAGGACGCGCTTCAGGCGTGCCGACGGGACGCGGTGGGCGACGCGCCAGCCGACGAGGACGCCGAGCAGTTCCGGCACGCCGACGAGGACGGCGAGGGGGAGAGAGACGGCCCCGCGGGCGAAGTAGCCCGTCGCCGCGAACCCCGAGACGAACACCGACTGGACCTGCGCGGCGGCGACGGCGGCCAGCATCGGGACGCCGCCGGTGACGAGGATGGGGACGGCCAGTACCGGCCCGCCGACGCCCAGCAGTCCGCCGGCGGTGCCGACGAAGAGGCCGACGGCCGCGCCCCCGACCGCGCCGATTCGGCCCTCCGTCGAGGCCGGCTGGGTATCCTCGTCGTCCGCCTCTCGCCGCTCGGCGGCCTGACGCCAGACGAGGGCGGCGGCGACGACGAGGAAGGCGCCGAGCAACGCGCCGAACGCGCGTTCGGAGACGACGGCGTTGAGTTCGACGCCCAGCAACGCGCCGGCGACGCCGCCGAGACTCAACGCGGCGGCGAGACGAAGTCGCCCGCGGTCGGCGAGTTCGCCCGACCGCACGTAGGAGGCGGTGCCGAGGAGACCGGTGAACACGAACGTCGTCGTCGCCGTGCCGGCGACCGTCGCGGTCGGAACCGCCGTGAACGCGTACAGCGCGACGGTGAGGAACACGCCGCCGGGGCCGACGGCCGTGATGCCGACGCCCGCGCCGAACGCGACGACGACGAGGGCGGCGAGGACGGCGAGGGGGACGCTCGGCGGCGCGGGCGGCACGGTCACGCGCCCGGGGGCGACGGGCGGCCGGTCGTTTCCGAGAGCGATCCGTCCGGGTCGTGGTGGTGCGTCGAGTCTCGATTCATTGGGTGCTCTCCGCCACTCGGCCGCGGCAGCCCCCGCGGAGAATCGCGCTCGGGCGGGGAGTCGGTCGCCGAAGGGGGGGGGGGGAAAGCCGGTCGCCGAAGGGCGGAGAGCGGCCGAGAGCGAAGTGGCCGGCCTCCGCCCGTCGGGTCTGGTTTCCCTTGCCTCGGCCGGCGGAAAAGAGTGTTCGCCCGCCGTCGACCGCGCTGGAGTCGAGGAGACCGACCTCCGGGGCGCGAGCGCTCGGAAACCGCTCCCCTGAGGGCGAGGCGCTCGGAACCAACGTCGCCTGCCGCCACTTCTTTCCATCTGTCTTCTGTTATTTTTTCACGATGGGGCCTCGAAACGGACCCCTCGAACGATTCCGTTCCCCTCTCGATTCTGAGTATTTGCACTGGCGAGAGGACGAAGACTAACTCACCATATGTCAACTGTTCATCAATCATCTCGGGCGGAAGACGAGACGGACGCACGAGGCGTATCGACCACTCGCCGAAGCGTTCTGGCCACCGGCGCAACCCTCGGAGCCGGACTGGCCGCGGGTTGTGTCAGCACCGGAAGCGCGGGAACCGACGGCGACGGCGCGAGCCTCACCGTCGGCTACCAGCCGTACTACACCGAGTCGTGGTCGGCGCTCGTCATCAAGCACGCCGGCCTAGCCGAGAAGTACCTCCCGGACGGCTACTCGGTCGGCAACTGGCAGGTCGCGCTGCAGGGAGCCGTCGTCGGTAACCGAATGATCGCCGGGAAGGCGCAGGTCGGGTACACCGGCGACATGCCGACGATCACGGCCATCGCCAACGACGAGACGGACATCAGCTGTACGGGCATCGCCGGCTACTCGCAGGGCCAACAGTGTAACCTCGGCATCGTCCCGAACGCGTCGGGCGTGGAGGGAGTGAGCGACTTGGCCGGCGCGACGCTGGGTCTGACGACCGGCGCCTGCACCCACCGGTTCGTCCTCCGACTGGCCGAGAAGGAGGGTATCGACATCCAGATCAAAGACCAAGGGATAAACACCATTCAGACCGGCATCCGCGGAGGCGGCCTCACGGCCGGCTTCGGATGGGAGCCGGTGATGTACAAGACGGTAAAGCAGATCGACGCAGGCCGGTATCTGGTCACCGGCGCGTCGTACGACACCTACGACGCCGCCGGCATCATCATGCCGGACTCCCTCATCGAGAACCACCCCGACGCGGCGCGCCAGTGGATGAAGGCCGAACTCGAAGCGAAGAAGATCATGGCCGAGGAGCCCGAACGCACGCTCGACCTCGTCTCTCAGGAGAGCGAACTGGAGGGCTACGACCGATCGGTGCTCCGCGGGGTCCTCTACGAGAACATCGCAGCGCGGGACGTCGAGCGGTTGCTGTTCGCGACCGACTACACGTCCGCGAAGCCGGCCAAGCGGCTGATGAAACAGCGTGCGCCCTCGTTCCTGAAGCAACAGGGAATCATCGAGAGCATCCCGGGCGACGACCGGTTCAAGCCGGAACCGATGCAGAGCGCCATCGAGGAGCTTCGAGGGGAGGTCGACTGGGAGGTGCACCGTGCAGCGAACTGAGCGCCCGCGACCGGTGCCGCGGCCGACGTCCGTCGCCGTGACGGAGGGACGGTCGACCGGCCGTGAGCCGAGCTACAGAGCCGGGGGGTGTCGACGTGGGCGCTAACTCCGCTCTGAGCGCGTTCGACACCGAGGTCGACCTCCCCGTGACGGGGTCGGTCCCGCTCGGGAGACTCGCGCTCCGTCTCCTCTCCGTCTCGGCGTTCGTCGGCCTCTGGTGGCTGCTGGTCAACTACAGCGTCTCCGTAATCGGGCTGAACTTCGGTCTCATCTCGGGACCGGTCGCGACCGGTGGAGCGCTCCTGAACTACCTCGCGGGCGAGCCGATGACCGCTGGCGGCCAGACGATATACATCCACATCCTGTACTCGACCTGGCGGGTCGCCGCGGGCGTGGGAATCGCGACCGTCCTCGCCGTCACACTGGGACTGCTCATCGGAACCAGCCAGCAGTGGGAGGACTACGTCTACCCGGCGGTCGAACTGTTCCGACCGATCCCGCCGGTCGCGTGGGTTCCCATCGCCATCCTCGTCTTCCCGACGCTCTCGGTGACCGCGCTGTCGGTCAACCTCGCGGTGCTGTTCGTCGTGTTCGTCGGGGCGTTCTTCCCCATCCTGGTGAACACGATAGAGGGAGTCCGGAACGTCGAGGAGGAGTACTCCCGGGCGGCGGAGAGTCTCGGGGCCGACCGGACCGACGTGTTCAGGCACGTTATCCTCCCGGCGACGCTACCGGCCATCCTCACGGGCATCTCGCTGGGGATCGGACTGGGGTGGATCACGGTCGTCGCCGCCGAGATCGTCGCCGGCAACTACGGCATCGGCTACGTCACCTATCAGGCCTACCGGCTGCTCGCGACCGACGTTATCCTCGTCGGAATGATCACGATCGGCGCGCTCGGGTACGCGTCGTCGTGGCTGGTCGTCCAGGCCGCGAATCACCTCACGCCGTGGGGCAACATCGAAACCAACCGCTGATTCGGAGATCTACGATGAGTGAAACGACGAACGATTCGACCGAGCCGAACCGAGAGACGACTGAATCCGAGGCCCACGGGGGCGACGTAGACGTGAGCGGCGCGGACCGGACCCCCGGAGAGGGACTCGTCCAAGTAGAGAACCTCACCAAGGTGTACGATCCGGACGGCGCGAACGTCACCGCGGTGCAGGACATGGACCTCCACATCGGGGACAACGAGTTCGTCACCGTCCTCGGCCCGTCCGGGTGCGGGAAGAGCACCCTGCTCGAGTGTATCGCGGGGTACCTGGAACCGACCAGCGGCTCCGTCGTCGTCGACGGAGCGGACGTTTCGGAGCCGGACCCGAGCCGCGGCGTCGTGTTCCAAGAGAACCGGCTGTTCCCCTGGAAGACCATCGGCGAGAACGTCCGGTTCGGCCCGACGGTTCGCGACGACTCCGAGGTGGATCAGGACAGGGTCGAGGAACTGCTCGACAAGACCGGACTCGAGCAGTTCGAGGACGCCTATCCGAACGAGCTCTCCGGCGGGATGCAGCAGCGCGCGGAGCTGTCTCGACTGCTGGCGAACGACCCGGAGATCATGCTGATGGACGAGCCGTTCAGCGGGCTCGACGCGATGACGAAAGAGCTGATGCAGGAGATGCTGTTGGAGATCTGGGACGACGAGAACCGGACGGTCATGTTCATCACCCACGACGTCGAGGAGGCCATCTTCCTCGCCGACCGGGTCGTCGTGATGACGGCCCGACCGGGACAGGTGAAGGGGGTCATCGACGTCGAACTCGACCGACCGCGGGACTTCGAGGTGCTGACCACCGACCGGTTCACCCGATACAAGGACCGCGCGCTCGAACTGATCCACGAGGAGGCCGAGCGTGCGATGGAACAGGCCGACCAGGGGAAGTGATCGCCGGTGGCGACCGAATCCAACGAGTCCGGCGGTCTCGTCGTCGACGGGTTCCCCGTCAAGCGGGCGAAGAACGCCGTGTCGGTCGTGGCGGTGCTCGTCGTCTGGGAACTGCTGACGCTGAGCGGGGTACTGTCCGTGTTACCCTCTCCCCAGACCGTCGCAGTGACGTTCGCGGACCTGCTGACCACGGGAGCGTACTGGAACGCGGTGTTCCTGAGCACGGGGCGGGTCGTCGCGGCGTTCCTCCTCGCGACGCTGTTCGCCGTGCCGCTCGGACTGCTCATCGGTCGGAGCGCGGTGTTCGCAGATCTGACCTTCCCGTCGCTGGAGCTGATTCGCCCCATCCCGCCCATCGCGTGGCTGCCGCTGACGATTCTGCTGTTCCCGGCGCTTCAGGTGTCGCTCGTCGTCGTATCCTGGAAGGTGAAGGCGAACGTCCTGTTCATCACCGGCCTCGGGGCGTTTTTCCCCGTTCTGCTCAACACCATCGACGGCGTGAAGGGCGTCGACGTCGACTACTCCCGGGCCGCAGAGAGCCTCGGCGCCGACGATTGGCAGGTGTTCCGACACGTGGTCCTCCCCGCGGCGCTTCCGGACGTCTACACCGGGATGGTCGTCGGAATCGGACTGGCCTGGGTCAACCTCGTCGCCGCGGAGATGATCGCCGGCGCCGGTCTCGGCTTCCTCACCTGGGCGGCGTACACCGCCGGGAACTTCGCCACCATCATCGTCGGCATGATCTCCATCGGCGTCCTCGGCTACCTCTCGTCGACCCTGCTCAGGGTCGCGGGCGACGGCCTGCTGGACTGGAACGAGGGGGCAGAGACCCCGTGACCGGTGTCGGCTCCGCCTCCGGCCGGCCGACTCGCCGGACGGCGCGCGAGCCGTCGGATCACACCCGCGTGCTGACCGCCAGTCCGCTGCCGACGGGGAGTATCGTCGTCTCGAAGTCCGGCGCCGCGCGCACGGCGTCGAGGTACGCGGCGATGCCGCGCGTCTGCGCCGAGGCGTCGTCCGGCACAGGTTCGCCCTCGGCGTAGGCGACGAGGGTGTCGAAGTCCGCCGGCCCGCGGACGACGTTGTCGGCGACGACGACGCCGCCGGGGGCGACCTTCTCGCGGACCGCGTGGAAGCCGTCCGCGTAGCGCTCCTTCTGGTGGTCCACGAGGACGCAGTCGAACGGGCCGTCGTACTCCTCGACGACGGAGAGCGCGTCGCCCTCGCGGTAGTCGAACGACGGGGCGTAGTCGCCCGCGGGGAGCCACTCGCGGCCCATGTCCAGTTCCTCGGGGTCTATCTCCGTCAGGACGACGCGCCCGGCGCGCATCCCCCGCGCCCACCACGACGCGGAGTAGCCGAAGCCGGACCCGAACTCGAAGACGGACTCGGCGTCGACGAGGCGGGCGAGGACGCGGAGGGTCCCGCCCGCCGCCGGACCGACGATGGGGAACCCCTCGCGGTCGGCGTAGTCGGCCATCTCCGCCTGTACGTCGTCGTGGTCGGGCGCCAGTCCGGACAGATACCGGCGCAGGTCGTCCGTGTCCATGGGGGTCGTTCGGGACGCGGGCACGTCAGCGTACCCCCGCGGCGGCCCCGTCCCCTCAATCCACGCTGTTAAGTCGCCGCCCTCCGTCATCTTCGACCATGTTCGACCCCGACGAGCTGGACCGTATCCGCGAGGCGAAGGCGGAGTGGGAGGAGGAGACGCTCTCGCCGACGCTGGAGCGATTCGGGGAGCGCGAGGAGGAGTTCACGACCGACACGGAGGGCCAGGAGGTGCAGCGACTCTACACGCCCGCCGACATCGACGACCACGACTACCGCGCGGACGCCGGGTTCCCCGGCGAGGAACCGTACACGCGCGGCGTCTACCCGACGATGCACCGCGGCCGCCTGTGGACGATGCGGCAGTACGCGGGCATGGGCACCGCCACGGAGACGAACGAGCGGTTCGAGTACCTCATCGACGAGGGCTCCTCGGGGCTGTCGATGGCGTTCGACCTGCCCACGCAGAAGGGGTACGACTCGGACGCCGCGATGGCCGCCGGCGAAGTCGGGAAGGCGGGCGTCGCCATCGACAGCCTGCGCGACATGGAAGTCGTCTTCGACGGCATCCCGCTGGACGAGGTGTCCACCTCGATGACCATCAACGCGCCCGCGGCCGTCCTCCTCGCGATGTACATCGCCATCGGCGACCGGCAGGGCGTCCCGCGCGAGGAACTCCGCGGCACCATCCAGAACGACATCCTGAAGGAGTACATCGCTCGCAACCTCTACATCTACCCGCCCGAGGCGTCGATGCGCCTCATCACGGACATCTTCGAGTTCTGCGCCGCGGAGACGCCGAACTTCAACACTATCTCCATCTCGGGCTACCACATCCGGGAGGCCGGTTCGACCGCGGCCCAGGAGATAGCCTTCACGCTCGGCGACGGCATCGAGTACGTGCAGGCGGCCCTCGACGCCGGCCTCGACGTGGACGAGTTCGCGCCGCAACTGTCGTTCTTCTTCAACGCGCACAACAACGTCCTCGAAGAGGTGGCGAAGTTCCGCGCCGCCCGCCGGATGTGGGCGAAGATAATGGAGGACCGCTTCGGCGCGGAGAACCCGAAGTCCAAGCAGTTGAAGTTCCACACGCAGACCGGCGGTTCGACGCTGACGGCCCAGCAGGTGGAGAACAACGTCGTCCGCGTCGGTTATCAGGCGCTGGCCGCCGTCCTCGGCGGGACGCAGAGCCTCCATACGAACGGGAAGGACGAGGCGCTGTCGCTGCCCACCGAGAAGTCCGTCCGCACCGCCCTGCGCACCCAGCAGATTCTCGCCCACGAGTCCGGGGCCGCCGACACCATCGACCCCCTCGCCGGCAGTTACTACGTGGAGTCGCTGACCGACGAGTTGGAGGCGGAGGCGTTCGAGATTCTGGACGAGGTGGACCGCCGCGGCGGGATGCTCGAAGCGGTCAAGTCCCAGTGGGTCCAGCGGCAGATTCAGGACGTCGCCTACGAACGGCAGCGCGAGATAGAGGAGGGCGAGCGAATCATCGTCGGCGTCAACGAGTATCAGGTTGACGACGAGGAACCCGAGACGGACCTCGAAGACGTCGACGAGGAGGACGAGGAACGCCAGAAAGAGCGACTGCAGGAGGTGAAGGACGAACGCGACGACGAGGAGGTCGAGGCGGCACTCGCCGCCCTGCGAGACGCCGCCGCGGGCGACGCGAACCTCGTCCCGCCCATCGTCGACGCCGTGAAGGCCTACGCCACCGTCGGGGAGATTTCGAACGCGCTCCGCGACGAGTTCGGCGAGTACCGCCCGTCGGCCTGAGCGGTCGGGGGTCGCGGTCGGGGTCCGCGGACGGGCGGCCGTCGGAGTCGTCCGGCCGGCCGCCGAACGCCGGGGCGACGACGCGTCGGGCCGCCGAACGAGACTCGTTCACACGCCTCAGAAACGTTGATTATTCGACACTCTGTTGGTGCGTGCACCGATGTTCCTCCGCACCTGACCGCGCGTCCCGCGTCCGGGCCGGCCGCCCGTCGTCTCACCGACCAGACAAGAGGCGGCCGGCCCTACCTGCGGTTCGCCGGCCGTCCCCTCCCCCGGCGCGACCACGTCGCCACAGCGACCGCTCCGGCCGCGCCGCCGTCGTCCAGTTCTCGAACGACCACCTCCGACACAGCCATGTCACGCCACCAGTCCGACGCACCCGACCATCACAGTCCGTCCGCCCCGCCCGCGTCCCCCCACGTCGAGGCGCACCGCAGCGTCCACGACGACCCCTCGCTGGTCGTCCAGTTCGGCGTCGCCGCCGGCGTCGTCGCCGCCGTTGTCGTCGTCTCCTACCCCGCCGCGGCCGTCGCCGCCGTCGCTCTCGCCGCCGCCGTCGGCGTGGTGACGACGGCAGTCGGCCGCGCAGTCGACCGCGCGGCCGCCCGAGAGGCGTCCGTGCGCGTCCCCGGCGCGGACGTGGAAGTCACCGTCGCTCGCTCCTCCGGCGAGTAGTCCGACCCGACGGCCCCCGAACGTTATTTTTCAGTCGAGTGACGAGTGCGAACGATGCCCGGAACGCCCGACCCCGTCCTCGGTTCGTCACTCCTCACGCACGCCGTCGGCGCCCTCGCGGGCGTCGTCGCCGTCCTCCTCGCCGTCCGGTACCGCGACGACGCGTCGCCGCGGACGTTCGCCGCCGTGGGTGGCGCCGTCTTCGCGACGCTCGCCCTCCTCCTGTGGTTCTTCGTGCGCGTCGCCACCGATGAGTTCGCGCAGTTGTCGATTCCGTCGCTGCCGACGTTCGCCGCCATCGTCCTCGCCTCGGGTGCGGTGCTGTTCGCGCACACCGCGCTCTGTCTGTACCTGTACGGGCGAGCGGGCTATCTCTCCCCCCTGTTCGTCCTGTTCGGCGCGACGGAGTTCGTCGTCTGGGTGTTCCTGCACGTCCGCGGCGAGACGGACCCCATCGGTCTCTACTGGCTCCTGTTCGGACCGCTCGTCGTCGGGGTCGCTCTCGCCCTCGCGGGCGTCGAGTACGGCGTGCGGCGAGTCGCCGTCGGCGGCGGTGTCGGGGGCTGAGTCGGCTCACGCGTCCTCGGGTCGGTCGCCGGTCGACTCGCCGCGAGTCCGGACCCGGCGGACGACCCACCCCACGCACACCGCCTCCGCGTAGAGACAGGCGAACGCCAGCGGGTAGAACAACCGCGGGGCGCGGAGTCCGAGCTGGTTGTACGCCACGGTGTCGAGGAAGAACGCCGCGGCGAACGCCGGGAACAGCGGGAAGAACAGTTCGCCGGGGGCGACGCCGGCGGCGAACCCGGCCCACGCCGCGAGGAGGAGTGCGAAGACGCCGAGCGTGGCGCGACTCGTCGCCGCACGCCGAGCCGTCTCGACCGGCGGTGCGGACATCTCAGTCGACCGCGTCGGGGTCAGGACCGGCCGTGTCGTCGTCACGTTCGGCCGTGTCGGCGGCGCTTCCGGCCGCCTCGTCCGCGAGTCGGACGGCGGTCCCGTAGGCCAGAATCTCCGCCGCGCTCTGGGCGACGTTCGAGGTGGTGAAGCGGACGTTGACGACGGCGTCGGCACCCAGCGATTCGGCCTCGGCCTCCATCCGGTCGGCGGCTTCGTCTCGCGCCTCGGTCATGAGCCCCGTGTAGGAGTTCAACTCGCCGCCGACGAGGTTGCGGAGGCTCTGCGTGACGTCGCGGCCGACGTTCCGCGCGCGGACCGTGTTCCCGCGGACGACGCCGAGCACTTCGACCGTCTCGCGGCCGGGGACCGATTCGGTGGTGGTGGAGAGCATACCGAGCGGTGCGCGGCCTGCGGATTTATTCGTTCCCCCGACCATCTCGCGCACGATGGAGTTCCACCACCTCGGCGTCGCCACCGCCGACGCCAGCGGACTCGCCGCCCTGTTCGCCGAACTGTTCGACGCGCCGGTCGCCCACGAGGAGGAGTTCGACGGCATGACCGTGCTGTTCCTCGAACTGGAGCCGGGCTACTTCGAACTGCTCGAACCGCACGAGGGCGGCGCGATATCCCGGTATCTGGAGAATCACGGGCCGGGCATCCACCACGTCGCCCTGCAGACCGACGACATCGAAGGAGCGTTGGAGACGGCGCGCGGCGCGGGCGTCGAACTCATCGACGACGAACCGCGACCCGGCGCGTGGGGGCACGAGGTGGCGTTCTTACACCCCAAGTCGACGGGCGGCGTCCTCGTGGAGTTCGTCTCGCACTGAGCGACCAACGGGCGACGCCCGGCGCGAATCGCGAAAGGTAGTTTACCCTCGCCGCCGAGTGGCGAACGATGCGCGATTGGCTCTCTCACCGGGTGCGGACTTCGCCCGACGCGACGGCACTCGTCCACGCCGGCACGGGCGAGTCCTGGACGTTCACCGAGTTGGACGGGATGGTCGAGGAGACGGCGGGCCGACTCGTCGCACTCGGCGTCGCGCCGGGAGACCACCTCGGCGTCGTCCTCGAACCCCGCGTCGAGTACGTCACGCTGATTCACGCGGCGATGCGCCTCGGCGCGACGCTCGTCCCGTTGGGCGACGGACTCACCCCGCGGGAACTCGGCCGGCAGGTGGAGACGGCCGACGTGACCGTCCTCGTCTGCGGCGCGGAGACGGAGGCGAGAGCCGTCGAGGCCACCGACGACGTGCCAGTCCTCAGCGTGGACGCGACGGTGACGGCGAACGCGACGGCGGTGGTGTCCATCTACGAGTTCCTCCCCGAACCGGTGACGCCCGCGACGTGGTCGCGGGAGGACGTGCAACTCCTGCTGTTCACCTCGGGCACGACGGGCGACCCGAAGGCGGTGCAACTGACGATGGGGAACGTCCTCGCCAACGCCGTCGCCTCCGTGTTCCGCCTCGGCTTCGACCCGGGGGACCGTTGGCTGGTGACGCTCTCGTTGCACCACATGGGCGGCATCGGCCCCGTCCTCCGGATGCCGCTGTACGGAACGACCGTCGTCCTGCGCGAGGAGTTCGAGGCCGGGCCGGCCGCCGACGACATCGACCGGTACGACGTGACCGGCGTCTCTCTCGTGCCGACGATGCTCCGGCGGATGCTCGACAGTCGCGGTACCCTCGCGTCGTCGCTTCGGACGGTCCTCCTCGGCGGCGCGCCCGCCCCGCGGGAACTCGTCGAACGCTGCCGCGACTACTCCATCCCCGTCTACCCCACCTACGGGATGACCGAGACGGCCTCGCAGGTGGCGACGGCGCCGCCCGACGAGGCGTTCGGCCACGTCGGCACCGTCGGGCGACCCCTGTTCTGGACGGACGTGACCGTCGTCGACGAGGACGGGGAACGACTCCCCCCGGGCGAGACGGGGGAGTTCGTCGTCGACGGTCCCACCGTCTCGCCGGGGTACTACGGGGACCCCGAGGCGACGGCCGAGGCGTTCGGCGAGTTCGGCCTCCACACGGGCGACGTCGGTTACGTGGACCGGAGCGGCCGCCTCTACGTCCTCAACCGCGTCGACGACCGTATCATCACGGGCGGGGAGAACGTCGACCCCGGCGAGGTGGCGGACGTCCTCCGTTCGCACCCCGGCGTGCGCGACGTGGCCGTCGTCGGCGTCCCCGACGCAGAGTGGGGCGAACGCGTCTCCGCGCTGGTCGTCCCCGAGACGGACGAACTCGACCGGACCGACCTCGAGGCGTACGCCCGCGAGCGACTGGCCGGGTTCAAGATTCCCCGCGCCGTGGCGTTCGCAGACGAACTCCCGCGGACCGTCTCGGGCACCGTCGAACGGGACGCGGTCCGCGAACGACTGGCGGCACACGACGAGACGGACGACGGCGGCGAGAGCGACGGCAGCGACGGCATCGATTCGGACGACGGCGAAAGCACCGAACCGACGGACGACGGCGACGCCGCGGACGGGGCAGACCGGGCCGATGCGGGAGAATCCGACGGCGCCGGCGACGACGACGGCGCCGATTCGGACGACGCGGCGGCGGGCGACGCGGACGACGCCGACGATAGACGGTCCCCGGAGACGGAGAACTGACGCGGCGGACAACTCCTCTGTTCGGGTCGTCGGTTCACGAACGATGATTATAGTGGAGCACGTGGGTCCGAGGTATGCCCGGTGCAACAGACCAGACGCTCCGACCGTTCCTCTGGCGCGCGCAGAAGATGTTCCCCGACCGAGAGGTCGTCTCGCGGACGCACGAGGGGGTTCAGCGCTACACCTACGCCGAATACGGCGACAGAGTCGCCCAGTTAGCGAACGCCCTCTCGGCCGCCGGCCTCGGCGACGGCGACCGAGTGGGGACGTTCTGCTGGAACCACCACCGCCACTTCGAGACGTACTTCGGCGTCCCGTCGATGGGTGCGCAACTGCACACCATCAACCCGCTCTTGCCGGACCACCACGTCCAGTACATCGTCGAGAACGCGGCCGACAGACTGCTGTTCGTCGACCCCTCGCTCGTGGAGAAACTGGACGAGGCGTACGACGAGGAGGCGTTCGCCTCGGTCGAACAGTTCGTCGTGATGGGCGAGGAGGTGCCCGACACCGACCTGTCCCCCGTGACCGACTACGAGTCGTTCCTCGCCGACGAGGACGCGGCGTACGACTGGCCGGACCTCTCCGAGGACCAACCGGCCGGGATGTGCTACACCTCCGGGACGACGGGGAAGCCGAAGGGCGTGGAGTACACCCAGCAGATGCTGTGGGCGCACACGATGGCGTCGCTCCCCGAGGCGGGACTCGACCTCCGTTCGTCGGACGTGGTGATGCCCGTCGTACCGATGTTCCACGTCAACGCGTGGGGGATGCCGTTCTCCACCACCGCCGCGGGAGCCAAGCACGTCTACCCCGGCCCGTCGCCGACGCCCGCGGACCTCGCCAGTCTCATCGAGGAGGAGGGCGTGACGCTCACCGCCGGCGTCCCCACCGTCTGGCTCGGACTCCTCGACTACCTGGAGGAGAACGACGCCGACATGTCGTCGCTGGAGACCATCGTCATCGGCGGGTCCGCGGCCCCGCAGTCGGTCATCCGCCGGTTCGACGAGGAGTACGACGTGGACGTCCTCCACGCGTGGGGGATGACGGAGATGTCGCCCATCGGCACCGTCGCGCGCCTCAAGCCCGGGATGGAGTCGCTCCCGAAGGACCAGCAGTACGACAAGCAGGCGAAACAGGGCCTCCTCATCCCCGGACTGGAGATGCGCGTCGTCGACGACGACGGCGAGGAGGTGCCGTGGAACGGCGAGGACTTCGGCGAACTGTGGGTCCGCGGCCCGTGGGTGACGACGGAGTACTTCGAGCGACCGGAGGCCAACCAGGAGGACTTCGAGGACAACTGGCTGAAGACGGGCGACGTGGTCACCGTCGACGAGGAGGGCTACGTGAAGATCGTCGACCGGGCGAAGGACGTCATCAAGTCCGGCGGGGAGTGGATATCCTCCGTCGAACTGGAGAACACCCTGATGGCCAACGACGGCGTCGCGGAGGCCACAGTCGTCGGCGTCCCCCACGAACGCTGGCAGGAACGGCCCGTCGCGTTCGTCGTGCCCGCCGCGGGGACGGACGAGGACGCCCTCAAGGCGGAACTCGTCGAGATGGTGAAAGCGGAGTTCCCGAAGTGGTGGGCCCCGGACGAAGTCGTCTTCATCGAGGAGGTGCCGAAGACGGCCACCGGCAAGTTCGACAAGAAGGTGCTCAGAGACCAGTACGACGACCAGTCGCTGGTCGAGGGGAAGACGCCCGAGGACGCCGCGCCCGACGCCGACGACTGACGCGCGCCGGCCGCGCCGTCGCCGTCACCGTCTCGAAACGATAAACTCGTTTGAAGGTTTCCACAGTTCCGTGGATTATTTTACCTTACAATTCTACTCCGAGGTATGGACCTTCTCGACGAGAGCGTCGTCCCCGAACACGCGCGGGACGTCAAGCAGACGGCACGCGAGTTCGCCGACGAACACGTCCGACCGAACGCGGAGGAGTACTTCGAGAGCGGCGAGTACCCCTGGGAGATTCTGGAGGCCGGCATGGACGCCGGCATCGTGGCTCAGGACATCTCCGAGGAGTACGGCGGCAAGGGGTACGACCTGCAGCAGATTCTCGCCATCAACGAGGAACTGTACCGTGCGGACGCGGGCATCGCCCTGACGCTCATGCTCGCCTCGTTCGGCTGTGAGATAGTCGAACACTACGGCTCCGAGGAGCAGAAGGAGGAGTACCTCCGCCCGGTCGCCGAGAACGAGCAGATTTCGGGGCTCGCCGTCTCCGAACCCCAGACGGGGTCGGACATGGCCGGCATGACGACGACGGCGGAGAAGACGGACGAGGGGTGGGTGCTCAACGGCGAGAAGTACTGGGTCGGCAACGCCGTCGAGGCCGACTGGCTCACCGTCTACGCGAAGACGGACGACACCGACGACCGGTACTCGAACTACTCGATGTTCATCGTGGAGACGGACGCGGAGGGCTACGAGGCCGAACACATCCCCGAGAAGATGGGGATGCGCGCCTCCAAGCAGGGCCACATCGTCTTCGACGACTGCACGGTTCCCGAGGAGAACGTCGTCGGCACCCCCGGCGGCGGCTTCTACATGCTCGCGGACTTCTTCAACCACGGCCGCGTCGTCGTCGGCGGGCACGGCATCGGTCTGGCCGCGCGCGCCATCGAGGAGACGTGGGAGTTCGTCCACGACCGGGAGGCGTTCGGCCGCAACATCTCGGACTTCCAGTCGACGCAGCACATCCTCGCGGACATGCGGATGGAGTTCGAGGCGGCGCGGTCGCTGAACTGGCGCGCCGCGGAGAAGGTCCAGAACGGCGAGAACGCCGGCTTCTGGGCGGCGTCGACGAAGACCAAGTCCACCGAGACGGCGATGATGTGCGCCGAACGCGGCATGCAACTGCACGGCGGCCGGTCCGTCCTCAACGAGTACCCCATCTCGCGCGTCTACCGCGACGTGCGCATCCCGGTCATCTACGAGGGCGCGAACGAGATTCAGCGCAACCTCATCTACCGGCAGTCGAAGTAACGGACGTCGACACCCGCCTTTTTGTCTCGGTCGACCGATTCCCCGCCATGGAACTCCGTCTCGACCGGTTCGCCGCGGAGCCGAGAGGCTGGGAGACCGCCCGCGTGTTCGTCTTCGGTTCGCTGGCGTTCTTCGGTCTGTACGCGTCCTTCGCGGTCGTCTCCGGGACCGGCGACGCCACGATGCTCGTCTTCGGCGTCGCCAACGCGATGGCCGGCGTCGCGGAACTCCTCCCGAAGCGACGGCAGCGGTGGGTGAACGCCCTGCGGGCGGGTGCGGTCGGCGTCCTCCTCCTCGTGGTCGCGGGAGCGCTGGGCCGCCTCCTCGGGTAGCGTCGGGTCACGAGGCGGCGTCCGCGGCCGCACCGTTCTCCGTCGGCGTCACCCGGCGTTCCAACAGCAACACGCCGACGGCCAGCACCGCACAGACGCCCGCCAGCGTCGGCCACAGCAGCGACGAGAGCCCGGCGTCGAAGAACGCGCCGCCGACGACGGAACCGAGGCCGAACCCGAGTCGCTTCGCGACTTCCAAGAGGGACAACTGCGACCCGCGGTCCTCCGCGCGCCCCAGCGACGACGCCAGCGACGTTATCAGCGGCGCGTGCAGAATCTCGCCGAGCGTTCGGAGGACGAGGAACGCGCCGACGAGGCCGACGCCGAGCGTCGCGGACACCGAGGAGACGGCGGCGACGGCGAGCATGCTCGCGGCCCACAGCGACGCGGAGACGACCAGTCCGCGGGTCCGCCGCCACGAGGCGACGGCGGCGACGAGGGGGAGTTGGAGCGTGACGATGACCAGCGGATTGAGGACGTACAGCGTCCCCAGTTGGGAACTCGTGAGTCCCAGCGTCTCCTCGGCGACGACGGGCACCGTCGTCTGCATCTGCGCGTACAGCACGGCGAAGCCGACGTTGAGGACGGCGAGCGTCAGGACGCGACGCTCCGAGAGCGCCCGCCCCCAGTCGCCGACGGCGTCGCGGAGGGCGGCGTCCGTGTCGCCCTCGTGGAGTCGCGGCAGGGCGTACCAGAGGACGCCGGCGACGACGGCGCAGGTGAGACCGTCGAGGACGAACACGGACAACGCGGCCACCTCGTAGAGGACGCCGCCGACGACGAACCCCGCGCCGAAGCCTGCGTTGTTGCCGACCTTCAGGAGGGCGAACGCCCGGTCCCTGTCGCCGCCCTCGGTCAGGTCGGCGATGGTGGCGTGACTCGCCGGCGTGTAGAGGCCGAGCGTGAGGCCCGCGGCCGCGGCGACGGCGACGAACGCCGGTCCGCTCTCGACGAGGGCGTAGGCGGCGAGCGTCACCGAGGAGAGGAGCATGCTGGCGACCATCACGGGCTTTCGGCCGCGTCGGTCGGCGAGGTAGCCGCCGACCGCCGTGCCGACGGCGGTGGCGACGTTGTTCGCGAGGAGGCCGAACCCGACGACGGACAGCGAGATGCCGACGGCGAGGTGGAAGTGGACCGTCGCGAACGGGTAGACCAGCCCCGAGCCGAACAGGTTGACGAGTTGGCCGGCGGCGACGGCGTACACCGGTCGCGGGAAGCCCCGGAGGGCGTCCAGCGAGAACGACGGAGACGACACGCGCGGCGGTTCGGTACGCCGGGTGGAAAGCGTCCCGGAACCGGCGTCCCCTGCGCCGTCTGCACCGCGACTCGCCCCGGCCGCGCCGCGCGCCGAACGGACCGCCGCACTGACGGCGTCGACCCGTCAGCGGCGTGGACTGTTCCGAAGCCGCTGAGAAATGTTATTTGGTACCATGGAACGTACTTCGGGTCGGTATGTCTACCGAACACTCGCTGGAAGACGCGGTATCGATAGTGACCGGGGCGGGCGGACAGATCGGCGAGGGAATCGCGGTGGAACTGGCGAAGGCGGGTAGCGACGTCGTCGTCGCGGACGTGGACGTCCTCGACACGGAGTACAACCAGCAGTCGTCGACGGAGGTCGGCGGCGCGACGCGGGCCGAGGAGGTGGCCGGCCGGGTCGAAGAACACGGCCGGCGGGCGCACATCGTCGAGTGCGACGTGACGCACGCCGACCAGGTCGAGGCGATGGTCGAGGAGACCATCTCGGAGTTCGGCCGACTGGACGTCCTCTGCAACAACGCGGGCATCATCACCTTCGACACGGTCGACGAGATGGACGAAGAGGAGTGGGACTCGGTGATGGACGTGAACGTCAAGGGCGTGTTCCTGCCGTCGCGGGCGGCGATTCCGCACCTCAAGGAGTCGAAGGGGTCGATAATCAATACCGCCTCCATCGCCGGGACCATCGGCGCGGCGGGACTGGCCCACTACTGCGCGTCGAAGCACGCCGTCCTCGGACTCACCAAGTCGCTGTCGCTCGAACTCGCCGGCGACGACGTGACGGTCAACGCCATCTGCCCCGGCATCGTGGACACGCCGATGTGGAGCAAGGTGCTGACGCCCCAGATGGGCGAGGACTACGAGGAGACGGTCAAGCGCGCCATCCCCCTCGGCCGCGACCAGTCGCCCGAGGACATGGGCCGCCTCGCCGTCTTCTACGCGACGAACCGGAACGTCACCGGGCAGGCACTCGCCGTGGACGGCGGCATCCTCCAGAACGTCATCTGAGCCCTCCCCGCACCGTCGTTCGGACGAATAGTTATCCCCGCTCCGGCCTACCGGCCAGTATGGTCGATGCGTCAGTCAGACTAGTGGACAGAGGTCGCGTGCACGCGGACATGGGCTACGTCGTGGACGGCTACACGATGGGAAGCGCGTCGAACCCGAACCCCGACCACGAGATGGGGGAGTTCGTCGTCTGGAACGCGGTGATAGACCACCCCGAGGGGACGTTCCTCTGGGACACGGGGTCGCACCCCGAGGCGGGCGACGGCTACTGGCCCGAACCGCTGTACCAGGCGTTCTCGCACGTCGACGCCGCGGAGCACGAACTCGAAGCGGACCTGAACCGCGTCGGCTACGACCTGTCGGACATCGACGCCGTCGTGACGAGCCACCTCCACCTCGACCACGCCGGCGGCCTCCGCGCGTTCGCCGGGACGGACGTGCCGATATACGTCCACGAGGAGGAACTGAAGTTCGCCTACTACTCCGCGAAGACGACCGAAGGCTCTATCGCCTACCTCGCCTCGGACTTCGACCGCGACCTGAACTGGAACGTCGTCCACGGGCACCGCCACACCGTCGCGGAGGACTTCGAGTTGCACCACCTGCCGGGGCACACGCCCGGCGTGATGGGCGCGCGAATCGACCTGCCCGGGGAGACGGTACTCGTCGCGGGCGACGAGTGTTACGTGGACGCGAACTACGCCGACGAGGTGCCACTCGGACCGGGTCTGCTGTGGTCCGAGCGGGACTGGTTCGACAGTCTGCAGACGGTGAAGGAACTCGAACGCCGCACCGGCGGCGACGTCCTCTACGGGCACGACCTGGCGCGGTTCGAGTCGTTCGGCGACGGTTGGAACGTCTGACCGCCCGGCGAGTAGTTGTCCGCTCCGAACAATACCCCTCGCTCCGGAGAGTCGCGAAACCAGACAGCTTGTTGATACGAGGGCCGCGGAGGTCGGCTCACGGACCGATGCGTGACGCTACGCGAGACGGAGAACAGACGCAGTATTTCGCTCTCTGCACACAACCTTGGAAATCCTTAAGGGCGCGTGTCCAGTAGTCGGGGTACCTACATGAGTCTGCCAGACCTCCCCGATTTGGACGTCGAGGTGCCGGCTATCTCGGCGGAGTCGCTGAAGGCGCGACTCGACGCCGGCGAGGAACTCGTCCTTCTCGACACCCGCCCGCCGGAGAAGCACGAGGAGTGGCGCATCGACGCCCCCACCGCGACACACGTCAACCGCTCGTACACCGAGTATCTGGACGCCGAACTGACCGACGAACTCGTCGCCGGCCTGCCCGAGGACGAGGAGTTCGTCGTCCTCTGCGCCGTCGCCCACACCAGCGAGTTCGTCGCCGGGAAACTCCGGCAGGCGGGCTACGACGCCGTCGTCCTCGAAGACGGGATGGAGGGCTGGGCCGGCCTCTACGAGTACGCCGAACTCGACACCGACTTCGACGGGACCGTCGGCCAGTACCACCGACCGTCCAGCGGGTGTCTCGCCTACCTCGTCGTCTCGGGCGACGAGGCGGCCGTCGTCGACCCCCTCCGCGCGTTCACCGACCGCTACGTCGCCGACGCCCGCGAGTACGGCGCGAGCATCGAGTACGTCGTCGACACGCACGTCCACGCCGACCACGTCAGCGGACTGCGCGAACTCGCCGCGGCGACGGGTGCGAAGACGGTCCTCTCGGCCGCCGCGGCGGCCCGCGGCGTCGCCTACGACGCGGACGTCCTCGTCGAGGACGGCGACGAACTCACCGTCGGCGACGCGGCGCTCGAAGCGATGGCGACCCCCGGGCACACCTCCGGGATGACCTCCGTCCGCGTCGGCGACGTGCTCCTGACCGGCGACGGCCTGTTCACCGACAGCGTGGCTCGACCCGACCTGGAGGAGGGCGAGGCGGGCGCTCGCGACGCGGCGCGGACGCTGTACGAGACGCTCCAGGAGCGGATTCGCCCCCTCCCCGATGATACGCGCATCGCTCCGGCTCACACGTCGGGCGGGGCGGCCGCGCACGAAGACGGCACGTACACGGCTTCCCTCGGAGAACTGACCGCGCGCATGGACGCGCTCCGGTACGACCGCGAGGCGTTCGTCGACTACGTCCTCTCGGACATGCCGCCGCGGCCGGCGAACTACGAGGAGATAATCGAGACGAACCTCGGCCGGACCGACGTGGACGACGACGAGGCGTTCACGCTCGAACTCGGCCCGAACAACTGCGCCGCGGGGACGGCCGACTGAGCGACGATGTCCGGTCTCTCACTCGCCGCCGTGGCCGCCGTTCCGCTCGCCGGCGTCGCCGACCTCTTGTCCGTCGGCGTCGCCGACCTCTTGTCCGTCGGCGTCGCCGACCTGTTCCCGAACGGCTGGGTTCACTACGCCCTCGGCGGCGTCCTCATCGGCCTCGGCGCGTCCGCCATCTACCTCTCGACGGGCATCATCGCCGGCGCGAGCACGTTCCTCGAATCGACGCTGTCGTACGTCTCGAACGTCCCGCGGTTCAACAAGGGGAAGTACGTCCGCTCGCGCGACTGGCGCGTCGTCTTCACCGTCGGCATCGTCCTCGGCGCGGCCGTCTACGCCCTGACGCTCGGTCCCGGCGGGTGGACGACCGAGGTCCAACCGTGGCGGCTCCTCGTCGGCGGGACGCTGGTCGGCGCGGGGACGCGCCTCGGCAAGGGTTGCACCTCCGGCCACGGCGTCTGCGGCATCGGGTCGGGGTCGAACACCTCCATCGCCAACGTCGCCACGTTCATGCTCCTCGCCATCGGGACGGCGCAACTCGTCGCCGCGCTGGGGGTGTCGCCGTGAGCGCCGAGAACGGCGTCCGTCCGGCGCAGGACGACGCTCACCCCCTGTTCCTCCCCGTCATCTTCGTCGGCGGGCTGGTGTTCGGGTTCGGCCTCGGCCTGAGTCGGATGGCGCGGCCCGAAGTCGTCCTGAACTTCCTGCAGTTCGAGGACTTCGGCCTCCTGTTCGTGATGGGCGGCGCCGCCGCCGTCACCGCCGTCGTCTTCACCGTCGGCGTCAGACTGAAGCGCGGCGCACCGCTCACCGGCCGGCCGTACGAACGCCGCGAGAAGTCGTTCGACCGGAACGTCCTCTTCGGCGGCGCCGTCTTCGGCGTCGGCTGGGGACTCTCGGGCATCTGCCCGGGCGCGGCCTACGCCAGCCTCGGCGTCGGTAACGTCCCCATCCTCTGGGCCATCGGCGGGATGTTCCTCGGGGCGTACGCGCAGGGGTATCTCCGGACCGCGCTCGGGTCGTCCGACGACGCCGCGGCGACGTCGGCCGACTGACCCGCGCGACTGGCCGGGCGGACCGCCGCGCCGGACGGCTCCGGCGAACGGCGTTCGCACCGTCTGACGCGGTTGGGTCAGTGTTGTACCGTTCAAACAAACCCTTTTTACCGCGGACTCCCAAGAAACGACGAGTATGCCCGATTCGATGGCCGAATATCTCCAGGCCGACATGGAGTGCGAGGGGCTCTTGGAGTGTCTTCACGGCCTCAAACAACTGGACAAGGAAGTGTTCCGAACGCTCGTCGAGTCAGCCGAACCGCTGACCGTGGACGAGGTAGCCGACAGCGTCGAGCGCGAACGTTCGACGGCTTATCGGGCTATCCAGCGACTCCTGCAGACGGGGTTCGTCCAGAAGGAGCAGGTCAACTACGACCAGGGTGGGTACTACCACGTCTACCGACCGACAGACCCGGACGAAGTCGCAGACGACATGCAGCGGATGCTCAACGACTGGTACGCGAAGATGGGGACGCTCATCCAGGAGTTCCGCGACAAGTACGAGCGAGAAGAGGAGGCTCCGCAGGCAGAAGTCGCGACGTCCGAGTGAGACGGGCTATTTTTCGTGCCGGTTCGGGCGCTCCCTAACGGCTTAGGCCGACTGTCTATGCCCGCGTGGCCGCTATCCGTAGGTGGCGAATCACAATGTCGAAGAGTGAACCGGGACTTACCGAGCTGACGGAGTACTGTGACAACTGTGGCGTCCGAACCGCGCACGACGTCTCCATCGAACTGAAGACTGAGAGTTCGAAGCAAACCAATCAGGAGTTCTCGCGGGAGCCGTACCGCGTGACGGAGTGCGTCAAGTGCGGTGACGAGACCAGCCAACGAATGAACGACGCGTGACCGAATCCGCCCCCGTATCGTCCGGCGACCGCTCGCCCCACCGCTCGATAGATACACGGGCGACCCCGAGCGACGGTGCCGAACTCCGGTGGATTCATCGTACCCATGACCCTCACATCAGCTGACGTGCCGACGAAACGCCCCACCGTCCTCGTCGCAGACGACGAGGCCGCCCTGACGGACAGCATGGCCGTGTGGCTGTCCGACGACTACCGCGTGCGGACCGCCTACGACGGCCACGAGGCGGTCAGCGCGTTCGGTCCGTCCGTCGACGTGGTCCTCCTCGACCGGCGCATGCCGGGCCTCTCCGGAGAACGCGTCCTCGAACGACTCCGCGAGGCGGAGGCGAACGCGCAGGTGGCCCTCCTCACGGCGACCAGCGTCGAGGAGTTCGGCCCGGAGGTGTCCGAACTCGGCTTCGACGCGCACCTCACGAAACCCATCTCCCGAGACGAACTCCTCGACGCCGTCTCGGACCTCGCGTCCGCCTCCGAACCCCCACAGCACTGACTCGACGGCGACGTGCCGCGTCGGGAGCAGTCGCTCGTTCTGATACCGTCTCGTCCGAAGGACCAACGAGCGTCGCGTCGACCCGTCGTGACCGCGCGCTCCCGCCTCCGCGACGCCCGACTCCTCAGTCGCGGTTCGCCGAGTCCGCTATCTGCCGCCGTTCGTCCGCGGACGATTCGGCCGTCTCCTCGAAGAACGTCGCCATCAGTTTCTGCTCGCCCGCGCGCAAGTGTTCGTGAAACGTCGGCGCGGAGATACCGAGCGACTCGGCCACCTCCTCGGCCGTGCTCCCGCGCGGCCAGTCGAAGTAGCCCGAGACGAACGCCGTCTCCAACACGTCCCGCTGTCTGTTCGTGAGTTTGTCCTCCAGTTCGCGCTTGAACGTCTCCGTCGACTGGACCGAGCGCTCGACTTCGCGCTTGGCGACGACTTCCATCGCGGGGAACGCCGACTGGAGGGTGTCGCTCAGGACGCGCAGGTCCGCCTCCGGCGAGACGGTGACGACGAGCGACCCGTCCCCGTCGGCGGCCGTCAGGGTGTCGACGCTCGCGCCGAACTCGACGAGGGGGACCAGCACCGTCGAGTCCGCGACGCGAAACTCGAACAGCGACTTCTCGGGCGTGTCGGTGATGGTCCGCGCGTGTTCGACGTCGTCGTGCGTGGTGAGGTACTCGAGGACGGTGTCGGCGGCGGCTCCCTCGACGCTGACGTAACAGGAGATGCCGCCGTCGGCGGCGGGGGAGAACCCCTGCAACGAGACGCGCGCGCCGACGGCCGCCGAGAGGTCCACGAACAGGTCGCCGCGGTCACCGTGCGTGAACTCCAGTTCCACCGCCGTGTCGCTGTAGAGGAGGCGCTTGGACTCGGCGGCGTTGATACCGTGACCGATGGTCGCGCCGAGTTCGTCGAACACCGCCCTGTCGTCGTCGTCGAACGACTCCTCGCCGTCGGTGTAGACGACGAGCGCGCCGTACGCGGTGTCGCGGTAGGCGATGGGGACGACGATGGCGGAGAGGCGCTCCGGCGACAGGTCCGTCGCGGACCCCTCGTCGGACTCGAACACCGCCCGGAAGTGGTCGGCGTCCACGCGTTCGACGAGTACCGCGTCGAGGTCCTGCAGGGCCGAACGAACGAGAGGCGTGACGGCGTCCGTCTGTCCGTCGAGGCGGGGCAGCGTGATGCCCGCGGCGGTCCGGCAACTGACCGTGTCGACCGTGTCGCTGTAGCGTGCGACCCACGCGCCGAGGTAGGAGTCGAACGACGCGAGCGCTTCGCACACCGTCTCCTCTATCTCCTCGCGCGTCGTGGCGTCCACGAGCGCCCTGTCGACCTCTCTGAGCAGGTCGTTGATGTGGTGCAGGCGGTCGAGTTGGCGCTGGCGACGCTCGATTTCGTCCTCCTGTCCCCGTCGAACCGTCTCCACCTGTTGGCGGAGTTCGTTCAACGCCTCCGGGTCGCGGAGGTCCTCCACGTCGCGCGTCTCCAGGGCCGCCTCGGTCGATTCGAGCGCGAAGAACTCCCGGACCTCCTCGTCGAACTCCGACCGCACGACCAGTTCCTCGACGGCCTCGCGGACGTCCGTCTTCGTCACCGGCTTCACGAGGTAGTCGTCGAACGGCATGTCGACGATTTCGGTGTCCGGTTCGACGGCCGTCATCATCGCGACGTGGCAGTCGAGCCCTCGCTCTCGGAGGCGTTCGAGGACGTCGTCGCCCGACAGGTTGGGCATCCGACGGTCCAGGAGGACGACGTCTACCGTCTCGTCCGCCTGCGACAGGGCGTCCTCGCCGCCGTACGCGACGCGGACCTCGTAGTCGTCGCGGAGCCAGTATTCGCAGGTGTCCGCCAGGTCCTCGTCGTCGTCGACGACGAGAACGACCGGCTTCGCTGAGCGATTCTCGCCGTCGTCGCCCAGCGAACGTTCTGTGGACATGTTGATAGCGTTTCAGACTGCCCCCACAGATATATATTTGACCATTGGTGAGTCGAATTTAACACCACGGAAAAATTAACGGACGTTAAAATCTTCGTCGAACGCACTGTCAGGCGGTCTGAAACGTGATGGTGAAGATGGCACCCTCCGGGTCGTTGTCGGTCACGTCCACGCGGCCGCCGTAACTGTCGACGAGTTCCTTCACGAGGTAGAGGCCGAACCCGCTCCCCGGCGTCGAGAGGCCCTCGATGCCCTTCTCGACGATGCGGCGTTTCTCCTCGTCGGGGATGCCGGGCCCGTTGTCGGCGATGCGGACGGACACCGTGTCGTCGTCTCGTCGTTCGACGCCGACGGTGACGCGCGGGACGGCCTTGTCGTTGTGCTGGACGGCGTTCGAGAGGACGTTCTCGAACACCTGCGACAGCAGGTCGTCCGCCATCACCTCCACGTCGGGTATCGCTCCGTCCGTCGAGACGACCACGTCCGCGTAGTCGTCGTCGAGGCGTTCGAGTTCGCGGACGAGCGTCTTCCCGAGGGGTTTCGGCACCAGTTCGTGCGACTCGCTGTCGACGATGGCCTTCGTGAACGTCCGCATCGTCTCCACCAGGTCGACCATCTCCTCGACGCGGTTGCGCACCGTCACGAGGTGGTCCCGTCCGGGCCCCTCGACGAAGTCTTCGAGAATCTCCGCGCGGGCGCTGACGACGTTCAGCCCGTTGAGGAGGTTGTGGCGCAGGATGCGGTTCATGAACTCCAGTCGCTCGCGTTCGCGGCGGAGGTCCCGTTCGTGCTGTTTTCGGTCGGTGACGTCCCGGCCTTCGGGGACGAGGAGGACGACTTCCCCGCGTTCGTCTCGCACCGGCGTGATGGAGAAGTCGACGACGAGTTCCTCGCCCGTCTTGGGGTCCCTCCCGGACGCCTCGTAGCGCACGAAGTCGCCCGCGGAGGCCCACCTGATGGCGTCCTTCAGGCCGTCGACCGTCTCCGCGTTCGCGTCCCACCACGGGGCCTCCCAGAACCGCTTGCCGACCAGTTCCGACCGGTCCGCGCCCGCGAACTCCGTGGCGGCGTCGTTCACCTTCAGCACGGTTCCGTCCGGTTCCATCAACCCCATGAACTGGAACGTCCGGTTGAAGACGGCTTCGAGGCGGCGTTCGCGGCGCCGGCGGTCGGTCATGTCCCGAACGACCTTCACGAACCCTCGACACGTCCCGTCCTCGTCGGTCAGGGCCGAGACGGTGACCGACGCCCAGAATCGCTCCCCGTCCTTGCGGACGCGCCACGCCTCGTCTTTGGCCTGCCCGGTCCGCCGCGCCTCCGCCAGCATCTCCTCGGGGTGGCCGTCCTCGGCGTCCTCCTCGGTGTAGAAGATGGAGAAGTGTCTGCCGAGCACCTCGGACTCCGAGTAGCCCTTGATGTCCTCGGCACCGCGGTTCCAACTGGCGACGTGACCGTCCGGGTCGAGTCGGAAGATGGCGTACTCCTCGACGTCGTCCACGAAGGTGCTGAACTCCTCGCGCCGCCGCTTCAGTTCGCGTTCCTCCTGCCGACGCTCGACGGTGTCGATGGCGTGCGTGATTGCGTCGCCGAGTTGTTGCAGCGAGTTCGTCGGACCGTCCTCGGTGCCGAAGGCGCCGACGCTGTCGGAGTACAGACAGAGGACGCCGTAGTTCGACCCGCGATACTCCAACGGGACGCACGCGCACGCCCGGTACCCGCGTTCGAGTGCCGCCTCGCGCCACGGTTCCCACGCGTCGCACTGTTCGATGTCGGCCGTAATCTGCACTTCTCGCTCCGACACGGCGCGCCCGGCGGGGCCGCGTCCGGTCTCTTTCTCCGGGTCGATGGAGAACGACGTCTCGTCGAGGTAGCCGTGTTCCGCGCCCGCCCACGCCGACGGTTCGATGTCGTCGCCGTCGACGCGACCGATCCACGCGAAGTTCAGCGGCGTCGTCTCGACCAGCCGACTACACACCAACTGCTCGATGTGTGCCCGCGAGATGGCGTCCTCGCTGGCGCTACTCACCTCGCTTATGACCTGCGTGAACGTCTCCAGGATGTCGAGTCGGTCCCGCTGGCGTTCGAGACGCTCCTCCCGGTTCCGGCGGTCCGTCACGTCCCGGAAGTAGACGGTGAGGCTCGTCTCCGCGGGGTAGGCGTCCACCTCGAACCACCGGCCGAGTGGACCGTAGTACTCCGTGAACCGCACGTGTTCGTCCTCCTCGAACGCGCGTTCGTACTCTCGCTGGAACGTCGAACTCAGCGCGGCCGGGAACTCGTCCCACACCAACTCCCCGATGAGTTCGTCCGGGTCTCTGTCCAGCAACGCCGACGCCTTGCCGTTGAGATAGGTGAACCGAAACTCGGTGTCGAGTGCGAACACCGCCTCGGAGGTCCGTTCGAGGTGTTCGTACACGTCCGCGTCGAGTTGGCCGCCGGCCTGATTCGTCGGGGTGTGCTCCATGATGGTCGCGACGCCTCCCAAACCGGAGGCCTCGTTCTTTGTAGTCTATCTTAGTGCGAAACATATACGGCTTTCCCCGTCTCTCAGCCGTCGGGGGCCGCCTCGTTCGACTGCATTTCCGGGCGGTGTGGCCGCGACGCCGATTTCCACGGGCGCGGCCTTTACCCGGCCTGAACCCCTACTCTGCGACGATGAAGAAGAACGAACTGGTCCACCTCCACGCCCTCCTGACGTGCGTCGCGGAGGACTTCGTCGAACGGGGCGTCGTCGACGAGAGCGCGTTCGCGGAGTACCGGGAACTCGGAACCACCTCGATTGCGCTCCGCGCCTCGCGCGGCGACCACGCGGCCGCCGTCAGACTCCTCACCGACGTCCTCTCGTCGGCCGCCGCGGACGCCGACGCGTCGAACGGCACGTCGTCGAACGCCGACTCCGCCGCCGACGGCGGGGACGGAGAATCAGCGGACGCGGGGGCCGTGACCGGCGACGACCGACGCCTCACGACCCGGTAGCCGGACGGACGACGCCGAGGCCGTCGCTCGCCGACCGGACGGCGACGGCGCGGTGAGTTCCGACCCGAAGCGCCGACGGCGCGAACGAGGAACCTACAAGGGGGCCCCTGACCACGTGCCCGTATGCGACTGCAGGACTACTGGGGGGTCGGTCCGAAGACGAGCGAACGACTCCGCGAGACGCTCGGCGTCGAACGGGCCGTCGAGGCCATCGAGGGAGCCGACATCAGGACGCTCGCCGACGCGGGTCTCCCCCGCGGGCGGGCGGTTCGAATCCTCCGGCGGGCGAACGGCGCGGCCGGGATGGACGCCCTCGGCACGCGCGACGTCCACGACGTGTACGACGACCTGTTGACCCTCGCCAGCGAGTACGCCGTCACCGACCACGCCGCCGACCGGATTCGCGTGCTCACGCCGCTGGAACGGGTCGAAGAGCGCGAGGAACGACTGGACGACGTGCTCGCCGCCCGCGAGGCGTGGGCGGCCCTCGACGAGGCGTCGCGGACGGCCGTCCTCGACGCGTTCGAGCGCTACGACGAGGCGGGCGGGACCGACCGTGCGGCCGTCGAGGCGGCCCTCTCGCTCCGCGAGGCGGGACTGCGCGGGACGACGTTCGCCGCCCTCGACGGCGTGGACGACGACGCACTCCGCGACGCCGCGGGCGCACTCGGCTACGTCGAACCCGACGGCTCCGTCGCCGCCGGCGCCGACGAGGAACTGGACCGACTCCGGGACAGACTCGACACCGTCCGCGGACTGGAGAACGGCGCGCTGGACGTCCTCGAATCGGTCCGGTCGCGCGGCGTCCGCAGTCTGGAGGAGTTTCAGTCGGCGTTCGTCGAGTACGTCGCCGAGGAGTCGGACCTCCGGCGCGGGCGCATCGAAGCCGCGACGGCCGCCGACGCCTACGACGAGGCGGACTTCGCCTCGACGACGCTCCGGACGCTGGTGGAGGAACTCGAAGCCGACGTCGAGGCGCGCGAGGAACGCGTCGCGGCCGACCTGCGGGGCGACGTGGAGGCCGCCCGCGAGGACGTGGACGCCGCGCTCACCGCCGTCTCCGACATCGCCTTCGAGTTGTCGCTCGGGCGGTTCGCGGCGGAGTACGACCTCACGCGCCCCGCACTCGTCGCCGACGGCGTCGCCGTCGTCGGCGCGCGGAACCTCACGCTGTCGGGCGACGTCGACCCCGTCTCCTACGCCGTCGGCACGCACGGACTCGGCGGCGGCGACGCCGCGCCCCCGTCGGGGGACCGGGTGGCGGTGCTCACGGGGGCGAACTCCGGCGGGAAGACGACGCTGTTGGAGACGCTCTGTCAGGTCGTCCTCCTCGCCTCGATGGGCCTGCCCGTCCCCGCCGAGGCCGCAGAGGTCGGCGACTTCGACACCATCGTCTTCCACCGACGGCACGCCAGTTTCAACGCGGGCGTCCTCGAGTCGACGCTGAAGTCCATCGTCCCGCCCCTCGCCTCGGGCGGGCGGACGCTGATGCTCGTCGACGAGTTCGAGGCCATCACCGAACCCGGCCGGGCGGCCGACCTGCTCAACGGGCTGGTGTCGTTGACGGTCGACCAGGAGGCTCTCGGCGTCTACGTGACGCACCTCGCCGACGACCTGAGTCCGCTCCCGGACGAGGCGCGCATCGACGGCATCTTCGCGGAGGGGCTGACCGAGGAGTTGGCGCTTCGCGTGGACTACCAACCGCGCTTCGGTACCGTCGGCAAGTCCACGCCGGAGTTCATCGTCTCGCGCCTCGTCGCGAACGCGCGCGACCGCGCCGAACGACAGGGGTTCGAGGCGCTGGCGGCCGCCGTCGGCGAGGAGGCGGTCCAGCGGACGCTGTCTGACGCCTTCTAGCGCATCTCTTCGAGGCCGACGAACGCGTCGAGGTCGGCGGACAACCACGCCGCCATCCGGTCGAGACAGCGGTCGCGACGCGGATAGACCGTACACCGGTCCGGTTCGCCGTCGTACTGGACGACGACGCTGTGGAGTTCGTAGTCTCGACCGTCGATTTCGCGGAACGTGCTCGCGGCGGCGTCGGTCGTTGCCCACGGTTCGGACGGCCCCTGTGAACTGGCGGGTGAGTCGGACATATGCGTCCTCAGTTACACGTGGCGCCGCCGGCCTACATAACCCCTGCTAAGTCAGCTCAATAGACACCACGGCCGATATTTAGTCCACAATATAGAAAGTCCTCATTTCGGAGGTGTTCGCGCCGACTGGCCGCACTCGCCCGGTCTGACGCAGACCCTGACGTTTTTCGGCGTCCACCGCCGATGGGGGGTATGTTCGAGGACCGCTCCGGCCGTCTCCCCGACAGGCGACCGCTCAAAGGGTACGGAGCGGCGGTCTTCGTCGGCCCGGACGGGCCGCGCGTCTTCGTCGGCGGTTACGGCACCGACAACCGCCTCCTCGCGCCCGACGGGACGGGGAGCGTCGCCGACGTGACGCCCGAGGCACTCGCGGACCCGCACGGTCACGCGTTCGGCGTCGTCGCCGCGGACGTGGACGCCGACGGCACGGAGGAACTGTACGTCCACAACAGCGACGCCTACGGCGGCATCGCCACGGAGACGGACCGCCTGTTCGACTGGACGGCGAGGGGGTGGCGAGACGTGTTCACCCTCCCCGTCAACGCCGGGCGCGAGAACGTCCGCGCGGGCCGGTCCGTCGCCGCCGTGGACCGCCTCGGGACCGGACGGTACGGGCTACTCCTGGCGTGTTACGGCGCGCCGATGCGCTTCTACGAACTGGGCGACGACGACGAGGTGACCGACATGGCCGAGGAGGTGGGCGTCGACTTCCTCACCGGCGGCCGGTCGCTCGTCGTCGGCCCCATCGTCACCGACCGGACGGACGTGTTCGTCGGCAACGAACGCGGCCCGAACTACCTGCTCCGCAACGAACGCGGGCACTTCACCGACGTGGCGGCCGAGTTCGGCCTCGACGCCCCCTCGGAACACGCCCGCGGCGTCGCCCTCGTGGACCCCGACGGCGACGGGCGGTTCGACCTCGCGGTCGGCAACTGGGAGGAGCCCAACCGCATCTACGAACGACGCGGCGACGGGTTCGTCGACGTCGCCCCGGCGGCGTGGAGGGAACCGACGCGGACTCGGACGGTCCTCGCCGCCGACTTCGACAACGACGGCACCTGCGAACTGTTCGCCAACGCGATGGGCGCGCCGAACCAACTGCTCCGCCACCGCGACGGCGAGTGGACGGTCGGCGACCCCGGCGCGGCGCGGGAACCCCGCGGACTCGGCACCGGCGCGACGGTCTGCGACGTGGACGGCGACGGAACGCTCGAACTCCTCGTCGTCCACGGCGAACTCGGGTCGCAACCGCTGTCGCTGTACGCCGCCCCCACGGAGAACGAGTGGCTCCGGGTCCGCCCCGTGACGGAGTACGGCGCGCCCGCCCGCAACGCCGTCGTGACGCTCCGGACCGACCGCGGCGCGCAGACGCGACTCGTCTGCGGCGGGTCCGGCTACCTCTGTCAGATAGAACCGGTGGCGCACTTCGGCCTCGGCGGCGACACCGCCCCGTTGGCGACGCCCCGCGAGGTCACCGTTCGCTGGCCCGACGGCCGGGTGCGAACCGTCGAGACGCCCGCGTCGGAGACGGAACTGACGGTCCACCACCCGGCGACCCGCGACCCGTGAGGCAAGTTCCGCCACCTGAGTCGAAGTCAAGTGCGTCCGGTCACTCTCCCCGTGGAGAGATGGTAGACCCGACCTCTGACCTCGGGACGGACGTCGACGAGTCCGACGCGCCGACCTGTGCGACCTGCGGCGACCCGATAGTGCAGTCGGCGACGCACCGCGTCGTCACGTGGATCGAAGACGGTTCCGTCCGGCATCGCCACTTCTGTTCTGACGACTGTCGCGACGCGTACGACGGCTAGGCGGGCGGCGGCGTCCGCGGCGGACGACCGGTCGACGAACGGCGACCCATCGAACGGCCACTCGGCGGCGGCGATTCGACCCGCGCCTACTCGACCGACGACCAGAACCGGTCGACGCCGAACCGAAGCATGTCCGGACTGACCGGCGAGAACTCCTCGCGTTCGGTCTCCGGGAAGTACTCGCGGACGCTGTTCCACGAGTCCCGAGCGTAGCGTGCGTCCACGAACGCGCGGACGCCCACCTCCTCGGGGCCGCGGATGACCCGGCCGATGGCCTGTCTGGCCTTCCTGACCGCCGGCACCGTGAGCGCCGCCTCGAACCCGTCGCGTGACGCTGACGCGTCCCGCGGGCTCCCGCTCGCGTCGCTCGCGGGAACGTCCCCGAACTCGCGGTCGTACGCCGTCTTCAGCGCCCGCGTCCGCGGACTCGACGTGTTGATGATGGGGACGCCGCAGACGACGGCCGCGGCGAGTCTGTCGCCCCGGTAGTCGACGCCCTCCGTGAGCGTCCCGCGCAGACTCGTCACCAGCACCTTCTCGCCGCCGCCGAAGAAGTCGGCCTTCAGGCGTTCGGTCGCGCCGTCGTCGGACGCCTCGTCCAGCAGTACCGTCTTCGACAGTCGCTCGTCGAGTTCGCCCGCCATCCACTTCGCCTCGGCGTAACTCGGCATCCCGACGAGGACGTTGCCCGGCGAGGCGGCAATCTCGGCGCAGGCGTCCACGTACGCCCGTCTCGTCTCGTTGTCCTCGCCCGGCGGCCCGCGGTTCTCGTAGGTGAACTTCGGCACGTCCACGGCGAACGACGCGCGGTTCTCCGGTGGGAAGCCGAGCCCGTACGTCCGCTCGACGACCGGTCGCCCGTCGGCTTCGAGGGCGTTCAGCCCGGTCACCTCCCGGAAGACGTCGAGGGGGGCGAGCGTCGCGGACATGAGGACGCCGCCGCCGAACTCCCCGAGTCGTTCGGCGATGGCGTCGCCGGGGATACAGTTGTGGAGCGCCAGATGCGCGTTGTACGCCCGTCGCCACGAGTCCTCGCGGGCCGTCTCGTCCCACGTCCGGTCGAGTTCTATCTCCCGGAAGAACGACGTGTGGTCCGCGCGCGCCCAGTTCGCCAGCGTCCGCCCGACGGCCGGCGCGGCGCGGCGTTTGTCCTCCTCCTCGGCGCTGTTCAGGACGCGGGCGGCGACGGCACCGACCGTCTCCGCGCGGACCCACGTCCCCTCGTCGTAGCCCGCCGCCTCGGCCCACTCGGTCAGTTCGTCCGTCGCGGGTTCCTCGGGGTCCCGCAGGGGTATCTCGTCGTCGTCCAGTCGGGTGAGGTCCGCGCGCCAGTCGGGAAGCGTTCGGTCGAGGTGGGCCGTCACGCGGCGGTCAACCTCCTCGCGCACGTCGCGCACGAAGTCGCGCGTCTCCTTCAGTTCCCGGAGCGTCACGTCCGCGTCTTCGAGTTCGCCGCGGACCAGGTCGGCGTCCTCTGTCGCCTTCCCGCCGTCGTCGAACTCGACGGGCTGGACGACGCGAGTCAACTCGTTTTCGGCGTCGCGCAGAGTGGCGTCGCCCACGCCGTCGCTGACGAGTTCGCGGACGCGCGGTTCGAGCATGTGCGCCTCGTCGCAGACGACGAACGTGCTGTCGTCCACGAGGGCGCCCGTGAACGACCCCACCGTCGTCGGGTCGAACGCGTGGTAGTAGTTGCCGACGACGACTTCGACGTGCGGCAGGACCGCGCCCATCACCGAGTGCGGGCAGGTGCCGTACCCGGCCGACAGGCGGACGAGTTCCTCTGTGTCGACGAGGCCCAACTCGGTCACGTCGAACGGGACGGCCTCCACCGGGTCGCCCTCCTCGGGCAAGTCGTCCAGAAACGTCGCGTAGAACGGACAGTACTCGGTGTCCTCGTACTCGGCCGTCTCGGGCAGGTACGGCGTCGGTTCGCCGGCGGTTTCGAGGTAGTCCGGCCCGCCGCCGGACGCGCCGGTGTCGAGGAGGCCGGTCTGGGCCGCGCGGGCCTCCTTCACCAGTTTGCCCGTCGAGGCGACGCCGCCGTCATCGCCGGACTGCGTCCGGCTGCCAGCGGGACTTCGTCCCGCGCTGCCGACGAGGTTCCGCGTGCGCTCTCTGAGACCCTCGCAGCGGTCGTACACCGTGGCGTCGTCGATACCCGCGACGCTCTCGCGACTGTACGGGCAGACGTCCGCCTTGCCGACCAGCGTCAGCCCCGAGACGGGGTTCCAGTCGTCGGGCAGTCCGTCGTTGATGGTCCGCAGGTCCTCCTCGAACTGTCGCAACTGCTGTTTGACGCTCGTCAGCACCAGCACCCGTTCGTAGTCGGAGTCGGGGTCGCGGACCCGGTCGATGCCGGCCGTGAGTGCGAGCATCGTCTTGCCCGTCCCGCACGCGCCCTCCACCACGAGGAAGCCGTCGTCCTCGGCGGCGTCGATGGCCGCGTCGATGCCGTCGGCTTGCTCGGGGTAGGGTTCGGGGTGGCCGAACACGGCCTGCCAGTTCACGCGTCTCACTCCCGCCGCGGTGGTCATATGGGTGTCGGTGATGGCCGCGCGTTCGCACTTGAACGTTCGCGCGGCGGGCGGACCGTCGCGTGCACCGCGGCCGCCGTTCCGCGCCGCAGTCGGGCGGTCGGCGGCGGCGTCAGGGCGCCCGCGCCTCCGACGCCTCCCCGGCGGCGGACGCGTTCACGCCGGACGGTGCGACGGGGTCGGACACGTTCGCGCCGCCGCCGGTCCAGTTGCCGTCGCCCGGCGCGCCGGTGACGGCCGACTCGGGCACGTCGAACGGTCGCCTCGCCGCCGACGCCGCGGCGTAGGCGTCCAGGTCCCCGGTTCGACTCGTCCGTTCGAGGAGGAACTCCGTCTGCGCGGGCGTGAGGTTGCCCTGCGAGGCGACGAGGGCGGCCGCGCCGCCGACGAACGGCGTCGCCGCGGAGGTGCCGTAGAACGCGCCGACGGAGTCCGTCTCGACGCCGTCCGGCGCGGCGAGGTCCACCGACCCGTCGCGCCCGAGCGAACTGTACGACCGGACCGACCCGTGCGACCCGATGGCTCCGACGGTGATGATGCCGTGCCCCGTCGTCGGCGCGACGACGCTCCCCGCGGCGTCGGTGTTCCCCAGTCGGTGGCGAGCCGAGAACAACTGCACCGTCCCCGGCGACGCGACGCCCTCGCGCGCGTACAGGGCGACGTAGTAGTGGCCCTCGGGGACGGCAACGTCTATCGCCTCCATGCCGCCGCGGGAACGCCGCGTCGACTTCGCCACCACCGGGTCGTCCGACCCCGGCAGGTCGCGGTAGAGGTACAGGTCGTAGTCGGCCGCGGTGTCCCACTGCGCGCGGAGCGACACCCGACCGGAGACGGTGCCCTCCCCGAGGTAGTTCGCCTGGTCGGTCGCCGAGAAGTTCACCCACCCCGCGGCGGTGCCGTCGCCGGACCAGTGGTGGCCCGCGTAGTTGCCGGCGGAGGTGACGTAGATGGCCCCGTGGTCGATGGCGTACTGCGCCGTCCGCGAGAGGTTCGCCGAGGCGTTCGCCGTCCGCGGGAAGTAGCTCCCCGAGTCGACGACGACGTCCACGTCGTTGGCGACCAGCCAGCGCACGGCGTCGTCGTACCGGTCGGTCGTCGGCTCCGACCCCACGGCGGCGAGGTACAGTTCCGACTCGGGCGCCGTCTCGGCGACGATTTCGGCGACGGCGGTGCCGTGGGCGGTGTCCCGGTACGGCCGCAGTCGGCCGCCGAACCGCTCGTGGTCGGCGACGTGCGTGGCGACGCTCTCCGCGTCGGCGTCGAACGACCGCCCGACGACGCCGACGGTGACGCCCTCGCCGGTGATGCCGTGCGTGTGCGCCTCGAACGCGCCGACTCGCTGGAGGGCGTCGTGCTGGTCGACGACGTCGATGCGCTCGCGGATGCGCTGGCGCTGGCGCGCCTCCCGACTCGTCTCGACGTCGCCGGCGTCGGGGGCGTCCGACGCGTCGGCGGTCTCTATCGTCGGCACGTCGTCGCCCGTCGTCGGGTCGATGGTGCCGCCGGTGAGGAACACGCTGACCGGAACCGCCGTCGAGACGAGCAACAGCACGGTCACGACCAGCACCGTGGTCTGCCCGCGCGGACGCATCTCACTTCACGCGCGACCCGTACGCGCGAACGGTCAGGAGGACGCCGAGGACGAGTAAGCCGCCGGCGAGGAAGGCGACGCCCGGCGGGAGGAGGCCGAGAACCGGTTCGGCACCGCCGGTCACGCCGTCGGCCACGCGCGGCGTCGTCGCCGGGCCGCCGAGGTCCGCGACGCCGGCACCGAACAGCGTCTGGACGGCCACCGCGGCGACGGCGAGGGCCGCGCCCGCGCCGACGTACTGGCCCAGTCCGTCGAGGAACGAGTCCTTGTCCTCCGTGCTCCCGACGCAGACGACCAGCGAGTCCTGCGTCGGCGCGTACACCTTCATCTCGCGCCCTTTCACCGAGTAGCGCGTGTCGGCGATGCGGACGAGGCCGGCGCTGCGGAGGTTGTCGAGGTGGTGCCGGACGTTCTGGAGCGACGTGTCGACCGCGTCCGCCAGTTCCGAGGCGGTCGAGGGGTCGCGCTGGAGGGCGGCGAACGTCTCGCGTGCGGTGTCCGAGGAGAGACACCCGATGAGTTGCTCCGCCTCGTCGTCGTCGAGCGAGAGGACGCGGAGGTCACCGTTCGCGTCCGAGTCGGACTCGGCGTCGGCGTCGGTGACGTCCGCGTCAGACGGTAGCAACCCAGACATGCACAAACGTTCTAGCGTGCAAGTAGTAAACATTTCGGACGTGGTACCACGGCGTATCGATTTCGACCGACTCAGGCGTCCGACGCGCGCCGGGCGGTCCCGGGAATCTGACCGGCGAGGTAGAGCACGACGAGGAGGACGACGACGCCCGCCAGTCCGAACGCGAACGCCCGGAACACCGCGTCGAAGCCGTACCCCGCCTCGGTGAGGAGGCCGACGGCGCCGCTCCCGTTCGCTTCGAGGAGGAGGGAGGCGCCGCTGAAGACGGCGTACGCGCTGCTTCGGACCGGTGCGGGGAGCGTGCCGAGCAACCACGCGTCCAGCGCCGGAAACAGGCTGTGGATGGCGTAGCCGACGACGGCGGTGACGGCGAGGACGGGCAAGAAGGCGGAGACTTCGGTCAGCGCGAACAGCGAGGCGACGTAGACGGTCAGTATCGCGAGGATGTACGGGACGGTGGGGAAGCGGTCGGCGAGGCGGCCCGAGAGCCAGAACGCCGGGACGCCCGCGGCGAAGACGACGGTCAGCGCCGTACTGGCCTGCGTCGTGGTGAACGCCTTCGCGTTCAGGAGGTAGGTGACGTAGAAGTTGAACAGGCCCTGCCAGACGAACCCCGCGGTGGCGACCATCAGCATCCCGACGAGGATGAGTCGCCAGTGGCGGAGGGCGCCGAGGAAGTCCCGGTCGGCGTCCGTGTCCACCACCGCGCCGACGCCGCGGGCGGTGTACGCGAGGACGACGGTGACGACGGCCGTGAGGGCGGCGAGCAGCCAGAACGTCGCGCGCCAGTCGGCGACGGCGACGAACGCGACGACGACGGGCGCGGCGACGACGGCGGCGAGTTGGGCGGCCGTCCCGTGGATGCCGATGGCGCGGCCGACGGCGTCCGGGTAGAGTTCGCCGACGAGGGGGACGGCGGCGACGAAGTACGCGCCGGAGGCGAGGCCGATGCCGAACGCGCCGACCTGCACCGCGCGAATCGACGGCGCGGTGGCGGTGAACGCGGCGGCGGCGGCGAGGAGGGCGCCCGTGCCGAGGACGACGCGGTGTCTGGGGACGCGCGTGAGGAGGTAGCCGACGGGGATGCGCGGGAGGGCCGTCCCCATCCAGACCAGCGTGGTCACCAGCCCCACCGTCGCCGGCCCGACGCCGAACTGCGTCTGAAACGTCTCGACCAGCGGTGCGAACGCCGTCCGGCCGAGGTTGACGAGGAACACAAGCCCGCACAGCGTCCCGAACAGTCGTCGCGTCACGGAGGGGAGTTCGGCCACCCCCGTCAGGAAGGTTCCGAAAGGGGCGAACGGGAACCGGGAACGAGGCGGGTGCGCACCGGCCTCGGGGGCGAGCGACCGCAGCGAGTCGAACCCGGGCCGACGCGAGGCCATCCCCTTTACCACGGTACCCGACGAACCCGCGACCATGATAACGAGCGACCGAATGGCCGCGGTGGACGAGAACGCCGAGGCGGTCGGCGTGCCGCGGAAGCAGTTGATGGAGTCGAGCGGAAACGCCGTCGCTCGGGCGGTGCGCGAGGTGGCCGACCCGGACGCCGAGGTGGCCGTCGTCGCCGGACGCGGCAACAACGGCGGTGACGCGTTCGTCGCCGTCCGCTTCCTCGACGGCTACGACGCGACGGTCCACCTCCTCGGGCGGCCCGAGAGCATCTCGACGGACATCGCCCGCGAGAACTGGGACGCCCTGCAGGAGGCGGAGTACGACACGGAGACGGTGACGGACTCGCGGTCGCTGGACCTCGGCGACCCGGACGTCGTCGTGGACGCCATGCTCGGCACCGGCGTCACCGGCGCGCTCCGCGAACCCGAGGCGACGGCCGCCGAGGCGGTGAACGCTCTCGACGCGTCCGTCGTCGCCGTGGACGTGCCCTCCGGTGTGAACGCCGACACGGGCGAGGCCGCGGGGGTCACCGTCGACGCCGACCGGGTCGTCACGTTCCACGACGAGAAGCCGGGCCTCGCGAGCCTCGACTGCGAGGTCACCGTCGCCGACATCGGCATCCCCCCGGCCGCTGAACGGTTCGTCGGCCCGGGCGACCTGCGCTCGGTGCGCCGAGGGGTGCGCGGCGGCGACTCGCGCGTCTACGTCGTCGGCGGCGGGCCGTACACCGGCGCGCCGGCCCTCGCCGCGCAGGCCGCCCTCCGGGCCGGTGCGGACCTCTCCTTCGTCGCCGCGCCCGGACGCGTCGCCCGGCAGATTCAGGGCTACGCCGAGGACCTCATCGTGCAGGACTACGAGGGCGACCACCTCACGCCCGACCAGGTGGACGACCTCGTGCAGACGGCCCACGACTACGACGACGTGGTCGTCCTCGGACCGGGACTCGGTACCCACGACGAGACGCTGGCGGCCGCGCGCCAGTTCTTGGAGACCTTCGAGGGGACGGCCGTCGTCGACGCCGACGCCCTCTCGGTCGTCCCGGGAATCGACACCGACGCGACCCTCGTCTGCACCCCCAACCGCCGGGAACTGGCGAAGATGGGCGGCCCCGACGTGGACGGACCGCTCCGCGACGCCCGCGACGACATCGAGTCGTTCGCGGCGGACGTCGGCCACGTCGTGGTGGCGAAGGCCGCCGAAGACGTCGTCACCGACGGCGAGCGGACGCGAATCGTGCGCGCCGGCACCCCCGCCATGACGGTGGGCGGCACCGGCGACACCCTCGCCGGGACGATAGCCGGCCTCCTCGGCACGCAGGACCCGTACGACGCGGCGTGCGCCGGCCCCTACGCCAACGGTCGCGCGGCCGAACTGCTCGACGACGAACGCGGCGACGGCCTCCTCGCGTCGGACCTGCTGGACGCCCTCCCGCGGGCGCTCTGGGGTGAGGACGCGTGAGCGGCGAGGAGCGACGGGACGAAGAGGTCGGCGACGCGGCCGCGGCCGACGACGAACGCGACCTGACGCACGTCGACGAGGCGGGCAACGCGCAGATGGTGGACGTGGGCGGGAAGCCCGACACGCGCCGCCGCGCCGTCGCGCGGGGGACGATTCACCTCACCGAACCGACCGTCGCGGCGATTCGCGACGACGAAATCGGGAAGGGGGACGTGCTGGGGACGGCCCGTATCGGCGCGATTCAGGCCGTCAAGCACACGTGGGAGACCATCCCGATGTGCCACCAGATACCCATCACGAACGTCGAGACGGCGTTCGACGTGGCCGACGACGCGGTGACGCTCACCGTCACCGTCGAGACGACGGGCAAGACCGGGTGCGAGATGGAGGCGCTGGAGGGCGTCACGACGGGGCTGAACGTCGTCTGGGACATGGTGAAGGCGGCGGAGAAGGACGCGGACGGACAGTACCCCGACACCCGTACCACGGACGTGCGCGTGGTGACGAAGGAGAAGTCGGGGCTGGGAGAGGAGAAGTCGGGGCAGTAAGCGCCCGGTACCGAGTTTGATTCTCGAGAGAAGGGCAAAAAACCGGCTTCGAGCGGTGAGATAGCGCTATTTCTCTTGCGCTATCTCGTTTGATACCGGTTCGAAAACGTTGAAGTGGCTGATTTTTCTCTATCGGCTATCGATGAAATCGCCACACCGCACGGCCGCGCTACTGGTCGCGCTGTTGTTGCTCTCGTCTAGCACCCCCGTCGCGTTCGTCGGGTTCGCGTCCGCGAACGGGACGACGCCGACCGCTCCCGCAGACGCCCCCGGCGTGAACGCGACGGAGACGGCATGGACGCCCGGAACCGACGCCAACGTCACCGTCGCGTACAACGTCACCGGCGCGTCCGACCCGGCGAACACGACCATCTGGCTCCAGAACGACTCCGGGTTCGCCGTCGACTACGACGCCGACCTGACCGCGGACGCCGGCCGGCGAAACCTCACGTTCGGCCCCGGGTCGGCGTTCGCCGACACCGTGGACGCCGTCGCCGGCGACCGGCGCGTCTGGGTTCGCGGCCACGACGGCGACGAGTCCCGCTTCGAGAGCGCGGCCGTCGGCGTGGTGAACACCACGTCGTCGGTGCGAATCGAGTCGTACTCGCTCGCCTCGACGACGGTGTTGCCCGGCGTCGAGACGACTGTCGCCGTCACGCTGAACAACACCGGGGGCGCGGCGACGACGTTCCGCGTCGCGGCCTACCCCGAGACCGGCGACGCCGACGCGGCGAACGTCTCGCTCGTGGACCTCGGCGCCGGCGCGGTGAAGACGGTGCAACTCCCGGTCGTCTACACCGAACAGTACGCCGGCGAGACGGTGAACTTCACCGTCAACGACGAGGCGCCGACGACGGTCACCGTCTCCGACGCGGCGCCGACGCCCTCGGTCGCGGGCGACTGCCCCGCGGCGTACGGGTCGCCCTGCGTCGCCTCGCCGGCGGACGTCACCGCGATGCGTGGCGACGCCGTCTCCGTGCCGGTCCGGTTCAACCTCACGGGGGCCGTCACCGCCGCCGACGCGAACCTGTCGCTCTCGGGACCGAACGGCCTCCTCGCGTTCGACGCCGACCTCGGGACGGCGAACGGGACGGCGACGCTGACGCTGCCCGCGCGGGCGGCCGCCGGGTCGTACCGCGTCGAGGCGAGCGTCGTGAACGACTCCACGGGTGAACGCGTCTCCGGGTCGTTCTCGATGACCACGGTGACCGTCGTCGGCAACACCTCCGTCGGACTCGTGAGCGTTCCCGAGACGAACCTCACGCGGGGCAGGACGCACGAGGTGACCGTCCGCGTGGACAACACCGGCGAGACAGTGGAGAACCACACCGTCTCCCTCTACCCGGGCGCGTTCCGGACCACGCCCGTCGGAACCGCGACGGTCACCGTCCGTCCCGGCCAGTCGGCTCAGCGGTCGGTGAACGTCACGTTCCCGTCGCACTTCGACACGTCGAAGGCGTACGCGCTCTCGACGGGCGGGTACGAGGGGCCGACGGTGACGCTGGAACCCCTGGTCGAGATGACCTCGCTCACGCACGTCGGCGGCGCGGCGAACACCTCGGCGCTCGGTACGAGTACCATCGCGCCCACCGACGACGGCGGACTGATCCAGTTCGACCTCACCTACGAGGCGCCGGGGAGCGACCGGCCCCAGAACCTGAACGGGTCGGGACTCGACGAGACGAGTCGCTTCGAGGTGGTGCTGGACGTGCCGCACTCGTACGAACCCTCGATTCTCGTCGCCACCGCGCACGACGTGTCGTGGGACGTGGTGAACCGCTCCGACGGCTACGAGGTCACCGTCGTCGCGCAACCGATAGACGCCGCGTACAAGGTCGACGGCCCTGCCTCGGTGTCCGGGTGGGACGACCTGAGCGCGAGCGAGGACGTGGCGACGCACGCCTACACGCCGATGTTCTCGCTCGCGTTCGTCGACAACGGCTCCACGACGATGCGCAACGTCTCGGGGATGGTCGTCGCCACCGACGCTCAGTCGGCGACGGCGCCGTACCCCGGCCTCGTGAACGGGTCGCCGACGCTGAACGTTGACCTCGGCGCGCCACACGAGACGGTGGACGGGCGGAACAACACCGGTCAGTACGAGGCGACCGTTCCTTCGGCCCTCCTCGACCAGTGGGGTGTCTCAGACCCGAGTACGCTCGGCGGGACGTACAAGGGCGACGGCGTCTCGCTGTCGCCGAACGTGACCGCGGACGGCGACGTGCGCGTCGGCTTCCCGACGACGTACTCCACGGGCACGGTCCAACTGTTGCCCGACGCGGCGGCCATCGGCGCGTCCGGCGGCGAGTCGGGGACCGAGGGGTCCGGTGACGGGGGGTCAGACGGCGGTTCGGCCGGCGACACCGACGGGTCGACTGCCGACGGCGGCGGCGATACTGACGACGGCGACGGTTCGTCGGGCGATTCGGACGGTGAGCGGGAGACGAACGCGACGGCCGGCGGTGCGACGGTGGTCGCCACTGCCACGGCGGACGGTCGGGCGGCGGCCGCGAACGTGACCGACGCGCCGGCCGACGAGACGGTCACCGTCCACATCCCGTCCCTGAACGCCTCGGCGACGGCCGCGAACGCCACCGACGGCGTGAACGCGACCGAATCGGCGAACGCGTCGACGGGGCGCAACGCGACGGCCGACGCGGACCGGTCGGACGAACGGTCGCAGGTCCGGGAACTCGGCCTGAACCTCTCGGAGGGGGCGGCCGCACTCTCGGTGACCGTCGCCTCGCACGACGCGGTCCCCGACGGGACGCCCGCACTGAACCCCGGCGGCGGCGCGGGCGACGCGGACGGAGACGGCCGGGGCGACGGCGCCATCGACTACGTGTCGATAGACCTCGCGGGGACGACCGACGACGCCGTCGAGAACGCGACTATCACGTTCGAGGTTTCCGCCTCGAAACTCGAAGCCCGCGGCGTGTCGCCCGACGAGGTGCGACTGTATCGGTTCCACGACGGCGAGTGGCGGACGCTGAACACGACTGCGCTCGGTAACGGGACGTACGAAGCGGTCACGCCCGGGTTCTCCGTGTTCGCCGTCGGGTCCGAGAACGCGACCGAGAACGCCGCGGACGACGCGTCCGCGACGACCGAGGACGAGGCCGCCGGAACGACCGCGACGGGGACTGACGCGGGAGGGACGGCGACGCCGGACCCGAGCGACGCGTCCGCACCGACGGCGGCCGACGAGACAGAGACGACCGAGACGGGCGCGCCCGGATTCGGCGTTCTCGCGGCGTTCGCGGCGCTCTTGGCGGTCACAACGCGGGTTCTGCACCGCTGACGGTCGGCGTCGCTTCGGCTCACGCCGACAGTATGCGGTGACGAGAACAGAACGAGACGGAGGCGAGGACGGACCGCCGCCTCGTCCCGTGCGTGCCGCTACGACCGATAGCCGCCGTCGGCCTCGGCCTCCGCCTCGGCGTCACCGGTCTCTCCGGACTGCACCTCGGCGGCCTTCGCGCGGGCCTTCTCGACGATGGCGGGGCGGGCCTCGAACTCGACGAGGACGTTCTCGCCGTCGTACTCCTCGTTCTCCACGTGGCCGTGGTCGTACAGCCACGAGACGAGGCTCATCGCGTCGTCCGACATCGGCAGGAGCAGGCGCTCCTCGCGCCAGTCGGGCAGTTCGCGCTCGATTCTGTCGGCGAGTGCCCCGACGTTCTCGCCGGTCAGTCCCGAGACGGCGACGGGGTTCGGCGCGAGGGCGCGAAGCGCGTCCATCTTCCGGTCGAGTTCCGCCCCGTCCACCACGTCTATCTTGTTCAGCACCGTCACGATGGGCGCCTCGTTGCGTTCGTACAGCGTGTCGTGGCAGGTGACGAGTTTGTCGCGCATCTCCTCGACGGGTTCGGAGGCGTCCACGACGAGGAGGACGAGGTCCGCGCGGTACACCGAGTCGAGCGTGGACTTGAACGACTCGACCAGCCAGTGCGGCAGGTCCGAGACGAAGCCGACGGTGTCGGTGAGGAGGACGTTTCGGGTCCCCGTCTCGGCGCGGCGCGTCGTCGTCCCGAGCGTGGTGAACAGGCGGTCCTCGGACTCCGCCGTCGGGTCCAGGTCGGGGTGCAAGTCGTCGTTCTCGCCGACTTCGAGGTCCTCGGCGAGTCGACGCATCAGCGTGGACTTGCCGGCGTTCGTGTAGCCCGCGAGGGCGACGAGATCGAACCCGGACTCGCGACGCTGTTCGCGCCGCGTCTCCTCCTTGTCGGCGATGGCGTCGAGTTCGTTCTTGATGCGCGAAATCTGGGCCTTGATGTCCCGTTCGCGCGACTCGTCGTACTCCCCGAGGCCCATGAACCCCGGACGCTCGTCGCGTTTCGCGAGGGAGGCTTTCGCCTCCGCGCGCGGGAGTTCGTACCGGAGTTCCGCGAGTTCGACCTGTAGCTGGGCCTTCCGCGTACTGGCTCGCTGGCCGAATATCTCCAGGATGAGCGTGAAGCGGTCGACGACTTCGACCCCCTCGGGGAGTTTGCCGCCGATGTTGTACGTCTGGTACGGGCCGAGGCGGTTGTCGACGATGACCGCCGCGGCGTCCGTCTCGACGACGAGTCCGGCGAGTTCGTCCACCTTGCCCTCGCCGAAGTGGAACGCGGCGTCCTCCTCGCGCGACTGCGAGAGCGTTCCGACCACGTCGTACCCCGCGGCGCGCGCGAGGTCCGTTATCTCCGACAGGTCGGCTGACTCGCCCGAATCGACGCGCTTGGCGACGACGGCGCGGGTGCCGTCGCTCATCGGCCACACCCGGTCGTCGGCTGGTGTTTCGCCTCCACAGATGTGGACGGTACGCCGTCGAGACAGTTGAACGTTACTCGGCGGTGTTCAACGGTGATGCCGGTCCGTCACCCCGGTTAGCCCGCCTGCCGTGCGTTCACGGTCCATGCGCGCGGGTAGGACGGCCGCTGACTTGTAAGTTCCCCGCGCCCGGACCTACAGTCGTCGTCTCTGACCAGTACGAAATCAGACCTGTCCGACCACACAAAGGTTATATCCGATGCCGCGCCACGTCCGGGCATGCCCGACCCGCTACAACTGTCCATCGACCCCACCTCGCTCGGACTGGAGTTCGGGAGTGGTGCGGTCATCGGCGGCATCATCGGCTTCGCGGCGAAGAAAGTCGCGAAGATAATCGCCGTCATCGTCGGTCTGGAACTGGCCCTGTTCAAGTTCCTCGAATCGCGCGGCATCCTCTCGGTGGATTGGGAGAAACTGACGTCCGGGCTCGTGAAGACGAGTCAGGACGCCGCCACGGGGGCACCGCCCAGTTGGCTCTCCTCGATACTCTCGACGCTCTCCATCTCCGCCGGCTTCACCGGCGGGTTCCTCGTCGGCTTCAAGAAGGGATAACTCGCCGCTCGCTCCGTTCTCGCGTCTCGCCGACGAATATTTTCCGCGCAGTCGTCCGCTCGCGTCGACTCTCTCCGGGGAGTCACCCCCTGCGGTCTCGGCTTACCGCGTACTCAGTTCGTCCTTGTCCTTCACGATGCGCGTCTCCGCCTCGCCGGAGGTGTACTCGTTCACCATGTCGTAGAAGTCGTTCTGCATCCCGGCCGGGAAGGTGACGACGCCGACCCACGACCCGTCGTTCTGCCACTCCTCGCGCTCTAAGTCGCCGTACTCTCTGACCTGCGCCTGCGTCTTCCCCGCGTAGTTCGCGGGAATCTGGACGGCGACGGTCACCTCGTCGAACCGGATGGGGATGACCGGACGGAGCGCCTCCAGCGCGTCGTCCACCTGCGACTCCACCTTCTCCATCGGGTCGACCTTGAACCCTGCCTCCTCTAAGGCGCGTTCGATGCGCTCCGGCGGGTGCGGCGCGTTGTCCATCTGCGGGTTGACCGCGTTGCGGGTGATGGTGTTGATGAGTTGTTTCCGCTTCTGCTCCTGCATCTCCCGGCGCTGCTCGGCGGTGATCTGAATCTCGCCGCGCTTGATGACTTCGGGGATTATCTCCATCGGGTCCGTCGTCCCGAACACCGTCTCCAGGTCCTCCTCGGCCGGTCGGTCGCCGCGAGAGGCGTCCTCGAACACGTCCTCGGCGGCGATGACGTCCTCTAAGTCGCCCTCGAACTCGTCTCGCTTGATGGCGAGGGCCGCGTCCGGGTCGATGAGAACCTCGAAGCGTTCACCGTGAGATTCCAGTCTGGCGGTCACCGCTTCGTCGAGTGAAATCATACCGGGGGATACTCGCTCCGAATTAAAAAGCCCTCCCCGAACGTCACCGCGTGCGGCCGGTCCCGCGTCGGGCGTCGAACTGCCGCCGTGCGGCGTCTCGCGACCCGTGCCGCGGCGCGACGAAACGGGGGTCGGCGTGCCGGCGCGGCGACGCGGACCCGCGCGGTGCCGCGAGGCGAAACGCTATCTCGTCCGTGCGCCTACGCTCCGCATGAGTATCGAGACGAGAGACGGCGAGTCGGGCCTCGAAGACCGACTCGTGCTGTTCATGCGCCGGAACTTCCCGCAGATTCAGATGCACGGCGGGAGCGCGGGCATCGACGCCATCGACGAGGAGTCCGGCGAGGTGTGGATTTCGCTCGGCGGGGCCTGTTCGGGGTGCGGCATCTCGCCGATGACGGTGCAGGCGCTACAGTCGCGGATGGTCGCGGAGTTCGACGAGGTGTCGCAGGTCCACGCCACCACGGGCGGGTCGTTCGACTACGACGCGCCCGACGAGGACCGGTTCGCGCGGAGTCGCGAAGACGCTCCCTTCTGAGGGGTCGTAACCGCCGGTTAACCGCTCGGCCGGCCCCGTACGGCCGGCTTACGGGTTCGCTAGTCGGTGCGTAGCTATACCCGTACAGTCGTATCTTCGTGTATGTCAGGAACAGCGACCGATGCGTCCGAAGCGAAGGCGTACTACCACGTCGTCTGTCGCGACTGTCTCACCGAGTCGGTGCAGACCGACGCGGAGACGGCCGAGCGAGTCCGACGCCGACACGAGTCCGAGACGGGCCACGTCGTCGCGGTCGGGTCGATATAGGCGTCGGCGACCGCGGCGACGCGAAGACGGAGAACGGAGGCCGGACGGCGTCAGTTCGACAGTTCGTCGACGATGTCGAGGAGGTCGGACTTGTCCTGGACGCCGATGACGCGTTTGGCCTGTTCGCCGTCGGCGTAGAACTGTAGCGTCGGCACCGAGCGGATGCCCTCCTCGCGGGCGAGTTCCTGCAGTTCGTCGATGTCGACCTTCAGGACGAGGGCGTCGGTCTCGGCGGCGATCTCCTCGACGGTGGGTTCGAGCATCTTGCACGGGCCGCACCAGTCCGCGTAGAAGTCCACGAGCACCACGTCCGCTCCGGCGACGAGTTCTTCGAGGTGCTCCTGACTCTCGACGTGGACGGGCGTTCCTCGGCTCTCGGGTGTACTCATACGCCCTCCGTAGTCACCGGACTCCCTTAACTATTGAGAGGAGATGCCGACCCGTCGCACGACCGGCCGGTCCGCCGCGTCGACGGACGACGGTTTCGCCCGTCAGTCGACGTCGTACGTGAGGAGGACGCCGTCGTCGACGCGTTCGACGCCGCGGAGGTCCAGCGTCGGGAAGTCCGCCACGAACCCCTCGCCGTCCGCCAACGTCGGCGCGTCGCGCCCGCCGACGACGACCGACCCGACGTACAGGCTGAGTTCGTCCACCAGACCGTCCTCGAACAGCGAGAAGATGACCTCGCCGCCGCCCTCGACCATCGTGCGCTCGACGCCGCGGCGTTCCAGTTCCGCGAACGCCTCGGGGAACGAGACGCGCGTCTCGCCCGCGACGACGACGGTCGCCCCGGCCCGTTCGAGGGCGGCGACTCGGTCCTCCGGGGCGGACTCGCTCACGAGGACGTACGTCGTCGCGGCGTCGTCGACGATGCGGGCGTCCGTCGGGGTGCGCGCGCGGGAGTCGGCGACGACGCGGGCGGGGTTCGGGTCGCGCCCGTCCGCGCGGCGTTCGTCCCGGTACGTCTCGTCGTCCAGCGTCAGGTGCGGGTCGTCCGCGAGGACGGTGCCGACGCCGACGAGGACGGCGTCGCTGTCGGCGCGGACGCGGTCCACGCGGGCGAAGTCGTCCGCCCCGCTTATCTTCACCTGCTCGCGCCGTCGCGTGGAGAGTTTCCCATCGACGCTCGCGGCGGCGTTGACGACGACGTGCATACGGGAGCGTCGGCCGCGTGCGGTAAGCGGATTTCGGTCGGCGGGACGGACAGGAGTTATATGTCTCTCCGTGGTATCTCGTCTCACCAATGCCGCCCAAAGTGCTGATGCTGGGCTGGGGCTTCCCGCCGAACGTGAGCGGGGGTCTCGACACCCACGTCGGGGAGATGTTCGACGGACTGCAAGCGCGCGGCGTAGACATCGAACTCGTCCTCCCGGCGGAGTACGCGCCGGAGGACCGCGACGGGATACACGGCGTCCCGACGGGGGAAGGCGACATCATCACCCGCATCGGCCGTCTCAGCTCCGCGTTCGCCGAACACGCACAGGACGCCGACGTGGTCCACACGCACGACTGGTTCGGCTACGGACCCGGGTCGCGGGCGAAGTCGAACGCGGACGTGGAGTGGGTGACGACGTTCCACTCGCTCTCCTCGGACCGCAACGTCGACCCGCCCAAGCGAGAGGTCGAGACCGAACGCCGCATCGTCGAACGCTGCGACCACCTCCTCGCGGTGAGCGAACTCACGGCCTCGCGCGTCAGGGACCTGTACGGCGGCGACCCCGACGTCATCTACAACGGCTTCTCGAAGTGTGAGACGACCGGGCGCGACCTGAAGGAGGAACTGGACATCGACGGCGACATGCTGTTCTTCGTCGGCCGGCACACCGACCAGAAGGGCATCTCGCACCTCGTCTACGCCATGGAGAAACTCCGCCGCGACGACGTGACGCTGGTCGTCGGCGGGTCGGGCCACCTCACGGACCAACTGAAGAAGTTCGCCGAACTGCTCGACGTGCAGGACCAGATAGAGTGGGCCGGCTACATCCCCGAGGAGGCGCTGGGCGACTACTACGCCTCGGCGGACCTGTTCGTCTCGCCGTCGCTGTCCGAACCGTTCGGCATCACCATCACGGAGGCGCTCTCGGCGGGGACGCGCGTCGTCGCCACCGAGAGCGGCGTCAACGAGGTGCTCCCCGAGGACTGCGTCATCGAAGTCGAACCCGAGTCTGGGTCGCTCGCCGACGGCATCGACTACGGTCTCTCACTGGAGGGACCGCCCGAGTACGACCCGGTGACCTGGGACGACGTGGTGGACGAGACTATCGACTTCTACGAGCGAGTCGCCGGCGAGTAGCGCCGCCGACACCGGCTTTCGTCTCTCGCGGTGACGCCGGTTCCCCCATGCTATATCTCGTGCTGTGTGCTATCTTTTAGCATATGTTCACCGTACTGATGCCGGTCGACGAGAGCGAATCGCGCGGCACGGCGCAGGCCGACGCGGTCATCAGGCTCCCGCACGCGGCCGAAGACGTACGGGTGGTGCTCCTGTACGTGTTCGAGGACAGAACGCAGGCGGGGGGAACCTCGCCCAAGCAGATAGACGGCGGGCGCGCGGCGCACGGCCGACTCAGAGGTGCGGGCGTCAGCATCGAGGAACTGTCGCGCGTCGGCGACCCGGCGACGGAGATACTCTCGGCGGCGGCCGAGACGGACGCCGACTACATCGTCCTCGGGGGCCGAAAGCGGTCCCCGCTCGGGTCGCTGCTGTTCGGCAGCGTCACGCAGGCCGTCGTCCTGGACGCCGACCGACCGGTCACCATCACCGGCGGGGCGAAGGCCAGTCCGTCCTAACGGAGCAGTCGCACGTCCGTCGCCGGTTCCGGGTGGCGGATGCGGTAGCCGTCGGACGTCGGCACCAGTCCCTCTCGGGGGAGACTCTGGCGCGCGGACTGGTACGGCGAGTCGTCGCGGGCCGACTGGTACGGGCTGTCCTGTTGTGCGGACTGATACGGGCTGTCCTGCTGGGCCGGTTGGTACGGGCTGTCGCTTCGCTGGCGCGCGCCGCGTTCGAAGTCCTCCGGCGGGAGGTAGATTCGCTCGCCCGACGCGGACTCGACGACGACGGCGGTGTCTCGGTCGCCGCGCATCGTGATGACCGTCTCGCCGTCTTCGATGCTCAGCGAGAAGGTGACCTGTCCCTCGTCGGCCGCGGTGTCCGCGTCACTCATACCACCGTGTGCGACTGCCCCGCACTTAGCAGTTCGTGCTCGGGGGCCTCCGGGAACCCTTTTTACCGAACGGGACGCAACGTCGGACGATGAACGTGGACGAACACGCCGAGGAACTCGCCTCCACCCTCGGAGTAGACAAATCGGAGGTCAAATCCGACCTGAAGAACCTGCTGTCGTACAGCGTCCCCATCGACGAAGCCAAACAGAGCATCCGCCGCAAACACGGCGGCGACTCCGGCGGGAGTGCCTCCCCGACGGCGAAGGACGTGGCCGACGTGACCACCGAGAACGGCAACGTCACCGTCACCGTGCGCGTGCTGACCGTCGGACGGCGCTCGATTCGCTATCAGGGCGAAGAGCAGACCATCCGAGAGGGCGAACTCGCGGACGCGACGGGGAAGATATCCTACACGTCGTGGGAGGACTTCGGCTTCGAGGCGGGCGACTCCGTGACCGTCGGGAACGCCAACGTGCGCGAGTGGGAGGGCGAACCCGAGTTGAACCTCGGGCAGAGCACCACCGTCGCCGTCGAGACGACGCCCGTCGAGACGCCGTACGAAACGGGCGGCGACACGAACCTCGTCGACCTGCGCGCGGGTGACCGCGGCCGCAACGTGGAGGTTCAGGTACTCGAATCCGAGGAGCGGACCATCTCCGGGCGCGACGGCGACACCACCATCCGGTCGGGCGTCGTCGCCGACGAGTCCGCGCGACTCCCCTTCACCGACTGGGGGGCGCGACCCGAACTCCGCGAGGGCGAGACGTTCCGCTTCGAGGACGTGTACGTCCGGGAGTTCCGCGGCGTCCCGCAGGTGAACCTCTCTGAGTTCACGACGGTGACTCCCCTCGGACGCGACGTGGACGTGAAGGACGAGGCGCCGCGGATGCGCGTCGGCGAGGCCGTCGGGTCGGGCGGGATGTTCGACGTGGAAGTCGTCGGCAACCTGCTCGAAGTCCGCGACGGGTCGGGCCTCATCGAGCGCTGTCCGGACTGCGGGCGCGTCCTCCAGAACAGCCAGTGCCGGACGCACGGCGACGTCGACGGCGAGGACGACATGCGCGTGAAGGCCATTATCGACGACGGGAGCGGGACCGTGACCGCCGTCCTCGACCGCGACCTGACGGAGCGACTGTACGGCGGGACGATGGCCGAGGCGATGGAAGCGGCCCGCGAGGCGATGGACAAGGAAGTCGTCGCCGACGAGATTCGCCGACAGGTCGTCGGCCGGGAGTTCCGCGTCCGCGGCAACCTCTCGGTGGACGACTACGGCGCGAACCTCGAGGCGACCGAGTTCGCCGAGGCGACCGACGACGCCGCCGACCGCGCGACGGCCCTGCTCTCGGAGGTGCGGGCATGAGCGCGATAGAGAACCGCCGCGAGGTCGCGTACCGCCTGTTCGCCGCGGAGTTCGACGACGCGACGCTGTCGTACTCGGAGGGCGACGAGGAACGCGCGCCGAACTACGTCGTCACGCCGACGGGCGCGCGGGTGAACCGCCTGTTCGCCGTCGGCGCACTCACCGAAGTCGAGTCGGTGAACGAGGAGGTCCTGCGGGGGCGCGTGGCCGACCCCACGGACGTCTTCGTCACCTACGCCGGCCAGTACCAGCCCGAGGCGATGAACTTCCTCGACCGGTCGACGCCGCCGATGTTCGTCTCGCTGACGGGGAAGGCGCGGACGTACGAACCCGAGGACTCCGACCGCGTGTTCACCTCCGTCCGCCCGGAGAGCATCAACGAAGTCGACGCGGCGACGCGCGACCGGTGGGTCGTCGCCGCCGCGCGCGCGACGCTCGAACGCGTCGCGACGATGCGGGCCGCGTCGGCGCTGGACCACCGCGGCGACGACCTGCGCGCCGTCCTCGAAGCGCGCGGGGTGGACGAGTCGTTAGCGACGGGCGTCCCCCTCGCCATCGACCACTACGGCACGACCGAACACTACCTCGAAGCCGTCCGGACGATGGCGGTTCAGGCGCTCGAACTCGTCGCCGGCGAACGCGACGCCGTGGACTCGCTGAGCGTCGCCCCCGACGAGGCCGGACCGGACGAACTCGGACCGCTCCCCGACGTTCCGGCGTCGACGCCGCCCGAGGGCGGCGACGTCGCGATTACGGAGGCTCGCGAGTCGGCCCAGGCAGGCGGTCTCGCGGCGGGCGACGACGCCGACGCCGACGCGGACACCGGAGCGGAGACGGCGGACGCGGGAGCGACGGGCGCGGAAACGACGGCGGAGTCGACGACGGAGACGACGGGGACGGAGACCACGTCGGACGCGGGGACCACGTCGGATACGGAGACGACGCCGGACGCGGACGCCGCGACCGGCGGAACCGACGAAGCGCCCGGTTCGGCCGAGGCGGCGTCGTCCCCGGCCGGGACCGCAGACGGCACGGAGACGCCCACTGAGACGGAACCCACCACCGGGACCGAATCGGACCAGTCCGAACCGACACCGACCGGGACCGAGACCACGGAGACGAAGGAACCGGCACACGCGGACGCGTCGGAACCTGAGACGGCAGAGACGGCGGCGCCCGAACCCTCGGAGACCGCGGACCCGGACCCGACCGAATCGCCGACCGACGCCGACGCCGGTGACGACTCGGAGCCGGCACAGTCGGGCGGTCTGGGCGACTTCGACGCGGGCAGGTCCGACGAACCGGCGGCCGAGACGGACGACGGCGACGGCCCGGGCGGTCTGGGCGACTTCGACGCGGGCGACGCGGCGACGACCGACGCGGGCGACGACGAACCGGACGCGGACGCGGACGCCGCCGCGACCGGGGAGATGTACGAGATGGACGAGGAGGAACGCGCCGAGATAGAGGCGGAGTTCGGCGCGGAGTTCTCCACCGGAAACGAGGTCGACGACCCGGGCGAGGCCGACATCGACGTGCCGGACGCCGACGACCTGGAGGCGCAGGCCGCCGAGGCGAACGCCGGGACGAACGGCGAGGCGCCGACCGGCGGGGACTCGGCGGCGGAACCGGCCGCGCCGCCGGAAGACGCTCGCCCGGACACGCAGTCACCCGACGCGGCGGCCGCCGACTCCCCGGACGGGGCCGTCGCCGACGACGTCGAGACGCCCGACGAGGCCCAGACGGCGGCCGGCGACTCGGTCCCCGCTTCGTCCGACGGCGACACCGACGACTCGGCCGGCGGCGACGAACCGGCGGGTGCGGACGAATCCGGCGACGCCGACGAATCGGCCGCGGACGTGGACCTCGAAGACGCCGTGGTCGAGGTGATGGCGGACCTCGACGACGGCGACGGCGCGGACCGCGAGGCGGTCGTCTCCGCCATCGTCGACCGCTACGGCGCGGACGCCGGCGACGTCGAGGACGCGATTCAGGACGCGCTGATGAGCGGCAAGTGCTACGAACCGAGCGAAGGGACGCTGAAGTCCATCTGAGCCGATGGCACGCCGAGGCGACCGGCCGATAGTCGAACCGGTGCCGGGCGACCCGGCGGCCGTCGCGCGCCTCGGTCCCGAGGCGGCCGACGAGACGGCACTCGTCGTCGCCGACTACCACGCGGGCATCGAGGCGGGCCTGCGCTACGAACGCGGCGTGGAACTCGACAGCGACGCCGACGTGCGCCTCGCGCGCCTCACCCGACTGCTCGACGAGACGGCCCCGGACCGACTGGTCGTCCTCGGCGACCTGGGTCACCGCATCGGGAACCCGCGCGGCGACGAGACCGACGAGTTGGAGACGTTCGTGGAGCGAGTCACCGCCCGCGTGCCGGTGACGCTGGTCCGCGGCAACCACGACGGCGGCATCGACGAGGCGTTCGGCGACCGCATCGAGGTGACGGACGGTGCCGGCGTCAGACTCGGCCGCGTCGGCTTCGCCCACGGCCACACGTGGCCGTCGCGCGAGGTGGTCGAGAGCGACGTGGTCTGCACGGCGCACGAACATCCGGCGGTCCGCCTCGAAGACTCGGTCGGCGGCGGCCGGAAGGAACGGGCGTGGCTTCGCGGGCCGATGAACCCCGACCCGTTCGCCGAGCAGTTGGGACTGGACGCGACCGACCTCGATTGGAAGGGGCCCGAACTCGTCGTCTTCCCGGCGTTCAACGACCGCTCCGGCGGCACGTGGGTGAACGTCGAGGGACAGGGATTCCTCTCGCCGTTCCTCCCGGCGGGCGTGTTCGACGCCGACGCCTACCTGCTGGACGGGACGCGACTCGGGCCGTACCGGTCGGTGTGAGGCCGCCGTCGGACGCCTGAAGCCGCTCAGACGAACTCCCAGCCGACGGCGAGGGCGAACAGGACGCTCCCGGCGACCGTCAGGTAGAGGAGCGGACCCCACTCCTCGGGGCCGTCGTAGGCCGCCGGACGGACGGCGTTGTAGCCGACCACGCCGAGTATCACGCCGCCGCCGAGGACGGCGACTGCCGACCACGCCGTGCCGTCTGCGACGTAGTCCGCGACGCCGCCTGCGACGCCGGCGGTGCCGAACGCGAACAGCGAGCAGAGGTACGCGGTGCGGGGACGCACGCCCAGTCGTTCGTCCCCCTCGCTCATGAATGTCCGGCGGAGGGCGAATAGAGCTAACCGTGGGCCGCGAGAATCGGCCGGTCATGCGAACGTCCACCGCCATCATCGTCGCCGGCATCGCCCTGTTCCTGCTCCCCTTCCCCCCCACGTTCACCATCGGCGCGCTGGTCATCCTCGCCGGCGTCGCGTACCGCTTCCTCGCGGAGTGACGACGCCTCGAACGCCGCGAGCGGTGTGCTTAATCCGCTCGCACCGTTACGGCTGACGATGGCAGACGCGACCCGCGTGCAGGGGATGGACGCGTTCACCGCCCTCGGCGAGACGGTCCGCGCGGCGCTCTCCGAACGCGGATTCACGACGCCCACGGAGCCACAGCGACGCGCGATTCCCCCGCTCGCCGCCGGGAACGACGCCCTCGTCATCGCCCCCACCGGGACGGGCAAGACGGAGACGGCGATGCTCCCGGTCCTCGACGCGATCGTCGAATCTGACGCCGAGGACCGGGCGGGCATCTCGGCGCTGTACGTCACGCCGCTTCGCGCGCTGAACCGCGACATGCGGGAGCGACTCGACTGGTGGGGCGCGGAACTCGACGTCGAGGTGGACGTGCGGCACGGCGACACCACGCAGTACCAGCGACAGAAGCAGGCGAACGACCCGCCGGACGTGCTGGTGACGACGCCCGAGACGCTGCAGGCGATGCTGACGGGCGAGAAGTTGCGAAAGGCGCTGTCGGACGTGCGGCACGTCGTCGTCGACGAGGTGCACGAACTCGCCTCGGCCAAGCGCGGCGCGCAGTTGACCGTCGGACTCGAACGCCTCCGCGCGCTGGCGGGCCCGTTCCAGCGCATCGGCCTCTCGGCGACGGTGGGGTCGCCCGAGGAAGTCGGGAAGTTCCTCACCGGCGACCGCGGGTTCGACATCGTCGAGGTGGAGGCCGGCAGCAAGGTGGAGTTCACCGTCGTCCACCCCGAGGTGACCCGCGAGGACCAGACGCTGGCCGGTCAGTTGGCCACGGAGGACGAGATGGCCAGCCACGTCCGGGCCATCCGCGACATCGTGCGCGACCACGAGTCGACGCTCGTGTTCGTCAACACCAGACAGACCGCGGAGGCCCTCGGCTCGCGCTTCAAGGCGCTCGACGAACCGATCGAACTCCACCACGGGTCGCTGTCGAAGGACGTGCGAATCGACGTGGAGGACCGGTTCAAGTCCGGCGAGTTGGACGGCCTCGTCTGCACCTCCTCGATGGAACTCGGCATCGACGTGGGGCGGGTGGACCACGTCGTCCAGTACGGCAGTCCGCGCGAGGTGTCGCGCCTCCTCCAGCGCGTCGGCCGGGCGGGCCACCGCCGCGACCAGACCTCCCACGGGACCATCGTCACCTCCTCGCCGGACGACACCCACGAGGCGTTGGCCATCGCGCGGAAGGCCGAGGCGGGTGAGGTCGAACCCGCGCGCATCCACCACGCGAGCCTCGACACCGTGGCGAACCAGATAGTCGGCGTCGTGATGGACTACGGCGAGGTGTCCGCGCGGGAGACGTACGATCTGGTCACCGCCGCGTACCCGTTCCGCGACGTGGACGAGGAGACGTTCCGCGAGATAGTGCGAGAGCTGTCGAGCAACCGCCTGCTGTGGGTGAACGAGGAGAAGGACCTGTTAGAGAAGTCCGGCGGCACCTGGCAGTACTTCTACGCGAACCTGTCGATGATACCCGACGAGGAGACGTACGACGTGTACGACATGTCCTCGCGCGGGCAGATAGGGACGCTCGACGAACGGTTCGTCGTCAACTTCGCCGAACCGGGCGCGTCGTTCATCCAGCGCGGCGAGATGTGGCGCATCAACGACATCGACGACGACGAGGCGCGGGTGAACGTCACGCCCATCGAGGACCCCTCGGGCGAGGTGCCGTCGTGGACCGGGAGCGAGATACCCGTCCCCGCGCACGTCGCCGGAGAGGTCGGCGAGATTCGAGAGACGGCGGCCCGGCAGTTCGAGATGGGCGGCGAACGGAACGCCGTCGCGCGCGACTTCCTCGGGCGCTACCCGACGGACGAGCGCACCGTCTCGAAGTCGCTGCGGCCCACGGAACGACAGGTCGAGGCCGGGTTGCCGGTGCCGACGGCCGACCGACTCGTCCTCGAGGGGCAGGGGCGGAACGTCGTCCTCAACTCCCCGTACGGCCACCGCGTCAACGAGACGCTGGGACGGATGCTGGCCGCTCTCGTCGGCCAGCGCACCGGGTCTTCGGTCGGTATCGAGACGGACGCCTACCGCGTCGAGTTCGAGGTGCCGCCGAGCGCCTCGGTCCACGACTTCACGGAGGTGTTGGAGACGACGGACCCAGACCACGTCGAAGGCGTCCTCGAACTCGCCCTGAAACACTCCGAGTCGCTGAAGTTCACGCTGGCGCAGGTGGCGGCGAAGTTCGGCGCGCTGAAGCGCTATCAGGGGAACCAGCGGTTCGGCGGCGACAGACTGCTGGCGGCCCTCGAAGACACGCCCGTCTACGACGAGGCGGTCCGGGAGGTGTTCCACGTCGACCTGGCCGTCGCGGAGACGGCCGAGTTGCTCCGGCGGATTCAGACCGGCGAGGTGGCGCTGGAGACGGCGCGGGAACGCACGCCCATCGGTATCGACGGCCGGTCCAGCGGGCGGGAACTCCTCGTTCCCGAGAACGCCGACGCGAGCGTCATCCAGGCCGTCAAGGAGCGAATCCGGAACGACCGGGTCATCCTCCTGTGCCTGCACTGCACCGACTGGAAGACGACGCGGAAGGTGCGCCGCGTCCGCGACCAGCCGGAGTGTCCGGAGTGCGGCGCGACCCGAATCGCCTGCCTGAACCCGTGGGACGACGAGACGGTGAAGGCCGTCCGCGCGAACGACCCCGACGAGGAGCAGGAGCGACTGAAGAGGCGGGCGTACCGGTCCGCCAGTCTGGTCCAGAGCCACGGGCGGAAGGCCGTCGTCGCCCTCGCCGCCCGGGGCGTCGGCCCGCAGACGGCGGCGCGCATCATCGGTAACCTCCGCGAGGACGAGGACGACTTCTACCGCGACATCCTCGAACAGGAGCGACAGTACGCCCGCACGCAGTCGTTCTGGGACTGACAGCCCCCGAGTGGCCCCGTTCGGCGCGCGGTGACTCGCGGCCCGCGGCCGTCGGTCATCTGCCTTCGGCCGTCGGCTAGCAGCCCCTGAACCGGACCTCGTTACCGTCCGGGTCGGTGACGGCGAACCCGTCGTCCGTCTCGGCCGGCCGACGGCCGCGCTCTGCGAACCGTTCTCGAAGCGCGTCGAACGCGGTCGAATCCGGCACGACCACCTCGAACCACGACAGACCGCGGCCCCGAACGGGCTCCGTCCGGCGGTTCCAGGTGTTCGCCGCGACGTGGTGGTGGTACCCGCCCGCCGAGACGAAGGACGCGGCGGGGACCGACATCTGCATCTCGAAGCCGACGGTGTCCACGTAGAACGACCGGAACGACTCCAGCGAGGTGGTCTCGAGGTGGACGTGCCCGACGTCCGTGTCCGGCGGCGCGTCCGACCGGCCCGCGGCGGCGGCTTCGACGGCGTCGAGGTCCAGGGGGTCGGTGCTCATCCGGACGGTGCCGTCGTCGGTCACGGGCCACGCGTCGCGCGGGAAGTCGCGGTACAGTTCGACGCCGTTCCCCTCCGGGTCGGTGAGGTACAGGGCTTCGCTGACGCGGTGGTCGGAGGCGCCGTCGAGGTGCCACCGGTCCCGCACTCGCCGCAGTGCGTCGCCGAGGGCCCCGCGCGAGGGGAGTCTGAACGCGTTGTGATAGAGGCCCGCGCGCGTCCGGCCCCGTTCGGGTGCGTCTCCGTCCCCCTCCAAGACGAGTAGCGGCGACTCGTCGACGCCGAGGACCGCAGTCGTCTCCGCGCGGTGGAGGACGCCGAGTCCGACGACGTCGCGGTAGAACGCGGTCACTTCCCCGAGATCAGAGACGCGGAGCGCCGTCCGCCCGAGACGCGTCCCGTCCGGGAGCGCGCCCGCGTCCGAGGTGGCCGTCACACCGGTCCTCCGTGCGGCGCGCGGTGCGGAGCGACGCCCGCGTGCCGCGTCGCGGACTCCGCCGAAGTTCGTGGTTTCATCTCGCAATCCAGTTCGTTCGCGAACCGGATATAGCTCCGGCAACGGTCGCATCACCAGGTTACGACGACGCAACCGCCGCCGGGAGGCGTTCGACGACGCGCGGACCGACCCACCGACCACGCGTCACCGCCTCGCCGCGAGCGCCGGCCTATCACGTTAGATACCCACACACGTCGGGAGTTTATCACGTTCGCCGTCGTCCGACCGCCCATGCCGGACGACGCTCTCGGCACGGCGATGTGGGACTACCTGCGCGGCGACTACGACGGGTCCTGCGTCCACCGCGACCCGGCGACGGGAGAGACGTGGGACGCGCGGGTCGAACACCACTACTTCGAGCCGTACGCGGGGTGGAGCGACGAGGCGAAGGCGTTCGCGGACGGGTTAGAGACGCCCCTCCTCGACGCCGGGTGCGGGGCGGGCAAGCACGCCCGAGTCGTCTCGCTCCGCGGGCGCGTCGTCGCCTTCGACGCGAGTCCGATGGCCGTCCGGACGGCCCGCGCCCGCGGCGTGGACGCGTTCGTCGCCGACATGTTCCGCCCGCCCGTCCGCGCGGACCGCTTCGAGACTGCGCTCGTGAACGGGACGCAGGCGACGCTCGCGCAGTCGGGCGCCGAACTCCGCGACTTCCTCGGCGAACTCGCGCGAGTCACGACGGCGACGGGCGACGCGTGGGTGGACTCGTACGACCCGACCCGGGCCGCCGGGTCGCACGGCCACCGCGAGACGGACGAGGCGGGCGTCGGTCGCCGGCGGTTCCGCGTGGAGTACCGCGGCCGCGACCTGGTCGGCCCGCGACTCTCGTTTCGGACGTTCTCGCCGGACCGACTCCGCGACACCTGCGAGGGGACGGCGTGGTCCGTCGCCGAGGTGCGGCGCTACGGCGACGTCGGGTACTTCAGGGCGCGTCTGGCGAAGTGAGCGCGTTCGAGCGGTCTCAGCGCCACGACCCGGGATACGCGGGGTTCCGTCGCGGGAGGAAGGGCGCGACGAGGGCGAGGACGCCGACGAGGAGGAACGCGCCGAGGAGTACGGGCGTGGTGGCGACGGCGGCGAGCACCGCCCACCACGACGCCGTCCCCGCGGCCACGCCGGCGAGGACGTCGGGTCGGAACGCGAGGAAGGCCAGCAACATGAACACCGCCTCCATGAAGGCGACGCGGAGGAGGGCGCGGACCAGCCACCACGTCGCCGAGACGGGGCCGCCGGTCAACTGGCCCCACTCCCGGTCGACGCGACGACGCCACCCGGACGTGTTCACGGCCGTTCCCTCCCCGTCGCGCGTTCCGAATGCATACTGTAGGGAGGCGTGACGCTCCGATAAAGCCGTATTGTGGATTCCAGAGACAGTCAGGGAAGCGGGCGTCTACTCCTCGGCGGGCGTGACGAGGGCGAGGGCGGCGTCGAAGTGTTCCTGCGTGACGAGTATCTCGTCGGCGTGTTCGTTCGCCTCTGCGCCCTCGTAGGCGTCGGCCACCTCCTCGATGGCCCGCATCGTCGCCTCGCGGCAGACCGCCTGGATGTCCGCGCCGGAGAGGCCGTCCATGTGCGCCGCGAGTTCGTCGAGGTCCACGTCGTCGGAGAGCGGTTTCTCGCGGGTGTGGACGCCGAGGATGGCCCGCCGCGCGTCCACGTCCGGGTCGGGGACGAGGACGTGCGACTCGAGGCGGCCCGGCCGGAGGAGGGCCGGGTCGAGGGCGTCCTTGCGGTTCGTGGCCGCGAGGACGACGACGTTCGGGTTGTCCACCAGCCTGTCCAACTCGGTCAGCAGTTGGGAGACGACGCGTTCGCCGACGCCCGAGTCAGACCCCATCGCGTCGCGGTTCGCCGCGATGGCGTCTATCTCGTCGAAGAAGACGATGGCGGGCGCGGCCTGCCGGGCGCGTTCGAACACCTCTCGGACGGACTTCTCGGACTCGCCGACGTACCGGTCGAGCAGTTCCGGCCCGGCGACGTGGATGAAGTTGACGCCGCTCTCGCCGGCGATGGACCGCGCGAGCAGCGTCTTCCCGGTGCCCGGCGGGCCGTGCAGGAGGACGCCCGACGGCGGCGTCGTGTTCGCCGCCTCGAACAACGGCGCGTACGTGAGCGGCCACGTGACGCTTCGCTCCAGCGTCCGCTTCGCCTCTTCCAGTCCGCCCACGTCGTCGAACGTCGTCGTCGGTGCCTCGGCGACGTACTCGCGCATCGCCGACGGTTCGACGCTCGCCATCGCCGCCTCGAAGTCCTCGCGGGTGACCTCCAACTCGCCGAACGAAATCGTCTCGCCGCCGCGGCGGGCGCGACGGAGGGCGGTCATCGCCGCCTCCTTCGCCAGCGATTCGAGGTCCGCCCCGACGAAGCCGTGGGTCCGCGCGGCGAGGCGGTCCACGTCCACGTCCTCTGCGAGCGGCATCCGTCGGGTGTGGACCTCCAGAATCTCCCGGCGCCCCACCTCGTTCGGGACGCCGATTTCGATTTCGCGGTCGAACCGACCGCCGCGACGGAGTGCGGGGTCGAGCGAGTCCACGCGGTTGGTCGCGCCGATGACGATGACGTCGCCGCGGGCGGCCAGCCCGTCCATCAGGCTGAGCAGTTGGCCGACGACGCGGTTCTCCACGTCGCCGCCGTCGTCGCGCTTGCCCGCGATGGAGTCTATCTCGTCGAAGAAGACGATGGCCGGCGCGTTCTGCCGCGCCTCCTCGAACTTCTCTCTGAGTTTCTCCTCGGACTCGCCCTTGAACTTCGACATTATCTCCGGGCCGGAGATGGTGATGAACGTCGCGTCCACCTCGGTGGCGACGGCCTTCGCGATGAGCGTCTTCCCGGTGCCCGGCGGGCCGTGCAGGAGGACGCCCTTCGGCGGGTCCACGCCGAGGTGGGCGAACACCTCCGGTTCCGACAGGGGGAGTTCGATCATCTCGCGGACGAGGTCCAACTCCTCGTCGAGGCCGCCGATGTCCTCGTAGGTGACGCCGGTCGGAGCGTCCTCGTCCTCGCCGCCGGAGACGCTGGTGACGACGCGACTCACGCGGCCCTCCTTGGTGAGTTTCAGCCGCGTCGACGACGTGACGCGGACCATGCCGTCCGGCGACGTCTCGCTGACGACGAACGGGTCCGAACTCAGCGACTCGAAGCGAATCTGTCCGCCCGACTGGATGGGGCGGTCCTGAATCGCCCGCTTGATGAGTTCGACCGCCCGGTCGTCGTCGGAGAACGCCACGTCGTCGGGCATCGACAGCGTCACCGACGCGGCGTCCTCGACGTCCACCTTCCGGACGTGTACCGTCTCGCCTATCTTCGCGTCGGCGTTCGCCCGCGTGTCGGCGTCGATGAGGACGACGCCGTCGGGCGTCCCGCCGCCGGCGGGCCACACTTTCGCCACCGTCTCGCGGCCCCCTTCGACGACCACCGTGTCGCCGCTGAGGACGCCGAGACGCTGCCGCGCCCCCTCGGGGAGGCGAGCGATGCCCCGCCCGGCGTCTCGCTTCTCCGCCCCGCGAACGGTGAGTTCGAGGCCCTCGTCGTCTGCCATGGCGTCGGCTTCGGGTGCGTCGGTCTTGAGAGTAGCGTCTGCGAGCGGTCGTCCGGCGGTCGAATCTCACCCGGCGAACCGGCGGTCGGCCGTCGGTTCGACGACTGTCGGTCACCGCCTCTCACATCCCGTCCGAACGCCCGCCGTCGTTTGGCAGAAACGTTATGCGTCGTGATAGCACACCACTTCACATGGTGTCCACGACGGAGAAAGACGGCGCGACGTGGTACCGCTGTGACGAGTGCGGGCTGATGTTCGACGCCGAATCCGACGCGCAGACGCACGAGACGAACTGCGACAGCGACGACGACAGTCCGTCGTACCTCCAGTAGTCCGGCCGGTGACGGAGGGAGAGCGGAGCACGGAGCGGAAGGCCCCCGGAGATGGGAGGCTACAGGTCGGCGAGGAGGCGTTCGGCGTGGTCGCGCGACTGCGCTCGCTTCCAGCGGACCTTCGCCGCGTCGCCGTAGGAGAGTTCCTCGCGGAGTTCGTCGGGCAGGAAGCCGGCGGCGGCGCGGACCACCTCGCCGTCGTCGTCGCCGAACTCGACGACGCCGTAGGCGTCCGGCGCCGCCCCGACCGTCGCCCGTTCGAGCGGTCGCCAGCGTTTCCGGAGCGACATCACTCGGTCACGAACTCGTAGGAGGACTCCCCCCAGTCGTCCTCCTCGAAGACGAACACGCGCCCGCGGGCCACCTCCGGGTCCGCCTCGACTTCGGTTCGCATCCCCTCGGTCCGGCGGACGGTGACGCCCGGGAACAGTTCCTCCTCCTCGTCCGGTTCGAGGATGACGCGACCGACGCCGGAGGACTCGAGGATGTCGTCGTGCGTCTTCAGGTCGTTCACGTATATCATCACGCCCTCCGTCTCCGTCGGGTCCGTCACGAGGACGTGCGTCTCCGTCGCCGGTCGGGTGGTGAGCGTCCCGGTCACCGCCTCCGGCACGCCGTGATAGAGAGTCGTCCGCCCGTCGGTGTACTCGACCTGCACGCCGTGGTCGAGCAGTTCCACGCCGAGGGTGCTCGGCGGCACGTCGTTTCGCGCGCTCATGTCCCGGCGTTACGCCGGAGCGGTGAAAAGCGACGCGATACGCGCGGTCGAACTGCGGGAGGCGCGCGGCGGAATCGGTGCCGATTTGTCGGTCGCTCGCGCCCGGGCGGTATGGACGCGACGCCGGTATCCGACGCCGACGCGACGCTCTCGTACGAGGCACTCGCCGTCGGCGACACGTTCGACGCCGAACGGACGACGACGCTCACGGAGGACGACATCACCGCCTTCGCGGGCGAGTACGACCCGCAACCGTTCCACCTCGACCGCGAGGCGGGCGCGGCGTCGATGTTCGACGGCCTCGTCGCCAGCGGACTCCACACCTACTGCGCCTGCAACCGACTGGCGACGGAGGCGTTCTTCTCTCGCGTCGCCTTCATGGGCGGCCGCGGCGTCGACGACCTGCGGTGGCAGCGACCCGTCCGACCGGGCGACACGCTCTCCGCCTCGGTCGAAGTCGTCTCCAAGCGCCCCTCCGAGTCGAACCCCGAACGCGGCTACGTCGACGTGGCCGTGACCGGCACGAACGGCGACGACGAGACGGTGGTGACGTGGACGGTGCTGGGGATGGTCCGGCGCGAGGCGTGAGCAGTCGGCGACGGCGTCGCGGGCGTCTGCGGCGTCGCCGCCGTGACTCCCGACCGCGGCCGCGCAGACAGAGGCCAATACGGCGGGGACCGCTACACCTTTCAGTTCGCTCGGTTCCGTACTGATATGCACGGCCGCGCAGTCGCACTCGGGGCGGGGACGATTCTGAACGCCCTCTCGACGGGCGTGGGGTCGGCGTTCGCCATCGACGCGGAGACCACCGCCACCGTCGAACTCGACGACTCCGAGTCGGTCCGGGGGTCCGTCGCGGAGGACGCCGACGCCGACACCAGACTCGTCGAACGATGCGTCGAACTCGCAGTCGAACGGTACGGCGACGACGACCACGGCGGGACCGTCCGCACCGAGAGCGACGTGCCGATGGCCGCGGGCCTGAAGAGTTCGAGCGCCGCGGCGAACGCGACGGTGCTGGCCACCGCGGACGCCCTCGGCGCCGACCCCGACCGGACCGAGGCCTGCCGACTCGGCGTGCGGGCCGCCCGCGACGTCGGCGTCACCGTGACCGGCGCGTTCGACGACGCCTCCGCGTCGATGCTCGGCGGCGCGACGGTGACGGACAACGACGCCGACGAACTGCTCGCCCGCGACCCGGTCGAGTGGGACGTCCTCGTCTGGACGCCCGACGAACGCGCATACAGCGCCGACGCGGACGTGGACGCCTGCGCGAACGTCGCGCCGATGGCCGAACTGGTCGCCGAACTCGCCCTCGACGGTCGCTACGGCGAGGCGATGACGGTCAACGGACTGGCGTTCTCGGCCGCGCTGGGGTTCCCCACCGACCCCGCCGTGGAGGCGATGCCGCACGCGGCCGGCGTCTCCCTCTCGGGCACCGGCCCGAGCGTCGTCGCGGTGGCCGAACCGGGCGACTCGTCGCTCGAACGGGTGCGGGCCCTGTGGGCCGAACGGGACGGCACGACGTGGCTGACGACGACGCGAAACGACGGAGCATACGTACGATGACACGAGACACACAGCGGACGACCGACCAGACGGAGAAACTGCCCGACGACATGAGCCTCGACGAACTGCGGACCGAAATCGCGGACATCGACCGCGAGATAGTCGAACTCATCGCCCGCCGGACGTACGTCGCCGACACCGTGGCGCAGGTGAAAGACGAACGCGACCTGCCGACCACCGACGAGGGGCAGGAGGAAGTCGTGATGGACCGCGCCGGCGAGAACGCAGAGCGCTTCGAGGTGGACTCGAACCTCGTGAAAGCCATCTTCCGACTGCTCATCGAATTGAACAAGGTGGAACAGAGAGAAAGTCGGTAGCACGAAACGTGGTGTTCGGTATCGCGTGAATCCCGAGCGACGGTACGACGCCCCCTCGGAGACCTGTCGACGATTACTCTTGGAACCCTTATCCTCCCACCGTCGCTACTGCTGAGTACCAATGAACGAAACGGAGAACGACTATCACGGGTACACGCCGATGGACTACGACGAGGACAGCGCGGCGGACGAGGCGTACCAGACGTGCGTTTCGTACATCGTCGAACACGCACCGATCGAACGCGACGATACGGTGGTTGACGTGGGGACCGGAACCGGAATCGTCGCGCTTGAACTCGCATCGAAGTGCGACCGCGTCCTCGGGCGCGACATCGACGACGAGTGGCTTCGATATGCTCGGGAGAAGGCAGCGGAGAGAGGCGTCGAAAACGTCTCGTTCGACCACGGTTCGTTTCGGGAACCGAACGTCGAGGAGGCGGTGGATGTCGTCGTCGCGAGTTACGCGCTCTACATGGCGTACGACGAGGGCGGTGAGGGGACGTTACGGGCCGCAATCGAGGGTATCTCGTCGCTCAACCCCCGCCACCTCGTCGTTGCCGATAAGATGTTCTTCGGGCCACCGGAGCCCCGGGGCGGCTACGAAACACTCCCGCGGATGGGGACTGTTGCGAACCTGCTCGCCGATACGGGCTTCACGCTCACCGACGTGGAAATCGTCAGTGGTTCCGCGGGCGTCCTCGTCGCTTCTCGAACGAGTGGGTGACAAGTCTTCCATCACGCGGCACGAACGTACAACGTGGGCGAAATCTGTAACGTCAGTCAAGAACCTGAACAAGGTCGGATAACGAGAGAACCGGTGAACGGTCGCAGTCGCACCGGCCGACTCACTCGACGCTGTCGCGGATTACCATCACCTTCACTCGGCGCACGCCGTCGAAGTCTCGGAGCCGATAGGTGAGTTCGCGCACTCGCTCTGCGGGCCCCCGACAGAACAGCGATTCGAGACACCACTCGCCCTGATGGGTGTGACTCGTGCTGAGAATCACGTCCGGGTAGTCGTGCTGGACGTCGTGCAGTTCCTGTATCACCTCGTCGTGTCGATAGTCGAACGCGACCAGAGCGACGACTTCGCCGCTCGTATCCTCGAGGCGAGAGTGGGACTCGATGTACTCCAGCATCGCCTCTCTGACCGCCCGCGACCGGTTTTCTATCCCCTGTTCCTGCCAAACACGGTCGAACTCCTCGACCATCTCGTCCGGGATGTTGAAGCTCGTTCGCATACCTCCTGCCTCGTCGCGCCGCTACAAGAGTCCCCCCGTATGACGATTCCCCCGATTCGGTAGTAACAACCGTTATACACGTCGTTGAGGGAGTTCCTCGCACAGAGATGTTACACGGCGAAGCACTCGGCCTCCTCGTCGGCGCAGTCGCACTCGGTGCCGTCCACGGCATCGAACCGGGCCACGGATGGCCGGTCGCCGCGTCCTACGCGCTCGACCAGACGAACAAGTGGGTGTACGGGTTCGCGGCGAGTTTCATCCTCGGCATCGGCCACCTCGTCAGCAGCATCGCGATGGTCGCGGTATTCTTCTACGCGAAGTCGTACTTCGACCTCACGCAGGTGAACGAACCGATGACGATACTCGGCGGCGTCCAAATCGGCGGCCCCGTCAGTCTCGTCGCCGGCGTCCTGCTCGTCGCCCTCGGTATCCGGGAGTACTTCCACGGCCACTCGCACGGACACGGGAACGACGACGGACACACCCACGACCACGACGACGGACACACCCACGACCACGACGACGGACACACCCACGACCACGACGACGGACACACCCACGACCACACTGACCGCGACCGCTCGGTCGGGGACGGCCATCGGTACGCCGTCGCCGAGATGGAGAAGCCCGGACGCGGGCAGGACCACGTCCACGAAGAGGGGCACACTCACGACCACGGCGGCCACCACACCCACGACCACGACGACGGCGGCCGACTCGCTCGCGTGAAGGGGTTCGTCCCGTTTCTCGGCGGCCACTCGCACTCCCACGGTGACCTCGACGACGCCACCGACCGGGGTCTCTTGGGCATCGCGTGGTTCGCGTTCCTCCTCGGATTCGCCCACGAGGAGGAGTTCGAGATAATCGCGCTCTGCGCCGGGTCGAACCACTGTCTCGAACTGATGAGCGCGTACGCGGTCACCGTCATCGTGGGAATCGTCGGACTGACGATGCTGCTGATAGCCGGCTACCAGCACTACGAGGAGCGAGTCGAACGGTACACGCCGTACCTCCCAGCGTTCTCCGCCGCCGTCCTCGTCGTCATGGGGGTCGGGTTCGTCGTCGGCCTGTTCTGAGCCGTCCCCCTCCGCGCGGGGTGTAGGACGTGACCCGCGCGAGACGGCCTCACTCTTCGGCGTAGAACAGCGTCCGCCGGCACGACGGGCAGACGTACGGGACGGGCGTCAGAATCTCGTCGGCGCGGATGCTGCTGAGAAACCCCTCCGTCGGCTCCTCGGACACCATCCGTATCTCGCCGACGACGTCGCTCCCCTTCAGCGTCATCCGTTCCATCGGTTCGTCGCAGTCGGGGCAGGCTCTGTCAGCGGGCACGCCCGACGCTCCTCGTCGGGAGGTAATAATCCTGTTTCCACCGGCCGGGTCCGTCCGGTTCCTCCGTTCTCACCCGTCAGGAATCTGCGAACGGCTCATGCTCGGTCGCCGAGCACGTCACGACGACACTCATGACGACGGGTACCGCGGAGTCCTCGACGCACCGAAGCGCCTCGCCGGCGGCACTCGTGGGTCTGGTCGTCGCGCTGTTCGGCGTTCCGCTCCTCTGGCCGCTCGACCTCCCGACCCGCGTCGGCTGGTCGGTGGCGAGTTCGACGCTCGTCGGCAGTCTCACGAACTGGCTGGTGGTCGCGGTCCTCCTCACCGTCGTCGTCCGCTGGGAGCGCCGCTCGCTCGCCTCCATCGGGGTCCGGCGACCGACCCGCCGACAGGCGCTCGTGGCGCTCGGTGCCGGCGTCGTCGCCGTCGTCCTCGGCCTCCTCGCGACCGGTGCGGCGGTCGTCGCCTTCGACGTTCGACAGCCCGAGGCGCTGTCGGCTATCGGTCGACTGTCGCTCCCGGTGAAGCTCGCACTCGTCGGCACCGCCGTCGTCAGCGAGGAGATTCTCTGGCGCGGGTATCCGATAGAGCGACTCACCGAACTGACCGGTCGGCTGTGGGTCGGCGCCGCCGTCAGTTTCGTCGTCTTCCTCGGGGTCCACTACCCCGCGTGGGGGCTCGTCGGCGCGATTCCGCAGTCCGTCTTCACGCTCGCCCTCGTCGGCGTCTACGCGTGGAGTCGGAACGCGGTGGCTAGCATGCTCACGCACGCCGTCGTCAACGTCTGCATGGTGCTCGTGTTACCGGCGTTCCTGTGACTCGACGGACGTGCGCCGAGTCAGGAGGTGAAGCGGCCGGCGGCGAGGGAGGGTCGCGAGCGACTCCCGGCCCGGTCCCGTCAGGCGGTGCGCCCTCCTTCGAGCAGTTCTCTGATGCGCCGCAGTTCCGCGAGGAGTTCCCCGGACTCCGACCCGACCTCGCCCCCCGCCCGCCCCGTCTCGACGGCGTCGTCTCCCTCGGTCGATTCGGGACGCCGGCGACGGACTTTGCCCAGAATCTGGTCCTTTATCTCCTCGTAGTCGCTCACCCCGGTGACGGAGAGTTCGGCCCCCGTCTGCCCGCCGAACCCGGCGGTGTGGACGCCGACCGTTCCGGCGCCGACGAGTCGCTGGAGGGGACCTTGCGAGGCGTCGACGTTCGTGATGCGGTTGTAGGGGACCGCCGTCCGCTGGCGGAAGAACACGCCGCGGCGGTACTCGAGTTCCTCGTCCCCGAGTCGGTAGTCGGCCGTCCGGTAGAACGCCCGAATCCACCACGTGAGGAAGGCGAACCCGGCGAGAGCGACGCCGCCGCCGCCGACCACGACCCAGTCGTTGACCGCGAACAGGACGCCGGTGACTGCGAGGACGCCGACGACGACGGCGACGACGCCGAGGGCGAGCGCTTCGGCCGCGTAGTAGTACTGCGTCAGTTGCTCCGGCTTGAACCACTCGTTCTCTGGTCTCATACGCGTGAGTACGTCGTCTGCGGACTTCTATCGATCCGAAGGTTCCCGAACGGCGAGAAGGGTTTCGGGGGCACCGGGTGCGCCGTCGGTTCACGAACGCTCGGGCGACGGGGAAGACCCGCCGTCGCCCCGGACGAGCCGTCTCGGTCCCCAGTAGGCGACGACGGCCACCGTGGTGACGGCCAGCGCCACGACGAACGCGAGGCTCCCGGCGTCCGAGTCGAGGACGGGGAACATCACCTGCGACCAGTTGAACGAGGCGTGGAACAGTATCGCCGGCAGGAGGCTCCGGTTCGTGTTGTCGTAGACCCACGTCAGGAGAATCGAGAAGAGCGTGATGGAGACGACGAAGCCGAGGACGGGGTTGCGGTAGTAGATGGTCTCGCTCGGGATGTAGAACAGGGGGAGGTGCCAGAGCGCCCAGACGACGCCGACGAGTGCGCCGCCGCCGACGGCCGTGAACCGCTCCTGAAGGGGGCCGAGCAGGTAGCCGCGCCAGCCGAACTCCTCCTGCAACGGGCCGCCGAGGAGGAGGACGAACGCGAACGCGACGGGGAGGACGAGCGGTTGGTCCGCCCACGGGAACGCAGGCGTCGTCCCGGTGGCGACGGCGACGGCCAAGCCGACGGCGACGAGGGCCGGCGAGAGCAGGAGCGCGGGGAGGAGCCACCGCGTCGGGAAGTCGAGGCGGACGGCGCGAGCGGCGAGTTCCCGCGCGCCGGCGAGGCCGTCCGCGTACACGACGAGGGCGAACGCGGCGACGGTCGGACCGAACGCGCCGAGTCGGGGGAGTGCGGGGACGCCACCGACGAGGCCCTCGGCGGCCAACGCCTCGGGGAGCCAGAACCCCCACGACCACGCGAACGTCAGGAGGAGGAACGCCGGGACGCGCCGGCGGTCGGCGGCGTCGGCGAGCGACGCGTCTTCGCGCATGTCTCTCCTCACGTCTCCCAACCAGTTAGTCGGTAGTGGTGGACCGGCCCCGGGAGGGACGCCGCCGGACGGCAGTCGACCCGGACCGGGGCGGCGCGCTCTCGCGACTCCATCGAAGTCGGGGACGCAGGCGAATCCGGGCGACTTCCTCGAACCACGACGACCCCCTCGAACCCCGACGACTCTCGGCGTTTGAGAACCAGATTCTCGGTTTATCGAACCGGCGACCGTCTCTCTAGTCATGAGCAACACTGCCCCCACCCGTCGCATCCCGACCAGCCAGGTACTGTTCGGCGCACTCGTCGTCCTGCTGGGAGTCCTCCTCCTGTTGGACAGTACGAACGTCGCGCCCACCCGGAGTCTGCTGACGTACGCGCCGTCGCTGTTCGTCCTCGTCGGCCTCTGGGCGTTCGTCCAGAGCGGGTTCCGCAACGTCGTCGGTCCGGCGGTCCTCGTCGTCGTCGCCGGCGCGTGGCAACTGGTCGCACTCGGCTACGCCACCGTCTCGGAACTGGTCGTCTACTGGCCGGTGCTCGTCATCGCGTTCGGCCTCTCGGTCGTCCTCGGACAGTACCGGTCGCGCGTGGCGACGACAGACGACAGCCACGACTCCCTGTTCGCCGCCTTCGGCGGCGTCGAACGGCGCAACACCTCGAAGACGTTCGTCGGCGCCGACCTGACCGCGGTGTTCGGCGGGGCCGAACTCGACCTGCGCGACGCCGAACTCACCGACCGACCGGCGCGGGTAAACGTCCTCGCCCTGTTCGGCGGCGCCGAAGTCGTCGTCCCGCGGGACTGGAACGTCAAGATGGACGTGCTCCCGATTCTCGCGGGCGCGTCCGACGACCGGCCGCGCCGCGAGAGCGAACACGACGAAATCGACCTCGTCGTCACCGGTTTCACCGCCTTCGGCGGCGTGTCGGTCACCGACTGAGCGTCCCCGCCGACGTGAAGTATTTCACGACAGTCGCCGAATACGACGGTATGCGAACGAAACTCGCGCTCGGCGTCGGCGTCGTCGTCGCCGTCGCCGGCGTGGCCTCCACCCTGACGACCGGTGGCGGACTCGCCGAGGCGGTGATGTGGTCGCTCGTCGCCGCGATTCCCGCCGCCATCGTCGCACTCGGGGCGATTCCGACGGGCTACGCCGGCGACGACTGACCGGGTCGCTCGAACCGACGCACCGCCTCACCACGACGCCGCGACGTTCTCCTTCGCGCGTCACTGTCTCCTGTGGTACATTATTTCATACGTATTTGTCTTTGATATCGGCCATAAACGGTTATAGATTATATCGTGTGAACCCACATATGTCTGCGGTGACAGTGTGCAGGCGACGGACCGAGAACAGAGACGCTGAACCGCGGAACCGCCGCCTCACCGGCGGTTCCCCCGGCGTCAGAGGTGGTGGTCCGGAGTGAGACGCGGCGGTCACCCGCATCGCACTGCGCGCGAACGTATCGGGCGGGTTCACCGATGACCGACAGAGACGTCAGTCGGAGACGGTTCGTGAAGGCCGCGGGCGGCGCCGCCGTGGGGACGAGTCTCTCGGGGTGCATCGCGCAGGCGCAGACGGAGTCCGGCGCGGTTCAGGTCGCGGCCAACACGGACCTCAAGAACAACTCGGCGGCGATGGAGGAGAAACTCCACGAGGTCGGTCTGTCGAAGGACGTCTCGCTCGACGTCATCGCCGGCAGAGCCTCGACGGGCGCCAGACAGCAGCAGTACAACCGGTGGCTGTCGGCGAACCTCTCGCAGCCCTCGCTGCTCATGATGGACAGCGGATGGACGATTCCGTTCATCGTGCGCGAGCAGTTGACGAACCTCTCCGAGGAGATGCCGGACCTCGCGGAGATGGTGCAGTCGGAGTACTTCGAGACGTTCAGCGAGACGGCGCAGGGGGCGAACGGCGACCAGTTCGCACTCCCGCTGTACCCCACGACGGGGAACATGCTCTACCGGAAGGACTGGGTGAAAGAGGCCGGCTACAGTCCGGACTCGGAGAACTGGGCGACCGAACCCATCTCGTGGAAGACGTTCTCGGAGGTGGCCAAGGAGGTCAAAGCGCAACGGGACGACCCCTACGGCTTCACCTTCCAGGGGAAGTCGTACGCCGGCCTGTCGTGCTGTGACTTCCGGGAGTTCACCGGGTCGTGGGGCGGGTCGTACTTCGGCGCGAAGGAGAACCTGTTCGGTCCCGTCGGCGAACGCCCGGTCACCACGGACTCGAAACCCGTCGTGGACTCGGCGCGGATGGTCCGGACGTTCATCGACGGCGACGCCGAGAACGCCCTCGACTCGATGACCGGCGACATCGCCCCGCGGACGGTCCTGCAGTGGGAGGAGGAGTCCTCCCGGAAGCCGTTCGCCGCGGGCAACGCCGTCATGCACCGCAACTGGCCGTACGCCATCGCCATCAGCGGCGCCGAGGAGGAGTTCGGCGACGACCTCGGCGTGATGCCCATCCCGTACGGCGTGACGCCCGGGAAGGCGAAGTTCGACGGGTACGGCGGCTCGGTGTCGTCCCTCGGCGGGTGGCACATGGCGCTGAACCCGAACGCCGCCAGACCGGAGGCGTCCAAGGAGATACTCCGGGCGATGGCCGACCCGGAGTTCCAGTTGTGGCTGTTCGAGACGCTGGGCTACCTCCCGCCGCGGAAGGCGCTGTTCGACTCCGAACGCGCGGCGGAGGTGCCCGTGATGGGCCGTTACATCGAGACGTTGAAGTACTCCGTCGCGCACGCCATCCCGCGACCCGTCACCGTGGCGTGGCCGCCGGAGTCGGCGAAGATTGCACAGCAGGCGAACGCGAGTTTCAGCGGGCTCAAGTCCCCGACAGAGGCGATGACAGACCTCAAACGACAGCTTCAGAACATCGAAGAGGCGTCCCAGCGAGAGGAACAGTCTTCGAACCGAGGCCGACTCGCGGCGGGGGGACGGTGAGTCCCCGTGTCAACGGAGACCGGACGGTCGGGCGGTCCCGGCCTGTCCTCGCCGGTGCGGTACGGGCAACGCTGGGTGGAGAACCTCAGCGACACCCAGTTCGCCTACCTGCTGTTGGCCCCGTCGCTCGTCATCTTCGCCGTCGTGGCGTTCTGGCCGCTGGCGCGGACGTTCCAGATGTCGCTGCACGCGAACTCGCTGTACGGCGCGGAGCGTCTGGGTCAGTTCGTCGGCCTGCAGAACTACGTCGAACTGCTGACCGGTCAGATGAACGCCTCGCTCCCGCGGCCGTTCTTCGACCTGAGCCAGCCGTTCAAGAGCGCCGTCACCGTCACGCTCATCTTCACCGTGGTGAGCGTGACGCTGGAGACGCTCATCGGCTTCGGGCAGGCGCTCATCCTGAATCAGGACTTCCGCGGCCGGCGCTGGGTTCGCGTCGCCATCATCCTCCCGTGGGCGGTTCCCATCGTCATCCAGGGGATGATATTCTACCTGCTGTTCCAGCCGACGGTGGGCTTCCTCGTCGAACCGCTCCACCAGTTGGGGCTGTTCTCGACGACGCCGCAGGCCAACAGCATGGACTCGCTCATCATCGTCATCGTCGCCGACGTGTGGAAGACGTCGGCGTTCATGGCGCTCATCATCCTCGCCGGGTTGCAGAGCGTGGACCGCTCGCTGTACGACGTGGCGAAGGTGTCGGGCGCCTCGAAACTCGAGGCGTTCAAGACGGTGACGCTGCCGCTCGTCCTCCCGTCGGTGCTGGTGGCGATGCTGTTCCGCACCATCGGGGCGATGCGCGTCTACGGGCTCATCACGACGGTGTCGTCGTGCAGCACGGTGCCGTCGCTGTCGTGTCTCGTCGTCCAGACGTTCAGCACCAGTCGGTACGCCGCCGCGGCCGCCGTCGCGTTCGTCACCGCGGCGCTCATCGGCGGCGTCGTCACCGTCTACATCGTCAAGTTCGCCGACGTGCAGGGTGCGGGGGGGCTCTGAGATGAGCACCGATAGCTCCGACGGGAACGCGATTCAGCGCTGGGCGAGCAGTTCCATGTCGAACCCCGAGCGGACGTACAAGGCGCTGTTCTACATCCTCACGGGCGCGTTCCTCGTCACGACACTGTTCCCGTTCTACTGGCTGACGGTGCTGGCGCTGACGCCCAGCGACAGCATGATAGACGTGGGACTGCTGCCGAACGGGTTCAACCCCGAGGCGTTCGTGACGGTGTTCACGCGCGTCCCGTTCCACCTCTACATCTTCAACAGCCTCGTCATCGGCGTCGTCACCACGGCCATCGTGCTGGTGCTGGCGAGTTTCGCGGGCTACGCGTTCGGTCGGTTCGAGTTCCCGGGCCGGCGACCGCTGATGCTCGTCTTCCTCGCCATCTCGTACTTCCCGCCGGCGGCGTTCCTGCTGCCGCTGTTCGAGCTGTTCACGGCGAACATAACGTTCTTCACGCTGCCGCAGGTCGGACAGGTCAACAGCCCGATGCTGTTCAACGGGCCGGGAGCGATGGTGCTGCCGTACACGGCGCTGTTCATGCCGCTGTCGATATTCATCCTCACGACGTTCTACAGCCAGATTCCGGACGGGCTGGAGGACGCCGCACGCGTCGAGGGCAACACCCGCCTCGGCGCGCTCTTCAAGGTCATCATGCCCCTGTCCGCCCCCGGCGTGGCGACGGCGGGCGTGCTGACGTTCATCTCCGTCTACAACGAGTTCTTCTTCGCGTTCCTGATGACCGACGGGCGAGTCCGCAACTGGGCGACCATCGTCTGGGGGCTCCTCAGCTATCAGGGACGCTACGCCACGTCGTACAACCTCATGGCGGCGGCGAGCATCCTGGGGGTCATCCCCATCGCCATCCTCGTCGTCGTCGCACAGGAGAAGATTGTCAGCGGTCTGACCGCCGGAGCGGTCAAGGAGTAACCTCATGGGAGACGTAACTTACCGAAACATCACGAAGAAGTACGCGGACGTAACGGCTGTCGACGACCTGAACCTCGACATCGAGGACGGCGAGTTCGTCTGTCTCGTCGGTCCCTCCGGCTGTGGGAAATCCACGTCGCTGGAGATGGTGGCCGGACTGACGGAGCCGACGTCCGGCGACCTCTACATCGACGGCGAGGAGGTGACGGACCTCCCGCCGAAGGACCGGGACATCTCGATGGTGTTCCAGAACATCGCGCTGTTCCCGCACATGGACGTGTACGACAACATCAGCTACGGGCTTCGCCTCCGCGACTTCGACGACGAGGAGATAGACCGTCGGGTCGAGAACGCGGCCGAACTCGTCCAGATGCAGGGGATGCTCGACCGGATGCCCGAGGAGATGTCCGGCGGGCAGCGACAGCGCGTCGCCATCGCCCGCGCCATCGTGCGCGACCCGGAGGTGTTCCTGATGGACGAACCGCTGGCGAACCTCGACGCCAAACTGCGCGTCCACATGCGGACGAAACTGCAGGAACTCCACAAGGAACTGGACGCGACCATCATCTACGTCACGCACAACCAGGAGGAGGCGATGACGATGTCGAGCCGCATCGCCGTGATGAACCACGGCGAACTCCAGCAGTTCGCCGAGCCGCTGACCTGCTACTACCGGCCGACCAACCAGTTCGTCGCCGGCTTCATCGGGTCGCCGTCGATGAACTTCCTCGACGGGCGCGTGACCGACGACGGCGTGGAGACGGAGCACTTCTCGCTCGACGCCGACGAGGGCGTCCTCGACGTGCAGTCGGGCACGCGAGTGACCGTCGGCATCCGGCCGGAGGACATCTTCCTCGCCGAGGGCGCGGACCTGCAGGACGACGACGGCGCAGTCGGCGCGGCGGACGCCCGCGACATGGACGGCGACCCGTCCGCACCCATCGACGTCACCACGAACGTCCTCGAACCCGTCGGCGACGACATCTACGTCTACACCGAGTTCGAGGGCGAGACGGCGGCGACGTCCGACGGGCAGGCCGCCGGCAGCGACGGGTCGGGGATGACCGGACCGGCCGTCGAAGACGGCGACGCGGCCGAGGCCGACGCCGATGCAGACGCGGCGCAGGCCGACGAGACGTCGCTGCTCATGAGCATGCCCCCGATTCCGGACATGGACACCGACGCCGCCGAGGGGCAGCGAACCCGCGTCGTCCTCGACCGCAGCATGGTCCACCTGTTCGACGCAGACACCGGCGAGGCAATCGTCCACGGCCTGACCGCCGACGCCGGGACGGGCGGCCGGCAGTCGGGCGACGGGCGGACCGAAACCGCCACCGACGGCGGCAGTCCGTCCTGACGCTCCGGTTTCGGCACCGCCCCGGGAACCGCTTCAGGACAGGTACGACTCGGCGAGCGAATCCAGCGCCTCGTGGCGGTGCGTCGTGTGCGGGGCCGTCAGCGGCGACACCGATACCCGCCCCTCGACGATGGCGCGGCGGTCGGTCCCCTGCGGGTCCGGCAGGTCGCCGGTCCCCATCCGCTCCCAGATGCGGTCGTGGAGCCTGATTCGCCCGTCCTCCTCGTGGTGCGCGGTCATCGCGTACATCTTCGATGGCGCCGTTATCTCGATTGGCGCGCGCGCTTCGTCGTCGCCGCCGGCCATCGGCGCGTTCACGTTCAGATACTCCGCCTCCTCGAAGACGCCGGCCTCGGGGGCGTTCCGCGCGAGGAACGTCGCCGCGTCCGTCGCGTGCCGGTAGTCCGCGACGGCGTCGGCCTTCTCGGTCCACGGTTCGTCGCCGCCGGGCGGAACGTACAGCGAGACGGCTATCGCGGGCACGTCGAAGAACGCGGCTTCGACGGCGGCGCTGACGGTGCCCGACCGGCCGAGGACGTAGGCCCCGAGGTTCGCGCCCTTGTTACAGCCGGCGACGACCATGTCCACGTCGGGGCAGAGCACTTCGAGGCCGACGACGGTGCAGTCGGCCGGCGTCCCCTCGATGGCGTAGCCCAACTCGTGTTCGGTCACGTCCACGTCGTTCGACATCTTGCGGCCGACGGCGCTCTGGTCGTCGGCGGGCGCGACGGCGGTCACGTCGGCGAACTCGTCGAACGCCTCGTACAGCGCGCGGAAGCCGGTGCTCTCGATTCCGTCGTCGTTCGTCAGGAGGATAGAGAACGAGTCGTCCATACCCGTTCGTTCGGCGGACCGCGCAAAGGCTTACCGCTCCCCGCAGTCGGTGCGCCGGCGGGGGAACGCGCCCGACTCGACTCAGGCGACCCTGTCGACGACCGTCTCGCCGTCCACGACGAGGTTGTACGCCCCCTCGTCGTCGTTCCACAGGCAGAGCACGTTCTCGAAGGCCAGCACGTCGCCGTAGTCGGCGCGGGCGACCGCCTCGTTGAGGGCGTCGCGCTTGGTGAGGACCGCGTAGTGTTCGACCGTCTCGCTCCCGTCGCTCACCTTGAACAGAGGGTTCGCCCCCTCGCGTTCGGCCAGGTCGTGGCTGAGTTTGACGGCGAGGAGGTCGATGCGGTTCGTCACGTGCCGCTCCATCTCGGCCATCTTCGCGTACGTGCCCGCGTCGGCGGCCACGTCCACGCGGCGTTCGCCGTCGCGTCGGAGGACGACGTACGAGAACTGCACCGTCTCGTTCGCGAACGTGCCGTCGCCGGGGTCGCGGCCCTCGGTCGCCGCGCCCGCCTCGTCGAGTCGTCGCTGGAACGACGGCGCGGCCACGTCCGCGCCGCGGTCGAACGACCACCCGCGGTCGGAGGGGGCGTGCCCCGGCCAGAGGCGGAGCGTCGGCGCGTAGACGGTCACGTCGCCGTCGGCGGGCGCGAGGGCGCGTTCCACGTCGCGGAGTTCGGTGCTGGTGTTGAGGTCCGCGGGGGCGATGCCGACGAACGACCCGTCGTCGGCGACGGCGTCGAGGTATCGCTCGGCGACGGCCGTCGGGTCGTCCAGTTCCGACAGCACGTTGGCGAAGCAGACGAGGTCGAACCCCTCGCCGTCGGGGAGGACCGAGTCGGGGTCGAACGTCTCGGCCGTCTCGCGGTGGACCGTCGTCCGGAAGTTGGGTCGCGTCTCCGCGAGCAGATGTTCCAACACGTCCGCCGAGGCGGACGGTTCGACCGCGTGGTACTCGACGAGTCCGTCGTCCGGCAGGTAGTCGTGGAGGCCGAGGGCGGGGCCGCCCGTCCCGGCGCCCACGTCGAGGACGCGGAGGGTGCGGGGCAACAGGTCGCGTTCGGCGACGTCGTCGAGGACGTAGCCGACGGCGGCGTAGTAGTCGGGGAGGTGGTAGACGCCGTAGCCGAGTGCGGCCACTTCGTCGTACTCCACGTCGTTCTGGTAGTAGTAGTCCGCCTTCAGCCGGCGGATTGCCTCCCGCAGTCGGTCGCCCGACTCCCCGCGGTGCCAGTTGACCCCGTAGCGGTCCACGAGGAGGTCCTCGAAGGCGAACGCGTACGCCTCGGGGAACTCGGTCGGCGACCAGTCGCGCCGGGGTACCGGGTCGTCCGCGACGGGGACGAACGTGCCGTCGTCGCGTTCGACCAGTCCGAGGTCGAACGCCTCCTCGCGAAGCGTCTCGCGGACGACGGCGGGATGGGGACTGCCCTCGATGTACTCACAGATCTCTTCGGGGTCGATGGGTCGGACGTTTCGCAGATACTTTGCGTTCGACCGCACGGCGTCTCTATCTATCATCGGTCTCCGTCTCCTTCGTCGTCGGGTCGTGCGCTCGCCTCTCGGTACAGTCGCTCGAACGTCTCGGCGTCGGCGTCGGCGAGTTCGGTCGCCGCGTCGGCCACCCGGTCGGCCCCGGGGAACGACTCCTGAATCTCGCGGTAGACGCGCGGCGTGCCGCCCGTGACCGTCTTCACGAGGCCCGAGAGCGTCTCGGAGACGGGCGTGGCGAACTCGTCGCGCACGTCCTCGGCGGCGAGGGCGTAGGCGATGACGGCGGCGTGTGCGCTCGCCTGCACCGTCTCCATCGCCTCGTCGTGTTCGGCGGGCGTCGTGTCGAACAGGCGGTTACCGGCCGCCGCGAGCGTCTCGCGGACGCGTTCGGTCACCGGACCGGCGGCGTCGTGGACGGCGGCGACGTTGCCCGGGGCGTTCGCCGCGGCGAACAGGGGGTGGAGACTGAGGCGTTCGCGGTCCGGGGCCGCCGCCCGCATCGCCGTCACCGGCGCGTCCATCACGCCGGTCACGTCGAACACCGCGCGGTCGGCCCGGGGGGCGTGGTCGCGGACGGCGTCGTCGACGACGGAGATGGGGACGGCGAGGCAGACGGCGTCGAACGTCTCGTCGCCGTCCAGTGGGACCGACCGGCCGTCGATGGTCGCCGCGGCGGCGCGCGCGGCGGCGGGGTCGCGGTCGGCGTACGCCACGTCGAACCCGGGGGTCAGCGTCGAACCGACCCACCGGCCCATCTCACCCGCGCCGACGACGAGTACCTCCATCGTCGCCGAATACGCGCCCGGTGCGTCAAAAGGGGTTCGGTGGGCGGACCGACCGGCGGCCCTCGTCAGGGCCGCGACCGTCCGAAGTCCATGAGGAAACGTGAAGTACCCGGCCGCGGTACGAAGCCCATGGCCGAGAATAAACTCGACGGACGTGTAGCGTTTATCACGGGGACGAGTCGAGGCATCGGGAAGGCGTTGGCGTTGGAACTGGCGGACGCCGGCGTGAAAGTCGTCTCCACGGGGAAGACGGTGGAGGAACGAGACGACCTGCCGGGGACCATCGTGGAGACGACCGAGGAGATTCGAGAACGGGGCGGCGAGTCCATCTGGCGGCAGATAGACGTGCGCGACGAGGAGTCGGTGGAGGCGGCCATCGAGGACGCCGTCGACGAGTTCGGCGGTATCGACTTCGTCATCAACAACGCGGGCGCGATCCACATCGCCCCGTTCGACGAGACGCCGCCGAAGCGGTTCGACCTGCTTACGGGCGTGAACGTACGGGGAACGTACGTGACGACGTACGCCGCCCTCCCGTACCTGCGCGAGAGTGACTACGCTCACGTCCTCGCGTTCTCGCCGCCGGTGACGAACACCGCGCGGCCGGGGATGGCCGCCTACGCCGTCTCGAAGTACGGGATGACCGTCGTGATGCAGTCGCTGGCGGAGGAACTCGCCGGCGACGACATCGGCGTGAACAGTCTGTGGCCCGTCGCGGCCATCGAGTCGGAGGCGACGCGGCACTTCGGTATGGGGACGCCGGAGGACTGGCGGACGCCGCAGGTGGTCTGCGACGCCGTCACCGAGGTGCTGACCCGCGACCCGACGGAGTGCACTGGCAACGCGTTCTACGACGAGGAGATTCTCCGCGAGGCGGGCGTCGAGGCGTTCGACCGGTACAACGTCGTCGAGGGGGCCGACCCCGGCCCCATGTCAGCCCACCTGTTCGACCCCGACTACGAACGGCCGAACTGACACGGACTATCACATCTGATTCTCAGGAGCGTACTATTTTAACCCCCGAACGTGACGTTCTACTCAGGGGGAATGGACGCGGTCCGTGAGAGGTGGGTTGTTCTACCCACACATCTCAGAATTCTTATGTAGTTTCGGACGACTTCGAGCCGTGAGCCGTAACGCCGATTCGAGAGATTAGGAGGCGTCTAACGACCGTCTGACACACTCTAGAAAATTGAAATGTGGGTAATTTTATAAGGCTGCATACATACCTCCTAGGCGATGAAGTTCCCCTCGGTCCCCGGGCGCACCACAGACGGTCGACGAGTCCATCTCCCCGTCGACTTCGAGGGGGAACAGACGCTCGTCGTTCTCAGTTTCCACCCGCGACAACAGTCGCTGGTCGACTCCTGGCGCGGATTCGCCAACGAACTCCGCGAGGAGTACGACCACTTCGACTACTACGAACTGTTCGTCACCGGCGGAAACAGCGGGATGCTCCCGCCGACGACGATGGGCGGTCTGTCTCCGTCGAACGCCCGCCGTCGGTTGGACGACAACACCGTGTTCGTCCCCGTGGACAAGAACGCCTTCCAGCGCAGACTCGGTATCGTCGGTGAACAGACAATCTACGCCTTCCTCGTGGAGGACGGCGAAGTCGTCAGACAGGCGGCCGGCGTCCTCAACTCCACCACCGCGGAGGCACTCGAATCGCTCCTCGAAGAGTACGAACACGCGCAGGGTCGCTGGTCCGAGATGGGCGGCGACACCGCCGAGGAGTCCTCGGGCGGCTAATCGCCGCGAGCGACTCCCTCCGACCCGACTCACGCTTCGTCTGCGTCGAATCGCTTCTCAGACCACTAACTCGACGGGGTACGACGTGAGGTTCTCGTACCCGTCGTCGGTGACGACGACGATGTCCTCGATGCGGACGCCGCCGACCGACGGGTCGTACAGTCCCGGCTCTATCGTTATCACGTGTCCGGGCTCCAGTTCCTCCCCGTTCGGCGCGATGCGCGGCAGTTCGTGCACGTCGAGTCCGACGCCGTGTCCCGTCGAGTGGATGAACCCCGTCTCCGCCGTCGCGTTCGACCGGAGCGTGTCGTGGCCGGCCGCCTCGTAGATGTCGCAGACCACGTCGTGTACGTCCGCGCCGGTGACGCCGGGTTCGACGGCGTCGAGTGCCGCGTCGAGCGCCTCGTGCGTCAGGTCGAACCACTCGCGTATCTCCTCGGAGGGGTCTCCCTTCAGGAACGTCCGCGTCATGTCGGCGTGGTAGCCCGTCGTCTTCGACCGCGGGAAGATGTCGACGATGATGGCCTCGTCCGCGCGGAGCGGACCGCTCCCCTGGTCGTGCGGGTCCGCGGCGTCCGCGCCGCAGGCGACGATGGTGTCGTCCAGCCCGCAGCCGTGTCGGAGGAGCGTCACCTCTATCTCCTCTTTGACGCGTTCGCTCGTCAAGGGGTCTCCCTCGTAGACGAGCGTCCCGTCCTCGACGGCGGCGGCTTCGAGGAGGCCCTCCGCCGCCCGCATCGCCGCCTCGTTGGCCGCCTGCGCCTCGCGGACGTGCGCTATCTCTTCGTCGGTCTTCGTGGCGCGAATCTCCGCCACCCGGTCGGAGTCCTCGGGTTCGACGGCGACGCCGCGGTCACGCATGCCGTCTGCGGGACCGAGCGGGAACCGTTCGGGCGTCAGCACGGACGACACGTCGTACTCCGCCAGAAATTCGGCGTGGACGCGGGCCTTCGCCTCGGCCGGACCGTGTTCGGAGACGAGTTCGCGGTAGTCGTACTCGGCGACGCGGCGCACCTCGTCGGCGCGACTCTGCTTCTTCGCGCGGCCGTACTCCAGCGCGGAGACGAGGAGGACCGTCCGCTCGGGGGTGTAGAGCGTGACGAACGGGTCGTGCGCGTCGAACCCCGAGAGGTACTTCTGCGTCGAGTTGTGGCTGGTGTCGTCGACGAGGTAGCCGTCGGCACCCTCCTCGGACAGCAGGTCGTCGAGGCGAGAGAAATCCGGGTCCATGGCCCCGCTTTCGCCGTGATGGTTGATAAGCCCACGCGTCGCGGAACGCCGGACGCGCCGCGGGGCCGCCGCCGGTCGCACGCCGGAATCCTCGCCGCCTCCGGTACCCTCATACGCACCCCCGCGCCATCGGGAGGCATGGACGTCACCGTCTCGCCGTCTCGCGTCGCAGGTCGAACCCGCGCCCCGCCGTCGAAGAGCTACACCCACCGCGCCATCCTCGCCGCCGGGTACGGCGCGTCGGCGACGGTGCTGAACCCCCTCGTCAGCGCCGACACGCGGGCGACGATGCGCGCCGTGGACGCCTTCGGCGGCGAGACCGAGTTGGCGGACGACGGCTCCGAGTTGGTCGTGGACGGGTTCGACGGCCGCCCCGACGCGCCCGACGACGTGGTGAACTGCGAGAACTCCGGGACGACGATGCGCCTGGTCACCGCCTGCGCCGCCCTCGGCGACGACCTGACCGTCCTCACCGGCGACGACTCGCTCCGCTCCCGCCCGCAGGGTCCGCTCCTCGACGCCGTCGGGGAACTGGGCGGCCGCGGCGAGTCCACGCGGCGAAACGGACGGGCGCCCCTCGTCGTCGGTGACGGGATGACCGGCGGCGCGGTGTCGATTCCGGGCGACGTCTCCTCGCAGTACATCACGGCGCTCCTGATGGCCGGCGCCGTCACCGACGAGGGCGTCGACGTGGCGTTAGAGACGGAACTGAAGTCCGCGCCGTACGTCGACATCACGCTCGAACTCCTCGCCGAGTACGGCGTCGACGCCGAGGCGACGGCGGAGGGCTTCTCCGTCGCGGGCGGGCAGTCCTACGCCCCCGCAGGCGGCGAGTACGAGGTGCCCGGCGACTTCTCCTCCATCTCCTACCTCCTCGCCGCGGGCGCCGTCGCCGCCGCCGACGGGGACACCGTCGTCGTCGAGGGCGCCCGACCGAGCGCACAGGGCGACGCCGCCATCGTGGACGTCGTTCGCGACATGGGCGCCGAAGTGGACTGGGACCGGGACGCGGGCGAACTCACCGTCTCGCGGGCGGCCCTCTCGGGGACGACGGTGGACGTCGGCGACACGCCGGACCTCCTGCCGACCATCGCCGCCCTCGGCGCCGTCGCCGACGGCGACACCGTCATCGAGAACTGCGAGCACGTCCGCTACAAGGAGACGGACCGCGTGCGCGCGATGGCCGAGGAACTCGGAAAGATGGGCGCGTCGGTGACCGAGGAGGAGGACCGCCTCACGATTCACGGCGACGAGACGGACCTCGCGGGCGCGACGGTTGACGGCCGTCACGACCACCGCATCGTCATGTCGCTGGCCGTCGCCGGACTCGTCGCCGACGGCGAGACGACGGTGACCGGCGCCGAACACGTCGACGTGTCGTTCCCGAACTTCTTCGAGACGCTGGACTCGCTAGGGGCGTCGGTCCAGCGGTCGTAGTCGAGCGTCCGTCGCCGACTCGTTCCCTGCTGTTCGCCCTCCCGTCGTCGCCGGCCGCCGCCACTCAGTCGCTCGCCGCCTCGGCCGTCGGCCCCTCGCCGGTGACGCCCGTTCGGCGGACGACGGCGTCCACCCACCAGAGTTTCAGTCCCATCGCCGCCGCCGTCCCGAGCACCGTTCCCCGCCGGTCGCGTCTGACGGCGGAGACGACGGCGTACAGCGTCGCGGGGACGTTGAGCAGGTTGAGGACGTTCGGGTACGACGGCCCCATCGTGCCGTTGCCCGCGGCCAACCACTCGCGTTCGGCGAGGACGATACGGCTGAGGTACGAGTCCGTCCGCTCCGGCGGCGGGAACAGGACGGGGTTGAGGGCGGCGAACACGAGCGTCGCCGCGAGGAGTCGGGCGTCGCGACGGTAGATGGCGGTCATCAGCGCCGGGAGCAGGACGAAGCGCGTGCCCGCGCTCCACGGGTTCGCGTGTCGCTCCCAGAACGCGTCTTCGAGCGTCTCCCGGAACGTCTCGGGTGGCGTGGTCATACGGACGCGTACGGCCACGCGAGATATAGTTCCTCTCCGCAGGCCGACCCTCGTCCGACCGCGTGCCGCCGCGCGTCGGGCGAGGGACCCTCTCGGTCGTCACCCCCGCTCTCGGGCCCCCACGATTGCGCCTTTCTGCAAACTCTAAATGGCCGCGCCACAGACCGACGGGCATGAACGGAAATCGCTTCGGCCGACTCTTTCAGGTGACCACCTACGGCGAGAGCCACGGTGACGCGATGGGCGTCACCGTCTCGGGGTGTCCGGCCGGACTCGAACTCGACGAGGAGGACGTGCAGAAGGAACTGGACCGCCGGAAGCCCGGCCAGTCGATGATAACCACCTCGCGGGGCGAACCCGACGCCGTCGTCATCAACTCCGGGACGCAGGACGGGTACACGACGGGGACGCCCATCGGCATGGTCATCGAGAACAAGGACGCCCGGTCGGGCAAGTACGAACCGTACGTGACGGCTCCGCGCCCCTCGCACGGCGACTTCACCTACTCGGCGAAGTTCGGGACGCGCAACTGGGGCGGCGGCGGGCGGTCCTCCGCGCGCGAGACGGTGAACTGGGTGGCCGCCGGCGCCGTCGCCGGGAAGATTCTCGAAGCGGAGGGCGTGCAGGTGAAGGCGCACGTGAACCAGATCGGCGACATCGAAGCGCCGCCGGTGACGTTCGAGGAGATGCTCGAACACACCGAGGAGAACGAGGTGCGCTGTGCGCACCCCGAGACGGCCGACCGGATGCGCGACCGAATCGACGAGTACCAGACGGAGGGCGACTCCATCGGCGGGTCCATCTACTTCGAGACGCGGGGCGTCCCGCGCGGACTGGGAGCCCCGCGGTTCGACTCGTTCTCGGCCCGCCTCGGGCAGGCGATGATGTCCATCCCCGCGACGACGGCGTTCGAGTTCGGACTCGGCCGCGAGGCGCGCGAGTGGACCGGAAAGGACAGAAACGAGGACTGGACGTTCGACGAGGAGGGGGACCCGACGCCCGTCGGTAACAAACACGGCGGCATCCAGGGCGGTATCACCACGGGTCAACCCGTCTTCGGCGAGGTGACGTGGCACGCGCCGACGTCCATCCCGAAAGAGCAGACGACGGTGGACTGGGAGACGGGCGAGGAGAAGGACATCCAGGTGGTCGGCCGGCACGACCCGGTCCTCCCGCCGCGGGCCGTCCCCGTCGTCGAGGCGATGCTCAACCTCACCATCGTGGACTTCATGCTCCTCGGCGGCCACGTCAACCCCGACCGGATGGACGGACAGGTGGGCGAGTACGACACCGACTACCACCCCCGAAGTCCGGACAACCAGTAGTCGGCTCTCGCGAACGTCCCGGCGAACTGTTAGTTCGAATCCGAGTAAATTCCCCGGGCACTCCGGCGAAAATCGAACGAACGTCCAGTCGAAGCTCCGATATCGGCACTCGTACTATGAATATAATGACCTTCATTATCTTTCCTTGTCAATGCATAGCAAAGGCTTTAATCAACTCCTCGCGAAAATATCCTTTAGTGGCCCTCGTGGGCCTGTGTTGAAGATATGACTGACGATGAACTCATCTGGCGAATCGCAGGCGGATCTGGGGACGGTATCGCCTCGACGAGCCAGAACTTCGCAAAGGCCCTGATGCGCTCGGGGCTACACGTATTCACGCATCGGCACTATCCGTCGCGTATCCGCGGCGGTCACACGTACACAGAGATTCGCGCGTCGGCCGACCCCGTCAAGTCCCGCGGGGACGGCTACAACTTCCTGCTCGCGCTGGGCGACTCGTTCGCCCGGAACCCGCAGGAGAACGCGTACTACGGCAACGAAGAGCTGAAGCCGCTGTCGGAGAACCTCGACGAACTCCGCGAGGGCGGGGTCATCGTCTACGACTCGGGTCTGCTCGACGCGAGCGAGATAGAGGACTTCGACGAACGCGTCGAAGAGAACGGCTGGCACGTCTACGACATCGACCTGCGCACGATGGCTCGCGAGCACGGGCGCGAGGTCATGCGTAACACCGCCGGTGTGGGCGTCACGTGCGCCATCGCCGGCATCGACACCGAGTGGATCGAGGACCTCATGCGGGACGCGATGCCCGAGAAGATTCTCGAACCCAACCTCGAAATCCTCGAAGCGGCCTACGAGATGGTCCAAGAGGACTACGACGTCGACGCCCCGGACATCTCGGTGCCCGAGGGCGAACACGACGAAGAGCAGGTCCTCCTCTCCGGGTCCGACGCCATCGCGTACGGCGCACTCGACGAGGGCTGTCGGTTCATCGCGGGCTACCCGATGACCCCGTGGACCGAAGTGTTCACCATCATGTCCCAGAACCTGCCCGAGGTCGGCGGTATCTCCGAGCAGGTCGAGGACGAAATCGCGGCCGCGGCGCTCGCCATCGGCGCATCGCACGCGGGCGTCAAGGCGATGTCCGGGTCGTCCGGCGGCGGGTTCGCCCTGATGTCCGAACCGCTCGGTCTCGCCGAGATGACCGAGACGCCGGTCGTCCTCATCGAGGCCATGCGCGCCGGTCCCTCGACGGGCATGCCGACGAAGCCCGAACAGGGCGACCTCGAACACGTCCTGTACACCTCGCAGGGCGACTCCCACCGCGTCGTCTTCGCGCCCTCGGGCGCGGCGGAGGCGTACCACCAGACACGCAAGGCGTTCCAGATCGCCTACGAGTACCAGATTCCGAGCATCGTCCTCTACGACCAGAAGAACGGCGGGGAACTCCGGAACGTCCCGGCCAGCGTCTTCGACGAGGAACCCAACGGCGACCTCGGGTCGGTGCTGACCGAGGAGGAACTCGCGGACGCGCCGCACGACCCCTCCGGGAAGTACGACCGCTTCCAGCACGAGGGCGAGAACGGCGTCAGTCCGCGGTCCATCCCCGGCCAGAAGGGCGGCCGCTACCTCGCGACGGGCAACGAGCACATGCCCGCCGGCCACATCTCCGAGGACCCCGACAACCGCGTCCATCAGGTGAACCGCCGGATGGAGAAACTGGAGGCCATCCGGGCAGAACTCGACGACGCCGACGTGCCGAACAACACCCTGCACGGCCCCGAGGACGCCGAGTACGGCATCATGACGTTCGGCTCCCAGCAGGGGACCGTCGAGGAAGCCGTGGACCGACTGAACGACCGCGGCCACTCGGTGAAGGCGCTCGGCGTCAGCGAGATGGCGCCGTACCCGGTCGAACAGGTCTCCGAGTTCCTCGAGAGCGTCGACGACTGTCTCGTCGTCGAGATGAACGCCTCGGCGCAGTTCCGCGGCCTGACCCAGAAAGAGGTCGGCCGCTTCGGCGAGAAGATGTCGAGCCTCCTCAAGTACAACGGCAACCCGTTCGAACCCGAGGAGATAACCGAGGGCTTCGTCAAGAGCATCGTCGAAGGTGAGGAACTGCCCACCCACGAGACCAAGTTCGTCCCCGCAGCGAGTGATTAAACATGAGTGCATTCAACGCAATCGGCGAAGAGGTCGAACGCGACCGTAACGAGTACACGCCCGGTCTCGAACCCCAGCCCACGTGGTGTCCCGGCTGTGGTGACTTCGGGGTCCTGAAGGCCCTGAAGGGCGCCGCGGCAGAACTCGGCCTGTCGCCCGAGGAGATGCTCGTCACGACGGGCATCGGCTGCTCCGGCAAACTGAACAGCTACTTCGAGAGCTACGGCTTCCACACGATTCACGGTCGCTCGCTCCCCATCGCGCGCGCCGCGAAACTCGCGAACCCCGGCCTGACGGTCGTCGCCGCCGGCGGCGACGGCGACGGCTACGGCATCGGCGGGAACCACTTCATGCACACCGCCCGTGAGAACCACGACATCACCTACATCGTGTTCAACAACGAAATCTTCGGCCTGACGAAGGGGCAGACGTCGCCCACGTCGCCGATGGGTCACAAGTCGAAGACCCAGCCGCACGGGTCGGCCAAGCAGCCGATTCGGCCGCTCTCGATGTCGCTGAACGCGGGCGCGTCGTACGTCGCCCGCACCGCCGCCGTCAACCCGAACCAGGCGAAAGACATCATCGTCGAGGCCATCGAACACGACGGGTTCAGCCACATCGACTTCCTGACGCAGTGCCCGACGTGGAACAAGGACGCCAAGCAGTACGTCCCCTACATCGACATCAACGAGTCCGACGACTACGAGTTCGACAAGACGAACCGGTCGGAAGCGTCGGAGATGATGTTCGAGACGGAGAACGTCCTCAACGAGGGCACGGTCCTGACGGGTCGGTACTACCACGACGAGGACCGACCGTCCTACCAGCAGGAGAAACAGCAGATCGGCGAGATGCCCGAGGAACCCCTCGCAGAGCGGTACTTCGAGGACGACTACGAGTGGGAGCGCTCCCACGACCTGTTCCTCGACAAGCACAAGTAACGGCACGAACGCGGCCGTTCGCACTCCGCGACACGCCGTTTTCCGATTCGGAAGATATTTTTTTGGCGAAGCAAAAGAGATAGCTATGGAAACCACATCCACGGAGGGACGAATCCTCGCCGTCCTCGAACAGGACGCGCAGGCGTCCTACGCGGAAATCGCCGACCGGGCGGACGTCTCGAAGCCGACGGTCAGGAAGTACATCCAGAAACTGGAGTCCGACGGCGTCATCGTCGGCTACTCGGCGGACGTCGACCCGAAGAAACTCTCCGGGCAGTCCATCGCGTTCGTCGGCATCGACGTGGCCTCCGAGCGTTACGTCGAGGCGACGCGCGCGCTGAAGGAGCTAGAACCCGTCGAGTCGCTCTACTCGTCGTCGGGCGACCACATGCTGATGGCGGAAGTCCGCGCCGCCGACGGCGACGCCCTCGGCGACGTCATCGCCGAGGAGATTCTGAGCATCGACGGCGTCACGGCCGCGCACCCGTCGTTCCTGCAGGAACGGCTGAAGTAGGCCGGCCCAGCGCCGACGCCGGTCGAGACGGTATCGCCCCTCCCTCCGTCCTCGGATGCCACGCGACGACGAGCGACGGCGCTCGGTTCGTTCGCCGCGCTTCACTTTCGCCGCGCTTTGGGAAGGCTAAGGAGCCTGCACCTCCGAGGGGACACCGATGGCGGGCGAGACGCTCCCGGGCGTGACGCACGGCGAGAGCGCCGCGGAGCGCATCGTCCTGCACGTGGACATGGACTGCTTCTACGCCTCCTGCGAACGCCTCCGGGAACCCGAACTCCGCGGCGAACCCGTCGTCGTCGGGATGGGGTACGAGGACGGCGAGTCGTTCGGCGCCGTCGCCACGGCGAGTTACGAGGCGCGCGAGTACGGCGTCGACAGCGCCCAGCCCATCTCGCAAGCGCTCGAGCGCCTCCCCCGCGTCGAGAACGCCGACGGCGAACCGGGCGGCCACTACCGCCCCGTCGACATCGACTACTACAAGTCCGTCGCGGCGGAGGTCAAGGAGATTCTGCACGACTGTGCGGACGTGGTGCGGGAGGTGAGCATCGACGAGGCCTATCTCGACGTAACCGACAGCACGTCGTGGCAGACGGTCGACGGGGACGACCGGACGCTCGCGGAGGGCGTCGGCCGCTACCTCAAACAGCGCATCCGCCGGGAGGTGGGCGTCCCCGCCAGCGTCGGCGTCGCGCCCAACATGTCCGCCGCGAAGGTTGCGTCCGACCACGACAAGCCCGACGGACTGGTCGTCGTCCCGCCGGGCACGGTGCGGGAGTTCCTCGCCCCCCTGTCGGTCACCGAAGTCCACGGCGTCGGTCCCGTCACGGCGCGGACGATGGCCGAGATGGGGATTCAGACCGCGGGCGACTTGGCCGCGGCCGACCCCGGGGAGTTGGAAGACCGGTTCGGCTCCCGCGGCCGCGAACTCCACGACAGGGCGCGCGGCGTCGACGACAGGGAGGTGACGCCGACCGGTCGCCCGAAGAGCCTCTCGCGGGAGTCGGCGTTCGCCGAGGCGACCGAAGACGAGGCGGAGAAGCGGGAGATAGTCACCGCGCTGGCCGCCGACGTGGCCGAACGCGCCCGGAGTCGAGGCGCGATGTACCGCACCATCGGCATCAAGGTGGTCGTGCCGCCGTACGACGTGAACACGCGGGCGCAGTCGCTATCGGGGCCGGTGGACGACCCCGAGTTGGTCCGCGAGGTGGCCGTGGACCTGCTCGAAGAGTTCGACGACGAGGCGGCGCGGAAAGTCGGCGTGCGTGTCTCGAACCTCTCGTTCGCCGACGCCGACCAGTCCAGCCTCGACGGGTGGGAGGGGGCGGCGGACGGGGAGACGGAGTCGCCGCCGTCGGACGCGAGGGCGGCCGAGTCGTCGGCGACGGAGTCGGCGGACGACGCGACGGCCGACGGAACCGACGACGCCCGCCGTCACGGGTCCGAAAACGCCCGCGGAACCGGGTCCGACGGGCAGGTATCGCTGGGCGACTTCGACTGACGCCCGGACGGCGGCGGTATCGACCGTCCGCCGGGCGTCGGACGCGAGGGGAGGAACTATGAGGCGGCGGGAAGACGAACCGATAGATGACCGAGGACACGGAGACGATTACCGTCGCCGACGTGCGCGACGGCGTGGGGGGAGACGCGGACGCGGACCCGGGGTCGCCGGTGGAACTGCCCGTGGTCGACATTCTGACCGGCCGCGGGTTCATCACCGGCAAGTCCGGGTCCGGGAAGTCCAACACCGCGTCGGTCGTCATCGAGAAACTGCTGTCGAACAACTTCCCGGTCCTCATCGTCGACACCGACGGGGAGTACTACGGCCTCAAAGAGCAGTTCGAACTCCTGCACGCCGGCGCGGACGACGAGTGCGACATCCAGGTCAGCCCCGAACACGCCGAGAAACTGGCGCATCTGGCCCTCGAACAGAACGTTCCCATCATCCTCGACGTGTCGGGCTACCTCGACGAGGACGACGCGCAGGAACTCCTGACCGAGGTGGCGAAGAACCTCTTCGCCAAGGAGAAGAAGCTGAAGAAGCCGTTCTTGATGCTGGTCGAGGAGTGCCACGAGTACATCCCCGAGGGCGGCGGGATGGACGAGGCGGGCAAGATGCTCATCAAGATAGGCAAGCGCGGCCGAAAGCACGGGCTGGGCATCGTCGGCATCTCCCAGCGACCGGCCGACGTGAAGAAGGACTTCATCACCCAGTGCGACTGGCTCTGCTGGCACCGCCTGACGTGGAACAACGACACGAAAGTCGTCGGGCGAATCCTCGGCTCGGAGTACGCCGACGCCATCGAGGACATGGCCAACGGGGAGGCGTTCCTCGTCACCGACTGGTCCGAGTCCATCCGCCGCGTCCAGTTCAGGAAGAAGAACACGTTCGACGCGGGCGCGACGCCCGGACTGGACGACTTCGAACGCCCCGACCTGAAGTCCGTGGACGGCAACCTCGTCTCGGAGTTGCAGGACATCTCCGACGAGAAGGCCCGCCGCGAGAGCGAAATCGCGGACCTCAGACAGGAGCTAGAGAAGAAGGAGGCGAAGATTCGCGACTTAGAGCGGGAGTTGGAGGAGGCCCGCGACCTGTCGCAGATGGCCGACCAGTTCGCGCAGGCGATGTTCCAGAAGGCCGAGGCGCCGTACCGCGGCGGGGACGGGCGGAACCTCAGCCAGGCATCGGAGAAGCAGTCCGCACTCGGCGAGTACGACGCGTCGAACGGCGCGTCCGGCGCGGCGAACGGCCAGTCGGCCGACGCCGACGGACACCCCGGCGACGTCGACGGGCGGGCCGACGCGGACGCTCCCGAGACGGCGGCCGGCGACGACCGAACGGACGACGCGACGGACGAACGGGTGGAGGACGCCGTCGCCGCGGCCACGGCGGGCGCGTACCCGGGGCTGGACGCCGGCCCGGACGGCGTCGGCGAGGACCGCTCGGTCGCCCCCGAACGGGCGCACAGCGGACTCGACGGGCTCAGCGGCCGCGAGGACGTGGTCGAACGGCTCCGGAACGTCGTCGCCTCCCTCCCCGAGGAGTCGCGCCGGATGCTCGCGTTCTACCGCGAGATAGACGCCTGCGACCCGGTGGACGCCCACGTCGCGGCGGGCGAAGTCGGCGACAAACAACTCGCGTACAGCCGGAACGGCCCGCTCCGCCGGGCGGGGTTCGTCGAACACGTCGGTCGGGGACGCTACGCCTACGCCATCCCCGAACTCGTCCGCGAGACGTTCGCCGACAGACTCGACGACGAGGAACTCTCGGCCGTCGTCGCCGCCGTCGAAGCCGCGTTCGTCCCGACGATGGGTGACGACGCGGAGAGCGGCGACGAGGACGACGAGCGGGCCGAAGCGGACGACTGACCGGCTCCGATGCTCGACGGCCCTCGTCGGTCGATGGTACTCGGTGCGGAGACGGTGCTTCTCGTCCTGTTCTTCAACGTCGCCGAGTTCGCTGTCTTTCCGTGGCCGTTCCCCGAATACGGTCCGCTCGCCACGTTCTCGCTGGCCGGACTCGGCTGTCTCGCGGTACTCGCAGGCGTCGCCGTCGCCCCCTTCAGCGGAGAGCGAGGGACGTCGCTCGTCGCGTTCGGCGTCGTCCTGCTCGTCGGATTCGTCCCGACGTACCTGCTGTTCGGCTGCGTGTTCTACGGCTGTGTCGGCGACGTCTGACCGCGTCGTACGCGAGTGCGCGAGAACAGAGTAGAACGGGCGGTCGACGCTCGCGGTCGGTTACAGCGGTTCCACGAGGTCTTCGAGCGCCGCCCGCGGGTCGTCGGCCTTGGCGACGCCGGAGGCCAAGAGGATGCCCGTCGCGCCAAGGTCGCCGGCGGCGTCCACGTCGTCGCCCGTGGAGATGCCCGCGCCGCAGAACACCTCGACCGACTCGTCCACCTCGCCGGCCGCCTCGACGGCGTCGCGCACGATGTCGGGGTCGGCCGTCGCGACGGAGTCGTCGCCGCCGATGAGTTCCGGCGGTTCGACGGCCACCGAGTCGGGGCCGAGGGCCGCCGCGGCGCCGACCTGCGCGGGGTTGTTCGCGCAGACGCACGTCTCAAGTCCGGCGCGTTCGGCCGCCCGGACGGAGCCGTCGACGTCGGCGAGTTTCAGGCGCTTCTCGGAGTGATTTATCAGGGTGCCCGCCGCGCCCGCCTCGGCGACGGCCTCTGCGAGGGTGCTGCCGGTGTGACTGCCGTAGTCGTTCGGGTCCACGTGCTGCGCCCACGTCTCGACGCCGGTGTCGGCGACGCGTCGCAGGTCGGCCGCCTGCGGCGAGACGGCGATTCGGACGCCCGACTCCTCGGCCACGTCGCGGGCGGCGGTCGATACTTCGATGGGGTCGCACGGGTACGCCTTGAGGTTGACGAGGATGAACACGAGAGAAGGTACTCGGTACTGAGCAAAATAGCTTGGTCATCCCCCTCGTTTTTGGGGGCCGAGCGACAGCACTCCGACATGGACGACCCGGACGAATCGGCGCCGGTGGACGGCGACCCCGCAGCGGTCGCCGAGACGTTGCAACGACACCTCGGAGACGGCCCGGACAGTTCCCGCGTCGGCGCGCTTCAGCCCATCGTGGAGGTGGTCGCGGGCTGGCGGGACGTCGAGACGGTCTCGCCGAACGAGTGGCTGTCAGCGCTCGAAGCGACGCCCGACGTCCTCTACCTTCGAACCGACGAGGGGTACCTCCGACACCGACCGGACGTGACGGGCGACAGGGACGACCCCGCACCGTTCCGTCTGGTCAGCCCCGGCGACGAGGCGAGCGCGGAGGCCCTCGACAGACCGGACGCCGCGGACCGTCTGGACGGCGTGCCGGTCACAGTCGGCGTCGTGACGGACCTCCCGGTCGGCGTCCGGGCGCGATTCATCTCGCGAGAGTGACCGCGAGCCAAAAATCGGCTGCAGAACGGGGTGGCGGCGTCAGTCCTTCCGCTTGACCACGTCGCCGAGCGTCGTCGTCGTCGAGGACCCGCCGGACCACTCGCTCTCCTCGTCGTCGTCGCCCTCGACGAGCGAGATGTCGAGTTTCCGTTCGAGCTTCGTCCGCACGTTGTCCGGCGGGAGGATGTCGCCGCGTTCGAGTTTGCGGATGAGGCTCGCCTTCTCGTTCAGCGAGTCCGCGAGGTCCTCTTGGCTCATCCCGCGACTCTCGCGGGCCGAGCGAATCTGGTCGTCGTAGTCGGCCGCTATCTCGTCCATGTCGTCGAACATGTCGCGGCGACGACGGCTCGACCCACCGCCCGAACTGGAACTCGACGAACCCGACGAACCCGACGAGGAGGACGACCCCGACGAACTCGACGTCGAGTATTTCGTGCTCGAGGAGGAACTCGACTCGGTGCGGACTTCGGTGCCGAACTCTTTGCAGTCGTCGCAGAGTTCGAGTTCGGCCCCTTCGACTTTGACCGTCGTCAGCGACGGTCGTTCCTTGCCGCACATTTCGCACTGGGGCATACCAGACCGTAGTCGGAGGGGCGATATAAAAGGCACGACGCGGGCAGGCCGGCGAGACCCGTCCAGCGCCGTCGAATCAGTCGAGGTCGGACCACGCGCCCCAGAAGCGCTGGAGCGCGGTGAAGTGGCCGATGACCGCGAAGAACGCCAACAGCCACCCGACCACCCGGAGGCCGAACACCGGGCCGGGGACGACGGCGGCGACGAACGCGGCGACGCCGATGAGGGCGAGGCGGTCCGCGCGGCCGACGAGTCCGCCGTAGGCGCGTCCCAGCCCCACGGCCTGAATCTGCGTCCCGAGGTAGGAAGTCATGAGGACGCCCGTGACGGCGGCGAGACCCAGCGCGTACGAGTCGATGCCGGCGGCGAGGCCGACGAGCATGGCGATGTCGGCGTACCGGTCGAGCACGTGGTCCAACAGGTCGCCGCCCTCCGAGGCGATGCCCTGTGCCCGCGCGAGGGCGCCGTCGACGAGGTCCAACCAGCCGTTCAGGAAGACGAACAGGCCGCCGAGGGCGTACCAGAGGGGGTCGCCGAGGTAGAACGCGACGCCGGCGGCGACGGCGAAGCCGAAGGCGACGACGCTCACCCCGTCCGGCGACAGACCGAGGCGGTCCGCGGCGCCGACGAACGGTTCCAGGAGGCGGTTGGCGACCGAGCGGTACTGGTCGAGCGTCATGGCACCCTCATAGGTAGTCGATGAAGTTCACGGTCCCCGCGCGGGGGTCCATCTCGCCCTCGACGGCCGCTATCACGTCCTCGGCCACCGCCTCGGGCGTGCGGTCCGTCGTGTCTATCTCGTACACCGCGTCCTCGCCGAATCGCTCGACCGTCTCTGCGAGAATCACGTCGAGGGCCTCGCTCTCGGCGTTCTCGGCTATCTTGGCCTCCTCCTCGCCGCGTTCGCGGAGGCGCGTCGCCAGTTGCTCGGGGTGACACCGGAGGACCACGGCCACGTCGGCGTCGAACAGGTGGGCCAGATGCGAGTCGAGGACGCCCTCCCAGTCGCCCAACCACTCGTTCGCGGCGTCCACGTCGACGACGAGCGAATCGCGGTCCACGTCGCGTTCGGTGTAGAGTTTCTCGTCGGCGACGGCGTCGTTCAGGTGGATGGCGTCGAGACCGGTTCGCTCGGCCACGAGGTCCGAGACGGTGGTCTTGCCGGTGCCGGGCGTGCCGGTGAGGACGACGCGTCGGGTCACGGGTTCGTCGCCTCCACTTCGGCGAGCACGTCGTTCAGCACCTCGACGGCGCGTTTCGTCTCCTCGCGCGTGCCGCAGGAGACGCGGACGCACTCGGGCAGGCCGAAACTGCTCGTGTCGCGGACGATGATGCCGCGGCGCTTGGCCGCCTCGGCGACGGCCGTCGCGTCGCCCACCTCCGCGAGGACGAAGTTGCCGCCGGAGGGCCACGTCGGCGCGTCGAGTTCGTCGTGGTAGTACCGACGGGCCCACCGGGCCGTCTCCACCGACGTCTCGACGTACGCCTCGTCGTCCAGAGCGGCGAGGGCGGCGCGACAGGCCACCTCGCTCGCCGCGAACGGCGTGTTGACGCGGGCGTAGGCGTCGGCCCACGCCTCGGGGACGACGGCGTAGCCGATTCGCAGGCCGGCCAGCCCGAACGCCTTCGAGAACGTGCGGGTGACCGCGAGGTTGTCGTGGTCGTCGAGGAGTTCGACGGCGGACGGACGCTCGCTGTACTCGCCGTACGCCTCGTCGACGACGACGAGGGTGTCCTCGTCGACGGATTCGAGCAGTTCCACCACGTCTTCGCGGCGCATCTCCGTGCCCGCGGGGTTGTGCGGCGTCGTGACGTAGACGATTCGCTCGCCGTCGTAGGCCTCCAGCACCGTCTCGGGCGTCTGCGCGAAGTCGTCGGCCTTCGAGAGGCGGTACTCGGCCACCTCGCCGTGGTGGTACCGCGCCGACATCGGGTAGTAGGAGAAGCCCGGGTCGGGCGTCAGCACCCGGTCGCCAGGTTCGAGGACGGCGCGCGAGAGGTAGTCGAGTGCGCCGTCGGCGCCGGCGCTCACCCACACCTGTTCGGCGGTGACGTCCCATCGCTCCGCCAGCGCGTCGGTGAGGTCCGCGTGCGACGTCTTCGGGTAGACGTGCACCTCCGGCGCGGCGTCCTCGATGGCCGCCACGGCGTCGGGACTCGGTCCGTGGGGGTTCTCGTTCGAGGACAGTTTCGTCAACTCCTCGGGGTCCATCCCGAGTTCGCGGGCCACCTCCTCGGCCCCGCGCCCGGGTACGTACGCCTCGTGCGCGGAGAGGTCCCTCGGTTGCATGGTCGAAGGATACCGCCCGCGCTTCTTAAGGGTGCTCACACCGGCCGACGGCCGCGGCGGCCGCCTACCCGTCGGACGCCGACTCCGGCACGTACTGGCCGAACTGCGGGTCCGGCGAGAGGGCGTCGGGGACGAACGCGCGTTCGCCCGCGGCGCGGAACTCCCGAATCAGGGACTGCCCGCCCCGACCGGTGAGAAAGCCGACGTAGAGCATGGCGAGTTCGTACGCCACGTCGTGTCTGGCCGGGTTCACCGGGACGACGCCGTACTCGTTCAGAAGGAGGTCAGGCCCGCCGCCGAGGGGGCCCTCGACGAACACGGCGAGGTCGGAGTCCGCGGCGAACACGCGGTAGGTTCCCCTGTCGACCAGCGTGTACGCGCCGCGGCGACTCGACTGCCTGAGCGTGTCGCCCATCCCGTCGCCGGTGGCCTGATACCAGCGTCCGCCGGGCGAGGCGTCCGCGCGGGACCACAGCGTCCGCTCTCGGGCGTGGGTCCCCGAGTCGTCGCCGCGGGAGAGAAAGAGGGCGTCGGCCGCGGCGATTCGCTCGAACGCCGCCACGGGGTCCGCGAGGTCCGCGATGTCCGCCGGGTCGTCGCCGGGGCCGACGACGAGGAAGTCGTTGTGCATCAGGGCGCGGCGGTTCACGCCGTGGCCCGCGCGGATGAACTCGTCCTCGGCCGACCGGGCGTGGGCGACGACGACGTCCGCGTCGCCGTCCCGCGCCGTCCGCAGGGCCGCGCCCGTCCCCTGCGAGAGCGTCTTGACGCGGACGCCGAACCGGTCGGCGAACGCCGCGTGGAGGGCGTCCAGCAGGCCGGTGTCGTACGCCGTCGTGGCCGTGGCGAGCGTGAGCGTCGCGTCGAGACCCGACCCGTCCGCCGCCGTCCGCGTCTCCGCGTCCGTCTCGGCGTCGCTCGTCCGATTAGCCGCTTCGGCGGCGTCGCCCGTGCATCCGGCGGCGGCCGCGACGCCAGCGACGCCGACCGCACGGAGGTAGCCTCGCCGTCTCATGTGTCGCCGGTTCGGCCGCGCGGCTGAAATAGGTGCGGTTACGTTTTCAGTGAGAAGTAACTGTCGACAGTTACAACGAGGACTCGACGGCGGCCGCCGCGCGCAGGGCGAGGGCGGCGATGGTGAGCGTCGGGTTCATCGCCCCACCCGTCGGGAAGACGCTGGACCCGACGACCCAGCAGTTCGACAGGTCGTGCGCGCGCATCTCCGCGTCGACGACGCTCGAATCGGGGTCCTCGCCCATCCGCGTCGTCCCCATCTGGTGGAACGCCGGGCCGGTGTGCTCGGGGCCGACCACCCAGTCCACCGACGCCCCGAGTACCTCGAACACGCGCCGCTGAATCTCGTTCGCGCGGCGGAGCGCCCGGCGCGTCTCCGCGTCGAGCGACCACTCCACGTGCGGGACCGGGTTGCCGTGGTCGTCGGTCCGGGAGGGGTCGAGCGTGATTCGGTTCTCCGCGCGCGGCAGTTGCTCGACCAACGCCCCCATCGCGAGGTGCGTGCCGTACGACTCGCGCAGGTCCCCGAGGAGTTCGTCGCCCCACGTCTCGGCGTTCATCGCCTCGACGACGGGCGACGGTCCGGCGTAGTTCAGGAACTCCAGTTTCATCCCGTTCACCGGGTCCGCGTCGTCGTAGAACTGGTGGCACTCGCTGGTGTTGAAGCCGACGTGGTTCTGTCTGGTCGCCTCGTCGACGCGGCCGCCGACGCCCGCGAACAGGTGGTCCATGAAGTACCGCCCGACGGCACCGCTGGCGTTGGCGAGGCCGTCGGGGTGCGCCTCCGACTTCGAGAGGAGGAGGAGGCGGGCGTTCTCGACGCCGCCGCAGGCGACGACGAACCGGCGGGCCGCCTGTTCGCGTTCGGTGCCGTCCGGCGTGGCGTAGACGGCGCGTTCGACCGTCTCGCCGTCGTCGCCGTGTTCGAGTCGCTGGACCGGCGCGCGGTCTATCACGCGTGCGCCCGCTTCCTCGGCCTTCCGGACGTGCGACTCGGCGGTGTACTTCGCGCCGGAGGGGCAGACCGGTTTGCAGGTGCCGAACCCCTGACAGGCCGCGCGCCCGTCGAACGGTTCGGAGTTGCGCGCGTTCGGCACCGAGTGCATGTCGATGCCGAGCCGTTCGCACGCCTCGGCGAAGATGGAGTCGGAGTGCGACGGCGGGAACGCGGGCAGGGGGAACGGGTCGTTCCGCGGCGGCGCGTAGGGGTTGTCGAGGGCCCCGGCGACGCCGAACGCCGCCTCCGCCTCCCGGTAGTGGGGCTTCAGGTCGTCGTACGAGAGGGGCCAGTCCGCGCCGACGCCGTGGCGACTCCGCATCTCGAAGTCGCGTTCGTGCAGGCGCATCACCATCCCCTGCCAGTGGAGGGTGGTGCCGCCGACGCCCTTCACCCGCGCGGCGTTCAGCGGGTAGTGTCGCCCCTCGGTCGTGTAGGCGTCGCGCGGGCCGCCCATCTCCCACGGGTCGCCCATCCCCGGTCGGAGGAACGCCTCCATCTGCTCGGTCCGCCGGGAGAAGTCGAACCGCGGACCGGCCTCCAGAACCACCACGTCGGCGCCCGCCTCCGCGAGGCGGTGCGCGACGAGTGCGCCCGCCGGACCGGACCCGACGACGCAGACGTCTGCGCGAGGCGAGGGCGTCCGGTCCCGCCCGTCTCCGACGCCGCCGTCGGCCGGCGTCTCAGCCATCGTCGCCCCCCGCGTCGCCGGATTCGACCCCGCCGTCTGGCGGGTCGGGCATCGACGCGCGCCGATAGCTCTCGGTGCCGCCGGGGTGGCCGATGGGGTTCTCGATGCCGACGAGTCGGCCGCCGGTCGGCGAGGAGTAGAACGCGAACAGCAGGTCGTTGACGACGTAGAGACGGATTCGCTCTGAGACGGTGCCGTCGGATTCGGGGTCGGCCGTCGCCACGCCGAGGCCCCGGAGCACCCCGTCCCGAGCGTCGGGCGACAGGTCGGCGAACCCCGCGTCCCGCCAGTCGCGGGCGATGGCGTCGAGTTCCGCCGCCGTCGCCTCCAGTCCGCGGCGGTACGACTCCCGCCCGTCGGTTCGGCCGACGACGTAGCGTTCGACGAACGCGCGCCGACCCGTCACGTTCGAGGGGTAGACCACCGCCGCCGCGGCGTCCATCACGTCGAGGAGGTCTGCCGACACCGACGGCTCTGCGTCCCCGTCGCCCCCGTTCTCCCCGCCGTCGTCGGCGCGCGGCGGGTCGTACCGCGCCGCCACCGACCCCGCGCCGACGGCGCCGACGGCGGCGAGAGCGGCCATCGCGTCGCGCCGCGTCAGTTTCACGAACGCGAATTAGGTTAACCTAAACTTATGAGTTGCCTTTCCGCGTCACCGGTAGTTCACGGCGAGACTGACGACGACGAAGACGGCGGCCACCGGGAGGACGGCGGTGGTCACGTCCACGCCGTAGCCGAGGTTCCACGCGAGGACGACGCCCTGCACGTACGCGAGGAAGGCGGACAGGAGCAGACCGTACGACGCGGGAACGTCGTCGGTGCCCGTTCGCTCGGGGACGAGACGGAGGAACGCCACCGTCCCGACGCCGATAGCGGGGAGGAGGAGGACGCCGACGAGGGGGGCGACGAACGAGTCCGGGCCGGCGGTGCCGAAGTGGACGGCGAACCGGTCGGGGAGTGTCGGCAGGAGGGCGACGCCGACGACGGCGACGAGGGCGAGGAGGGCGACGCCCGCGTAGTCGTATCGAGTGAAGCGCATGCGCGACACGTCGTCTCCGGCGAGTATGAGTTCTGTGACGTGACCGACGCGACAACGGACGGAGACAGTGGCCGTCGACCGGGGGCCGCGCGCGTCACTCGGCGGCGCGAACGTCGTGTTCGAGGACGCCGACGCCCCCGACTTCGACTTCGACCCGGTCGCCGTCCGAGAGTGCGCCGACGCCCGCGGGCGTCCCCGTCGAGATGACGTCGCCCGGTTCGAGCGTCATGTACGTCGTTATCTCCTCGACGAGGTCCGCGACGGAGAACATCATGTAGTCGCGCGAGGAGGACTGCTTCGTCTCGCCGTTCACGCGGAGTTCGACGCTGGCGTCCTCGGGCACCTCGTCGGGCGTCGCGAGGACCGGACCGAGGGGGGCGGCGTTGTCGAACGCCTTCCCGCGCACCCAGTTCTGCTCTCTGTCCTGGTCGTCGCGGTTCGACACGTCGTTCATGCAGGTGAAGCCGGCCACGTAGTCCATCGCGTCCTCGGCGGCGACGTTTCGCGCCTGCTTGCCCACGACGACGGCGATTTCGGCCTCCCAGTCGACGCGCTCTTTCCCCGCCGGCAGGGGGACGGTGTCACCGTGACCGGCGAGGGCGTTCGGCGGCTTGAGGAACAGGAGCGGTCGGTCCGGCACCTCGTTGTCCATCTCGTCGGCGTGCTCGGCGTAGTTGCGTCCGATGCAGACTATCTTCGTCGGTTCGCAGGGCGGGAGCACGTCCACCTCGTCGAGCGAGTACGTCTCGCCGGCGAAAGAGACGTGGTCGTCGTGCCACTGGCCGTTGCGGACGGAGCCTGCGGGGTCGCGAAAGCGAACGCGGTGCATGGCTGAGCCCTCACCCCGTGACGGTTTCGTTCTTTCCTTCGCGGAAAACGCCCGTCGAACGTCGCTCGCCCGCTACTGCGTGTTCGTCGCGGGTCGACTCGGAAGCTTGGGGATGAGCCACGCGAGGAAGGCGTCGGGGCTCCGCGACTGCACCCACAGCGTACCGGACCCACTGAACTCGCAGACGAGGCCCTCGCCGCTGGCGAGCGTCGACCGGAGTCCGCCGACGCGCCGGACGGTGAACTCGGCGGTGTCCTCGAAGGCGACGACGTGCCCCGTGTCCACGACGAACGAGTCGCGGTCGTCGAGCGCAATCTCCTCGATGGCGCCGTAACTCGACAGGAACAGCGGTCCGCTCCCGGTCACCTTCAGCAGGAACAGTCCCTCGCCGCCGAAGAACGTCCGCGCGCCGCCGAACTCGGTGTCCACGTCCAGTCCGGCGTCGCCCGCGAGGTACGACCCCGACTGGACGTACATCGTCTCGTCGGTCAACTCCACGTGCGAGACGTCGCCCGGAAGCGGCGGCGCGAACTGCACGTCGCCCGCCGAGGCGGCGGTGAACGTGTTCTGGAAGAAGCTCTCGCCGCCGAACGCCCGCCTGATGGACTTCAGGAACCCGCCCGTCGCGTTCGTCTCCATCTCGATAGTGGTGTCGTGACTCACCATCGCGCCCGACTCCGCCCGTATCGACTCCCCCGCGTCGAGCGAGACGGTCACGAGTGCGAACGACGGTCTGGAGGCGATGTCGTACTCCATACCCACGGGTGAACGTGTCAGACAAAGAAAACCGTTCGCGGCCGGTGTGAGTGTCGGCTGCCGGCGACTGTCTCCGCGTGAGACAGGTGGCCGACCCGACCGCGGCCTGTTGGATTTAAGCGACTGACGCGAGTACTGTCGACCGGCTATGACGATGGAACTCACCTGGCACGGTCACTCGACCTGGCACGTGGACGTCGACGGAACGACGTTCCTCATCGACCCGTTCTTCGACAACCCGTTCACGGACCTGTCGCCGTCGGACGTGGAGGACCCCGACTACCTCCTCCTCACGCACGGCCACGCGGACCACATCTCCGACGCCGGCGCGTTCACCGACGCGACGGTGGTCGGCGTCCCGGAGATGACGGAGTACATGGAGGAGGAAGTCGGCTTCACCGACAGCATCGGCATGAACATGGGCGGCACCGTCGAGTGCGGCGACGCGTTCGTGACGATGCACCGCGCGGACCACACGAACGGCCTCAACACGGGGTACGAGACGAGTCTCGGCGTCCCCGTCGGCTTCGTCATCAGCGACAAGATGCCGACACAGGAGTCCGACGCGGACGCGACGACGTTCTACCACGCGGGTGACACGGGCCTGATGTCCGAGATGAAAGACGTCATCGGCCCCTACCTCGAACCCGACGCGGCCGCCCTGCCGTGCGGCGACCACTTCACGATGGGACCGGTCCAGGCGGCCCTCGCCGTCGACTGGTTGGACGTCGACCACGCGTTCCCGATGCACTACGACACGTTCCCGCCCGTCGAAATCGACGTGGAGGACTTCGAGCGCGAAGTGAAAGCCACCGGGTCCGACACCGAGGTGCACGTCCTCGACGGCGACGAGTCGTTCACGCTGGAGTAAGCGCGGCCGACGCCTTCGCCCACCCCCATTTTCGACCGACCGTTCTCGCCGGCGAGAGATAAATACCAGATAATCATACATTACGATATTCCGACGAATATATATCGCTCGCTCGTGACTCTTCCCGAGAACACGGTCGAGGCCAGATGAAACTGCAGACGAAGCTCGCAGTCGTGCTGATCGCGGTCACGATACTGCTCAGTTCGGCCACCTACGGCGGCCTCGAACTCTACAAGCAGGAGGAACTCGCGCGGAGCGAGGACGCCGTCGACGAGTCGGCCGCGCTCGCGGCGGCGCAGATAGAGGCGACCTTGGACGAACGCGCCGACTACGTCGGCTACGTCGCCTCGAAACCGGGCGTCACCGACTTCTCGAACGCCGGTGTGGTGATAGACGGCGTCGTGGACAACAGCCGCTTCTTCGCCGCGCAGGTGATTCGCGCGAACGGCACCGTCGCCGCCTTCGACGGCCAGATAGACGAGGAGGTCCGGCAGAGCACCGTCGGTTCTGACGTGAGCGACGAGGCGTACTTCAGGGACGCGCGCTACCGGGGAGCGAGCGTCTCGGACCCTCAGTATGTCCCGTCACGCGACCAGTACCTCGTCGTCGTCAGCGCGCCGATTATGGAGAACGGGACCGTCGTCGGCGTCCTCGCGGCGTCGATATACGTCTCCTCGGAAACCTTCCTCAGTCCGGTCGCACCGCTGGCGCGAGACGACCAGCGCGTCACCGTCGGCGCGGGCGACGAACTGCTGTACGAGAGCCGAGAGCCGTTGGCGCGCGCGACGACCGGTCGGGCCACCGCGGGGCCGTACGGGTGGACGGTCACCGTCGAACGGGACCGCGCCCCCCTCGACGCTCGCATCCGGACGCTCGGACTCGTGCAAGGGGTCGGACTGGTGGTTGTACTGTTGCTGGTCGGGTCGCTGTGGGTGGTCGAACACCGGACGAGCCTCAGGCAGACGCGACGCCTCCTCGACGGCTTCGCCGCGCTCCGCGAGGGGGAGTACGAGTACTCGCTGGACCTCGGATCGGCCGACGAGTGGCGACAGATAAGCGAGGGGTTCAACGTCCTCGCGGCCGGGCTGGACGAACGCGAGGCGGCCATCAGAGAGCGCGAACAGCGACTCGGTGTCCTGAACCGCGTCCTCAGGCACAACCTCAGGAACGAGATGAACGTCGTCCTCGGCTACGCCGAACTCCTCGTCGAGCGAGCAGACGAACCCGAGGCGGTGCGAGCGGCCGAGACAATTCTCGACCGAGGGGAGCGACTCGTCGCCACCAGCGAGAAGGCGAGGTGGCTCGACCAGCGACTCGACGTGGCGGACCCGGAGACGTTCGACGTGGTGGCGGGCGTCGAACCGGTGGTCGCGTCGGTCGACGAGGAGTTCGCCGACGCCGACGTCTCGATGACCGCGCCCGACTCGCTCGCCGTTCGGGCGGTCCCGAACGTGGCCGAGGCGGTCCGTAACCTCGTGGAGAACGCCTGCGAGCACCACGACGACGACGCGACCGTCCGCGTCCGCGTGGAGGTAGACGGCGACCAGGCGGCCGTCGTCGTCGCCGACGACGGCCCCGGCATCCCCGACTACGAGCGGTCCGTCCTCTCGGAGGGCGAGGAGACGGCCCTCCACCACGGGAGCGGTATCGGCTTGTGGGTGGTGACCTGGCTCGTCGGTCGCTCCGATGGGAGCGTCGAATTCGAGGAGAACGACCCGCGCGGGAGCGTCGTCACCCTCCGCCTCCCTCTCGCCGAGCGTGACGCTCCGACTTCGCCCCCGTGACGACCTGACCCCCCGTAACGACCCCAGACCGACGGGACCTCTCGAACTGACTTCGCGTCCCGCCTCGCCGGCACTACACGATGGCGTTCCCTCGAATCTGTACGGTACGCACTGTCTGCGCTGAGCGTCGACGCGTCGCCGGCAGACCTGCCGCCCTGACGCCGACTGGTCTCGGCGCGTCGAGAGGCGGAAGAGAAGACGGAGCGGAGAGGAACCGAACCCTGGTACGCTGAACCGAGGGCGTCCGTCGCCCTCAGCGACGGCCTCGAACCCGCGCGACGAGGGCGGCGACGACGACGAAGACGAGCGCCGTCGGGTGGAAGATGGGTTCGGGTACTTCGGTCCCGGAGACGGTCGTCGACGGCTCCGCGGTCGTCGCTTTCGCCGACTCGGCCGCTTCCGTCGCCGTCGCATCCGTCTCGCCGGCCGTCGTCGTCGACTCCTCGTCGACGGACTGCTGGACGACGACACTGCCCGCGACGGCGTCGTTCACACGCACTTCGTACTCGCCGGAGTCGTTCACGCGGTGGTCGAACAGCGTCTGTCGTTCCCCGCCGGCGGCGATAGTTAGCGACCGCTCTTCCACGACGTCGCCGTCGAGGAGGAGTTGGGCGGCGAACTCTCCGTCTGCGCCGCCGTCGTTCGCTATCCCGACGTGGACCTTCAGGTCGTCGCCGACGACTATCTCTTCGACGGCCACCTCGACCGTCTCGAGCGAGAAGCGGGCGCGCTTGGCCCCGGCGGCGAACTCCGAGAGGCCGGGCGACTCGGCGCGGAAGCTGACGGCATCACCCGTCTCGTTCACCACCGCGGTCGCGAGTTCTGTCCACGAGCCGTTCTCGTAGCGGTAGAGCGACACGTCTTCGGGGTCGACGCTCTCGTTTTCGAGTCGCTCCTTCGAGACGCGGAAGTCGATATCGACGGTGCCGTTCAGTTCGTCGTTCGAGATGGAGTGGTTCACGCGGATGTGCGTCATCGCCTCGGTGCCGTCGTCGCTCTCGAACGCCGGCGACCCGTCGATACGGTCCGCCGTCGTGACGTTCATCGTGAACGACCCGTTCCGCGTCGGCGTCAGTTCCATCGCCGTGACGGCCACGTCGGACGCGTTCGTGGGTAGAGTCGCGTTCGGACCGCCGACGGTCGCCCCAGACGCATTCGTCCGGTTCGGGCCGCGCCCGGGGACGTCCAGTTCGACCCTCGCACGCTCGTTCGCGCGCACGTCGCCGACGGACGCGTTCACGACCGTCCCGGAGCGTCCGTTCTGCCCGCGGGCCGAGACGTTCACCGCGGCGGGCACCGTCTCGGGGGGGCCGCGACGCTCGTCGGCCGTACGATTCTCCAACGATTGGCCGGGCGCATCGTCACTCTTTCCGGGCGCATCGCCGTCACCGGATGCACCGGGGGCGTCTGCGCCCCCTCCCTTCGTCGCCGCTCCGTCGGAAGCGCCCTTCGAACCGTCGTTTCCGGCCGACGCATCGCTTCCGTCGTTCGCCTCGGTCCCGCCGTCCTCCGACGAGTCGGCCCCCGCGGACGAGCCTCCCTCTCCGCCCCGGTTCGGCGACGCCTCCGCTCCGTTTTTGTCGCCGTCGGAGTCACCCTCGCCTACGGAAGCCTCGCCACCGTTCCCGTTCGAGTGGCCCTTTTCGGCCGGCGCTCCGTTCCCGCTCCCGTTCGGGCCGCCGCGGTCGCCCGGTGGCACTCCGACGATACCCGTCGCCCCGAGCGTCGTCGTCTCGACCACCGAGTCGACTGCCGCAACCGCGTCGGTCGGCCGGCAGTCGACCGCAGCGGCAGAGCAGCCGAGGGCGGTCGCAGATGTGATACTCCCCCCGATGCCGAGAACGACGACGACGGCGATTACGGTGCCGGCGCCGCCGAACACGGTTCCTCTGTCTCCTTTCCCGTTCATTATAGTCATCGTGAGTTTATATTATAGATACATATATCTAGGCTATCTGATTCTCAGAACTGATTCCGGTGCGGACCGGGCGGCGGGCTCGTTCGGCTTTTGCTGAGTGAGCAACTTTTAGGACGCCGGCGGTCCACTTATCGGACGCATGAGCGACATCGAAACTTCCACCGTTAGCGAAGAGGGCTTCGCCTCCACGAGTCAGGTCGGCGACTTCGAACTCACCATCGACGCCACCGACGAGCAGGGACCGAACCCGAACGCCGTCCTCGTCGCGGACTACGCGTCGTGCTTCCTGCCGGCCTTCCGCGTCGGCGGCCAGCAGCGCGGTCACGACGACCTGGGCAAGATTCAGATCGACGCCGACGCCGACCTGGACGACGACGACGACCTGACGGGGATTCGCTTCGCCATCCACGTGGAAGCGGACCTCGACGACGACGAGTTCGACGAAATCGTCACGCGCGCGAAGGACATCTGCCACGTCCACTCTGCGCTCCGCGAGGGGCTCTACGCCGAAATCGAAGTCCACGGCGGCGCGTTCTGACGTCCGACTCCGCAGCGTTCACCCCCGTTCTTTCTTTACTCGTCGCTCGCCGAGCGACGGCGTTCCGAACTGGAGAGGTCCCGGCCGGTCCGGGACAGGAGTGTCAGCGTCTGTGGTACGCCCGGTAACTCATGGCTTGCCCCTCCACGATGACGACTTCGCGTTCTTCGGGGTCGTAACTGTCCGTTTCTTCCACTTCGTCCCGTGAGACGTACCATCCACGCAGTTCTTCGGCGTCTCCGTCGAAGACGTACGGGCTATTCGGCTGACCTTCCATGCTACTCAGTACCGCACACCCACGTATAAAGCTTTGTCAGACATTCTCGTCCACGAGAAGATACGACTCGGAGGCGAGGTAACGCCTCAGTCGTCCGCTGCGGCGGGTTCGGCCTCCGAAACCTCCGTTCCGAGGAGTTTCAGGAACTCCGCCAGCCACTCGGCGTGGTCCGGCCACGCCTGCGCGGTGACGAGGTTGTCGTCGACGGTCACCTCGTCCACCCACGAACAGCCCGCCGCCTCCACCTCCGGGCGGACGGCCGGGTAAGAGGTCATCTCGTAGCCGTCGAGGACGCCCGCCGCGGCCAGAATCTGCGGGCCGTGACAGAGCGTCGCCACCGGCTTCTCCGCCTCGAAGAAGTGCCGGACCACGTCGAGTACCTCCTCGTACGTCCGGAGGTACTCCGGCGCGCGTCCGCCGGGGACGACGAGGCCGTCGTACTCGGCCGGGTCCACCTCGTCGAACGTCGCGGTCACCTCGAAGTCGTGCCCGCGTTCCTCCAGATACGTCTGGTCGCCGCGGAAGTCGTGGATGGCCGTCTTCACCGTCTCGCCCGCGGACTTCTCCGGACAGACGGCGTCCACCTCGTGGCCGACCATCTGGAGCGCCTGAAACGGCACCATCGTCTCGTAGTCTTCGCCGAAGTCGCCGACCAGCATCAGTAGCTTCTTGCCCATTGGTGTCACCCACCGAGAGCTGCGTCCGCAGAACCCTTAACGATTCGTCCAGTTACGCGGGTCAGTCCGACAGCAACCGCCCGACGTCGCCGAGCGAATCGAGGACGTGGTCGGGCGTGATGGACGACGCGGCCAGCGTCTCGTCGTCGGTGACGCCCGTCTTGACGAGTGCCGTCGTCATGCCCGCCCGTTCCCCGAGTGCGATGTCGGTGTCGAGTCTGTCGCCGACGACGAGAATCGACTCCGGCGGCACGCCGAGGTGTTCGAGGACCATCTCGCGGGCCGTGTCGGAGGGTTTGCCCAACACGACCTCCGGGTCGCGTTCGGCGACCCCGGCGATGGCGTTGATGATGGCTCCGGACCCGGGCACGTCGCGGCCGACGGCGGGGATGACGACGTCCGGGTCGGTGCCGACGAACGCCACGTCGTCGTCCGAGAGCGTCCAGAGCGCCTCGCAGAGCGTGCGGTAGTCGAACGCCTCGTCCACGCTCGCGACGAGTGCGTCCGGGTCGTCGTCGACGCCGACGACCGAGAGTCCGGCTTCGGTGAGTATCTCGACCAGTCCGGACTCGCCGACGACGAACAGGTCGTCGTCCGGGCGTTCCTCGCGCAGGTAGCGCGTGGTGACCGTCCCCGCGGTTATCACCTCCGACGCGGCCACCTCGAACCCGGCGCGAGCGAACCGGTCGACGTACGCCGCGGGTCGCTTGGTGGGATTGTTCGACACGAACACGCGGTCGACGCCGGCCGCGTCGATGGCGTCCAGACCGGCTGCCGCCCCCGGTATCGGTTCGTCGCCGCGCACTACGGTCCCGTCCACGTCGAGGACGACGCCTCGGTAGTTCATCGGTCTCCCTAGGGGCGCTCCGACCGTTAAGCGATTGGGAGCGGCGAGTCTCTCCGCCGCCGAGAACCGGAGATAGCTCTATGTGTATGTATGCCAAATAATAGGTATGAACGTCTTCGTCGTGAGTACGGGCGATGAGGAATCGGCCGGTGAGTACCCGCACGCGGTACGGAACCACTACGCGCTCGGCGCGGTGGGACTCGCTATCACGATGGTCTCCGTGTTCCTCGCGTACTCGGCGCTCGTCGACGTCGCGAACGTGGTCCCGCTGCTGTCGACGACGCTCATCGTCTTCGTCGGCGTCGTGGCGTGGGTGGTGGCGTGGTTGACGCTGGACATCCTCCACGAACGGGTCGTCAGACGGCGGTATCTGGACTAGCCGTGCGCGACGGGCGGCCGGCGACGGCCGGTTGAATACCCTACGGATAGCGGCGCTCACGCGCGGAACCAAAGAAACGATATGCTCGAACCCCTTCTTGTCGCTCGTGACGAACACGCAGCTCTCGCTCGTTCAGATAGACAACTACGGTCCGTGGACGGTGACGCCGGAGCCGCGCCGAGAGATGGACCTCCAGACGCTCCAGTCCCGACTGTTCGCCGACATCGCACAGTTCGTCGGGAGTCGCGACGGGTACGCGTTCTTCACCCGCTTCGACAACATGGTGGCCGTCACGAACGGCCTCGACGACGCCGACCACGAACTGCTGCAGGAGTCTATCGCGAACCGGTATCCGGTGACGATTAGCCTCGGTATCGGCGTCGACGCTTCGCCCATCGAAGCGCTCGAAGCGGGGACGGCGGGTCTCCAACACGCCGGAAGCGCACAGGACGGTGAACGCCGCGAAGTGCTGTCGGGCGACGCCCTCCCCGAGTCCGACCGAACCGACAGCGACGTGCAGATAGCCCACTTCGACGTGAACGACGCGACGGGCAAATACACCGACCGCCTCAACGAGTTCGACTCGTTCATCCAGATAGAGCAGGGGTACGCCACGCTGATGCGCTACCTCCGCGAGGAGTACGACTCGCTCTCGTTCTTCGTCGGCGGCGACAACATCATCTCCGTCTGCCCGGACACGACGGAGGCGGAGTACCGGGACGCCATACGCCACGTCGAGGCCGAAGCCGGCGTCGAACTCAAGGTGGGCGTCGGCACCGGCCGGAACGCCCACGAGGCCGGGTTCGCCGCCAAACACGCCCTCGAAGTCTGCCGCGAGGACGGCACCGACGTCGAGTTCGACCACGTCCACGCCGAAGTCGCCGACGACTGAGGGGCGCGCTCGGTGGTAGCCGGACCACGCCGCCAGTCGAAGCTTCGCGCAACTCTTGATTTCGAGGTGTCAGGCCCGAACGGCAACGAAAAAGATTATCTCACTCCGGTAGAGGATTGCATCTGTACGGCAGTCTTTCGCCGCGAGTGTCTCTGCACGGAGGCTCGAACCGAACCCGGGCGCGGGGGACTGCAGGTGGGAAACGATAGATGAGGCACACGAAGTCGTCAGAGACGCACGAACCGAAGGAACCGACCGAGAACCGAACGACGCTCGCGATCGTCACCCGCGTCGCCGAAGCGAACGGGTGTCGACCGACGGAACTCGAACCGCTCTCGCGGGTGACGGACCCCGAGGCCATCGAGAACCTGCTCCGCGCCGAGAACGCCGAGTTCGAGTTACGATTCGACTACGAGGGCGGACAGGTCACCGTCACCTCCGACGGCGACGTCGAGTTCGAACTGGACGCCGAATCGCGGGACTGACGTCCCCACACCGACGCATTCGCACGACGCTCGGCGGTCCGCTGTTTTCACACGTGATAATTTGACGGAAGGCTTATTATACACGTACGAACGAATTTCCGTCAGACACGAAGATATGAGTTCATCGAACAACCAGTCTATCGGGCGAGGACACGAGTCGGCAGTCGGGGGACGTACGCCTCGTGGACGTCGCGTCGCCGTCAGTCGAGGTGAGTGCCGTGTCGAGTAACGTGGCGAGGAGTCTCATCGAGGAGGTCGTTCCGTGGCCGACGGTCCGGTTCGCGGGCGTCCGCGTCCCGCGGCCCGCGGGCGGCCGGTTCCCGTGGCCGACGCTGGCCGACTCGAAGTCCCACTACGAGGCGGCCCTCATCGGTGCGCTTCGGCAGACCGTCTCGCTCGGCGACGACGTCGTCATCGTGGGCGGCGGGTTCGGCGTCTCGTCGGTCATCGCGGCCGAGGAAGCGGGCGACTCGGGGTCCGTCGTCTGCTTCGAGGCGGCCGGCGAGGCGGCCGAACGGGCCGAGCAGACGGTGGAACTGAACGGCGTCGGCGAACGGGTGACCGTCCGCCACAGCGTCGTCGAGACGGAGGGCAGCACCCGCGGCGACGACGTGGGCGACGCGGTGCCACTCGACGACGTCGGTTCGCCGGACGTGCTCGTCGTCGACGTCGACGGCGCGGAGTTGGCCATCCTGGACGCTCTCGACGACTCCGACCAGTCGCCGCGTTCGCTGGTGGTCGAACACCACGCCGTCCCCGGCGGCGTCGACTACCACCCGGCGGAGACGTCGGCGGCGGTCGGCGACGCTGGGTACGACGTCGTCAGCGTCCACTCCCGCGAGATACCGCCCGCGTTCGGCGGCGAGGAGACGGTGTTCGTCGGCCGGCGTCGGTGACGCCCGGGGGCGAGGAGCCGTCTCGGACGCACCGCTTCGGGGTCTCTTCGTCGTCGAAACCGTCCGGCGGCGCGCGATAGCGACGCGCGGCCGAACTGGCGACGACGAACGGTTCGCGTGACGTGTGTCCGTCCTGCGAACCGCTCACCCGCGGAAGCCGAGCAACCGGAGACCGTTCAGCGAGACCAGGACCGTCGAGCCCTCGTGACCGACCACGGCGAGTGGGAGCGGGATGCCTCGGACGAGAATCGTGCCGACCATGAGCGCAATCGCGCCGAAGGCGATGGCGAGGTTGACGGTGAGCGTCCGGCGGGTCTTGCGGCCGAGACCCAGAACGTAGGGTATCTTGCTGAGGTCGTCGCCCATCAGCACCACGTCGGCGGTGTCGAGAGCGACGTCGGTCCCCGCACCGCCCATCGCGATGCCGAGACTCGCCGTGGCGAGTGCGGGCGCGTCGTTGACGCCGTCGCCGACCATCGCCACGTTCTCGTATCGCTCGACCAGTTCTTCGATGGTCGCCACTTTCTGCTCCGGCAGCAGTTCCGCCTGCACCTCGTCGATGCCGACCTCGTCGGCGATTCGCCGTGCGACGCGCTCGTTGTCGCCCGTCAGCATGACGATGTGCTCCACACCGAGCGAGCGGAGCTTCTCGACCATCTCGGCCGCGTTTGGCCGAACGGTGTCGGTGAAGGCGAGCCACCCGACCACGCCGACCTCGCCGTGATGCTCCCGAGCGACCAGGACGCCCGTCTTCCCCTCCGCCTCCAGCGTCCGGAGTCGATCGAGGCCGGGTTCGAGCCCGTCGATTGCCGCGTCGCCGAGGACGGTCTCGAAGTAACTGCGGTTCCCGATGTGGACGGTCTCCCCGTCGACGTCCGCGTTGACCCCTTTCCCGGCGACCGACTGGAAGCGCTCCGCGTCGGTGACGTCGAGCGACCGAGCGTCCGCCGCCGCCACCGTCGCCCGAGCGAGGTGGTGTTCCGAGCGGGCCTGCACCGCGGCCGCGAGGGAGAGCAGTTCGTCCTCGCTCGGCGTCCGGTCCCCCGACCCCTCGCGGACGAACACGTCGGTCAACTGCGTGTCGCCCCGCGTGAGCGTGCCGGTCTTGTCGAAGGCGACGGCGTCGATGCGCGCCGCGGTCTCGACGTGTTCGCCGCCCTTGAACAGGACGCCCTGCCTACCCCCGGACGCGATCGCCGAGAGGACCGCCGCGGGCGTCGAGATGATGACCGCACACGGCGAGGCGGCGACCATGAGCGTCATCGCCCGGTAGAACGTCCCGGTGAACTCGCTCCCGAGGGCGAGCGGAACTGCGATGGCCGCGACCGTGAGCGCGAACACGCCGAGGACGTACGGCTGTTCGAGACGGTCGATGAGGCGTTGCGTCGGCGCTTTCTCGCTCTGGGCCTCTTCGACCATGTGGATGAGGCGGGTGATCGCCGACTCGTGGGCCCGCCGCGTGACCTCGATTTCGAGGCTCCCGCTCTCGTTTATCGTGCCGCCGAACACCTCGTCGCCGGGTTCCTTCGGCACGGGGACGGACTCGCCGGTCAGGGAGGCCTGGTCGACCGTCCCCTCGCCGGACGTGACGACGCCGTCGAGCGGGATTCTGTCGCCGGGGCGGACGACGAACACGTCGCCGACGGCGACGTCGTCGATGGGGACGGTGACTTCCTCGCCGTCGCGCAGGACCTGCGCTTCGTCCGGGCGCATCTCGACGAGGGACTCGATGGCCCGTCGCGAGCGACCGATGGCGTAGTGCTGGAGCGTGTTCGACAGCGAGAACAGGAACAGGAGCATCGCGCCCTCGAACGGGGCCCCGATGGAGAGCGCGCCGAGTGCGGCGACGATCATCAGCAGGTCGATGTCGACCGCGCGGTGTCGGAGCGTCTCGATAGCCCCCTTGAGGCCGTACCACCCGCCGAACACGTACGCGACGCCGTAGCCGGCCCACCCGAGGAGTTGCGGTCCGTCGAGCCACCCCGTCGCCAAGCCGGTCACCATGCCCACCAGCGTCAGGCCGACGAACGTCCCCTCTCGTCTGAGTTCCGAGCGGGACGTCACCTCGTCGGCCGCCGCGTCGGACGCTCCCCGAATCGAGACACCACGGTCGCGGACGGCTTCTCGAAGCAGTTCCTCGGAGGTGGCGCTCCCGTCGTAGGTGATCCGGACGCTCCCCGTTCGGAAGGAGACGTCGACGTCGTGGACGCCCGGTGTGTCGCGGAGGTGCCGTTCGATTGCTCGTGCCCCCGATTCGCCACGACCGCCCCGCCGTTCGATCTGGAGGGAACACGTCGAGAGCGGGGGTGATTCAGTAACAGTCACGTACTCTCTCCGTACGGTGTACGCCGATTTTGCATTGTCGGTGTTCACTGCGTCCACGTCCCACCGCGGGCGAGCGGATTCTCGACACGACGAGACTCCCTCCGGTCCGGACGGCTCAGCTGACGATAGTCACCGGAATCCGCGCTCGGCGGGTGACCCTCTCGGCGACGCTCCCGAGGAGCGCACGGTCGATTCCCGAACGGCCGTGGCTGCCCATGACAATCTGGTCGACGTCGTGGTCGTCGGCGCGTTCGAGAATCTCCCGTGCCGGCTTTCCGACTTCCGTGACGGTGTCGAGTTCGATACCCCGTTCCGCCGCGAGGTCCGTGGCCCGCTGGTGGATTCTGGTCGCCTCGGCTTCCGCGTTCTCGTACCAGTCGTCGGCGACCGGGAGGCCGCCGGCCTCCACGTCGATAACCGAGTCGATCGGATTGATGACGTAAATCGAAGTGAGCTGTGCGTCCGGAAAGGTCTCGATGGCGTACGTGAGCGCTCGCTCCGAAAGCGGACTGCCGTCGACGGCGACGAGAACGTTGTCGGGCATGTGAACACGGTTCGATGCGAACCGAGATGAACGTACTGTCCACGGCTAGCGTGCCGGCGAGTCGGGGTCGGCCCTCGAGTAGGGGCCGTTCACACCAAGTCGGAGAGCCGGACCTTGGCGCGACTCGCGAGGTCGGACGGGCCGTAGTGGACCAGCAGGGCGACTGCGACGACCGCCACGAGCAACGCGTACGTGCCGTATCCAGAGACCGTCTTCAGTCCGGCGACGCCAGCCAGGAAGTACCCGCCAGCGGGGTTGATACTGGCGTGATACAGCCACGGGATGAGGAGACTCCCAGTAGCGTTGTAGAGCCAGGCGAGTACGACCGCGGTGGCGAGGACCCCGATTGCGTAGGGAAGCATCGGGACGCCGGCCTGCGAGCTACCGGGGACGAAGAACAGCGGAACGTGCCAGACGAACCAGACGAGTCCGACGAGTACGCTCGACGCGAACGCCGAGAGTCCCTCTTGGAGCGCCGGCTGAGCGAACCCGCGCCAGCCCAGTTCCTCGTTCCCGCCGCCGACGAGGAACGTCAGCACGAGGCCGAGGGGGAACATCCAGAGCGCAGCGAGTTCGTCGAACGCGTAGGAGGCGTCGAAGACGGTGACGTAGACGACGCTGGAGACGACGATGAGGAGCGGCGGGAGGACGATGGCGAGCGCGTACCATCGAAGCGGGATGCGGTAGCGGAGGTTCGACCGAAGCCACGTGCGGATGCTCGAACCCGTGAGCCGGAGCGTGAGCAGTGCACCGACGAGCGGTCCGAACCCCCCGAGCAGGATGAGCGGTGTCGTCATCGACGCGGGAACGAGGTCGAACACGAGCAGGGCCCACAGCCCCCACGAGTACGCGAGCGTACCCACCACGAAGAGACCGAAGGTACGCCGGTGGCCGAGTCTCCGCACCTCGTTGTCCGCCTCTTCGGTACCGATACCATCGGTTCCAAAGCCCGTCTCGGAGTTCATATCGGAGACATATACACGAGTCGACATTATCGCGTCGCTCGTTCTCCGCTGGTAAGAACGACGGTGGCGTCCCACCCGGCACTCGGTCGAACGCTGACTCGGGAGCGAACCCGCTGTGAGCGCACCCGGGGAGGCGGGTGGACGATTCCCCGTGACCGACGGTCACGGGAGCGTCTTCACGTTCAGCCACCGCCGGACGCGTATCCAGCCGATACCCCCTCCTCGAACTGCGCGACCAGAGTGATCAGTTCTCCCCCCGGAGATAGGCGACGCCTGGTATCTCGCGGCGTGAGAGCGAGCGGTGACCGAAGTACGCGACGACGAGGACGACGACGAGTGACTGCACCGCTAGCTGGGTCACCGTGACCGTCGCGACGGCGCTCTCGACGACGACACCGTCACTGACTATCTCTTCCGGGGCCAGGGGAAGCAGTACGTCAGCGGTGTTCGCCATCGCGTGGAGAACCATCACGATCAGCACACTCCCGGTGTTGTTGTAGGCCCACGCCAGGATGACCGAGAGGAGAAATATCCCCACGAACCAGCCGATCTGATTGACGAAGGTGAATCCCGAATGAGGGGTGATCGGGATGAAGAAGTACGGGAGGTGCCAGAACGCCCAGACGACGCCGACGATCAGGCTCGCCGTGGTTGCACTGTACCGGTCGTTCAGATACGGCTGAGCGAACCCCCGCCATCCGGGTTCCTCGTTCAAACCTCCACTAACCGTGAGACCGAAGATGAACACCACAGCGACCAGGGCAGGTGACACAGAGAGTTGAGTCGGGTCGACTGGGCCACCGATAGCCACCAGAATTCCAGTCGTCACGACGATGATGGCAACAGGGATTCCGAAGGCAGCGATCCACCAGACCCAGCCGACTCGCCAGCGGCCGATTTGCCGGGCCCAGGCACGGACACTCTCCCCCTGTAGCCAGGTTACGACAGCGGCGCTAACGGGCGGCCCGAAACTGCCGATGTAGATGAGAATCCAAGGAGTCCAACTCTCCTCCATGAAAAAGGCCGGGGCCGAGATGAGCCACGTGAAGGCGTACGCACCGATGACGAACGCTGCTACCGGATGCGAACTGACCCAAGGGATTCGGCTCTCAGCCATGGGGAGACGATGAGAAACTGTCCACATAAAATCGGCGGGTGGGGAGGTTCGATACTGCCTCCCGCATCGCGATGGGTCTGTCGCTGAACGACACGAAGCCAGTCGACAGCCCCCAGTAAAGCGAGATGACCGAACTCCGGTCACCGTCTTCCCCCTCTCGAAGGAGTCTCACTCCGAGCCAATAGCTCGATAGCGTTCGTCCAGCACGACTCGCTGGAGTGCGCCGCATATCTCCGCTTGGGCTATCGTCGAGACGTTGCCGATCACCGCGATGGTGTATCTCGGCTCGTCGTGGTGCATGGCGATAGCGGAGTAGCCCGGGATCGTCCCGGTGTGCCCGTAGAGGTCCTCGTCGCCGATCCGCAGGTGTCGGATGCCGAGCCCGTACTCGACCTGAGTAGGGACGTCCTCGTCGGGGGCGTCGACGAACGTTCGCATGTCCGAGAGAACGTCCTCGTCGAGAACCCGACCATCGAACACCGACCTGACGAAACTCGCGACGTCCGGTGCAGTCGAGAGGATTCCACCGGCGGCGTACGCCCCCGTCTCCATCGAGGTCCGGAATGCCGTGAGATTCTGCCGGCCGAATCTGAAGATTGATTCGTCGTACGCGTTGGCGATCACTGTCTCGTCCGGGTAGTCTAGGTAGTACGTTCGGTCGTATCCGAGTTCCTCGCGAACGAGACTCCGCACGAGAGCAGAGTACGGCGACCCGGTTACGCGCTCCAAGAGTCGTCCGAGCAGGACGTAGTTCGAGTTCGAGTAGCGGTGACGGGAGCCGGGAGCGAAGTTCAGCGGCTTTCCTCCGACGACGTCGACGAGTTCGCCCGGTGTCCACCGCTTACTCGGGCGTGCGAAGTATCGCAGGCCGAACCAGAGGTCTTCCGTGTAGTTCGGGACCCCGCTCGTGTGGTTCAGGAGCATCCGCACGGTCACGTCGTCGGCATACTCGAGATCCAACCACTCGTCGACGGTGTCCGACAGCGAGATGGCACCCCGCTGGACCCGACGCATGACCAGAGTGGCCGTGAACAGTTTCGTGACACTGCCGATGTAGAGGTGGTCCTCGTGCGTGAGCGGGTCGCTGTCGCCGTGATCTGCCTCCCCCGCGACGCCGTGCCAGACTGTGCCGTCGTCGAATATCACGGTCGCCTGTAACCCGGTATCCGCTCGTCGCTCGCTCGCGCGTTGGACCGCGGCCGACAGCATATCGGCTGGCACCGTCTCCGAACTCGGTCCGGAGACACGGCCGCCGGTTGCCGACGGCCGCGAAATCAGGTCAGTTCGGTCCCGGATCTCCCCGAGAGAGTCGATTCGTCGCACCCACCCGCCGATACCGAGTACGCCGACCAGACCCAGCCCACCGGCCGTCTGGAGAACCCGACGACGCGTACTGCCGCTGTCGGTCTCTCCCGGTGTCTCGTCGACCCCTTCGCCGTCGTCTGCCTCGAGCCCGGACTCATCTGAGGGATGTGACACAGACACTCACCCGCTTGGAAGTGCGCACGATACGTGGTCTGTATTCAGCGAGCGCTAAAATACGATTCCACATCACAGACGCAGTCGAGAACGAATCTGGTTCGCGACGGAGCGCTCGTTGGGGGGTGAGTTCAGAGAGAAGTGGGGTCGGAGGGATTTTGAACCACGGTCGCTCACTCCGTTCGCTCCCTGCTTCAAATCCTCCTCTGCCGTTCGACACCTCGCTACTTGCGACGAGCACACGCTCCGCGGTGCTCGTCGGTCGTCGTCTCGGAGTAGAGTGGGGTCGGAGGGATTTTGAACCACTGTCGGAGCAAGCTCCTCCTCGGTTCAAATCCCACCGAGTATACGACTACAGCCTCGGCTCGGTGAACGAGCCTCGGCAGAAAGTAGTGGGGTCGGAGGGATTTGAACCCCCGATCGACTGATATCTCCGGTCTGCGCCTCGGAACTCCAGAGGGTCGTCAACACGACCGATGATCAGTCGGTCGCTCGGTATATCAGTCTGGAGTTTCGTCCCGGGCGCGTCGCCTCTGGAGTCAGTCGCCATGCCGGGCTTGGCCACGACCCCGCGCTGCATCTCCTCGTATGGCGATTCGACTTAAAGGAATTTCGATTGGCAGTCGCCGGTCTCAGTCTCGGTCGGCGTCGGACCAGTCGCACTCCTGGCACTTGTACGCGGTGACGAACTCGGTCACGCTCGGCATGTAGCCCACGGAGATGACGTTCTCGCCGCACTCCGGACAGTCCATCTCGGCGTCCTCGATGGGTTCGGCTTCGAGCGGCTTCTCCCCCTCGACCAGTTCGGCGAGTCGTTCGGGCGTGACCATCCGTCCTTGGACGACGCGATTGCTCATACGCGGTGGACGGCCGGGACGGTGGTAAGTCCTCCGCGTTCGTGAGAGAGTAAAAGAGTCGGTCAGGTCAGAGCCACGGCGCGCGCGAGTCGCTCTCGGCCGGGTAGCCGTAGCCCGCGTCGCCGCCGCCGTCCTCCGCGTCGTTCGACACCTCGCTCTCGGCGTCGGACGCCGACTCGTCGCGGTTGCCGCCGTCGGCGACGGCCGAGGGAACGGGCACCTCGCTCGACTCGACGGGGTCGTCGTCGGATTCGAGTCCGTGGTCGTACTCCTCGACGGACTCCGCGGCGGCGGGGTCGTACGCGAACAGGGCCGTCACGCCGAGGACGCCTAGCGCGATGGGGCGGTCCGTGGGGAGGACGCCCAGCACGTCGATGGCGAGCATCCCGAGCGCGACGGAACTGCCGAAGCGGAAGCGGTCGATGTCGACGGCGCCCCGCAGGCGCGGGCCGAACAGGGCAACGGCGAGGGCGAACGCGACGCCCGTCCCGGCCGCCGCGACGGCGTGCAGGATGACCGTCGGGTCGGGGTTCAGTATCAACTGCGCGCCCGACGGTTCGAAGCTGGCGACCAGCCCGAGGCCGATGATGACGCTCGGCGAGGGGAGCTTCTCGCCCACCTCCGAGGACGCCGTCTTCGCCGCGACGGCGAGGATGACCAGACCGGCGAAGCGGTGGAACACCTCGAAGTTCAACAGCGTCTTGATGGTCTCGGCGAACGCCGCCTCCACTCCGGCGACGGGGAGCAGTACCGCGCCGAGGATGAGGACGGAGGTCATCTGCTCGCGGCGCGTGCCCTCCATCTCGGCGAGGATGACGGCGACGGTGGCGGACCCGCCGAAGATGAGCAGTCCGGTCTGGACGATGCCGACCGGGGTACTCAGCGCCCCCGCGATGACGAGTGCGGGGAAGATGCCGTCGACGAGAGGCAGGGCCATCACGGTGGCCAGGAGGCGCGTCGCGCCACCCACCTGCTGCTCGAGGCGAAGTGCGACCGGGTGTTGTGAGACGCTCATTCGATGCTAGCGGCCGTCACCATCGGCCAGACGGCGATACGGACGCAAGCCACGCTCGTCGGTGGCTCGTCCGAGTACTCCGAGCGTCGAGAGGGTCGGGAGACTGCGTTTCCCGAAATTAAATGTCCGCGCCATCGCTGTAATGGTAAAGAGCATGCCGGAGTCGAAACTCGTCTGACCGGCGATACGCGATGCAGCGGGACACGCGGAGTCCATACCTGCACACAAACGCAGTAAACTATTAAAATTTGTGTGAGACCGCTGGGCATGGGAGCCGATACCTTTCGGCTACATTCTTAAATCGGGCTACGATACGTCAGTTCCGGCTCGAATAGCTGACGAACGTTCGGTGAGCGCTGGCGGTTCGGGTGAAAATTGCGCGGCCGTCGGGTTTCGACGGCCACACCACCGCTCGTTTCGTCGTCCAGCACCACACAGATATACTCGCACGTGCACATCTGCTGGAACGTGACTGGCAATACGTTGCATAGCCGTGGTGTCTCGCAACCCTTTTGTCGGAGGAGTTTGGACGATTTACATGGCGAACGACGTTCCCGATTCAGGATCCTTCTCGGAGAAACTGCAGGTACCAGAGGCGCTGACGTTCGACGACGTGCTGCTTCGACCGATGGAGAGTCGCGTCGAACCCGACGACGCGGACGTCTCCACGCGCGTCTCGAAGAACGTCGAACTCAACCTCCCCGTCCTCTCGGCGGCGATGGACACCGTCACCGAGAGCGACATGGCCATCGGCATGGCGCGTGAGGGCGGTATCGGCGTCCTGCACCGCAACATGGACGTCGAAGCGATGGTCGCGGAGATAGAACGCGTCAAGCGCGCCGACGAACTCGTCATCCGCCGCGAGAACGTCGTCACCGCTCGCCCGACGCAGACGGTCCGCGAAGTCGACGAGATGATGGAGCGAGAGGGCGTCTCGGGTGCGCCCGTCGTCGACGACGACGACGTCGTCCTCGGCATCATCTCCGGCACCGACATCCGCCCGTACCTCGAAGTCGGCGAGTCCGACGAGGTGCGCGAGGCGATGACGGACGAGGTCATCACGGCCGAACGGGAAGTGACGGCCCGCGACGCCCTCGAACTCATGTACGACCACAAGATAGAGCGCGTCCCCGTGGTGGACGACGAGGGGCACCTCGTCGGACTGGTTACGATGCAGGGAATCCTCCAGCGTCGCGAACACGAGAACGCGGCCCGCGACGACGACGGACGCCTCGTCTGCGGCGTCGCCGTCGGCCCGTTCGAGGCCGAACGCGCGGCCGCCGCCGACGAGGCCGGCGCGGACGTCATCTTCATCGATTGCGCGCACGCGCACAACCTCAACGTCCTCGACAGCGCGCGCGAGATAAAACAGCGCGTCGACGCCGACGTGGTCGTGGGCAACGTCGGGACGCGCGAGGCCGCCGAGGCGGCCGTCGACTTCGCCGACGGGTTGAAAGTCGGCATCGGTCCCGGTTCAATCTGTACGACTCGCGTCGTCTCCGGCGCGGGCATGCCCCAGATTACGGCCGTCGCCGAAGTCGCCGACGTGGCGTCCCGCGAGGGCGTCCCCGTCATCGCCGACGGCGGCATCCGGTACTCCGGCGACGCCATCAAGGCCATCGCCGCGGGTGCCGACGCCGTGATGCTCGGCTCGTACTTCGCCGGAACCGACGAGGCGCCCGGCCGCGTCATCACGATGAACGGCAAGAAGTACAAGCAGTACCGCGGCATGGGCTCGGTCGGTGCGATGAAGTCCGGCGGCGGCGACCGCTACCTCAAGGACGCCGACGACGACGAGGAGTTCGTCCCCGAAGGCGTCGAGGCGGCGACGCCCTACAAGGGCACGCTCGCCTCCGAACTCCACCAACTGGTCGGCGGCATGCGCTCCGGGATGGGCTACGTCGGTGCCGAGACGCTGCCCGGGTTCAAGGAGCGAGCGGAGTTCATCCGCGTCTCCAGCGCGGGCCAGACCGAGGGCCACCCGCACGACGTGATGATCACGGACGAGGCGCCGAACTACAGCCCGAAGAGCGAGTGAGCGACGCACCACGCCCGGTCTGAGCGAGTGGGCCGCGCCGGCGCACATCCCCATCTTCGTCCCTCGCTCCCGTCGTGTACGGTGGCTGTACCCGAGACGAAGAACGCCCGTCTCGCGGCTCGTGGCCCGAGTTTCTTCGACGCTCCGTCTATTTTCGGTGTGTTACAACACCAGTAGTATCTTCGGAACAATGATGACAATTGGGGAGAGACAACAGTCCAATCCATGGACTCGACCGAGTTGCGGGACGCACTCGAGGATGCCGGCCTCTCGCAGTACCAGGCGGAGGCGTACAACACGCTGCTCACACTGGGTGCGGCGAGCGCAACGGAGTTGGCTGACGCCAGTACGGTTCCGACCGCGCGCATCTACGACGTGCTCAGAGACTTAGAGGCGAAGGGGTACATCGAGACGTACGAACAGGACAGTCTCCACGCTCGCGCGTGCGACCCGAAGACGGTGCTGGCGGACCTGCGCGGGCGAGCGTCGATGCTGGAGACGGCGGCGGACGAGATAGAGGACCGGTGGGAAGCACCCGAGGTGGACCGCCACATGCTGAGCATCGTCAAACGCTTCGAGACGGTGTTCCAGCGGGCGGCGTCGCTCGTCCGCGACGCCGAGAACGAGGTGCAGTTGTCGGTCACCGTCGACCAGTACGAGGAGCTGAAGCCGGCGCTCAGAGCGGCGCTGGAGAACGGCGCGATAGTCAAGGTGTCGCTGCACACCGACCCCGACGAGGACGCCCCGTCGTTCGAGGACGCGGACTTCGAGGGCGTCGTCACGGAGGCGCGGCACCGGACGCTCCCGACGCCGTTCGTCCTCCTCGTGGACCGCACGCGTACCTGTTTCTCGCCGCACGCCCACTCGCTGAACGAGTACGGCGTCCTCGTCGACGACTACACGCTCACGTACGTCTTTCACTGGTACTTTCAGACCTGTCTGTGGGAGGTGTGGGACTCCGTCTACTCCGAGCGAGGCGACGAACCGCCCCTCGCGTACGCGGACATCCGGCGGTGCGTCCGGGACGTCGAGCCGTTGCTATCGGCCGACGCAACCGTCCGAGCCACCGTGGACGGGTTCGACACGACGACGGGGGCGTCCGTGGAACTCACCGGCGACATCGTCGACATCCACTACTCGGGGGCGTCCGAGGCGAACGGTACGCCCGCCCTCTCCCAGTTGGCCGGGCAGGTGTGTTTCACGCTCGCGACGGCGTCGGGAACGTACAGCGTCGGTGGCTGGGGTGCGGTCCTCGAAGAGGTGGAGGCGACGCGGATCACCATCACCGAGGTGGGCGAAAATGAAAGTTTCGAGGCCTGAATCGGTTATTACGCTCTGTAAGAATTGGGCCACAACGTATAAAACCCCTGAGTCACCACCCTTTGGCAGAGAAGATGAAGACCGGGAACGTAGACATTCACGTCGGTCTGAATAAGGGGTATCTTGATATGGCCTCGCGCTTCATTCGATGACGTGCGTGTTCCCGCAACACCACAACAATACAAATGAGTGCTGACCAGCCGCTCGTGCTCATCGTGGAAGATGAGCCGGACCTCGCCGACCTGTATGCTACTTGGCTCAGAGAGAACTGTACCGTCCGCGTCGCGTACGGCGGTCACGAGGCGCTCGACGAACTCGACGAAGACGTCGACGTCGTCCTCCTCGACCGCCGGATGCCGGACCTCTCTGGAGACGAAGCCCTCGCGGAGATACGAAATCGCGGGTTCGACTGCCGCGTCGCCATGGTGACGGCCGTCGAACCGGACTTCGACATCGTCGCGATGGGGTTCGACGACTACCTCGTCAAGCCCGTCTCCAAGGAGGCTCTCGAAGAGACCGTCGACAACCTCCTCCGCAGAAACACCTACAACGACGGCGTTCAGGAACTGTTCTCGCTGGCCTCGAAGAAGGCGCTGTTGGAGTCCGAGAAGGAGGCCACCGCGCTCGAGGAGAACGAGGAGTACCAGGAACTCGATACGCGCCTCACGGAACTCCGAGAGGACCTCGACGAGACGCTCCAGCAGTTCGACGAAGAGCGCGACATCGCGGCCGTCTACCGTGACCTCGGCGACAACTCCGCGTTCGAGGACCTGAACGGCGAGTGAACGACGCGGCTGGTTCTGCCTGCCCTCCTCCGTCGAACGTTCTTCGAGTGACGACGTTCTGCCGCTAAAAACGGTCTAGAGAACTGTATATTCTCTGTAGCGGTTCCTGTGGCTTTGTTTGTTAGTAATTCGACGTAAATTGAGTTAATTTCATATCAGAACTACTCGAAAATATTCAATTACACGGCGGTTCTTGGACCATACGTCATGTCCGAAAACGACACGAACGCAGTCGCACAGTACCTCGCCGACCACCCCCGCATGATGGGCGTCCTGTTCACCATGCTGCTGCTTCTCTCGCAGGCCGGGTCGGTCGCCGCGGGGAACAACACTGGAATCTACGGTCCCTAACACTCACAACGAGTCCAGATCGATGCTACCGCTCCAGTGAAGGCGGCCATCGACGAGCAGCGGAATCTCTTCTAGCGACAGGAAATCACGCAGTTCCTCAGACGATAGTGAGAACTGGTCGATTGCGCCCGAACCGAGATAGTGCTGCTCGACACCGGGTAACATCGGTTTCACGAGTGCTCCCATCCCGGTGTGTGTCCCGGGATACGTGTTGTATTCGACCTCGAATCTGTCGTCTACCGCGTCGACGACACACATGTTCGGGAACACCCCGTCGCTCTGTGCGACGGCTAACCCGCCGTCGCCGAGGACGATGTAGTTGTCGCCGACAACGTTCTCGTCCCGGACGAGTTCCAGCGCGCTCCGAATCGGAAAGCCGCTGTTGAGCAGTCGCGCGAGCATCGACCCCACCTCGACGGCGCTGCTGTTCACCACGTCGTCGAGCGTCACGATGCCCGCGATGGCGCCGGCGTCGATGAGGCTCATCCCCTGTTCGTAGGAGCGACAGGCGTTGAGCAGGAACGCGTCCATCCCGACGTCGCTCAGCGTGGACGCGTCGAGCGTCCCGTCGACGCACTGGAAGCCGTCGGTGTCGATGTGGCCGATGTAGTGGAAGAAGTCCGTCTCGGCGGCGAGCGTCTCGCGGAGTTCCGCCCGCGTGAGTTCGTACTGGACCTGCACGTCGAACGGGAGTTCCTCGCGGGAGCCGTACACCGCCTCCACGTCGTCGCGTTCGTCGGCCATCCGCGGGTCGTTGCAGACGACGGTGATGGCGATGTCGCCCTCCGTCGGCGACCGGTACAGCCGGTTCCGGTAGGCCTGCAGGGAGGCCTTGCTCGCGCCGATGGGCGTTCCCTGTCCGAGCCACGCCTGTTCGAGGGACTCCGTGTCGCCGGGCTGGACGTAACTCCGCTCCGGCAACGAGGCGGACTGGGCCGCACTGCGCGTGAACCCGCCGTCGGTGACGCTCGGCGACGACCGGAGGAACGAGTCGACGGCCGCCGCCTGCGTCGTCGAACTCGCACCGGCGTTCGCCTCCGGCGTCCGGACGATGGCGAGGTCGTTCGCGACGAACGGGAGGAGTTCGACGTTCTCCGCCGTCGGCGTCACGTGCGTCGTGAGCTTCCACTCGGGGACGTGGGGCGAGACGGTCTCCCACGGAATCGCCAGATACGCCTCGATCTGTTCGGCCAGCGACCGGTCGTACAGGTCGGCGAAGTCGAGGCCGAGTTCCGACTCGACCGCCCGTCGCTCGTGGAGGTCCACCTGATAGTAGCCCTCGGTCCGCGTGAGGCAGTCGAGGAAGAACGTCTGTTTCAGCACTCGCGCGACCGTCCGTTCGTACCCCACGGGACCGTCGAGGTCGTACGTGAACCCGCGGTCCGTGCGGAGTCGCGGCGTCTCGCCCGGGACGACGGTCGCGCCGAGGTAGTACGAGAGCGGCGCGGCCGCGTAGACGTGGTGGTGCGTCGCCGGCAGTTCGAGCGTGACGCCCGTCTCCGGCGGCGTCAGGTCCGCCGGCGCTCTGAACTCGTTCCCGCGTTCGACCAGCGGGGGGTGGCCGCGGAGCGTCGGATACGACCGCTCGGGCGAGGTGGTCTTCAGCGCCGACCCGAGCAGCGACACCGCTCGCATCATCGACTCGGGGTCGTCCGGCGTCGTAATCGTCGCCGCCGGCCGCTTGTGGTGCGACCGGGCGCCGACGAGCACCTCCGTCTCGCCGCCGAACGAGATGCTCGTCTTCGTCGCGTCCGACGCTATCGACACCGGCGCGTCCACGCGGACGTACGTCTTCACCGGCGCGAACAGTTCCAGACTGTACGTCCCGTCGGGGAACGTCTCCGAGGCGAAGTGCTCGGTCTGGCCGAGCATCTGCCCGTCGTCGTCGCGGACGCAGACGGAGACGACGTTCTGGAGGTCGAGCCGGTCGGTTCGGAATCTGACCGCCGCGTCGGCGGGGAACCAGAACGCGCTCGGGTCGGCCGGCGTCGGTTCGACCACCGACGGCGTCGAGAGTTCGAACGTGTGCCGTTCGATGGGGTCGGAGACGACGACGCCGTCACCGCCCGGAGCGCTGTCGAGCGAGAGTTCCAGATACGTCTCGGCGCTCTCGAACGCCGACGAACTCTCAGGATTCTCGAACCGTTCCATCATCTTCTCAGTCTCCGTTCACGAGTAAAAGCGTGTTGGTAGTTCACACTCGACAGGTGGTGAGGTCCGGACATCAGACGACGAGCCACTCCGAGGTGAGCTCTACGTCCCGGAAGTGCCACCGCTGCTGTAACTCGGTCCCGTCGAGTCGGAGTTCGACCACCGCGTCGAACAGGGGTTCGAGGACGCGAACCGCCTCGTCGTCCAGTTCGCGGGGGAGCCAGAAGTGGCCCATCCCGTCCACGGACCGGACGTGGTTCGCGAGGACGTGCGAGAACCGAAACGCCGTCTCGAGGTCGCACTCCGCGAGGAGGACCGGCAGACAGTCGAACGCGAGGCGAAGTTCGGCCGGCGCCAGTCCGCCTGCGATGCTGTCGAACTGCGCAATCGTCTTCGCGACTTCGCTACCCAACTCGACGACGTCGCCGTCGACGCGTTGCGCCAGCGGGTCCCGTGCGGGGGGCGAGTCCGTCGACGACTCGGGACCGGGGGGCGAAGCGGTCGAGTCATCCGTGCAGACGGCCGCCGCGGTACTGCGAGCGGGCGCCTCGAACTCGACGATTCGGGTCCACTCCGGCGTCCGTCGAGGGAGTCCCTCCAATCGGCTGTCCTGACAGTCGGTGACGCCGGTCACGATGAGCCGACGTCTGTCGCCGTCGCCGAGCATCCGCGCCGACGCCCGCCGGTAGACGTCCGCCGGAACCGACCCGACGACGAGAAGTGCGCTGCCGCGCCGTTTGAGGTCGTCGAGGGCCGAAGCGAGTTCCGGAGCGTCCGACCGAGCGTCCGCCCCGCCTCCGGTATCCATTCGTCTCTACTCACGGAACCGGTGCAAATAATACTTTGCGTATTTGATGAGTCTGAAAATCGGAGACGTCCTCGAAGCCGTTCCCGCGACTGAGATGCTGAAGAGCCCCTGAAGCACAGTTCTGCGGTTGCAGCTGGCGAATACGGCGCGGAACGCTCGCTCTCGCTGCGACGCCAGCTATCAAAGTCGATACTCAGAAGTGGGCTCGAGTCCGCCCACGAATGGCTGTCTCCGCAGGGGTCCCCACCGTCGTCACGCCCGCGCGAAGACGGGGCGGCCCGACGGTCTACTCCCGCACGAACGATTCGATGCGATTCAGCGCCTCTTTGAGTTCTCTCATCCCCGTCGCGTACGAGACGCGGAGGTGCCCCTCCCCGCTGTCGCCGAACACGCGACCCGGGACGACAGCGACCCTCTCGGTCTGCAGGAGGGCTTCGGCGAACGCCTCGTCGTCTTCCCACCCGGGCGGGCACTTCGGGAAGACGTAGAACGCCCCTTTCGCCTCGAAGCAGTCCATCCCCATCTCGTTGAACCGGGAGATGACGAACCGCCGCCGTCGGTCGTACGCGCGGCGCATCTCCTCGACCGCGTCGTCGCACGACCGGATGGCCTCCAGCGCGGCGTACTGCGCCGTCGTCGGCGCGGAGAGCATCGTGTACTGGTGGATGCGGTTCATCGCGTCGACGACGGCGGCGGGACCGAGGGCGTAGCCGAGGCGAAATCCGGTCATCGCGTAGGCCTTCGAGAACCCGTTGAACACGACCGACCGCTCGCGCATCCCCGGAAGCGTGGCGATGGAGACGTGGTCGTCCTCGTACCGGAGCGCGGCGTAAATCTCGTCGGAGAGGACGAACAGGTCGTGTTCGCGCGCGAAGGCGGCGACGTCGGCGAGTTCCTCGCGCGACATCACCGCGCCCGTCGGGTTGTTCGGGTAGCAGAGGACGAGGACGTCCGCCTCCGCCGCGCCGGCCCGTTCGAGCGCTTCGGGCCGGAGCGCGAAGTCGTCCTCGGCGCGCGTGGGGACCGACAGCGGTTCGCCCCCGGCGAACGAGACGGTGGGTTCGTAGGAGATGTACGACGGTTCGGGGACGGCGACGGTGTCGCCGGGGTCCACGAGGGCGCGCATCGCCAGGTCGACGGCCTCGCTCGCGCCCGCGGTGACGAGTATCTCGTCCTCGGGGTCGTACTCCTGTCCGTAGCGTTCGACCCGGCCCGCGATAGCCTCGCGGAGTTCGCGCATCCCGCGGTTGGAGGTGTAGGAGGTCCGCCCGCGTTCGAGCGAGTCGATGGCGGCGGTCCGGGCGGCCCACGGCGCGGAGAAGTCGGGTTCGCCGACGCCGAGGGAGATGACGTCGTCCATCTGCTCGGCGAGTTCGAAGAAGCGGCGGATACCGGACGGTGGCGTCTCGCGCGCGAGCGCGGAGAGGTAGTCGCTCATGGCGAGAACGTGAGCCGGTCGTCCTCGTCGCCGTCGCCCATCTCGATGCCGCGGTCCTTGTACGTCTCCATGACGAAGTGCGTCACCGTCTGCGTCACCTCCGGGATGGGGGCGACCCGTTCGGAGATGAAGTTCGAGACGTCGTGCATCGAGTCGCCCTCGACGACGAGCGCGAAGTCGTAGTCGCCGGAGACCAGTCGGAGCGACGTCACCTCGGAGAACTTGGCGATGCGGCGCGAAATCTCCTCGTAGCCCGTCTCGCGGTCGAGTTCGACGTTCAACTCCACCATCGCTTCGACGTGTTCCTCCTCGACGCGGTCCCAGTCGACGACGGCCTGATAGCCCCGAACGACGCCGTCGTCCTCCAACTCGTCGATGAGTGCTTCGACCGCCGCCGCGTCGAGACCCGTCTGTCGAGCGATGTCCTCCGGGCTCTCGCGAGCGTTGCTGAGCAGCAGGTCGAGCAGTTCCCGCTTGTCGTCCATACTACCGGAGTTGCGCCCCCTCGTGAAATGGTTTGCTCACGCCGCAAGCTTGGAGGCCGCCCCCGGACGGAGCGACGACGATTCGCTCGATTCGCCCCTCGACGACCGCCGCCCGAGAGACGACCGCCACGGCCTCGGACCTCAGACGGCCGCTTCGACGGGAGACCTGTCACGGAATCGACTCCGTCGGTGAACAAGTCGAACGACGCCCGAGCGGTCCGGCCGAATGGTACGATTGGGAGAATATACAGCTTGAGAAAGAGTTTTGGCTGACAACGTGTTGGGTGGGCGTGATGAACTCGCGTCGACCCGGACGTGCGCTCGCCTCGTGGGGGCTTGCGGGACTACCGCTGGTGATGATACTCGGACAATCGCTGCTCGCGCTTCTCGGAGAGAACGCCCAGTCGACCGGTCTCGTCGCCGTCATCGGACCGTTGTACGACGTAGCGGTGCTGTACGAGGCCGCGGTGGTGTTCAAGGCCAGTCCGGCGCTCGTCGTCGGACTGTTCGCACTCATCACCGTCGGGTGGGTCGGCGAAGGAGTCGCCATCGCGGTCCGACCCCACCGGGACGCCGCCTTCGCAGCCGCCGGGTTCGTCTCGCTGTTGTTCGTCGTCCTCTTCTTCGGCGTCTACTCGGAACTGTTCGGCGCGGGCCTCCCGGCCGGCCAGTTGGTCGGGTTCTTCTCGATACCGGTGGTCACGTCGGGACTGGTCGTCGCGGCGGCGGTCGCCCGCGACTGGGAACTCGACGTCGTGGAGTCCGCCGGCGCGGAGGCGGGCGAGAGCGAAGCCGAACTGGAGCGGGTTCGCGACCAGTTCGAGACCCTGTTCGAAGAGCGCATCGGCGACCCGGACGCCATCCGTTCGGTCGCGCCGTCGGCCGCGGAAGCGGCGACCGAACGTCGCGACGAGTTCCACGCTCGGTGGGACGACGTTCGCTCGGCCCTCCACGGCGTCCAATCCGCCGAGTCGGCCGCGGCGGCGAAGCGGGACCTGTCGAGCGTCCGGCAGCGACTGTCGGAACTCGACCCCGAGTCGGCGGTCACGGCGGCGGACGAGGCGGCGAGACGACGGCTCGAATCCGCGATACGGACGACCTACGGTGACGTCGACGTTCGGGCAGCCGACGGCGGGTCCTACACCGTCGTCAACCTCCCGACGCGGTTCCGCGAACTGTCGCTGTCCGGGACGGCACACCCCGTCCACATTGGCGAAGCGTCCGAGGTGCTGCTCGGCCGTCTCGGCGACGGCGACAGACTCGAAGACGTCGCCGCGGCGACTCGAGAGGTCGACGCCCGCCTCGACTCGATACGGGAACACGTCTCCGAGCGCGAGGAGGCGGTGCTGACGCACCTCCGGGCCGTCGAGACGGCCACGGAGACGCTGGAGGGGCAACTCGACCGTCTCGATGGCCGCGTCCGCGACCGGGCGACCGAACTCCTCCTCGACGGTCGGAGCGATGCGCTCGCCGGCGTGCCCGACGTCCGAGAGCGATCCGACGAGGCCCGGCAGTCGCTGTACGCGTGTCGGTTCGACGACGCCGAGCGTCTCGCGTCGGCCGCCGCCGCGGACGGAGAGCGCCTGACGACCGCGAGCGAACTGCTCCGGGGGCTCTCGGCGACGTCGGCCGGCGGCCGCGTGTCGCTCCCCGACAGCGTCCCCACCGCGTTCGTCGCCGAGATTTCTGAGGCGTTCAGGCGCGAACGCGGCGCACCGCTGGACGTGACCGCGGACGAGTCGGCCGTCGTCGTCGGCGAGAGCGGGGACGACGACGGCGTGGACGGCCCGGACGCCGACGAGGTTGAGACCGACGACGCCGTCGCGCCGACGGAAACGGCGTCACCGAACGCAGAGAGCGACGGTGAGTTCGCCGAGACGGCGACCGAGGCACGGCCGGAACAGGTGGTCGACGAGGTGCTGTACGCGTTCCGGGAACTCGACCGCTGCGCGCGGGCGAGCGGCGACGACCACCTCCAGTTCCAGACCGACGACCTCCCGCCGTCGGTGGCGCGTCCGGAGGTGCTGAAGACGCTGCGGGACTACGCCGAACATCAGTCGGACCTCGTCTCCCACGTCGAACTCCAGTCGCTGACGCCGCCCGCGTTCTTGGAATTCGAACCGCAGTCGGGGCTGTCGGTCCGCGAGGCGATAGACGGGCTCGAAGAGCGGTATCGGGAGCGGTACGCGTAGGAGAGCGCAGACGACGCACACGCAGACACACTACTCAACGATGACTGAACGATGCAAGATATGCTACCGGACGGCCGCAGAGTGGGAGACAAACACGCTCGACGAGCACCTGGCGAACGCACACCGGGACGACCCGATGTCCGTCAAAGCGGTGTACGCCGAGGCGCACGACCGACTGTTCGACGACGACGGCGTCGTCGACGCCGACGTCGGGGGCGGTGACGACGACGAGGCACAGACGGACGAAGAAGCGGACGAGACGGCCGACGAACGGACCGCGCCGGACCTCGCGGACACGACCTACGGGAAGAAGTGGTACGTCATCGGTGTCGGGGGCGCCGGGAACAACATCGTGGACGCGATACTGCTCCGCCGACGGACGCTGGACGAACGCGACGCCGACCGGGCGTACATCTGGCAGGGCGGCCTCGCCGGCTACGGGATGTTGAACACCAACATCAGCGAACTCGAACAGACGTACTACGCGAGCGAGGTGAAACAGTACGTCCGGAACGACCTCCTGTCGAACACGCTCATCGGAATGGGGGGCCACGACGGAACCGGGATGGGGTACCGGTGGGACACGGGTGCGAAAGTCGTCGAGTACGACTTCGAGGGCGAAAAGAACGCGTTCCGCGACCGCTGGGACCTCCGCCCGCAGGAGATTCGCGACTCCCAGGCCGTGATGTTCGTCCACAGCGTGACGAAGGGAACCGGGTGCGGGTCGACGCCCGTCCTCGCGGAGAAACTCCGGGAGCACGTCCTGCCCGACGACACCATCGTCGGAAAGCCCGTCCTGAGTTCGGTCGTCCTCCCCTCGCAGGGCAGCGAACTCTCCCGACAGGGCGGTCGGCCGAAGACGAACGGCGTCGTCGGCCTCGCACGCCTCTCGCAAGCGGTCGACGCGGTGATACCGTTCACCAACGACCGACTGGAACGGGCCGAGGGCGACATCCACCCCGAGATAGCCGACCTGACGAAGTACAACCCGCCGCAGTACGCGAGCCTCAACCGACCGCTCGTCGCCTACCTCGAGGCGTTCACGCTAACCTCCACGCCGCAGTTGCTGAGTCAGGAACACGACATCCGCGCGAAGGGCGACGTGTTCGACGTGTCCGACAGTTTCCGTCCGGCTCAGGACAAGTACCCGGCGAGCATCCCGCTGGACGAGACGCCGGCCGTCGTCCTCGCGCCGGTCCTCGGCCGCCTCCGCGGCAGCGAGATGACGGAGTCGTCGCTGGACCTCCTCGTGCGAAACACGCTCCTCCAGAACAAACTCGCGGACTTCGACCCGTCGACGGCGTGGGGCGGGCAGTTCCTCGTCTACGGGCCGGACTCGAAGATGGAACGCATCCGCCGGCACGTCACCGACGGAACGATGCAGGAGATACTCAACCGCGAGGAGTTCCTCGACGGCGCGAACACCGACAGCGTCGAGACGGTGGACGTACAGATCAATCAGCTCTCCGTCCCGTACCTCGACGACGTCTACCTGTGGGGCGCGCTCTGGAACCCCGAGATGCCGGCGCTCGAATCGATGTACGAACACGCCCGCGACATCAAAGAAGGCGGCAGCAGACAAGGCGAGTCGCTCCGCGAGGTGTGGCCTCACGTCGAATCGCTGTTCGACTGCCTCGGCCGGGAGAACATGGCGTAACATGGCGGGGCCGTTACCGCTGGTGTTCGGCATCTTCGGCGGGGGCAGCGACGACGACGCGTCGATAGCGGCCGTCGCCGACAGACTGGACGCCCCCGCGAGCGAGGACGCCGTGCTCAGGGAACTCGACCACCTCTCGGAGGCGACGGACCGACTCGTCGCAGACGCGAGTCTCGACCGGTTACCCGGTACCGTCCGTCCCGACGATGGGCCGGTCCAAAAGGTCGAAGCGCTGGCGGAGGCGGTGGACCGCGGAACGCTGTCGTTCGAGGACGCGACCCGGTCCGGTCGGACGGCCGGCGCGCCGGCTCCGACGTCCGCGGACGTCGTCTCCCGCGTCGACGCGGGATCGCTGGCCTCCCCCGACGCGCAGCGTCTCCTCGATACGTTCGCCGCCTCGGGCGCCGACGCCGACGCCGCCGCACAGTCGCTCGAAACGGTCCTCCGCGACGCCGAGGCGGCACACGCCGTCGGAACGGCACTCGACTACGTCGGCGAGGGGGCGGGGGCGGACGTCGAGATGGCGCGCAAGCGACTGAGCGACGCCCCCGAAGCGGCGCTCGTCGAGGGCGTCGACCGGCTCTGCGAACGGGTAGTGGAGGCCGACCGGCGGGCCCGCGAGGCTGAGGAACGGTGCCGGGAACTGGAGCGTGCCATCGCCGACGCGACGGGCGAGACGGACCCCGAAGTCGACCCCGAACAGGCGCTCGCGGACATCGCCGACGGGGGGACGCCGACCGACGACGGCGCGGCGGACGCCGCGACGGCGGTGCGCCGCCGCCGCCGACCCCAGAGCGAACTCGCGCGGACGCTCCTCGACGCGTTCGCCGGCGACGACGACGACCCCGAACCGGTCCTCGAACGAGCGGTCGAGGCCATCGACGAGGCCGAGACGGTCCGCGGCCTCGTCGGGTCGGTAGACCCCGACGCCGTCGATGAACTCGCTGCCGGCGTCGAGACGGCGGCGTCGGCACACGACGGTCAAGTGGCCTCGAAGCTGACGGACCGCGTCGCGGAACTCCGCCGACTGCTCGACGGCGCACCCGAGACGAATCAGGTGACGCAGTACGCCGTACAGAACGAACTGCGGTTCTACGACCGACACCTGTTGCCAGCACTGTCTTCGGCGTCGGCATCGGCGGGGACGGGCGACGCCGCCGAACGCGTCGAATCGCTCGTCGAACGCCGACAGTCGGTGAGCGACCGGTGGATATCGGGGACGAGCGACTACAACCACAGCATCCCGCTGCACTTTCTCTCGCTCGTGGACTCGCTCCATCAGGAAGCTGAAACGGCGCTAAACGCCGGTGAGAGCGTTCGGGCGCGCGAAATCGCGGATGCGGGTGCGACGGTGCTCGACTACGTCGAGCAACTCTACGAACAGAACGAATACAGCGTGATGCTTCGCCGACTGCGAGGCTGACAACTGAATTGCATGTCAGCGGGTGCGAATACTACAGACTACGACATCTATTTATATAAGATTCCCTGTAGTTCGCGGTAGTTGACTTATGCCATACCTCTTTGTGGGGGCGGGACAGGCGGGGAGTGCAATCGTCGACGACGTGTTCGGTCACCGACGAATCTCTCGACTGGCGACGCCCTTAGTGTTCAATTCGACGATCCGAGACCTCCAGAACCTCTCGAACGTGGACCGTTCGGCGTGGTTCGGCGTCTCAGAGACCGACGGACTCGTTCGTGGGGAGACAGACGGGTTCGAATCGCGCGTCACGGGCGGGTTCGGGCGCGACCCGAAAGACGCCGACTCGGTGATGGAAGAGCGGAGCGACGAGGTGACGCGCGAGATACGGACCGTCCTGCAAGCGCAGGACGAACCGTTCTCGTACGTGTTCGTCTTCCTCGGACTCGGGGGCGGGACGGGGTGCGGAATCGCCCCGCACCTCGTCGAGTCCATCCGCGAGTCCACCGAGTCCGACGTGGACGTCATCGCCGTCGGCGTCTTGCCGAACACGACCGGCCCGGTCTCTGAGGGGGACGAACAGGTGTCGGCGCCGCGGCAGGCGTGGAACGCGCTGTACGGACTCGACCGTCTGGAGGACCACGTCGAGGGTATCGTCCTCGTCGACAACGAGCGACTGGCGTATCAGGACGCCGCCGAGAGTCGGTTCTCGGAGTACAACGAGTACGTCGCGTCCGCCATCGTCGATCTCGTCTCCGGGCCGGTGCTGGAACGGATCGACCCCAGCACGTACGACGACGTCGACGCGCAGGTGGTCGACATGAAAGACATCGTGACGACGCTCCGCCTCGGAAGCGACGGCGAGCGGACGGGGTACGCGACCATCGGCCGCGCCGTGACGATGACCCGGTCGCTCGCCGGCTATCTGCTCCCGTTCGTCGGCAAGCGAGCCGTCGACGGCGTGAACCTGCTCCACCAGTCGGTCAGCAAACAGACGCTCGCGGACGCGGACCCCACTCGCGCGCAGAAGGCGTTGGGCTCGGTTCGCGCTCCGGCGTCGTACGTCTCCGGCGACGACTACCGAATCAACGTCTCGGCGGTCGACCGCCAACTCAAGTCGTTCTGCGGGGAGGTCAACTACGGGATGACGTTCACCGAACGGAATCTCGCGTCATTCACGACGCTCCTAACGTACGACCGCTCCGACCTCGAACGACTGGACGCTATCGAGGAACACGCGGCGGAACACGACGAGACGCCCCGAGAGGAGGTCGCCGCGTGAGACGCCTCGCTGTTCTGGGCGCGTTGCTCGGCGGGACCGCCCTCGTCGTCGCCCTCTCGGGGCCTTCGACCGCGGCGGGCGACCCGGCGTCGATGGCCGAACTCGCCGAGAGCGTCCGGGGACTCCAACAGACCGTCGTCGCGGCGCGGGGACTCGAATCGAAGCCGCTTCGACCCGTCGTCACGGGCCTCGGAGTCGGCCTCGGCCTCGGTCTCTGCACCGGCGCGGCCGGGGCGTACGTCCGGCGGGTGAGAGGCTGATGTCGGTCGACGTTCGGCCGGCCGCGGTTCTCGCAGTCGTCCTCGTCCTCGCCGTGGGGTCGGTGACCGCGACGGCCGCCGCCGCGGACGCGTCGGTCGCCCCCGAGACGGCGTGTCGGGACGTGCAGGACACGCGCGTCGTCGCCGCCTTCTCGGACGGAACGAGGCTCCAGTCGGCCCAGCAGTTGTACGTGGGGACGGAGTTCGCCGTCTTCGTCTGCAGCGACGGCGCGGCGGAACTCCGCGAGACGGCGTGGACGCTGGACGAGTCGACGTCCGGGTTCGAGACGGTCGAGACGGACCGGTACTCCGCCCGGGTGCGCGTGACGGAGGCGAACGGCACGGTGTCGCTCGCGAAGGCGGTGCCGGAGAAAGAGGCGGACGGTCCGCGCTACACCGTCGCCGACGGTACCGGCGTCCGGACGCGGGTCGGCGACGACACGCGGACGCTCACGTTCCCCTCGGAGTCCGCGGCCGAGCGGTATCGCACCGCCGAAGCGCGGTACGTCGAGAGTGCGGATCGGTTGTCGAACGCGACGACGGCGGTTCGGGGGGCGACCGAGGCGCTCGGAACCGACTCGTTCGAGCCGGTGCACGCCGGGGCGTTAGACGCGTTCGAGTCGTCGCCGCTCGTGGAGCGTCACCGCGCCCTGGAGGCGGCGGTGTTCGAAGCTGGGGTCGGCGGGGACGACGACGCCGCCGAACTCCTCGTCGCCGTGAATCGGGGGCAGTCCGAGCGACTCGACGCCTCCCGGAGCGCCCTCGAGGCGTACCGCGGGGAACTGCGCGGTCGACTGAGCGGTGCGCGGACGGGGATTCTGCTGTCGCTCCTCGGCGGTGTCGTCGGGGGGCTGGTCTTCGGCGGCGGCGTCGGCTACAGGCTGGCGAATCGCGAACTGGAGAAGGTCGCGTACGACAAACAGCTGACCGCGACATCGAAGTACAGCGTCCGACAACTGGCGGTCCCGGTCGGCGTCGGTGCGTCCCTCGTCGTCGCGACCGTCGTCGGACTGGCGGTGTCGGGGTGGCTCGACGCGTTCGTGGAGGTGTTCTTATGAAATCACAGTACAAGACAGCGCTCGGTATCGGTGGACTCGTGGTCGGAACGGTCGTGGTGGGGCTGGGTCTCTTCCTCTACACGGGGTCACAACTCGGCGTCTACTTCATCTTCGGCGGTGCGCCCGTGGTGGCCATCTCCGCCGTCGCCGTCTACGTGCAACGACAGGTCCGGCCCTCGCAGGTCGACCAGGCGGACTTCGCCCGGCAGCGGGCCAACGGCGTCGCGGAGTCGATTCGGTCGTTCTGGAAGACGTACGACCGGTTGCGGGAGCGCTACCCCGAGTGGGAGGCCCGAACGACGGAGAACGACTTCTCGCAACTGCTGCGGAACGCGGAGAAGAACGGAATCGAGTTCGACCGCGAAGCCGGCCAGTACACGACCGGTGGCACCGGCGACGTGCGGGAACTGAACGCTCTCGAAGACGACGTCGAGGTGCTGGCGACGGTTCGAGACGAGTCGTTCGAGTCGTTCGCGCGCGACCGACTCGCCAGCGCCGACGCGCTCACCCCTCTCGTCGAACGGGACTTGGTATCGGAGTCGTCGGTGCGGACGCCCGACGCCGGCGAACTCGAATCGGTATCCGAGGCCGACGCTCCCGAACGCTACGACGAGTTACTGCAGACGTACGACCGGACCGCCCGGGCGGCCCTCGACGAGGCGCGAGCCGAGGTCGAACGCCTCGCCGAGGAACGCGGACTCGACCGCACGGTCGTCGCCGACGACCTCACCGAGGCCGAGGGCGCCGCGCAGTCCGGTGACTACGGACGGGCGGTCGACGCCACCGTCCGCGCACTCGGTCGCGTGGAGTCGGAACTCGCCGATGAGTTCGACGCCGACCGTCGGTCGGTCGAGGCCCTCCTGGACACGGTCGAGTCGTCCGTGGCCGACCAGTACGTCTCGCCGTCGTTGCTCGACGAGGTGGAGTCGGTCAGGCGGGAGGTCGAACAGGTCGATTCCGCCCTCGACGTCGACGTCCTCGAATCGCACGCGAGTACGCTTCAGGAGACCTGTACCGCGATGGTCGAGGAGATGCAGACGGAACTGGCCGACGACGTCGAGACGCTCTCGGACGCGCCGCCGTCGTTCACCACGATTCCCGACGCCGCCGGGACCGACCACGTGACCCGACTCGACTCGACGACGAACCTCGAAGCGTTCCGCCGAGCGTGGCTCTCGACGGTCGGTGACCTCTCGACCGGACTCGACACCACCGAACGGGACGCGGCCGTCGTCGAGGCGTACCCCGGCGTGGAAGACGAGATAGCCGACGCGCTTCGGGCGAACGGCGAGGTCACGCCGGCGGACGTCCCGGTTCGAGACGCCGGGCCGTTCTTCGAACTGTTCGCCGCACAGCACCCCGACGCGAGTTACGCACCGTCCGACGAGCGATTGACGACGGGCGGTGCCGGCGAGCGATACGCGCTCGACGTGCGGCCCCGGTTCGAGACGGGCGGCGACGAGCGGGAACTCCGCGTCGAAGTCGACGGGGCGAACTACGCCGAGGAGTCGTCCACGCGGACGCACCTCGTCGGACAGGTCGCGTTCGAATCCGTGCCGTACGGCGAGTACGACGTGACGGCGGACACGCCGGCTGAGGGCTACGTCGCCGAGTCGACGACCGTCTATCTCGACGACGATACGACCGTAGAGCTGACCGTCTCGGAGGCGTCGCTGGCAGAGCGAGTCTGCGACGGTCAGCAGTCCGCACTGCACGACGAACTGCCGGAGTTGGCCCCCGAACTCGACCGGAAACTGGACGAGGACGGCTACGTCGACCCGTCGATGTCGTTCCCGATCAGGGACGACTTCGTCCCGTGCCTGCTCGCCATGTGGGGCGAACAGTCCGACGGGCGGGCGTGTCTCGACGGCGGTGACGTCCTCGTCTTCGACGAGTCCAGACTGACGAACCGGCTGGAGAACATCCTGACACACAACCTCTCAAGCGGCGATTCGATGTCCTACGATACGATGCGTGAACGATACCTGACCGTACCGGCCTCCGACCAACTCCTCGAGGAACTCGTGACCGGCGTCCAGACGAACGTGGACGCCTCGTTCACGGTCGGACAATCGGAGGTGACGAAGCAGTAATGTCCCGCTCAGACACCTTCACCCGGTGGGCCGTCGTCTCGTCCGGCGAGGGCGGCGGCCGCGTGACGGCCGACTTCTTCGCGCGGACCGAGAACCCCGGCATCGACGACCGGATGATACTGCTGAACACGAACCGCGCGGACATCCGTAACACCATCGAGGGGTCGAACGTGCCCGAGACGCTGGCGGAGAAGGCGGTCATGTTCGGCTCCAAGCGCGGCGTCGGCAACTCGTTCGTCGACGGGCGGCAGTGCGCTCAGGAGGACATCGACGACATCGTCAGCCAGATAGAGAACGACGCCGGCAACGCCGACGCCTTCCTCTACCTGACGACGCTCGGCGGCGGGACGGGGAACGGGTCCATTCCGTACCTCGTCAACCAGTTCGGCGACCCGACCGACATCGACGACCAGCGAGCGTGGATGCGCGACGGCGTCCACATCACGTTCGGTATCTGGCCGTACTACAACGAGGCGATACAGCAGCAGTTCAACGCCGTCTGCGGGCTCTCTCGGCTCCTCTGTCGGGAGGACAACTCACAGAACGCGGACATGGTGCTCTTGGCGGCGAACTCCCACATCGAGGGCGACGACACCGTCGGCGGGAGCGGCGAGTACGAACTGGTGAACGAGCGAATCGTGGAGGCGGTCGACCTGCTCATCAGCGCCGGTCGGGAGACCCAACGCGTCATCGACGTGGAGGACTACGTCGCCCAGCCCTCGAACATCAGCGGCTACCACTTCACGCCCGCCGTCACCACCGACGAGAACTACCAGATTCGGTCGCTCGAACACATGTTCGACAGAGCGTCCGAGGCGACGTACGTTCCGATGGACGTCGAGACGTGCCGGGCCGCCTACGCCATCGTCCGCGCACCGGAGCACCTCGTCGGGGACGAACTCACGACGAACGACGTGAAGCAGGCGTTCGACTCCTGGAAGCGAAAGCACGGGCTCACCGGCACCGTCGGCATGGAGACGCTCACCCCGAAACGGGCGACGGGGAACGGCGTCGACGTCCTCCTGTTGCTCGGCGGCTTCGACCTGAACCCGCTCGTCGACCACGCGTGGGACCAGTACGAGAGCCACCGGGAGAACCTCGCTGCAGGGCGTCGTCTCGGAAACGAACGCATCCCGAAGGGGGAACTCGACACGATAGAAGAGAACCTTCGGCAGTACATGAAGGTCAACGAGTAACATGACCCGAGAGCGGACTCAGACGGCGACGGGCGCGGGCCGGCGGGTCGCGGTCGGACTCAGCGTCGTCGCGGCGATGCTCCTCGTCGCGTCGGCGTGCGCGGGCGTCGTCGCGGCCGAGGAGGCGACCGTCTCGACCGAGAACGGCGACCTCGTCGTGAAGACGAACGCCACCAACGAGTCGGCGATAACCGTCCGACTGGGACAGAAGACAGTCGAGCGACAGGTGCCGAACGACACGACAGGCGGCCGGGCGACGTACCGAATCGCGCCCGACCGGTTCCCCGACGGCGACCTCTCGAACGTCTCCGTTACGGTGAAACGCACGTCGAGCGGAACCCAACTGGCGCGCGAATCGCTCGACCTCAGGCACGCGCGACTCGGCCAGTCCCGAGGGTTCACGGTGTCCAACGGGACGGCCGAACTCAGACTCGAACTCGACCGTTCCGTCGGTCTCTCCGACGGCGACGAACTGACTGTCGTCGTCGGAACGACGAAGACCACCGCGACGGTTCGAAACGCCTCCGGGACGACGGTACTCGACGTGCCGAGGGCGGGGTATGGGCCGTCGCTGACGTCGACGGACGCGACCGTCCGACCCCCCGAGGGCGAGACGCCCCTTCGCGGGGAGCGGACGGTAAACCTCCTCGCCGCGGCGCGGGACGCGACGGCGGTCGAACGGACCGGCGCGGGCATCCACATCGACAGCCCCGCCATCAGGAACGGGACGACGTACGCCGTCGTCGTCCGATCGTCGGCCTCCGAGGGAGTGTTCAGACGCCCCGTCGAGGCGTCGGCCCCGGGCCGACTGACGGTCGAAGCGGCGAGTCTCGCGGCGGTGGGGGGCCTGAACGCGACGGTCAGAACGACCGACGGCGCCGTCGTCACGGCGGGGACGCCGACCGCGCAGACGGTCGGTGCGACGCTCACGGCGAACGGGACGGCGTTCACCGTCGACAGCGAGCGGTTCGCGGCCGCCGACTTCTCCTACCTCTGGATTCGCACGGACGACGGCGTCCGGCGACTGACGGACGTCGACGCCACCGACGGGACGGTGAACCTCTCCGGGACGGGGTACGCGCTCGAGGAGGGGGGCTACTACCAGCTACTTCTCGCGTTCGACGGCCGGCCGACGCTGCCCGTCACCATCGGTGAGGGCGGTTCGTACGGGTCGCTCACCGCCGCGCAGGCGGACGGCGGGGGCGGCGCGGGCGGCGACGGGTCGGCGTCGGGCGGACTCCTCCCGTCGTTCCCTTCCTCGGACATCGTCTTCGTCGTCTTCGTCGTCTTCGTGGTGGCTCTGGGTGTCCTCGCTGTCGTCTGGTTGCTCACCCGCGACACGAAGGGTCGGCCGGCGGGGGAACCCACGGCGCCGCCGACGGAACTCACGGTGAACGTTCGCGACAAGAAGCGCGGGGAACCGTACGACGGCCCGGTGAGACTCGTCGCGGAACCGCGGCGGAGCAGCGAGACCGTCCAGTCGCACGAACCCGCCCGGCGGAAGACCGAGCGGGTGGAAGGCGGCGAAGCGACGGTGTCGCTCGACGGCGGCGTCGACGACTGGGAAGTCACCGTCGACGCCGACAAGCAGCGCGGTCCGAGACACGTCTCGACGGCGTACCAAACGGAGAACTTGACGTTCGAGATACCGCCGTACGAGGTAGACGTCGTCGTCCGCGACGAGGCTACCGACGAACCGCTGTCGGACGTCGCTATCGACGTGGGCGAGGACGGGCGAACGGACCGACTGCGGACCGGCCCCGACGGGAGCGCCAGACTGGAACTCTCGCGGCAGGCCGACGGGGCGCGACTCGCAGTCGACCGGGACAGATACGAGTCGAAGGAGAAGGACGTCCCGCGCGAACGGTTCGCCGAAAGCCACGGCGAAGCGGTCACGTTCAGGCTCACGCCCGAACGCGGGCGCGTCTCGGCGTCGGTGTCCGTCGACGGCGTCCCTCGGCCGAACGTCGCCGTCGAACTCGACGCGCGCGACGAGTGGGCGCGGGACCGACTGGACGTCGCGCGGGCCACGACGGACGCGAACGGGCGCGTCTCGTTCGACGAGGTGCCCGTCGGTCGGTACCGGGTCACCGCGTCCGCCGACGCGCCGTGGTTCGACTGCTCGCCGTCTGACGTGACCGTCTCGGCGGCCGAGACCGCCGACGTGACGCTCGACGTGGCGTTCGTCTGGTCGCTCGACGACGGCCAGCGCGACCGGGCGAACGCGATACGGGACGGCGTCGACGACCTCACGTCCTCGCGGACGACCGACGTCGCAGTTCCGCGGTACTACGGCAGCGTGGTCGATTCGCTCCTCGACACCGTCGAACGACTCCCGAACTGCGGACGGCAGTTCGCGCGGACCGGTGCGTCGCCCGACCACGTGACCGACGCGGTGTTGGACCGCGCCGACGACCTGGTCGGCGTCGTCGACGACGCGATGACGACGAAACACAACGTCGACCTGTTCACCGCCTGCGCCGACATGCCCGACGCCCGCGTCGAGTGGGCCGACTCGTTCGAGGTGGACTACCTGTTCGAACTGGTCGGCCAACAGCGCGTCGAGCAGCGACGCGAGTTGCGGTCCCGGCTCCAGTCGGTCGACGAGCGGATAGACGGCGAACGGGGCGCGGTCTCCTCGATATACCCGGTGAGCGACACGTACGACGAGGTGAAACGACTCGTCGGGAGGGCGAAGGACGACGACGACGTCACCCACGCAGTCACCGTGTTCGCCGCCTGTGGCCTCCTCGACGCCGCGGAGGGCCTCTTCGACGAACCGGCGTTGAGAGAACGACTCGAACGGACGATGTTCTGACGATGAGAGAGATACCACAATCACACGACGACACCGACCGGCGCGGCGCGAGGCGGTACGGTCGAACCGCCCTCGTCGTCGTCGCCGCACTCCTGCTGACGGCGGCGCCGGTGAGCGGTGCCTTCGACGCGGGGACGGTCGAACAGCGAGTAGAACCACAGACGGCGGACGACTTCCTCGCCGAACTCCGGGGTTACGAGGAGGAACCCGCCCTGGAGGCGTACGGCGAACTCGAAGTGGTCCGCAGTCAAGCCGTGACGAGCACGCAGATAGGTGACCTCACCGACGCGGAGGCGCGACGGATGCGACTCGTCCTCGCGACCCTCGACTCGTTCGTCAGCGCTCACGGCCTCGCCGAGGACGGCGACTACGACGCGAGCATGTCGAAGGCCGCCGAGACGGCGACGGCGATAACCGACCTGCGGGAGACAGGGGGAAGCCGGTACGCCGACCTGGCGAGTCTCGCGCTGGACCGCTTCTACGAGCGACAGGGGTCGCGCCTGTTCGAACGGGCGCGAAACGCCGAATCGACTCCCGAACGCCTCTCGCTGCTCTCGAAGTCGGCGTCGGCGTTCAAGCGGGCGGGGGCGTCCCAGCGGTTCTCGGAGTTAGCCGTCAGAGAGAGCGACCTCCGCTCGACGTTCGAGGCGGACATTGCGACGTTCGACGCTGCGACGGCGCGTGCGTCGTCGTTCCTCGACGGCTGTTCGGGCTGTGAATCGCCGCTCGCGGCCGTGCGAGCGAACCCGTCCGGCGTGTACGCGCAGTACGTCGAAGCGCGGCGCGTCCATCGACACGCCTCGCAGGCCGCGGCGATAGCGGGCGAACACTCGCTGACCGACCGACGGGAGGCGGCGACGTCGCTCGCAGCCCGGAGCGAGACGGCGCTAGAGACGTTCACCGTCGGCAGCGCGTTGCTGTCGCTCGCGTACGCACTCGTCCTCGCGGGCGCCGCCGCACTCGTCGGTCACCGCGTCGGACTGTGGGGTCGAGACGCCCGCGCAGCGCGCGTGGGCGAAATCGTTCCGGTCGTGGGGTGGGACGATGCGTAAGTCCGGCCTGCTGGCCGCTCTCGTGGCACTCGTCGTCGTCCTCGGGTCGGTCCCGTCGACGGCAGTCGCCGCGTCGGGGTCAGTCGAACTCGACGAGGCTCTCGACGACCAAGCGGAGTCCGACACGCTGTCGTTCACGTTCACCGCCGGTTCGAACGCGACGGTGACGGCGACAGAGTCGATGCGTCTGGACGGGGGCAACGTCTACTTCACCTTCGACGAGTGGGAACGGACCGACGGCGGCGGGAGCGGTGGGAGCCAGTCCTGGCAGGTGGTGGACGGCGGCACGTACCGCGTCAGTTACCACGCGACGGCAGAGTCCGGCGCGTCGGAGGGGACTCACTCGGCGACGGCCCGGGTCGAGACGCAGTCCGGCGGCTACGTCGCCAGCGAGAGCCTGTCGCTGTCGGTCGACGTGCGCTCTCCCCGGATGGGCGAGGTGCGGACGGACCAGACGACGGTCACATTCACGGACGACGACGCCCAGAGTGAGCGCGTCTCCGCCGAGATATCCAACGAGGGACGAGGCGTGATGAAGCCGACGGAGGTCACGTTCTCCGGCGTTCCGGACGGGTTCGACGTGGGCGGTGTGAGCCTCCCGAACCGAGTCGCCGGCGACAGCACCGACGGGATGAACTTCGACGTGACCGTCGATTCGTCCGTCGACGAGGGGACGTACGAGTTCTCCGCGACGCTGACCGACAACCTCGGGCACTCCGACCAGTTCCCCGTCAGCGTGACGGTGCGCAAGCCGGCCGTCGCGGAGGCGGCCACGAACACCGTCGACGTCGGCGACATCCTCGTCGGCCAGTCGTCGACGAGGACGTTCACCGTCAGAGAGGCGGCCGGGTTCTCCGGACTCGACGGCGTCTCCGGCGAAATCGTCGGCGTCGAGGCTGACGGCCGACTCTCGCTGTCGGGTCTGGCGTACGTCGAGACCGGCCCCGGCGGAGAGGACACCGCGGAGATGACCGTCTTGGCGGGCGACGGCGCCGACCAGCACGAGACGCTGTCGTGGGACGTCAAACTCACCGCCGACGACCGAGGGAGTCCGACGAAGACGTTCGACGTGGAGGCGCGCGTCATCTACCCCGCGAAACTCGGCGAGGTGACGGCGCCGGACACGGAGATACTGTTCGACCGGCCGAAGTCGGAGGTGGCCAGCCACACCGAGACGTCGACTGTCGAGTTCAGCAACACGGGTGACCTGCGGATGGACGTCGAGTCCGTGACGGCGACGACCGACACCGAACTCGTCGACGTCTCCGTCAGCGACGAACCGTCGTCGGTCGCCGGCCTCGGCACCGGGAGCGCCACGCTCGAATACAGCGCGGCCCCGGACGCGCCCGAGGGAACCTACGAGGTCACCGTGACCGTCCGGACGGCGTCGGCGGGGGAGAAGACCGTCACCCGAGCGGTCTCCGTCGACCACGGCGTCGAACTCGACGTCGAACGGAACGACGTCGAGTTCGGCGAGACGGTGGTGACGAAGGAGCGAACCGAGAGCCTGCGGGTCTCGGAACTCCTCGAGTACGAGCGCGTGGACGACGTGACGCTCGAGAAGGTGTCCGGGCCCGACCGGTGGCTGACGGTCGCCGAACGGCCGCCGAACGCGTTCGAACCCGGCGAGCGAGCACCGCTCGTGTTCGCCCTCCAGTTCGACACGCAGGCCGAACTGTACCGGTCGTACAACTGGACGTTCGTGCTGTCCGGGTCGGGCGTCGAGTCCGAGCGAATTACGGTGCGCGCGACCACGAAACCGTACTCGTTCGACCGTATCACCGAACCCCTGCGCGAGCAGTCCTCCGAGAGCGGATGGCGCGGGACCGTCGCCGGAGAGATGTCGACGTCGCTCGACCGTATCGAGTCGCGGCTGCAGTCGGGCGAGTCCGTCCCCAGCGACGACCTCTCGGCCGGCCTCGCGGCGGGACGCGGCACGCAGTTGTTCATCGAGTCGGCCGCCGCGGCCGGAGACGCCCAGTCCGCGGGGAACTACTCGGCGGCGCAGACGGCTATCGTTCGCGCCGCCGCCGCGCATCGATCCATGCGCGCGTACGTCGACGACCTGACCGCGCCGGAGGTCAGCCGACCGGCCGAAGACGCCGTCACTGCGGGCGACGAACGCCTCGGAGAACTGGTCGCCGAACAGGAGCGACACTACCGAGAGACGCTGGCAGCCGAGGACGCCACCACTATCGAACGCGCGCGAGCGAAGCGGAGTCTCGGAACCCTCGCGGCCGCCAGCGGCGAATCTGAGCGCGCCGAGCAGTTGCGGACCGAGGCCGACGCGGCGTTCGACACGTACCTCGAACAGGTGCGGAACGCGAGTGCGACCCGGCGGGACGCGCGCGACGTGCGCGCCGCCGTCGAAGCGAACGCCACGTTCGTCCTGTTCGACTACGGCGTCGTGTTGAACCCCGCCCGGTTCGACGCGGTCACCGACCGGACAGACAGGGCACTCAGCCACTACGAGCGGGCGCGGACGGAGTTCACCGCCGCGGGTGCGACCGAGGAGGCGAGTCGGACACGCGCCGAACAAGCGGCCGCGCGGCAGTCGCTCCGGGTGACCGAGTACACGCTGTACGGGTCGCTCGCCCTGTACGGACTCGTCGCGCTCGGACTCCTCGTCACCGTCGCTCGCAGACTGTACGCCTACGTGCAGGACGCGCGGACGGCGTCGAGCGGCGACTTCCTCGTCGCTTCGTCCCCGGCCGACGCCTGAGAGTCGAGGCGACGCGGGCGACGAAAAACAGTCTCGCGCTCCGACCGCAGTTCTCGCGCTACTCCTCTCGTGCCGTCGTGACGAGAACGACCGGACGCAACGCCGGGTCGTCGCGACGTCCGGACGCGGCGAGCGACCCGTCGACGGATTCGACGACGACGGACTCGCTCGCCGTCTCGTCGGCAGTTTCGGTGGTCACGTCGACGGGGAGGCGGAGTTCGTCCGCGTCCGCGTCGACGTCGACTCGGTGCGTGAACGACTCGCCCGATTCGACCGACTCGAACGATTCGGGACCGTAGTAGAGGTAATCGTCGGGCGCCGCGCCCGTCGCCTCCACCGTCACGGCGTCGAGCGTGGCGTCCCCCTCGTTGGTGAACCGGAGGACGACTTCACCGTAGCCGTCGGCGATATCCGTCTCGGGCGCGACGGCCGCCGACAGGTCGACGGTTCGCCCCGGACGCTCCCGGCGCGCGACCAGCGTTTCGAAGTACGCCGTCGCGTCGGGGTCGTCTGCGGGCGCGTGTTCGACCGCCGCGCGGACGGCGTCGTCGGGTATCGAGTCGGTCATCGAGACCGAGCGGTCGACCGTCTCGCCGGGGTCGACGACCTCGTCGATGGTCTCCCCGTTACGCGCCCCCCGGACGGCGATTTGGGTCACTATCCGCGGCCGGTCGCCGGTGTTCTCGACGACGACGTCGAGCGTCGACGCGCCGACGGGCGCCCACAGACGGATCAACAGGGGGTTCGGATCCACGGGAACGCTCGCGGCCCCGAACGATTCGACCCGCTCGTCGCCGTCTGTTACGACGCCCCCGGCCAGCGTGAGTTCGTCGCGTCCCCACGCGGCGTGGCGGCGCGTGACTCTCGTCGCCGCTCCCGGGTCCAGCGAGTCGAGTTCGACCCGCTCGGACGGCGTCTCGTCGGTCGCTTCGAACCGAACGACCGGCGCGACGGGTCGGTCGCTGTGGTTCTCCACGGTGAGCCGTTCGACGAACGCGGTTCCGGCCGTCGCCGTGTCCCCGAACGACCGTTCGACGTCCACCGAAGCGGGGACGTTCCCGGCCGACGCGTCGCCCTCGCCGCTCCCGGCCGGGAGTGCCGGTTCCGAGGCGGGACCCGCCCGCGTCCGTTCCCGAGCGCCGGACGGTTCCGACGCGCCGGTCCGTCGCAGCGGGTCGACCGCGAGACCGGAGACACGGACGCGGCGTCGGTCCACGGACGCGGAGACGCCGTCGAGCGACGCGGTCACCTCGAACGCCCGTTCGTCGGCCGACGTCCCCGGAGCGGGATACGCGAGGACGAACGTCCCTCGCGGGGGAATCTCGACCGGGCGGGTCGCCCCGGCGGCGGGGAACGGGTCGGCCTCGACGCTCCCCGAAACCTCGACGCGGAGGACGTCCTCGAACCGCGTGTCCGTCTCGTTCACGACGCGCACGTCGAACCAGCCGTCGTCGCGGCCGCGGACCGAGACGACCGGTTCGTCCAGGTCGGACTCGACCGACGCCTCGACGTCGACGTTCTGCCCGACGACGGAGAGGCGGTCGACGGGGAGCGACCGCCGGACGGTGAACGTCTCCGTCCGACCGGGTGGAACCGTCGCCGTCCCCCGAGAACCGACTCCGACCCGGGTGAGCGGTTCGTGCGAGTCGTTCCGGACCATCACCTCGACCGACGCTCCGCCCTCCGAGACGTCGCGAACGACGGCGTCGGCTGTCACGGGGTCGCCCGACAGTTCCGACACTTCGAACGTCGTTTCGGCGGCCCGTTCGCCGTCGAGCGTGACGCGCGCGTCCACGGACTGGCGGCCGGACTCGACGGCGACGACGTCTACCTGCCGGTCGCTCCGTTCGCCCGGGTCGAGCGTAACGTCGAACGCCGTCGTTCCCACCGTGGCCCCGTCGGCGTCCACGGCCACCGTCGCAACGGCGCGTTCGTCGCCCTCGTTCTGTATCGTCACCGTGAGTTCCTCGCCCGGGACGAGGTGGTCGTCGTCGAACGCGACCGAGAGGTCGGCGGCGGCGCCCGCCGCGCGGTACGCGACGAGCGTCCCGTTCCGAACGACGCAGACGGTACTCCCGTCGGCCGCGACGGCGTGCGCCGACCCCGACCGGTCGTGGACGGCTTCGACAGTCCCGTCGGGTTCGATGGCTCCGATGGCGTCCTCGTCGTCGAGGACGGCCGCGACCCACTCGTCGCCGCTCTCGGCGACCCACGAGACGTCCGCGCGGTGTTCCCACGCCACCTCGCCCTCGGCGTCCAGACAGACCAGACGGCCGTCCTTCGTCGAGACGAGTATCCGGTCGTCGCCGAGCGACGAGACGGACTCCGCCGCGCCGTCGATGGACGTCTCGGCGACCGTCTCCCCTCGGTCGTCGAGGACGGTGACGAACGACCAACTCGCGAGCACGACGCTGTCGCCGAGGCAGGTGACGTTCGGCGCGCCGGCGACGTCGCGGTGGGGTTGGGGGACGCGAAACCGTTCCGTCCCGACGTCGGCGTCGAGGCCGACCAGTTCGCCCTCGCTCGTCGCGACGACGACGAACGTGCCCGCCGGGTCGGCCGTCAGTTCCTGCGCGTCCGCGACGTCCACCCGCCACGTGACCGCACCACCGCGCGAGACTGCGGTGACGTCCGACTCACAGAGACAGTACGTCCGCGTTCGGTCCGCGGCGAGTGCGCTGACGGGCGCGTCCAGTTCGACGGCGACGTGACCGTCGGTGTCGACGAGTTCGACTCGCTCTCCGTCGGTGACCGCGGCGTAGTCGGGGCCCGACGCCGTCGCCACGACGTCGCCCACCTCGAACGCGTGCGACCGCACGTACCGGTGGTGTTCGGCGGCCATCGCTCTCAGTCACCACCGGCCTCCGCGCCGTCTCCGCCGCCGCCGTCGGAGGACGGTGCCTCGCCGGCGCCGTCGGCGCTCGGGTCCGAAGCGTCGCCGTCGCCGTCGGCGCTCTGCATCAGCTGTCGGACCAGTTCGGCGCCCGACCCACCGCCGTCGCGGCCGCCGGTCGGTTCGTCCAACTCCTCGACCTGTCGTTCGATGTACCGCTTCAGTTCGGGATAGCCTTCGAGGTCCGAGAGCTGTTTTCTGACGCTTGCGACGTACTGGTTGACCGTCTTCGGTTCCGTCGATTCGAGCTGTTCGACGAGGTAGTCCGTCGTGACGGTTATCGGCTCGCGGCCGTCCTCGACGACGCTCTCGATGAGTTCGCGCCTGAGGTCGCTCCCCAGGACGCGGTCTGCGACTTCGGCGGGCGTGTAGCCGGTCGACTTCCGCCCGAGCCGCTCGAAGTCGATGTCGCCCGCGTTGGGCAGCGAGGAGAGCGTCTTCTGCCAAACCTGCGACATCACGCGCTCGTCCGGTTGCGGGATGAACTGCTGAATGGGGAACCGGCGAGTCGCGGCCGGGTCGATGGAGAACGGCATGTTCGTCGCGCCGATGACGAACAGGTTGTCCTCCACGTCGTTCATCTCCTGCAGGAACGCGTTGGTGAGTGACCGCTCGGACCGCTTGAGGTTCTCGTCGCTTCGGTCCGGGATGAGCGTCTCGACTTCGTCGAAAAAAAGGACGACGAACCCCTCGCTCGACAGGTCGTGCGCCTGGTCGAACACCGCCCGGATGTTCTTCTCCGACTCGCCCATGTACTTCGAGACGATGTCGCTCGCCTCGACTTCGAGGAACTTCACGTCTCCGCGGCGCGCCTCGATGTCCGTCTCGTGCTTCGCCTCGTACGCGATGGCCTCCGACACGAGCGTCTTCCCGCACCCGGGCGGGCCGTACAGGAGCATACTCCCGCTCCGAGACGCGAACGTGCCGCCGTACAACTCCTTCATCTGGGCCTGCACGTCGGGGTCGTACAGCGACAGCAGCATCCGAGCCGTCTGCTTGACCGATTCGAGTCCCGCCACGTCCTCCTCGAAACTGACGCTCGGATTCGTCGGTTCGATGTCGACGGTGGGTTCTTCGTCGTCGGACTCGCCGCGGCCGCCGCCCGCGCCTGCCTCGTCCGCACCCCGACTCTGCGTCTTCCGCTCGCGGCGTTGCTCGGCCCACTCACCCTCGTCGACGAATTCGAACTCCGTCTCGGGGGTCACTCTGAGCGTCGAGTAGCCGGACGGATCCATCTCCACGACGGTGAAACTGAAGCCGTCGGGGCCGAACTTCGGAACCTCCTCTATCTCGTGGAGCAGGTACTGCGAGTCCACGAGCGCCGACGTGAGTTGGTCCTCGTCGGTACCGGGAGCGTACAGCTTGGCGGTCGAACAGGCCGGAACGTCGCGAATCGTCGCACTCGAATCCACGAGGCACTTCCGGCCGACGTCGTCGCTACCGCCGAGGATGGGTGCGACGTTCCCGTGGACGTACCCGCGGTTGCGAATCTTGTTCGCGACCCGGTCGTCTTCGGTCTGGACGCGAAAGTACGCGCTCTGTCCGCGGTACGACACCTGCACCACGTCCGTCGAGGGGGAGACTCGGCTTCGCCCGACGCGGACGTGCGAGGTGGGTTCGTTGTCGTTCGTGATGAGTGTGAGTTTCTCTCGGTTCATATCGTTGAGTCTGGGGAGACGTGCTCTACGGTTCGTTTCGCCACTGCGATCAGTTCGCCCGCACCGTCCGCGTCGGTCTCCGGCGGGTCGATCCACTCGCGGGCGGCCGCGACGGTTGCGACGGTTCGACCGACCGCGACGAGGAGTTCCGAGAGTTCTCGCCAGCGAACCGCGGCGCCGGGGCGTGTCGCGGTCCGCAGTCGCTGTTCGATGCGGTCGCAGACGACGGCCGCGCGGCCCGCGTACCGGACCATCGACCGCGAGACGGTGTACCAGTTCGAGATGCCGGGCGGGTCCGACCCGAGCGGAACGACGAGGATGCCGTCGACGGCGTCCGCTCGGCCGACCGCCCGCGCCCGGTCGAACGCCGACCCGCTCGGGTCGGGACGCGACCGCTCGTACACCCGGTCGAGGAGCGTCTCGACCGCGCCGTCGGCGTCGGCCCCCGAGCGACGACTGGACGTCGGCAGCGGAACCGACGCGACGAACTGCGTGGCGACGTCCGAAACCGCCTCGCGCGCGCGGTTCGCACGGCGGTACGGCTCCGGGTCGTCTTCGGGGTACGCTCGTCGCTCGGCGACGGCGGACGCCTGTCGCTCCACGTGTGCGACACCTCGGAGAAACGACGAGGCACGCATCGGCGGGTCAGTTCACTTCTTCGGCGACGGTGGCCTGTTCCGCGAGGCTGCCCCCGGTCTGGAGCGTCTCCGCGTCCTCGGTCGTCTGTTGGAACGTCTCCGACCCGAACAGGTCCTCTGCGAACTCGTCGCCGGACTGCTCCTGCATGTGCGTCTCGGTCGGGACGGTGTTCCCGATGGTGCTGACGAGGTTCTTCAGCGCGTCGAGTTGGTCGAGGACGCCGGTGATGTCTGTGTTCTTCTGGACGACCAGTTCGCGCATCTCGTTGGACTTCACCGACAGGACTTCCTGGAGATGTTCGAGTTGCTCGATGACGTCACCCAACTGTTCGGTCTTCGTCGCGTCGGTGATCTCGTTCTCCATCGCGGTGACGTTGTTCTCGTACGTGTGGTACTTCTCGCGCAGGTCGACGAATCGCTCGTGCTCCTCCGGCGGGAGGTCCGAGGGGAGTCGCCCGTCCAGCAGTGCGCCGATCTCCTGTTTGTACTCGTTGGCCTTCTGCTGGTTCTTCTCGATTATCTCTCGGCGGTTCTGGTCGGATCCCCGCTCTTCGAGGCGCTCTTTGGCCTTCTCGACCTGTTCGACCGCCGTCTCGATGCGGTTGGCGCAGGCGTCGACCGTCGCCGCCCAGTTGTTGATCATGGGCGCGTCGGTGCTCTCGACGTCGTCGAGGGCGCTGAGAACCGTCACCTCCTTGCCCTCGACGTCGAGGATGTTCTCCGAGGCGAAGAACTCGACGAGTGCCTCAGACTCCCACTCGGTGGTCGTCGAGGTGTTGTCGCTCTCCGTGACGGCCTCCACCACGTCGGTGCGAGAGAGCGACGCGCTTCCGGCCTCGTCCATCGAGAGAACGTCGCCCAGACGGGCGCCGACCATCTCGCCGATGACCGGTTCCCAGTTCCCCACCATGTCCTCGTCCTCGTTCCGTTCGACTATCGACGCCTCCAGTCGAACGGGCTCTTTGTCCCCCGTGGTCGTCTTCGGTTGCGCGATGACGAACGTCCCGTACTCGGTCTCTTTTCTGTTGAATGAATCGAAGTTGTTCATGCTGTGTCGGTTGTGTCACTCGGTCTCGAACGCTGCGTTGGCCCGTTCCGCCGCCGCCTCCCGGATTTGGTCTCGTACGTGCGCGTTCCCGGCCTCCGTCGACGCCAGATGTAACTCGTCGAGTTCCGCGTCGACGTCCTCCATCACACTGGACGGCGTCGCCGCCCCCCCATTCGCCATCGACTGTCGAACGAGGTCCGACGCGTAGTCCTCGACCACCTCCGATAGCGGGTCCGCGTGGACGGCGACGCCGTCTCGCACGCGGATGTCGTATCCGGATTCGAGGTTCTCGCGAACGCTGTTCAACACCCTCGTCTCCGACAGCGTGTCGTCGTGGACGGTCCGCGAGGCATCCAGCACCGACGACACGTCTGTGACGCGGGTTTCGACGAGGCTGTCGTACTCGTCACGGGGCATCGCGTACCCGGCGTCCTCGAAAGCCTCGACGACGTCGTCGGAGATCTCCTTCGTGACCCCCCGCGTGAACTCGTCGAGGGCCGAACAGACCAGGTACTCGCCGTCCAAATCGACGATGTAGCCCTCGCTCTGCAGGTAGTTGATCACGTCGGACGTCGCCGAAACGGCGATGGCGTCCTCCAACTGCTCGTGTGAAATCTTCCCGGAGAAGCTCTTCGTCTCCAGTTTGTCGGTCAGTCCGGGTTCGTCCGTCTCCTCCTCGAGGTAGCCGCCCACCGTGAAGTATTCGCGGTTCCCCGCGGCGATTCGCATCACGAACCGTCGGTTCCTGAGTTCGCGGGTGAAGAACGCCAGGTCGTCGTGAGCGATGTCGAACGCGTCGCGGATGGCCTCCGCGGTGACGACCATCTGCGTGCGAAAGAGCGTCGTCAGCGTACTCATTATCTGCTTCTCCAGACCACCGCCCCCGAACGGGGAGATGTAGTACGCTCGCGGACGCAACCGTTCGAACTCGAACGCGTCGTCCGCGGCGAGGTCCGACAACGTCTCTTCGATGCTGGACGCCGTCACCGAACCGGCCTTCAGCATACTCTTGTCGGCGGACTCGTACTCCGACTGTATTCGGTCCTTCGCACGGTCCACGTAGAGAAACCCGCAGTTGTCCTGCGCGATCTCTCCGCAGATATCCGAGAGCACATCTCTATCGACGGGCCGGACTGGCATCGGTTCACTAACAAGTTTGTCCGGTATAAAATGTTTCTGTTAGAATGGAATATATGCGCAGATGATACGTCGGCGCGGGCCGAATCCCCCCGACGGGCCACCAGACCTGACACCGCCCCGCCGGCGCGGCGGACCCGGCCCGGGTTCCTCCCGCGCTACTCGAACGCCGCGAGTTCCGTCTGCCGACCCGACGCCTCGGCGGCCAGCAACCGTCGCTTCTGCTCGACGCCGCCCTCGCCCGAGAACCCGACGAGGCTCCCGTCCGCGCCGACGACGCGGTGGCAGGGGACGACGAGGGGTACCGGGTTCCGCCCGCAGGCCTGCCCGACGGCGACGGGACTCGTCTCGAGCGCCGCCGCGAGTTCGCCGTACGTCCGCGTCTCGCCGTACGGTATCTCCGACATCGCCCGCATCACCCGACCGGTGAACGAGTCGGGGTACGCGACCGAGAGGTCGAACGCCGTCCGATCGCCGCGTTCGTACTCGCGGACCTGCGCTCGAATCGTCTCCTCGTCGGCGTCGAGGTACGACTCGTCCAGTTCCAGCCCCGTCCCGTCTAGCTCCACGCGCATGTGAGAGGCTACGACGCGCGGGGCCATAACTGGGCCTGACGCGAACCCGTTTCGCCGTCGCCGGCGCGTCGGTGTCGACGCCGACGCCGATGTCGCCACCGACACCGACCGCCGGAGGCGACGAGCGCTCAGTCGTCGTCGGGGCCGGCGCCGAACCGCCGGACTTCCGCTCCGCACGCCGCACAGGAGAGGACGTACACCTCGCCGTCGGCCGTCTCGACGGCCTCGTGCGTCCGGCCGGTCACCGCGCCGCAGGCGGGGCACTCCTCGGCTATCTCCGCGCCGTCGGCGTCCTTCGGCGCGCCGACGGCCAGGACGCGCGCCGTCTCGTCGCCGTCGTTGTGCGCGCGATTCTTCTCTCCCGGCGCGACGAACACGGCGTCCCCGCTCTCGGCGCGGACGGTCCCCTCCTCCGTCTCGACGGCGATGGCTCCCGCGAGGACGTAGAACAGTTCCTCGTGGTCCGGGTGGGAGTGGTACCCCCACGGAATCTGCTCGCCCGGGCGAACCTCGTAGACGTTGAATCCGAACGCCTCCGCGCCCACCGCTTCGTCGACCTCTTTCTTCCCGCTCGTCGGGTTCGGCGTGTCGGGCAGGTCCGACACGGACACTCGTTCGACCATCTCGGTCGGACCGTCCCACCGAGGCGAGTAACGCCTTTCCCTCCCGGCACGCGAGACCGTAGCACATTCGCCGGTTCGTGAACGTTCGTTGCACCTGTCGCCCAATTGGAAAAGACCCAATAGGCGTGCGGTCCGCTACTCTGTCGATGGCCCTCTCCGACGTCTTTCTCACCCCGCTGGGATTCGCCGCCCTCGCGGCCGCGATTCCCATCATCATCCTGTATCTCATCCGCCCGGACCCGCGGACGATTCAGTTCCCCACCTTCCGGTTTCTCACCGAGGACCGACGCGAGGACCAGTCGAACCCCGTGTTCGAGCGACTCAAGCGGAGCGTGCTGTTGCTGCTGCAACTGCTCGCGATACTGCTGTTCGCGACGGCTCTCGCCACGCCGTACGCCCCCGTCTCGGAGTCCTCGACGGTGGAGGAGACGGTGCTGGTCGTCGACGCCAGCGCCAGCATGACCGTCCAGTCCGGCGGCGAGACGCGGTTCGCCCGCGCCGTCGACGAGGCGGAGACGGCCGTCACCGGCACCACCTCCGTCGTCGTCGCCGGGGCGAACCCGACAGTGGAACTCCGCGGCGGCCCGCCGGACGAGGCGCGGAGCGTCCTCTCGGGCCTGTCGCCGACGGCCGCGGCCGGTGACCTCCGCTCGGCCATCTCCACGGCGTCGTCCATCGCGGGCGAGGAGTCCCGCATCGTCGTCGTGAGCGACTTCGCCGACGACGGCGCGTGGCAGGACGCCGTCCGCGTCGCCCGCGCCCGCGGCCTCTCGGTCGAACTCCGGCAGTTCGCCGCCGGCGGCGAGGGCAACGTCGGCGTCGTCGACCGGTCGTTCTCCGGCAACGAGGTGACGGTGGCCGTGAAGAACTACGGCAACGCCTCGGTGACGCGGACCGCCTCGCTCGGCGGGCAGGAGAAGTCGCTGTCGCTCGGTCCGGGCGACGTTCGGTCGCTGACGTTCGAGATACCCGCAAGCGGCGGGACCGTTCGGCTCTCGCCGGGCGACGACTTCCCGACGGACGACGTCTCGTACGTCGCCGCGCCGTCGGACGCCGTCGTGGACGTCCTCGTGGTGACGAACGACGAGAACCGCTACCTCACGACGGCGCTGTCGGTCATCGACAGCGTCGAACTCACCGTGACCAACCCGCCGACGCCGGTGAGCGGCGACTACGACGTGGTCGTCTACTCGAACGTGAACGCCGAGCGTCTGCTCTCCAGCCATCTGGAGGCGGGCCGCGAGGCGGTCCAGAACGGCGGGGGCGTCGTCGTGCAGGCACAGGACCCGATGCCGACGCGGTACGGCGACCTGCTCCTCGTCTCGCCGAACGGCACCGCGACGAACCCGACGCTCGCCCAACCGGCCGAGACCGAACTGACGCGGAACGTCGACTTCCCGCCGCCGGAACTGTACGTCAGGGGCGAACTCCGCGACGGCCGCCCGGTGGTGCGGACGGCAGACGGGACGCCGCTGATAGCCACCGCCCAGCGCGGCGAGGGCCGAATCCTCTACTACGGCTACATCGAGGACTCCTCGTCGTTCAAGTACAACTATCAGTACCCGGTGTTCTGGAAGCGCGCCGTCTACGACCTGGCGGGTCGGCCGCCGCTCTCGGAGTTGAACGTCGAGACGGGGACCCGACTGTCGTTCGGCAACGAGACGGCCATCACGACGCCGGACGGCGCGGTCACGGCCTCGTCGATTCGCCTCGACGACGCCGGGTTCTACGAGGCCGGCGGGACGCGGTACAGCGCGTCGCTCCTGAGCGAACCCGAGTCGGCCGTCGTCGCCCCGGACATCGAGGCGGCGGGCAACGGGAGCGTGGCGACGCGCGAGGAGGAGCGGACCGTCCCCGACCCGCTGACCGAGTGGGTCGCACTCGCCGTCGTCGGCGGACTCGTGCTCGAAGTCGCCTACCTGCGCAGACGGGGTGACCTCTGATGGTCGGCTTCGGACTCCCCTCGGGGTCGGCCGTCGGCTACGAACTCCCGTCGGGGCTGACCGTCGGGCTGGAGCGACCGCTGTTCCTGCTCGCGTTCCCCGTCGGCGTCGCCCTGCTGTGGGCGCTCGTCTGGTACCGCGCGTCGGGGACGGCCTCGACGCGGAGTCGGCGGTGGTTCTTCGCCGTCCGCGTCTTCACCGTCCTCCTCCTCGTCGTCGCGGCGGCGGGGCCGTACACGGTCCAGTCCACCGAGACGCTCGGCGACCCCCGCGTGAACCTCCTCGTGGACCGCTCCGACAGCACCGGGGTCGCCCCGCAGCGTGCGGACCGCCTCGCGTCGGCCGTCGAAGAGGCGGGCGTACCGGTGACGACGACGACCATCGCCAGCGGCGACGCCTCGCCCGTCGGGGACGGCGTGGCCGCGAACCTCCGCGAGAACGGGAGCGTCCTCCTCCTCTCGGACGGCCGGGTGACGGAGGGGCGGTCGCTCCCCGAGGTGACGGAACTCGCCCGGTCGCTGAACGCCACCGTCTCCGTCGTCTCGCCGGAACCGGCCGAGACGGAGCGGTACGTGACCGTCAACGGCCCCTCGAAGACGAGCGTCGGCGTCGAGAGCACGTTCCTCGTCAGCGTCGGCGGCGTCGAGATAGACTCGCCGACGGAGGTGACCGTCGAGGTGGACGGCGAGCAGGTGTTGGAGACGACGATACGGAACGCCAGCGCCGCGCGGGAGTTCTCGTACACGTTCTCGGAGACGGGGACGCACCGCGTGACCGCCGAAATCTCCTCGGTGGACGAGTTCGACCAGAACGACGCCTTCCGCAAGACGGTCCGCGCCGTGGACCGGCCGACCGTCCTGTACGTCGCAGAGCGGTCGTACCCGTTCGAGAGCTACCTGCGTGAGGTGTACGACGTGGAACGGCGCTCGTCGGTGCCGGAGGACCTCTCGCCGTACTACGCCGTCGTGATGCAGGACATGCCCGCGGGGCGCGTCGGCGACGTCGACGCCCTGCAGGAGTTCGTCATCGACGGCAACGGGTTGCTCGTCGTCGGCGGGCCGAACTCCTTCGAGAACGGCGACTACGAGAGTTCGTCGCTGGCGTCGATGCTCCCCGTCACCACCGGCGAGGGGACGGGACAGTCCACGAACATCGTCCTCGCCGTCGACGTCTCCGGGAGCGCGCAGGGCGGCATGCGCGTCCAGAAGGCCGTCGCCCTCTCGGCGCTGGAGCAACTCGGCGACGAGAACGAAGTCGGTATCGTCGGATTCAACCAGCGCGCCTACCGCGTCGCCGACAGGCGACCGCTCGGACCCAACCGCGAGCAACTGTCCGACCAGGTTCGGCGACTGCAGGCGGGCGGCGCGACGGACATCGCCGGCGGCCTGCGCGGGGCGGGCGAGATGCTCGGCGACGACCCGGGGACGGTCATCCTCATCAGCGACGGGCACGACCGACCCGAGGCGTCCATCAGTTACGCCAACCGCCTCCGCTCGCAGGGCAAGCGCGTCATCGCCATCGGCGCGGGGCAGAACCCCAACGAGGGGAACCTCCGCGCCATCGCCCGCGCCTCCGGCGGGAGCTACTTCCGCGCGACGGAGACGAACCGCCTCAACATCCTGTTCGGCGGGTCGCAGTCGTACGAGGGCGAGGGGCTCACCATCGTGGACCCGAACTCCTTCATCACCTCGGGCGTGCGCCTGACGGCGAACCCCGGTTCGAGCAACGACGTCTCCATCCGGCGGGGCGCGGAGTTCCTCGTCGCCACCGAGGACGGGTCGCCCGCCGTCGCCACGTGGCGCTACGGCCTCGGGCGCGTCGCCACCATCACGACGTACGGCGCAGACGGCAGCCTCGACGGCCTCCTCGGCCGGCCGGACTCGCTGCTCCTGACGAAGTCCACGAACTACGTCATCGGCGACCCCGAGCGGAAGGCGACGGGCATCGTCGGCATCCCCGACACCCGCGTCGGGTCCCCGACGACGGTGACGTACCGCGGGACCGAACGGCCGTCCGTCGAGAGCGTGTCGTTCCGACAGGTCGGCGACGAGACGTTCCGAGCGACGGTGACGCCGGACGAAGTCGGCTACCACGAGGTGCTCGACGCGGCCTACGCCGCCAACTACCGCGAGGAGTACGCCGCGTTCGGCCCCGACCCGGCGCTCTCGGACCTCGCGGAGGGAACCGGCGGCCGGGAGTTCACCGCGAGTCAGGGGCAGGCGATAGCCGAGTTCACCCGCGAGCAGTCCCGGCGGGTGCGCTCGGTCCGCACCGACTGGACGTGGCTCCTGTTGGTGGTCGCACTCGCGTCGTTCACCCTCGACGTCGTCTACCGGCGGGTTCAAGTCCGTCGGAGCAGTACCGCGGGTGAAGGAGGCCTGACATGAGCTTCATCGGCCGCCCCATCAACCTCGCCGTCGTCGCCGTCGTCGCCCTCCTCCTCGCGGGAACCGTCGGCGCGACGGTCGTCTATCAGTCGTCGGCGAGCGACCTGGAGGCGCAGAACGAGCAGTTGCGCGACCGGAACGAGGAGCTTCGCCAGGAACTGGAGAACGCGCGAACCGAACTGCAGATACTCCGGGAACGCGTCGCGGACCTGAACCAGAGCCTCCAGCAGACGGAGGGGGACGTGGGGCAGGTCGCCTCCGAGTTGGAGTCGACGGAACGGCTGCTGAACCAGACGCAGAGCGAACTGGAGGAGACCGAGGCGTCGCTGCAGGAGAGCCGCGACCAGTTGGAGGCCGTCCGCGAGAACCTCGACGAGGCGCGGAGCACCATCTCGGACCTCGAAGACCGGGTGAGCGAACTCGAACAGGAGAACGAGGAGCTAGAGAGCAGCGTGTCGGACCTCGAAGACGAGAACCAGGACCTCTCCGAGCGAGTGGACGACCTGCAGGACGAGAACGGCGACCTGCGTGACGACCTCGACTCGGTGTGTGACGACCTGGCCGACGCGCAAAACGGCTCCGTCCCGTCGGAGTGTCGCTGATGAGCGACGAACCCGACGAACGAGAGTTCGACGAGGACGCGGGGTTCGACGTGACCCTCGGCGGCGAGACGGACGGCGACTCCGGAACCGACCCGGACGCCGCCGACGCGCGGGAGACGGACGCAGTGGACGCCGCCCCGGGGACCGACCCGGACCCGGCGACCGACGGCGAGAGCGGGGACCGGACGGCCGCGAGGGACGCCGACCCCGTCGAGACGGACGCCGCGGCCGCCGAGACGGACAACTCGACGCTCCGGATGCGCGCGGCCCTCGCGGAGGTCCGCCGCGAGGGGCGGAAGGTGGCGTTCCTCTACGCCGCCCTCGACGCCGCCCTCGTCGCCCTCGCGGTCAACCTCCTGCTCCGCCTGTTCCGGCCGGAGTCGCTGGCCGCGGCGATTCGGCTCCCGGCGTCCGTCGCCGGGACGGCCGGCGTCGTCCCGCGGACGATTCACGGCGCGTCGCTGGTCGGCCTCGCCCTCGGCGTCGTCGCGTTCGGCGCGGAGTTCCTCCTGCGGACGCGACGACCCCTCGTCGAGCAGTTCGAGTCGGCCAACCCGTCGGTGCGGGAGGCGCTCCGAACCGCGCGCGACAGCGTGGACCACGGCGCGAACTCGGCGATGGCCCGCCGCCTCTACGAGGACGTCCTCGACGGTCTGCGCGGCACGTCGAGTTTCGAACTCGTCGGCACCCGTCGCGTCGTCGTCACCGCGTTGCTCGTCGTCGTCGTCAGCCTCGCCAGCATCCAGGTCGCCGTCGTGGGCCTCGACCTGACCGACACGTTCGACGGCGGCGGCGACGACGGCCCGCAGGGTCGACCCACCGAAGACCCGAGCGACGAGGACGAGGAACTCCGCGACGGCGAGCAGATTCTCGGCGACGCCGAGAACGTCTCCGCCGGCGACGAGAGCATCAACGCCTCCGTCCAGGGGACCGGAAGCGGCGAGGGGCAGGGCGGGTCGACCGCTCCGCCCTCCGCCTACGACGACGGCGGGTTCGCCGACGCGGCCGTCGAGAGCCAAGAGGCGGGCTACGCCGAGGCCGAGAACGTCGAGGACGCCGACCTCATCAGGGAGTACAACTTGCAGATACGCGAGCGAGACGACGAAGACGACGAAGACGACACCTGAGACGACAATGGCACCAGACGACATCGACCGAGTGCAGGAGAAACTGTCCCGCGTCCGCGGCGAGATAGCGAAGCGAATCGTCGGCCAGTCGGAGGTGGTAGAGCGACTGCTGGTCTGCATCCTCTGCGACGGCAACGCCCTGCTGGAGTCGAACCCGGGCCTCGGGAAGACGACGCTGGTGCGGACGATGGCCGAGGTGACGGACCTCTCCTTCTCCCGCATCCAGAACACGCCGGACCTCATGCCGTCGGACATCACGGGGACCGAGATAATCCGCGAGTCCGCGGAGGGGCGGGAGTTCGTGTTCGAGAAGGGGCCGGTGTTCGCCAACATCGTCCTCGCCGACGAGATAAACCGCGCGACGCCGAAGACGCAGGCCGCACTGCTGGAGGCGATGCAGGAACAGCAGGTGACGGCGGCCGGCGCGACGTACGAACTTCCCCGGCCGTTCTTCGTCCTCGCGACGCAGAACCCCATCGACCAGGGCGGCACCTACCCGCTGCCGGAGGCGCAGACGGACCGCTTCCTGATGAAGATCGTCGTGGACTACCCCACGGAGGACGAGGAGTTCGAGATAGTGAACCGCTACACCGGCGAGGTCGAGGCGCCCGACGTCGAACGCGTCTTCGGGCGCGAGGAACTCCAGCGCGCACAGGAGTACGTCCGACAGACGCCCATCGCGGACGACATCCGGGACCGGACGGTCAGACTGGTCCGCTCGACGCGCGAGGCCGAGATGGTCGAGTACGGGGCGAGTCCGCGGGCGAGCATGGGTCTCGTCCTCGCGGCGAAGGCCAGCGCGTTCCTCGCGGGTCGCTCGCACGTCAGTTGGGAGGACGTGGTCGACATGGCCCCGCCCATCCTCAGACACCGCATCCTGCTGGACTTCCGCGCCGAACGCGAGGGGACGACGCCGGACGACGCGGTCCGACAACTCGTCGACCAAGCATAATGACCATCGACCCGGACTTCTTCGCCGAACTGGAGCGGTTCGACGCCTCGCTGAAGCGCATCTCCGAGGACGTCCAGCAGGGCGAACAGGAGTCCCGGAGCGTCGGCGAGGGGTTGACGTTCAGCGACTACCGCCGGTACTCGCCGGGCGACGACACCCGTCTCATCGACTGGCGCGTGTACGCCCGGACCGAGGAGTTCTACGTCAAGCAGTTCGAGGAGGAGCGAAACCTCACCGTCCACGTCCTCGTGGACACCTCGGCGTCGATGGACTTCGGCGAGGGCGACGCCCACAAGTTCGAGTTCGGCGCCAAGATCGGACTGGGCTTCGCCTACCTCACCGTCGAGGAGAACAACGACTTCCGCTTCTCGACGTTTCTGGACCGGCCGACGCGCCTCGACACCGGACGGTCGAACCACGGCGACCTGCTGCGCGTCGTGGACCTGTTGAACGAGGCGGAGTTGGCCGGAAGCGCCGACCTCGTCGGCGCCATGGAGGAGTACGCCAGCACCATCCACTCCCGTTCGCTGGTCGTCGTCGTCAGCGACTTCCTCACCGACCCCGACGACGTGGAGTCCGCCGTGGCGGCCCTCGGTGACAACGACGTCATCCTCGTCCAGACGCTCGCGCCGGAGGAACTCGACCCCGACGTGACGGGCGACACCATCTTCGAGGACCCCGAGTCGGGCGACTCCCGCCGGTCGTACTTCGGCGGGGCGTTGGCCGGTCAGTACCACGACCGACTGGAGTCGCACGTCGAAGCCATCTCCGACCGGGCGACGACGCTCCGCGCGGACCACGTCCTCGTGAACTCCGGGTCGGACTTCTTCGACGCCTTCGCCGACGTGTGGGTCGGCTAGGGGACGCGAGTCCCGGCATCGGTGCGCCCCGTTCAGCGGCAGTGTCGGTTTCTCGCGTCCCGCCCGGTCGAGTCCTGCTCGGAGACCAGGGGTCCGACTACCCGGACCACTCGCCGCGCATGTCGTCGGCGACGGACGTGCGCCACGTCTCGAACCCGCTCTCGCAGACGGGACTGTCGTCGAGGTGTTCGACGAACCCCGCGCCCGGGTCGGCCAACTCCGTCATGCAGAACGGACAGCGGTCCGGGTCGTCCCACGAGTACGCTATCTCCGACGGCGGTTCTGACTGAGACATACTGGCACTAATGCGCCCCCAGAGTCATAAAATGTTCGCACAGTAGCAGAGATAGGTTGCTAACGTCATCTTCTGAGGGAAAAGAGCGTTAGAAAGTAAACCTCTCCTCGGCGGCGGACGGACCGAGGAGGCGTGCCGAACGTCGGTACGGGCTGACACGACGGCAAGACGACTTAACCGTCGTTCGCTCGTTGGAAGTGGGAGTGAGGTTAGTCCGGACGCTCATCCACGAAGACGACCGAGACGGCGTCGTCGACGTCCTCGAGTCCGAGAACATCGACTACATCGTCTACCGGGAGGCCAGCGGTCGCAGCGACCTGTTCGTCGTCGAGTTCCCGATACCCGAACAGGCCGTCGAAATCGTCTTCGAGAAGTTCGACGCGGCCGGCCACGACGAACACGCGTTCACCGTCGTCTCCGACGCCACGTCGGCGCTCTCGGAGAACATGGGCGAGGTGGAAGAGCGGTTCGTGGTCGGAGAGGAAGAGGACAGCAGCATCGCCGTCGAGGAACTCCGGTCGCAGGCGCTCAGCCTCCTCCCAGACGCGTTCACCTTCTACACGCTGACCGCGCTCAGCGCCATCGTCGCGACGGCCGGCCTCCTCCTCGACGCGCCGGCGCTGGTCGTCGGGTCGATGGTCATCGCGCCGCTGGTCGGGTCCGCGCTGACCGCCAGCGTCGGCACGGTGCTCACCGAACGCGAGATGATTCTGGAGGGGTTCAAGACGCAGTTGCTCGGCCTCGGCCTCGCCATCCTCGGCTCCGCGGCGTTCGGGTTGGCCCTCAAGAGCGGCGTGCTGTTGCCGCCCTCGTTACGCCCGTCGACGACCGCACAGATAGCCCAGCGAATCTCGCCGGGGTTGCTCTCCCTCGTCATCGGCGTCTGCGCGGGCGCCGCGGGCGCCGTGGGGATAGCGACCGGCATCTCCGCCGCGCTGGTCGGCGTCATGATAGCGGCGGCGCTCATCCCCGCCGCCGCCGCCGTCGGCATCGGTATCGTCTGGGGACAGCCCTCCATCGCGCTCGGGGCGTTCGTCCTCCTCGTCGTGAACGCCGCGTCGATACACGTCTCGGGCGTCGCCGTCTTCTGGTACCTCGGCTACCGCCCCGACGCGTGGGACGCGGACGACCTGTTCGCGAACGTCTCGCTCCGGCGGTTCGGGTCGTCCATCGCCGTCGCCGTCGCCCTCCTCGTCCTGTTCGCCGCCGCCGGCGGCGTGCTGTCGACGCACATCGGGTTCGAACGGGACGCGAACGTCGCCGTCGAGGAGACGCTCGACCGAGGGGGGTACGAGGACCTGGAACTCGTGGGCGTGCAGGCCGGGTTCAACCCGGGGCCGCCGTTCGCGGAGTCCCAAGCCGTGACCGTCACCGTCCGGACGCCGGCCGACGAGACGTATCCGGACCTGTCCCGGCGCATCAGAGACCGGATAACGTCGAAGACCGACCGGGAGCCGACGGTGACCGTCGAGTTCGTCGACAGCCAGCGGTTCCCGCCGGAGACGCAACGGGACAGTCAGTCGCGCGTCGCCGCCCCCGCCGGGACGACGGCCGGTGCCCCGCGCGTCGCCGCCGGGTAGGCCGACGCAGGTCGAAACGGTCAACTCTGGGCCCCCGCAACCACGACACCGATGAACTATCTCCCGTGGGCCGTCCTCGCCCTCGTCGCCTACGCGTTCGTCTCGCCGTTGATGAGTGTCGCGACGACGGGGTCGCCGAAGATTCCGAGCAACGTCGCGGCGTTGATGGCCAACTCCCTCCTCGTCGTCGGCACGGCGGCCATCGTCGTCTACAACGACGCCGACGCCCTCTCGTACCTGACGCACCCGAAGGCGAAGTTCGTCTTCGCGGCGGGCGTCTGCCTCACCGTCGGCATCCTCGCGTACTACCGCGCCCTGTCGATGGGCCCCGTGAGCATCGTCTCGCCCATCTTCGGGATGTTTCTCGTGCTCAGTTCCGTCATCGGCATCGCCTTCCTGAACGAGTCGCTCACCGCGCGGAAAGCCGTCGGCATCGGACTGGCCCTCGTCGCCATCTACCTCGTCAGCGTCGAGTAGCCGAGTAACGACTTTCCCCCTCAAGGCCGTAGTGCACCGCGAGATGGTACTGACGGAATCCGACTCGAAACTGTCGCAGGGCGACGCCGCCCCGGAGTTCTCGCTGCCGGGAACCGACGGGGAGACGTACACGCTCGACTCGTTCGCCGAGTACGACGCGTTGCTCGTCGTCTTCACCTGCAACCACTGCCCGTACGCGCAGGCGAAGTTCGACGAACTGAACTACCTCGCGCGGACGTACGACGAACTCGCCGTCGTCGGCATCAACCCGAACGACGCGGCGGAGTACCCCGACGACTCCTTCGACCGGATGCAGGAACTGGTCGAGGACGGGACGATTCAGTACACCGCCTACCTCCGCGACGAGTCGCAGGCGGTGGCGCGCGAGTACGGCGCGGTGTGCACGCCCGACCCGTTCCTGTTCGAGAACGTCGGCGACGACTTCGAACTCCGGTTCCACTCGCGCATCGACGACGCGATGACGCCCGACGAGGAAGTGACCGACTACGAGATGCGGACGGCCGTCGAAGCGGTCATCTCCGGCGACGAGATACCCGTCTCGGAGACGCCGTCGCAGGGCTGTTCCATCAAGTGGAAGGACTAATCCTCCTCGGCCAACTCCGACGCCTGTGACAGGGCCTCACGGGCGTTCTCGACGGCCGCCTCCTTCTTCGCCGGGTAGGCTTCGACCTTCGCCCGGAACGTGATTCCCTCGCCGAGTCGGGTCTCGCCCCGGAAGGCGGCCTGCTTGTCCAGTCGCGTGAACAGTTCGGTGTTCTCGGTGACGCGTTCGTCGAGTTCGGCCAGCAGGCTCTCGAAGTCCGGGCTCTCCGCCAGCGTCGCGAGGACGTGACGCACCGCGTCGGCGCGTTCGGCGCGCGCGGAGAACACCACGATTCGGTCGCCGTGGTGGCCGGTGTTCTCGACGCGTTCGACTTCGAACTCCTCGGGGAGGAAGTGTCGGAGCGCGGCTTCGACGCGCTTCTCGTCTTCGGTCTCGTAGCAGAACGTCCGCAGGTCTACGTAGTGGAACGGGACGCGTGGCATCTCTGTGCCGCGTTTGCACCCCGGCGGAAAAAAGGCCGTCCTATTCCTCGTCGGCGTCGTCCGCCGCGTCGGCCTCGTCGAGTTGGTCCGCGGAGATGCCCACTTCCTGTCCCTCGTCGAAGCTGACGACGTACGTCTCGTCGCCGAACATCGTCTCTACGACCTGCGTGATTTCGCCGACCTGTCCGTCGAACTCGCTGTGCTTGTCGTGCAGGACGACGGCGTCGCCTTCGTCGAATTCCATATCTCGGATGCGGACCGCGGAGGTGAAAAGCGGACTGGTTCGCCGCGGCGCCGGACGCTCACGGTGTCGAAGCCGTCTTTAGCCGCGGCGCCGAATGCGCCGGCATGAGAATCACGGACGCGCGAACGAGGCGGCCGCCCGACCCCGAGCGATGGTCGTAGACGACCTGTGGTTCCTCGCGGACGAGGCGAGTCAACGCGCCGAGCAGGCGTACCACCGGCTCAGAGACCGGTACACCGACTACGTCGACGAACGGCGCACCCGGCGCGTCTCGCGCCCACGCTTCCGGACGCTGGCGACCCGCGTGAAGCGGACCGGCGCGCCGTACGGCGCGCACACCATCGTCTACCGCGACACAGACGAACTCCTCCTCGTCCGCCACGACGGCGTGGACCTGTGGGTCCTCCCCGGCGGCGAGGTGTGCGACGGCGAGACGTACCGCGAGGCGGCGGTCCGCGAACTCGACGAGGAGGCGGGCGTCGCCGCCGACTACCGCGGCCTCGCCATCGCCGAACGCATCGACATCTGCTGCGACGAGTACGAGACGTGGGGCGTCATGCCGGTGTTCTGCGCCGCCGCCGACGGGGCGGACCTCTCCGTGCAGGACCCCGACGACGAGATATCGGCGGCCGAGTGGTTCCCGTTCGCCGACCTACCGGCGGACACGCGCGACCGGTCGGAACTGCTCGCGTGGCGCGAACGCGTCTCGTTGTAGCGGACGGCGCACGACTTTCCGTTCCGTCCCGTTCGCCCCATCCCTCACCGCCTCGACGCCGCGGGGTCAGGGTTCGAACCAACACGTCGGGAGGTAGCCACGACTTCGGAGCGTCGGGAGCGACGCGAGTCGCTCCCAGTCGCCGCCCCCCGCCGCGTCGTCGCCCCCACCCGGGCCGCCGTCGCCCCGTCGGCGTCGGAGGAGCGTCCCGCGGTGGGTCGCGGTCACCACGTCGTCGCCGGCGCGGCACCACCCGAGCGGAAGTTCCCCCGTCGCCGGAGAACTCGCCCGTTCGAGCGTCCGACCGCCGCGCGAGACGAACAGGGCGTGGTCGTCGTCCTCGTCCCACGTGGCCGGATGGGCGGGCGCGCCGCCGGCGTAGACGCGACTCTCGTGGACGAACGCCTCCTTGAAGTACCGCTGTCGGTGGTCGCCGTCTAACCGCCGCCACGTTCGCCCGACGTCGGTCGTTCGGTAGAGACCGCTCCCCGTCGAGGCGACCATCGTCTCGGCGTCACCGGCGAGGTGGTGGACGTCGTCCGTGTGCGGCGCGTCGAACCCTTCGATTCCTCGGGTCGTCCACGTCTCGCCGCCGTCGTCGCTCACGTGGACGCCGCCGACTTCGACGCCCGCGACGAGACGGTCCGGGGCCGTCGGATGCGTTCGGAGGCTCCGGACCTGCGCGACGCCGTCGTGTCGGGCGAGTCCCCAGTCGCACCGGTCCCGCAACGCGTCGAATCCGGCCACGGCCTCCCACGCCGACGCGTCGGAGGGAGGGACCGACCCCGCGTCGGCGACGAACAGGCGTGCGGGCCGCGTCCCGACGTAGAGTCGGTCGCCGGCGGGCCCGGCGGCCACCGCGTACACCTCGTCTTCCGGGACGGGTATCCGCTCCCAGTCGTCGCCGTCGAGCGAGTGGTACAGCCCCGACTGCGCGGCGACGAACAGGCCGTCGAGGGCGTCGAACCGGCGGATGCGGAACACCCGGTCGGCAGCGAGCACCCTCCGGACCTCCGTCTCTCTCCCGTCGCGGACGCCCTCGACGCGGTAGACCCCGTCTTCGGTTCCAGCGAGGAGCATGAGAGCGTTGCGCACGGCGGGCCTGTTAGCTCCTTCGGAGTCCCGACGGCGAACGACGAGCGGATGCGCTACGGTTTTTCCGAGGGCGGCCCCACCTGAATCACGATGCCACTCGTGAGCGTTCCCTGCCCCGCCTGCGGCGCGTCCGTCTACCTGTCGATACCGGACGGCAACCGGTTCGTCACGACGGAACCCGGCGAGGGCGACGACGACAGAGACGACCTGACAGAGGAGACGATGACCTGCGACGACTGCGGGACGGCGTTCCCGGCGCTCCACGGCCCCGCCCGCGACTGACCGCGACTACTCTTCCGGGGCCGGTTCCTCGACGCGGTGCCCCCAGAACCCGGGGTGTTTCTCGACGGTCACGTCGTCGAGGACGCGCGTCTGGCACGCCAGTCGGAGTCCCGCCGCGGCGTCGTGCGGCGGGACGGACAGGCGCGCGCGTTCTCTGGCCGTCCGGTCGGTGACGGGGCCGCGGACGGAGACGGCGCACGTCCCGCACGAACCCAGTCCCCGGCAGTTGAGGACGTTCGCGCCGCCGTTGTGGGGCGACTGGTCGGCCGCGAGGAGGACGTCGCGGAGCACCGCGCCGCGTTCGCACGGAATCTCCTCTCCGCGGTATCGGACGGTCGGCATACCCGAACGGGGGGACCGGACGGGCAAAGCGTCGTCGGTGGCCGTGCCGGCGCGACGGTGACCGGTGGTACATCTCGGTGACGACTGCCGGTTCACGGTGGCCATAAATAGCCCGCCCCCTTCCTACCGACCATGCGAACGACCCGACGAACCTACCTCGCCGTCGCCGGTGCGGCCCTCGCGGGCACCGCCGGGTGTCTCGGCGGCGGGTCCGGTTCCGGCGACAGACCCTCCTGCGACGTCGGCCAGTTAGAGCAGGTGAACTCGCTCCCGCACCCGACGCTCGGGGCCGAAGACGCCGCCGTCACCGTCGACGTCTACGAGGACTTCGCCTGTCCGCACTGCGCGACGTACAACCTCGACGTGTTCCCGAAGGTGAAGGAGAACTACGTCGACACCGGGAAGATACGGTACCGCTTCTTCGACTTCCCCCTGCCCGTCAGCGAGCAGTGGTCGTGGGGCGGCGCGATAGCCGCCCGCGCGGTACAGGACCGCACGGACCACGAGACGTACTTCGAGTACGCAAAGACCCTGTTCGACCGGCAGGACGAACTCACGAGCAACGGCTTCACCGTCGTCCACGACGCGGCCGACGAGTACGACGTGGACGGCTGTGAGGTGATGGGCTCGGTCGAACAGGACGCCTACCGGCCCGTCGTCCAGCAGGACCGCCAGCGCGCGGTGGACAGGGGACTGCAGAGCACGCCCACGGTCGTCGTCAACGGCGAACGGTTGGCGAACTACGACTGGGAGACGGTACAGAACGGCATCGAGGGGCACCTGAAGTCCGCCTCGAAGTCCTGACCGACTCGCGCGTCAGCCATGCACGACTGCGTACGGGCTTTGTCGCTCGACATCCTCGATTCGACTAGCATGAGGCCATCCGTTCCCCGAGGTGCGACCCCGTGAGGCGGCGCGAACTCCTCGCCGGACTCGGGAGTCTGGGCGTCGTCGGCGGCGCGGGCTACGTCGCGCTGAACGGCCTCGGCGGCGACGACGGCCTCCCCCTGACCGTCCGGACGTTGGACGCGCCGGGGTCCGAGGCGGGGGAGCGCCCCGTCCCCGTGCCCGGCGACCCGACCGTCCTCGACCTGTTCGCCACGTGGTGCGTGCCGTGTTCGGCGCAGATGGAGTCGCTGACGGCGCTGCACGAGGAGTTCGGTGACAGGGCGACGTTCGTCTCCGTGACGAACGAACGCTTCGGCGGCGGCCTGACGGCCGACGACGTGCGCGCGTGGTGGGCCGACCACGACGGCGCGTGGACCGTCGGACACGACCCCGAGAGCCGCCTGATGAGCGAGTTGGGCGCCGGCGGCCTCCCGTTCCTCGCCGTCTTCGACGCCGACGGCACCGCGACGTGGACCCACCGGGGCCTCGCCTCGGAGGCGAACCTCCGCGAACAGATTCGGGCGGTGCTGTGATGGACGCGGTGGGATCGACGGCGACGGCGACGGCGATGCAGGCCGTCGCCTCGGGCGCCTTCGCCGGCACCGTCGCGTTCGCCGTCTCAGCGGGCGTCGCCACCTTCCTCGCCCCCTGCGCCTACCCCCTCCTCCCCGGTTACGTCGGCTACTACGTGAGCCGTGAAGACGCCGACTTGGGCGGCGCCGTCGTCCGCGGCGGGGCGGCGGCGGCCGGCGCACTCGTCGTCCTCGCCGGCGTCACCGCCCTGCTGTTCACCGCCGGCGCCGCCGTCGTCTCGCGCCTGACGCTCCTCGAACCCGTCGTCGGCGTCGCCCTCGTCTTCCTCGGTGCCCTGTTCGCCCTCGGCCGCGCGCCGACGCTCCACCTGCAGTTACCACAGCGACGGGCGTCAGTCGGCGGATTCGCCGTCTTCGGCGGCGTCTACGCCCTCGCGGCCGCCGGCTGCGTCGTCCCCGTCTTCGTCGGCGTCGTCACCCAGTCGCTGACGCTCTCGGCGGGGCGGGCGGCCGTCGCCCTCCTCGCGTACGCCCTCGCGGCCGCCGTCCCCCTCGCGGCGGTGACGGTGCTGGGCGCTCTCGGGAGCGACGCGTTCCGCGGCCTGTCGAGGCACGTCGGGTCGGTGCAACGCGTGGCGGGCGTCGTGATGGTGCTGGCCGGCCTGTGGCAGGTGGTCATCTCGGTGCAGTTCCTCGGCTGGGTCTGACCGGTCCGCCGCCGCGCCGCCTCACTTCGACCAGTCGCCCCGGTGGGAGATGCGCCCGCGCACCTCGTTGACGGCGTCCGGTTGGTGCTGGGCGATGTCCGTCATCGTGACGATGCCGACGAGTTCGATGCCGTCCCGGACGGGGAGCTTCTTCACCTTTCGCCGCTCCATCGTGTCGAGCGCCGTCGTGACGCTCGTCTTCTTCGTCGCCGTCGCTAGCTCCCGACTCATCACCCTCGTCACCGCGACGTCCGCCAGTGCCCCACCGCCGCGGTACATCGCTCGGAGGACGTCGGTGCTGGTGACGATACCGACCGGCCCGGAGTCGACGACGACGACGCTCCCGACGCCGCGGTCCAGCATCTCGCCGACCGCTTCGCGCAGTGTCGCGTCCGAGCGGACGGTCACGACGGGCGAACTCATGATCTCGCGAACTTGCATACGGAACCGCCCGAGTAGAGGAAAAGCACCCTCTTAGGTGATTCGCCGGGCGGCGGCGTCGACGCGCCGGGCGTCTCGCCCGTTCGAGTGCGCCGACTGCGCCGTCAGTCCAGTCCCGGCACCGCGCCCGTCGGCGTCGGCAGCGACCGCAGCGACCGGGGCGGGACGAGGAAGTTGCCGCGTCGCTGGACGAAGATGTACTCGAGGATGCCGTTGTTCACCCGCTGGCGGATGGTCGGCACGTCGGTCAGGTCCGACCCGTTCATCGCCGTGCGAACCTCCTCGAAGTCGGTGATTCGCCGCTGGAGGCTGGGGAAGTGGAGGCTCGCCTCGCCGTCGTCGGTGGACTCGAAGTGCCGGCGGAGCAGGCGGACGTTGCCGTCGGCGTCGCGGTTGGCCCGCGCGGCCTTCTGGGCGTGGCCGACGCGCCCGAACTCCGCGGCCTGTTCGCGAATCGTGTCGAGCATCTCCTGCGTGAGGCCGCTGTCGTCGCCGAGGTTCTCGCCGACGCCCTCCACGAGTCCGCGTTCGGCGTGCAGCGGTGAGAACATCTCCATCACGCGCTCCTCGAAGTCCTGTTCGCCGTACCAGTCGTCGAGGCGTTGCCGGATGGTGGCGAGGTGTTTGGTCGTCCCGCCGGCGAACGGTCCCTCGTCGATGGTCACGTAGTCCTCCGTCGCCTGCGTCTTCGCGAACCCCGCTTTGAACCCCATGAACAGCGGCGACTCCTCGGGGACGGGCCCCGACGCCGGGATGCCGTTCAGTTCGTCCTGCCGTTCGGCGGGCATCCCCGGCCCGACGAACCCCGTCCGCCGGTCGGCGACGGTGAACGCGTCGGTCAGCGGTGCCGCCACGTCCGTGCCGTTCAGCGTGTCCCGGTTGCCCCGGAGGGCCTCCTCGGCGGCGAGCACCGCGTCCGCCCGGTCGGAGGCGAGGTGGAGGAGGGCGTCCTGCCGGTCGAACTCGGGCGTCTCGAACGACGACAGCGCCCGCGGTTCGGGCAGGTCCACGCTCTCGGGGAGCGACTCGTCGAACCGAGAGAAGTACCGCGGCGAGTAGCCGATGGAGTGAATCAGCCCCTCGTTGCTCCGCTCGTACGCCCCGTCGAGCGTCGTCAGCGCGGCTTCGACCGTCTCGCGGGCGGCGGCGTCGGGGACGCCGTCGTGGTCCAAGTAGAGGAGGACCTGATGGCGCGGCAGGACGACGTTGCCGGCGTCGTCACGGGGGAGGGCGTCGTTCCAGGCGTGCTGGCGCGCCGGGAGCGACGAGGGGTCGGTCGTCCCGGACGGAATCGGTTCCTCGGCGCGGGAGAGGCAGGCGGAGAGGGCCGTCGCGCCGCCGAGCGCGACGGCGGACTTCAGAAACGCCCGACGGGACGCACCACGCTCGAACATGGCCGTCCTAGGGCGCTCGCGGTCAAGTGGGTTCTGGTGCGCGCCTCGTCGCGAGTGGTACGGCGCTCGGGTTCGACGCCGGAACCACGCCGTTCATCTACGCCGAGACGTAACTCAGGACGATGAAGCGACGCTCCTACCTCCGGGCGGCGGGACTCGTCGGCGCGACCGGTCTCGCGGGCTGTGTCGGCGGGTCACCACTCGGCCTCGGCGACGCGAACCCGAACGTCGCCCTCGGGAAACCGGACCGCGACGCGGACGTGTCGAGCGAGGACCTGCCGTACCCCGCGTGGGGCCAGCAAGTCCCCGACGTGACGATACCGGCTCCGCTCTCCGGCGAGACCGTCGCCGTCCGCGACATCGAGGGCCCGCACTTCCACACGTTCTTCTTCACCAACTGCATGACCGTCTGTCCGGTCCTCATCAGCGCCCTCCGCGAGGTGCAGATTCACTCGATAGAGGAGGGCTACGCCGACGCCGTGTCGTTCTACCCCGTCACGTTCGACCCGGCGCGGGACGACGCCGAGGCGTTCCGCGAAGAGGCCGAACAGATGAACGTGGACATGGACGCCGGCAACTGGCAGTTCCTCCGACCGGACGGGAAGGAGGCCGCCCGACGCGTCGTCGACGAGGAGTTCGGCGTCTTCTTCCAGAAACAGGAGAACGGCGACGGTCCGTACATGTTCGCGCATCTGGGCCTCATCCTCCTCGTCAACGGCGACGGCTACGTCGAACGCGCCTACCGCGGCTCCGAACCCGACGAGCAGACGCTCATCGAGGACCTGCGCCGGGTCCGAAACGCGTCGAACTGAGGGCGCCCGGACGGCGGGCCGTCAGACCGTCGACCGGAGCGACACCGGCGGACGGCCGGCGGCCGACGGCCGACGCCCCGCGAGCGACGCGATTTTCTATCGTCGTCACGGACGGACGGGTATGGACAGACGGACGGAGCGACGCCGACTCGCACTGGCCATGTGGGCCGTGCTGGTGTCGCAGGTGTTGCTCTATCCCGGCGTCTCCGACCTCGTTCGGGCGCTGGGCGGCGCGGGCGACGTGCGGGCCGGGATGTGGTTCCTCGTCGCCGAGTTCGCCGCGTTCGTCGCCTTCGCGGGCGTCTGGGGCGCGGCCAGCGACGCGGTCGGACGACGCCGACCGCTCGTCGTCGCCGGCGCACTCGGCGGCGCCTGCGGCTACCTCGTCCTCGCCGCCGCGCCGACGCTCGGACTCCCCTTCGCCGCCGTCCTCGTCGTCCGCGTCCTCGGCGGCGCGATGACCATCGGCGCGTTCTCGCTGTCGATGACGGCGCTCGCCGACCTCTCCTCGGAGAACGGCAAGAACATGGGCGCGGCGGGCATCGCCATCGGTCTCGGGGCGGCACTCGGCTCCGTCGTCGGCGGGCGACTCGCCGACGCCGACCCCCTCTACCCGCTGTACGGCGCGGCGTTCGTCCTCGTCGCCGCCGCCGCCGTCGTCGCCACCGTCCCCGACCGCACGCCCGACGGCGTCCGGGTCCGCCTCGACGCCGCCCTCGGCCGTCTCCGCCGACGCCCGGCGCTCGGCGTCCCGTACGCTTTCGGCTTCATCGACCGGATGACGGCCGGATTCTTCGCCCTCGTCGGCGTCTACTACTTCCGCGACGCGTTCGGGCTCGACGCGTTCGGGGCCGGCCTCGCCCTGTTCGCGTTCTTCTTCCCGTTCGCGCTGCTGCAGTACCCGTTCGGCTCGCTCTCGGACCGCGTGGGTCGGTTCGTCCCCGTCGTCGTCGGCTCCGTCGGCTACGGCGTCACCATCGTCGCCGTCGGCGCCGCGCCCACGCTCCCGCTGGCCGTCGCGACGATGGCGCTCGTCGGCGTGTTCGGCGCGCTCGTCTCGCCGGCGACGATGGCGCTGGTGACGGACGTGGCGGGGGCCGAAGAGCGCGGTGCGGCGCTCGGCGGCTTCAACGTCTTCGGCAGTCTCGGCTTCCTCGCGGGCTTCCTCGTCGGCGGGTTCGCCACCTCGTCGGCGGGCTACTTCGCGGCCTTCCTCGCCGTCGGCCTCGCCGAAATCGCCATCGCAACCGTCGCGGGGCGGGCGGTGTGGCGGCTCTCGGCGGACGGGTTCGGCGAGTCGATAGCCGAGTCGGCGAGCGACTGACGTGGTCCGAGCGCGGGCGTCCTCAGTCGTGTCCCGACACCCGAACCGGCTCGTACGGCTCTTCGAGGTAGTCCATCTCCGACCGACTGAGCGAGATGTCGAGCGCCTCCACCGCGTCTTCGAGGTGTTCGATACTCGTCGTGCCGACGATGGGCGCGTCCACGCCGTCCTTGTGGAACAGCCACGCCAGCCCGATTTGCGCCATCTTCACGCCCTTCTCGTCTGCGAGTTCCTGCACGCGCTCGTTCACCGCCCGGCCGCCGCCCTCGAGGTACGGATGGCCGTGCGCGAGTTCGTCCGTCTCGCCGCGTTTGGTCGAACGGGCCTCCTCGTGCGGGCGGGCGACCCACCCGCGAGCGAGCGGTGACCACGGGATGACGCCGACGTTCTCCTTCTCGCACAACGGCAGCATCTCGCGTTCCTCCTCCCGGTACAGCAGGTTGTAGTGGTTCTGCATCGTCGCGAACCGGTCGAGGCCCAGTCGGTCCGAGGTGTGCAGGGCGTCGGCGAACTGGTGCGCCCACATCGACGACGCGCCGAAGTACCGCACCTTCCCGCGCCGGACCGCGTCGTCGAGGGCGCGAAGCGTCGTCTCGACGGGCGTATCGTAGTCCCAGCGGTGAATCTGCAGGAGGTCCACCGTGTCCATCCCGAGGCGGTCGAGCGAGGCGTCCAACTCCTGTTCGATGGCCTTCCGCGACAGGCCGCCGGAGTTCGGGTCCTCCTCGTCCATCTGGAAGTAGACTTTCGTCGCGACGACGGCTTCCTCGCGGCGGCCCTCCAACGCCTCGCCGAGGACGCGTTCGGACTCGCCCGCGGAGTACATGTTCGCCGTGTCGAAGAAGTTGACACCGAGTTCGATGGCCCGGTCCACCAGTTCCTTGCCCGCCTCCTCGTCCAGCACCCAGTCGCGCCAGTCGCTGGTCCCGAAACTCATGCAGCCCAGACAGATTCGGGACACCTCCATCCCGGTGTCGCCGAGCGTCGTGTATTCCATGCCGGACTGACACACACGGGCACGGAGCAAAAAACCACGCGAGGCGGACGGGCCGGCCGGGGAATCGTCCGGTGTAGCCGCTTCAACCGAGGTGAGGATTCTCACGCGACGGGGTCTCACGAGATATTTATCGTCTGACACGTCGTATCGTCACTCACGAGCCGATGGTCGGAGCCGACCGTTCGCTCTGAGGTGTTCATCATGTCCAATACGTTCGTCACTCGGTTGTTCGCCGTCGTCCTGGCCGTCTTCCTCCTGACCGGAGGGTTCGCCGGCGCGGTGAGTGCGCAAGAAGCGCCCTTCGGCACGACGGTAACCGTCGCCGAGGGCGAGACGCACCAAGGCACGCTCGAAGTCGTCGCCGGCACCGTCGTGGTGGCCGGCACCGTCGACGGCGACCTACAGGGCGTCGCCGGCACCGTCGTCGTCACCGACACCGGTCGCGTCACCGGCGACGTCGGGGTTGCCGCCGGGTCCGTCACCGTCGACGGCGCGGTCGGTGGCGACGTCGAAGTCGCCGCCGGCGTCCTCGACGTGGGTGAGACGGCCGTCGTGGCCGGCATCCTCGAAGCCGGCGCGGGCGACGTTCGCCTCGACGGCACCGTGGAGGGCGACGTGACCCTCGGCGCCGACACCATCGTCGTCGGCGAGACGGCCGTCGTCGGCGGCAGCCTGACCTACGACGCCCAGCGGTTCTCGCTCGCGGACGGCGCCTCGGTCGCCGGGTCGGTCGTCCGCGACGACAGCCTCGTCGTCAGCACGCCCGTCTTCGGGGTCGAGACGGACAGCTTCGCCCTGCCGCAGTGGGTCGGCGCGGCCTACGGACTGCTCGTCAACCTCGTCCTCGGCGCCGTCCTCTTGCTCGTCGCGCCCCGGTTCGCCGCGCGCGTGACCAGCGTCGGCACCGCGCAGGCGATAAAGAGCGGCGGCGTCGGCCTCCTCGTGCTGGTCGGCGTCCCCGTCGCGTTGGTGCTGTTGCTCCTGACCATCGTCGGCATCCCCCTGTCCATCGCGGGGTTCCTCGCGTTCGGTCTGGTGCTGTGGGTGACGACGGTGTACGGCGCACTCGTCCTCGGGACGTGGCTGCTGTCGCTCGGCGAGTACGAGAGCAGGTGGGCCGCCCTCGCGGTGGGCGTCCTCCTCGTGAGTCTGGTGGGTCTCGTCCCTCTCGGGGGCGTCCTCCAGTTCCTCGTCCTCCTGGTCGGCCTCGGGGCGTTCGCCCTGGCCCTCCGCGGTGAGGGCGGCGACGAGGGCGACGAGTCGGTCGGAGCCGTCGGCGGCGACGAGGCGCAGACGGCCTGAACCGCGCCGTCGCTCGCGGCCCCCTCGAGAACGGGAGACGACGGGTCGACCGGCGTGGGTACGTGGTAACTTCGTGCTACGTACCCGGTAACTTCGCTTTTCACGAACGACGTCGCAGTCGACACTGGCGCTCCGAGCGCGCCCGCCCGATGGGTTGTGTACCGGCCGCCGAGCGACGGACCGTCGCCCGGCGCCGGGTCGTCCGGGGGGTGCGCGGACCCAAATCATTATTCGGCACGTTTCCGATGTGAGGGCATGGCACTTTCGTACGACGACGCCGTCAGCCAGTTCGAGTGGGACGTTCCGGCCGACTACAACCTCCCGGCGGTGGTCGCCTCCCACGCCGAGGCGTTCGGTGACCGGGTCGCCCTCCGCTTCCGGGACGCCGAGGGGACGCGCGAGGAACGGACGTACGCGGACCTCCGCGACGACATGAACCGCTTCGCCAACGCCCTCGCGGAGATGGGCGTCGGCGAGGGTGACCGCGTGATGCACCTCGTGCCGCGCCACCCCGACGTGTTCGCGGTACAGTTGGGTGCGCTGAAGCGCGGGGCGATTCTCGTCCCGTGTTCGTCGATGCTGAAGCCGAAGGACATCGCCTACCGCGCGAACGACTGCGAGGCGTCCACCGTCGTCGCCCACGACTCCCTCGTGGAGATGGTCGACGAGGTGCGCGCGGAGACGCCCCTCGAACGGTTCGTCTGTCTCGGCGGCGACGCCGACGGGTGGGAGTCGTTGCAGTCGCTCCTGTCGGGGCGAGAGACGACGCACGACGGCCCCGAACTCGCCGCGTCGGACCCGATGTCCATCAACTACACGTCGGGGACGACGGGGCAACCGAAGCCCGTGATGCACCGCCACCGGTGGATGCGTTGCTTCGAACTCGTGAACGCGCCGTACTGGTGGGGCGTCACCGCCGACGGCGAGGTGCCGCCGGGCGAGTCAGAGGAACCCGCCGACCTGTCGGACGAACTGCTCTGGGCGACGACGGGCACCGGGTGGGCCAAGTGGTTCTGGAGTCCCGTCGGCGTCGGCATCACCACGGGCGCGACGCAGTTGCTGTACGACGGCGAGTTCGACCCCGACACGTTCCTCTCAATCATGGCCGAGGAGGGCGTCACGCGCCTCTGCGCCGTCCCGACGCAGTACCGGATGTTCTCGCAGGCCGACCTCTCGTCGTACGACATCGACCTGCGGGCGGCCCTGTCGGCGGGAGAACCGCTCAACCGCGAACCCATCGAGGCCATCGAGTCGACGTTCGGCGTCACCCCGCGGGACGGGTACGGTCAGACGGAGACGGTGGCACTCGTGACGAACTACCCCGGCATCGACGTGAAACCGGGCAGCATGGGCAAGCCGACGCCGGGACTCGGGACGACGATAATCGACGACGAAGAGAACGAACTCGACGCGGGCGAGATCGGCGAGATAGCCGTCCCCGTCGACTGTCCGGGAATCTTCGACGGCTACTTCGAACGCGACGACCTGGACCGCGAGACGTTCTTCGGGGAGTACTACCGGACGGGCGACCTGGCCTCCCGCGACGAGGACGGCTACTTCTTCTTCGAGGGCCGCGCCGACGACATCATCATCTCCGCGGGCTACCGCATCGGCCCGTTCGAGGTGGAGGACGCCCTCGTCTCCCACGACGCCGTCGCGGAGGCGGCCGCCGTCGCCTCCCCGCACGAGGAACGCGGCGACGTGGTGAAGGCGTACGTCGTCCTCACCGAGGGGCACGAGGGCTCCGACGAACTGGCGACGGAGATTCAGGAGTTCATGAAGGAAGAGACGGCGCCGTACAAGTACCCGCGCCGAATCGAGTTCGTCGAGGAACTGCCGAAGACGTCGTCCGGGAAGATTCGCCGCATCGAACTCCGGAGCCGAGAGGAGGAGACGTTCGGCCAGTAGCGCCGCCGGACCGCCGGTTCGGCCGGCAGGTCACGGTCTCGCGGTATCTTTCTGCCTCACGTACTTTCTTGGGTCGTCTCCACGTCGACAGGAGTAGATGTACGTCGCAGACCAGACGTGGCCCGAACTCGGAGACTACGTCGCCGCAGAGTCGGTCGCAGTCGTCCCCCTCGGTTCGACGGAACAGCACGGCCCGCACCTCCCCCTCGCCACCGACCACCTCATCGCCGAGGCGTTGGCCCGCGAGGCCGCCGACCGGACGGACGTGCTCTGTACGCCCACCGTGAACGTCGGCGTCAGCCCCCACCACCGGCAGTTCCACGGGACGATGTGGGTGGACCCGCCGCAGTTCCGCGACTACGTGGAGTCGATGACGCGCAACCTCGCCTACCACGGTATCGACCGCGTGGTGTACGTGAACGCCCACGGCGGCAACGCCCAACACCTCCGCGAGGTGGGTCGCCGCCTCCGCGACGACGGGACGATGTACGCCATCGAGTGGATGTGGGACGAGTCCATTCCGGACCTCGTCGACGAGGTGTTCGAGCACAACGGTCCCCACGGCGGACCGAAGGAGACGGCGATGATCATGCACATCGCCGGCGAACTCGTCCGCGAGGACCGACTCGGAGACGCCCGCGACGGCGGCCTCGTGGACCTCGACGACTCCACGAACTACATGACCCACGGCGCGCGCACGTTCTACGACGCCGTGGAGAACTCTGAGAACGGCGTCTTCGGCGACCAGACGGACGCGACGCCCGAGACGGGCGAACGCCTGTTCGAGGCCGCCGCCGACCAGTTGGTGCAGTTGATAGACTGGCTGGACGACAGGCGGTTCGAGGACTTGATGGCACCGGCGCACGTGGACCCGCAACCGGGCAGTCGGCGGTGAGGCCACCGGCGGCGATGCCGGTCGTCTCCCGGCCGCACGTTTAACTCTCGACCCTCCTAACGGGCGTTCGATGACGTTCAGACCGCCCGCCGCCGTCGTGCCCCGATGACCGTCTGGTTGCTCGGCGACCAACTGAACCCCGACGTGACGCCGTTGCAGTCGGCCGACCACGTCCTCCTCGTGGAGGCGCACGGCTTCGGCGAACGCCTCCCGTACCACCCGCAGAAGCTCACCCTCGTGTTCAGCGCGATGCGGCACTTCCGCGACGAGTTGCGCGAACGCGGGTACGAGGTGACGTACCTCCGGGCAGAGTCGTTCGGCGACGCCCTCGACGACTACTTCGCGGCGAACCCCGGCGACGACCTGGTTCTCATGGACCCGCCGAGTCACGGCGCGGGCGACCGACTCCGGGCGATGGTCGAGGCGCGCGGCGGGAACCTCACGCTCGTGACGAACGACCTCTTCCTGACGACGCCGGAGACGTTCGACGCGTGGGCCGAGGCGCGGAACGGCGACGGCGGCGGTGACGGCGACGGTGACGACGGAGACGAACGCTACCGACAGGAGCACTGGTACCGCCACGTCCGGCGCGAGTTGGACGTGCTGATGGACGGCGACGGCCCGGTCGGCGGGCAGTGGAACTACGACGGGGAGAACCGCGAGACGCCGCCGGACGGGTGGACCCCGCCCGAGGTGCCGCGGTTCGAACCGGACGAGACGACCGAGGCGGTCCGGCGGTTCGTCCGCGACCGGTACGACGACGCGTGGGGCTCCGACGAGTCGTTCGGTTGGCCGGTCACCCGCGAGGAGGCGAGACAGGCGCTGGACCACTTCGTCGAGGTCCGTCTGGCCGAGTTCGGGCCGTATCAGGACGCGATGGTCGAGGGCGAGTGGGCCCTGTGTCACTCGCTCCTGTCGTCGTCGCTCAACCTCGGCCTCCTCCACCCGCGGGAAGCGGTCGAGGCGGCAGAGCGCGCGTACGAGGACGGCGCACCGCTGAACAGCGTCGAGGGGTTCGTCCGGCAGGTCCTCGGCTGGCGCGAGTTCGTGCGCCACGTCTACCGGCGGCGGATGCCCGAGATGGGCGAGGCGAACCGACTCGGCCAGACCGAACCGCTCCCGGCGGCGTACTACTCGGGTGAGACGGAGATGACCTGCCTCTCGGAGGCGGTCGGCCACGTCTGGGACCACGGCTACGCTCACCACATCGAGCGGCTGATGGTGCTGTCGAACTTCGCGCTCCTGTACGGCGCGGACCCGCACGAACTCAACGAGTGGTTCCACTTCGGGTTCGTTGACGCCTTCCACTGGGTGACGACGCCGAACGTCGTCGGCATGGGGTCGTTCGCGACGGACGCCCTCTCCTCGAAGCCGTACGCCGCCTCGGCGAACTACGTGAACGGGATGAGCGACTACTGCTCGTCGTGTCCGTACCACCACACGAAGACGACCGGCGAGCGTGCGTGCCCGTTCAACGCGCTCTACTGGGACTTCCTGAAGCGAAACGAGGCGGAACTCCGCGGGACGGGCCGGATGGGACTGATGTACTCGCACGTCGACCGAAAAGACGAGTCCGAGTGGGAGGCGATTCGTGACCGCGCCGCGACGATTCGGGAGATGGGCGCGCGCGGCGACCTGTAGCGCCGGTAGCGCTCGAACCGGGCCGACCGGCCGACCGACTACGCCTCGCGTTCCAACTCGTCGAAGAACGCGGCGACGCGGCCGCGAATCTCGTCGCGAATCTCCGCCGTCGCCTCGGGGTCCTTCCCGTGGGGGTCCGTCAGGTCCCAGTCGCGGTTGTCGCCGGCCCACCCGGCCGGGCAGACGTCGTCGGCCGAACAGCCCATCGTTATCACGTAGTCGGACTCGGATATCTCCTCGAACGTCACCTCCCGCGGCGACCGGTCGGAGAGGTCGATTTCGACCTCCTGCATCGTCTCCACGACGTTCTCGTGGACGTGGTCGGCCGGGCGCGTCCCGCCGGTGACCACGTTCACGTCCAGTCCGCGCTCCGCTCTCTCCCGTTCGGCGAACGCCGTCGCCATCTGACTCCGTCCGGCGTTCTGCACGCAGACGAACGCCACGGTTGGGCTAGTCATCGGTGAAGTCTCTCTCGGAGACGACTATCACTCCTTCGACCACGGCGAACGCCGTCGCTCGCGAGGGGTGAAATACCGCAGAATCGTGGTGAGAATCGACGTGACCGCCGACCGCAGTACCGCTGTCGTGTTGCGTTCCTTACAGGCGCTGGAGGTTCTTCGCTCGCGGACCCTTGTCGGCCTGTTCGATGTCGAACTCGACTTCCTGGCCCTCTTCGAGGTCAGGGCCACCGACGTCTTCCATGTGGAAGAAAACGTCCTCGTCAGAGTCTTCGCTTTCGATAAATCCGTAACCGCCCGTGTCGTTAAAGAACGCAACCGTACCTTTCGCCATTGCGGGTGGACAGAGGGCGACCTGCCTGATAAGGCTTCCGCCGTCGGTTCGGTCGCGCGACTCTCGGGGTTCGTCTGGTGTCGGCGGCGGCCCGGAGGCGCGACAGGCGGCCCCTCTCGGCGGAGGTGCATTCGGGAGACGTACTCGCTGTACGACGACGATTCAGTCCAACTCGACGAAGTTCGTGTTGTCGCCGATGACGACCTGAATCTCGTCGTTCTGCTTGTAGTAGTGGTCCTTGACGTTCTCGAATCTGAACCGCTTTCCCTCCGCCAGATAGGGGTGGCTGACGCCGTCGCCGACGACGAACGGCACCGGTCGCCAACTGTTCTCGTCGACGAGTTCTCCTTTCACGTCCGGCATTCCCGAGACGTTCTTCTTGACGAAGAACACGGCGTCGACCGTCGCCTCGACGTCGACGTAGTCGCCGGACCCGGTGAAGTCCTTCAGCGCTCTGACCCTCGACGGGTACGAGTCGCTCCGGTCGCCGTCCGACGTGACCGGTGTCTCCGCGTCGCCCGACGTGCCGTCGGTGCCGTCGGTCCCACCGTCTTCGGGCGCCCCGAGAAACAGGTAGTTGTCACGACGACCGACCGCGCGTTGAAACCGCGTGACCGTCGCCTCGACGTCGCGGACCGCGCCCGTTCCCCCGTCGACCTCGAAGTCGAACAGGCACTTCGTCGGCCCGACGCTCCCCGGCGAGGCGACGTACCAACTCCCGTCCCTCTTTTCGACCGTGAGCGTACCGCTCGAATCCGCCTCGGTGAACCAGTTGGAAGACATACTCGACAGTACCGGTCGGATGTCTTCAACGTTCGCCACGCCGTCACGTCGCCACGCCGTCACGTCGCCACGCCGTCACGTCGCCTCGCCGGTCACGTCTGGTCGTCGAGAACGGATGCAGGGCAGACCTGACTACTCCCGCGACTCCCGACCGAGCGTGTGGAACTCGTCGTTCGGCCGCATGTCGGCGAACATCGCCATCCGGTTCGAGAGGTTGAAGAAGGCCGTCACCGACGCGATGTCCCAGATGGCCTCCTCGGAGTAGCCCGCCTCGGCCAGTCGGTCGATGTCCGCCTCGGTCACGTCTCGGGGCGACTCGGTGAGTTTCACGGCCACGTCGAGCATCGCCATGCGTTTCTCGGAGACGTCCGCCTGCCGGTAGTTGGCGACGAGTTGGTCCGCCAGCGTCGGGTCCTTCGCGTAGATGCGGACGAGTGCGCCGTGGGCGACGTTGCAGTAGTAGCAGTGATTGACGCCCGAGACGGCGACGACGATCATCTCCACCTCCTCGCGGTCGAGGGCGGTGTCCTCGACGAGGGCGTCGTGGTAGTCGAAGAACGCGCGGAAGTGACTCGGCTTGTACGCGAACGCCGAGAAGACGTTCGGCGTGAACCCCGCGCGCTCGGTCTCCGATTCGATTCGCTCCCGCAGGTCGTCGGGCAGTTCGTCTTCGTCCGGCACCGGGAATCGCGTCATCGCGTCGTCGTCCAGTTCGACCATGCCTCGGTATATGCCGGTCGATGCTTAAGGACTGCTCTCCGACCGACGTCGTCGCGGCGGGTCGGACGCGCCCCCGACTGGGAAAGCGATTAACACGCTGTCGGACGTCGGGGCCAGTATGTACGAACGTATCCTCCTGCCGGTGGACGGCAGCACCGGCGCGAGCGAGGCGCTGTACCACGCGGGCGAGATAGCGCAGTGGGCCGACGGGAGCGTCCAGTTGCTGTACGTCGCCGACACCGCGCGCGACAGCGTCACCGTCGTGGAGAACGACGTGGTGGACGCCCTCGAACAGGAGGGCGAGGAAGTCATCGAGGAGGCCGCGTCGGTGCTGGAGTCGCTGGGCGTCGAGTACGCGACGGACGTGGTGCAGGGCGACCCCGTCTCGACCATCGTCGAGTACGCCGACCGGTACGACTACGACGTGGTCGTCATGCCGACGCAGGGTGAGCGGGGCCTCTCAGAGCAGTTGCTCGGGAGCGTCACCGAGAAGGTGGTCCGCCTCTGCGACCGGCCGGTGATGACCGTCCGCACCGGCACCGAGCGGGACCTGTCGTTCCCGTACGAGCGCATCCTCGTCCCGACCGACGGCAGTTCCGCGGCGACGTACGCCGCCGAACACGCCCTCGACGTCGCCGCCGCCCTCGACGCCACCGTCCACGTCCTCTCCGTCGTGGACGAGTCGCTCCTCGGCCTCGACGTCCGCTCGGCGCTCTCGGAGGCCGAGGGCGAGGAGGCGGCCGAGGAGGCGGTGGAGAACGTCGCCCTCGCCGCCGAGTCCCGCGAGGTGGAGGTGGTGAAACACGTCGAACGCGGGTCGCCCTACGAGGCGATTCTCGACGGCGTTGACGAGACCAGTGCGGACGCCATCGTGATGGGAACTACCGGCAAGCGCGGCGTGGACCGCATTCTCCTCGGGAGCGTCGCCGAGAAGACGATACGCACCTCGCCGGTGCCGGTCGTCAGCGTCACCGAGAGCGAGTGACCCACCGTCGGCGCGGCGGCGCGCGGGCCGAGGCCGACGCGAGTCGAGTCAGAGCGTGACCGCGAGAGTGAGGGCGCCCGCGACGGCGAAGACGCCGACGCCGAACAGCCCGTAGTTGGCGAGTCGGTTGTCGGCCCGCCACAGGGAGACGGTGTACTCGCGGCCGGAGAGCGGCCAGAGGAAGTTCACGCCCGCGGGCGTGAGGGCGTCCGCGAGGAGGTGCGCGAGGACGGCGAGGAAGCCGACGAGGAAGCCGAAGACGACGACGCTGCCCTCGGCGACGGCCGCGAGGCCGACGTCGCCGAGGCCCGCGGACGCCGCGGCGCGTCCGACGAGGGCGAAGCCGCCGCCGACGAGGGCCGCGAACGCCAACGAGTGCGTCGGCCCCCGGTGGGGGACGCCGGGGAGTCGGTGGTCAACGTCCGGCAGCATCGCCAGCCACAGCATCGCCGCGCCGACGACGAACGCGAGGTCCGGGCGGCCGAGGCGGACGAGTGCGAAGCCGACGGGCGCGAAGACGAGCAGCGAGACGCCGTAGTGGCCCTTGCGGAACATGCCTCCGTCTCGCGGCGGAACTCCGAAAAACCGACCGGTCCGCCGCCGCGAGAATTCGAGAAACCGTTATGTTCCGAGGTGACGTGTTTCGGGCATGTACGGCCCCCTCTCGGATGCACTCGCGGGCCTGTCGGCCGCCGAGGCCACCGTCGGCCTCCTCCTCGTCTCCCTCCTCGCGGCCCTCGGCATGGAGTTCGTCGTCCTCCGGGCGGCGCGGCGCTACGTCAGCCACACGGACGGCGCCTACGACGACATCGTCCTCGCGGAGTTGCGCCTGCCGGTGGTCGTCACCGCCGCCCTCACCGGCGTGTTCCTCCTCTCGCAGGTGCCCGCGGTCAGGGGGTCGACGCTGTTCTCCGCCGCGGCGCTGGACAACTTCTTCGGCCGGCCGTCGCTGTCGGTCATCGTCCTCGTCTGGGCGTACGCGGCCAACCGCGTGGTGAACCGGCTGGTCGAGGAGGTGAACGACCGCGGCGGACGGTTCGACTTCGCGCCCGTCTTCTCGAACGTCTGGACGCTCGTCGTCCTCCTCGGCGGCGCGGCCACCCTGCTGTGGCTCTGGAACATCGAGATAACGCCGCTGCTCGGCGCGGCGGGCGTCGCCGGCATCGCCGTCGGCTTCGCCGCGAAGGACACCGTCGCCAACTTCTTCGGCGGCATCGCGCTCTACTTCGACGACACGTACAAACTGGGGGACTTCATCGTCCTCGACGACGGCACCTCGGGGTCGGTGGTGAAGGTGGGCATCCGGTCGACGACGCTCCTCACGCGCGACGAACTGATGGTGACCGTGCCGAACTCCGTGCTCAACGCCGCGAAGATAACGAACGAGTCCGCTCCGCAACGTCGTCGGCGCATCCGCGTCCCCCTCGGCGTCGCCTACGGCACGGACGTGGACGCCTTCGAAGCGCTCGCCGTCGAGGTGGCCGACGCCGAGTCGCTGGTGCTGGACTCGCCGAAACCCCGGATGCGCTTCCGCCGGTTCGGCGACTCCGCGCTGGAGTACGAACTGCTCTGCTGGGTGAGCGCACCGACGCGCCGCCGCCGCGCGCAGCACGAACTGAACCGCGCGCTCTACGTGGCGATGACCGACGCGGGCGTCGAGATACCGTACCCGAAGCGGGACGTGACGTTCACGCGAGCGCCCCCGGCGAACGCGGGCGGCGACGGCCGGACGGCCGTAGACGCGGAGACGGAGGCGGAGACGGAGAGCGACGTCGAGGCGGACGAACGGGTCGCGGGCGTCGACGACTGACGCGAGGGCCGTCGACCGTCAACCGTCCACCCACGACCGAAACCGACGGCCGCGGAGCCGACAGTATAACTCGGCGGCCCCCCAAGCGGGCGTATGACGCTGGTGCTTCAGACCGTCGTCGCCGAGTTCATCGACGGGGTCGTGCGGGCCTACGGTCCGTTCGTCATCCCGGTGGCGTTCTTCGTCGCCGGGGCCGTCGGCTACGTCGTCCTCGTCGCCCTCGGTCGCGCGGGCATCGGCGAGGGCCTCACGGAGGCGCGCGCGGACGACTCCGACGACCCGACCGACCCGACCGAGGACGAGGCCGACCGGTAGTCAGTGCCACGGGGCCGACTCGGGGTCGATGACGCGCCGCCGTTCGTCGATGCCGTCGATGGCCGCGAGGTCCTCGTCGTCGAGTTCGAGGTCCGCCGCCGCGAGGTTGTCGGCGATGTGGTCGCCCGTGGCCTTCGGGATGGGCACGATATCGTGCGCCGTCGCCCACGCGAGACACACCCGCGCCGTCGAGACGCCGTGTTTGTCGGCGACGTCCGCGAGGACGGGGTGGTCGAGAATCTCCCCGCGACCCAGCGGCGAGTAGGCGACGAGGTGGTGGCCGTGCGCTCTCGCGTACGCCCTGAGTTCCTCCTGCGGCAGGAGCGGATGGCACTCCACCTGGTGGGCGGCGATGGGCGCGTCGAGAATCTCGCGGGCCTCGTCCAGCAACTCGGGCGTGAAGTTGCTGACGCAGACGTAGTCGGTCACGCCCGCCTCGCGGAGTTCGTCGAACGCCGGGAGCGTCGCCGCGGCGTCGTACGCCGCGGTGGGCCAGTGGACGTACAGCATGTCGACCCGGTCGACGCCGAGGCGGTCGAGACTCTCCCGCGCCGTCCGCTTCGCGTCGTCCGGCGCGAGGTTGTCCGGGTGGACCTTCGTCGCCAGCACCACCTCGTCGCGGTCCACCTCGCTCCGTCGGATTCCCGCGCCGACTTCGGCCTCGTTGTCGTACATCTGCGCGGTGTCGACGTGCCGGTAGCCGGCGTTCAGCGCCTCGGCGACGCTGTCGGTCCACACGTCGTCCGTCTCGTCGCCGGAGGTGCCGAACCCCATCGCCGGGAGGTCGAGGTCTGTCATGCGTCCGGGGACGGACGGCGGCGCAAAAGGTGTGCGGGAAGCGGTGACGGGGGTGACGTCGGAGCGTGCGACGTGGTCGAACGACTCCCGTCAGTCGCCCTTCGTCTCGCCGCCGCGGACGAAGCGGTCGTAGGCGGAGGCGAAGTCCTCGTCCGCCTCGGCGGACTCCTCCCACTCCTCCAAGCCGCGTTCCTCGCGCGTCCCCTCGATGGTGTTGTCGAGGAGGAACGCGAACAGGCCGCCGACGGCCATCCCCGTCGACCCGATGACGAAGACGGTGTAGGAGACGACCTGCGTGCCGAGGACGGGGCCGAGGTACGCGACGCCGCGCATCCCCTCCTGAAACGCCGCCGCGGACCCGACGTTGCCCATGTAGGTCGGCACGGCGAGGCCGACGAACAGGGCGACGCCGACGACGAAGATGTTCCGCGAGGAGTCGAGGTCCACGTACTTCAGGTTCGAGAGGCCGACGGCGACGATTTGCCCGAACATGGCGATGTAGAGGCCGCCGACGATGGGGTCGGGGATGGTCGCGACCAGTTGGCCGAAGTAGCCGACGAAGCCGACGACCAGCATCACCGCCGCGCCGACCTGCACGACGTAGCGCGAGGCGACGCCGGTGAGGCCGATGGCGCCGATGTTCTCGGAGTAGGAGGTCGACCCCGACCCGCCCATCAGCCCCGAGAAGACGTTCATGATGCCCTCCATGCCGATGCCGTGGTTGATGCGTCGCTCGGAGGGCGCCCCGACGCCCGAGAGGCGGGCGACGGCGTGGTAGTCGCCGAGGCTCTCTATCATCGACGCGCAGACGCCCGCGAGCATGCCGATGACGAACGACGAGGTGAACTGCGGGACGCCGAACGCCACCTTCCCGACGAGGGGGAGGCCGACGGTGACCGCGTACGGGCCGCCCGCGAAGCCCCACTGGAGGGGGAAGATGGGCATGAGGGCGGGCGCGGCAAGCACCGACCCGAGGTCGACGTAGCCCGGCGTTCCCGGCGCGTAGACGCCGGTGACCGACAGGACGGCGGCGACGAGGTAGGCGACGACGATGCCGAGGAGGACGGGGAACAGTTGGAAGGCGCGGTGGGCGGTGTCGACGTACTGCGAGAAGAGGACGATGAGGAGGAGCGTCAACGCGAGGAGGGAGACGTTGCCGCCGGCGGACGTGACCTGCGGCGTGTTGAACAGGGCGAGACCGATGAGGGCGATGGTGGGCGCGATGACCACCGGCGAGAGGAACGAGCGGAGTTTCCCGAGGAGGCCGAAGTAGCCGACGGCGATTTCGACGGCGGCGGCGGCGATTATCGCCCCCTGCAGTTGGAGAAGGGCCGTCTGCCACGCCGGCCCGGCCGGATCGGCGGCGGTGACGACGCCCACGACGGCGAGGGCGGGCGCCAGCATCGAGAACGGCGCGCCCTGCACGATGGGGTAGCGGTTGCCGAACGTCGTCTGCGCCAGCGTGGCGACGCCGGAGACGACGAAGAACGTGCCGACGAACCGCGGGATTATCTCCGCGGGCATCCCGAGTGCGCCCGCGAGGATGAGGGGGACGGCGATGTTCGCGCCGACCATCGTGAGGTAGTGTTGAACGCCGAGGAGAAGTGAGGTGCCGAGGGGCGGTTCGTCTTCGATACCGTACTCCACGAAGGAGTCGTCGGACCGGCTCATGGGGTATCCCCGTCCATGCTCGTCGGTTCGGTCCGCATCGACCCACAAATATCCGCCGCTCTCGCCCGATTCGCGTCGAATCGGCAACACCTTTCTCCCGTCGTTTCGTGGGCTCCGACGTGACGCAGTCACATCGAACGACGGACGCGTGGCTGTACGGGTGGGCGCTGGGGTACGCCGCCGTCGGCGCGGCGTCGCTTCTGGTACCGCTGTACGCCATCGACCTGGGCGCGGGCGCGCTTCTCGTGAGTCTCATCGCCGCCACGGCGGCGTTCGCGGGCGTCCCGGGCGCGATTCTGTGGGGCTGGCTGGTCTCTCGGACGCACCGCCGACGGCCGTTCATCCTCGTCGCACTCGGCCTGACCAGCGCCGTCCTCGCTCTCACACCGTTGCTCTCCTCGCCGTGGACGGTGCTCGCCGCCAACGCCCTCCTGTGGTTCGTCGTCGCGGCGGCCGCCCCCGTGCTGAACCTCGTCGTCGTGGAGGGTCACCAGCAGCACCAGTGGCCGGTCCGTTTCGGGCTGTTGAACAAGTATCAGGGGTACGGCTGGCTCGCCGGCCTCGTCGTCGGCGCGGGGTGGTCCGGCGTCGCCGGGTCGGCGTTCGGGCTCTCTCCGCTGGTGGCCAAGCGCCTGTTCTTCGTCGGTGCGGGTCTCACGGCCCTCCTCGGGGCGTTCGTCGTCTACCTCCGCTACCCCGAACGGCCGCGCATCACCGAACGGCGGTTCGTCCGCCTCCTCCGCCACGTCCAGCAGAACGGGTTCGGCGGCGACCGGTCCACGCGCGCCGTCCCGTTCGGACCGGGGCGGGTGTACTGGGGACTGCGGTCGCTCAGGTTCGGCGACGACGCGCGGCGGCGCCTCCGAAGTCGGCTCGGCACCCCAATCGTCCGCTATCTGGCGGCAGCGACGCTGTTCTTCGCGGCCTTTTCGGTCTTCTTCGGACCGCTCCCGGCGTTCCTGACCGACGTGGGGTACGGCACCGACGAGGTGTTCGTCCTGTTCGTCGTCTCCTCGGCCGCCTCGGCCGTCGCGTACGCCCCCGTCGGGACGCTCGTCGCCCGCATCGACGCGCTCCGCCTCCAGACGAGCGCGCTGGTGTCGCGGGCGATACTGTTTCCCCTCGTCGCCGTCGTCGGCCTCGGCGTCGCGCCCCCGGGCGGAGTGGTCCTCGTCGGCGCGCTCTTCGCGGCCATCGGGCTCTCGTGGGCCGTCATCGCCGTCACGGCGACGGGACTGGTCACCAACCTCGCGCCCGAACCCATCCGGAGCGAGGCGCTCGGCGCGTACACGGCGCTCGGCAGTCTCGGCGGGGGCGTCGGGAGCGCCGTCGGCGGCGTCGTCGCCGGGAGCGTCGGCTACGTCGCCGCGTTCGCACTCGCTGCGGTCTGTCTCCTCGCGTCGGTGGCCGTCGTCGTCCGCGAGCGGACGGTTCGCGGCATCTGACCGCGGGTTCGGGGTGGCCCGCCGGGACGAGGGAGAGAAAGTCGTCGCTCGTCGTCGGCGCTAGTGCTGGGCGACGGCGTTCACCGGCGAGATCCAGATGACCAGGTCGCCGTCGCGCTTGATGACGCCCTCGATGGAGTCGTCCTTCTCCAGCGGCGGTTCCTCTATCTCGTCCATCGAGACGCGAACGACCTGGAACACCTCGTCGACGAGCCAGCCGATGGCGGCGTCGTCCTCGAACTTGTTCGAGTCGAAGATGACGATGCGCTTGGCCTCGCCGTCGCCGGTGTCGACGTTCAACAGCGCCTTCGGGTTGACGATGGACGTGGTTCGCCCGCGGAGGTCCATCACGCCGTCGACGTAGTCGGGGGCGTTCGGGACGGCGGTGAGCGAGCCCTTGTCGACGATTTCGGAGACGTACTCGATGTCGACGCAGTACGTCTCGTCGCCGAGTTTGAACTCGAGCACCTGTATCTCTCGGACTGACTCGTCGTCCGCCTCGTCTGCGGTGGGTACGGCAGCGGTCTGTGGTTCCTGCGACATGGTGTAGCTCCCGGGACGCGCGAGCGTCACCGGCTTACCTGAGTTCTCGCGTCAAATCGTCCATAAAGGTACGTACCCGATTATCAGCCGTGATTCTCACCGGCGAGCGTTTAAGACCCCTTCTCGGAAAGGACAGACATAGATGAGCGGTCAGAAAGGAGTCAGAACGGTACCGTCCGGACGCCGACAGGTCCCCGGACCGCGGTACCGTTCATCGCACGCCGGGCGCGTGCGGCGAACGATCCGAGAAGGATGTCACCGGAGCGGGTCGCAGTGAGCGCCGCATCGGGGTCGAACTCGGCGGACGGCACCACGCGCGCCGTCGTCGTCGACGACTCGCGGTTCATGCGAACGCTCATTCGCACCCTTCTGGAGGACGGGGGAATCGACGTGGTCGCCGAAGCGTCCGACGGCGCCGAAGCGGTCGAGACCGTCGGCGAGCACGGACCGGACGTGGTGACGATGGACATCGAGATGCCCGAGATGAACGGCATCGAGGCCGTCGAAGCCATCATGGCGAAGCATCCGACGCCGGTGTTGATGCTCTCGGCGCACGCCGAGGACGACGCCGACGTGACGTTCGAGGCACTCGACAAGGGGGCCGTCGACTTCGTCACGAAACCGGGCGGGGAGGTCACCTCGTCGATGCCCCGCGTCAAGCGCGAACTTGTCGAGAAGGTTCGCTCGGCCGCCGCGGTGGACCTCTCGGCCACCCAGCGGACCAAGGGGAACGTCGGCGAGACGGCGGCGCGCCGGAGTCCCCCGAAGGAGACGGCGACACCCGCCGAACCCCGCGACGCCGGGCGGAGCGAGTCGGCCGCGCCGTCGCGCGACGACGCCGACGCGGACGGGTCGTACCCCGACGTGTCCACGCTGGTCCTCGGCGCGTCCACGGGCGGGCCGAACGTGGTCGAACAGGTCCTCGGCGACCTGCCGACGGCCGCGAACCTCCGCATCGTCGTCGTCCAGCACATGCCGGAGGGGTTCACCGGCCGGTTCGCGGACCGCCTCGACTCGCGGTCGGCGTACGACGTGCGGGAGGCGACGGACGGCGACCGAATCGGCGTCGGCGAGGCGCGCGTCGCGCCCGGTGGGTCGCACCTCGTCGTCGACCGGGACCGCGGGGGTCGACTCTCGCTGAAACTGACGGACACCAAGCCCGTCCACGGTGTCAAACCCGCCATCGACCTCACGATGGCGTCCGCCGTCGAGACGGTCGACGGCCCGTTGGCCGGCGTCCTCCTCACGGGGATGGGAAGCGACGGGGTGGACGGGATGGGGCGCATCCACGAGGCGGGCGGCCACACGGTTGCACAGGACGAAGCGACGTCGGCTATCTTCGGGATGCCGAAGCGAGCCATCGAGACGGGGTGCGTAGACGTGGTCGCCCCCGCGGGAGACGTCGCGTCGAGCATTCTGGACGGACTCACGGAGGACTGAACGATGGACGAGGAACTATACCAGGCATTCATCACCGAATCGGAGGAGAGCATCACGCAACTGAACAACTCGCTGCTCGAACTGGAGGCCAACCCGGACGACACCGAGGCCATCGACGACATCTTCCGGCAGGCCCACACGCTGAAGGGCAACTTCGGCGCGATGGGGTTCGACAACGCCGCGACGGTGGCGCACGCCGTCGAGGACCTCCTGGACGAGATTCGTCACGAACGGCTGGCGGTCACCCCCGACCGGATGGACCTCGTCTTCGACGGCATGGACGAGATTCTGGAGATTCTCCACGATATCGAGGAACACGGCGAGTCGAAGAGCGACCCGTCGGACCTCGTCGAGGAGATTCGCGCCGCCGCCGAAGGGGGCGACGAGGGGGGAAACGAGGAGTCGGCGACGACTGAGGAGACGGCGTCGGCGTCCGAAGACGAGGACGGCGACGACGTCCTCGCCGTCGCCGCCGAGACGTTGGACCTCGCCAGCGACGAACTCGCCGACACCGAACTGCTGTACCACGCCGCCATCGAACTCGACGCGGGCGACATGAAGGGCGTGGACGCCGGCCTGTTCCTCGGCGGCGTCCCCGACGACATCGACGTCGTGGGGTCGGTGCCGAACATCGACAGCATCGAGGAGGGCGAGTTCGAGGACGGGTTCGCCCTGTTGATCGCCGGGACGCCCGAGTCGGAACTCGGGCCGACGCTCGCGGACCTGTGGAAGGTCGAACGCGTCGAACTCACGGACGTGTCGGCCGTCCTCACCGACGACTTCGACCCCGAGACGGCGTCTGACTCCGGAACGGAGGGCGCCGCCGCCGCGGAGAACGTAGAGACCGCAGACGCCGGCGCAGATGCCACCGACGCCGTCGAATCCGCCGAGAGCGACCCCGACGACGCGACGGCGGACGCGGATGCCGGCGACGCGGACGCCGACGGCGTCGACCCCACGGAGGCCGAAGCGGCCGTCGCGGCGGTCGAGGCCGCCTACTCCGACGGTGCGGACGCAGACGGGTCCGCCGACGCGGCCGAAACGCCGGACGACGCAGCGACCGACGCGGAGGCGGCGAGCGAGTCGGCCGCGGCGGCGAACGCGGCCGACGCCGACGAGAACCCCGAGACGGACGCCGACGATGAGAGCGCCGACGACGACGGCGACGAGGAGAGCGCCGACGACGACGGCGACGAGGAGAGCGCCGACGACGACGGCGACGACGAGGCGTCGGACTCGGAGACGGAACAGGAGGGGAGCGACGAGACGGACGACGACGCGTCGAAGCGCGCGGACGAGGCGAAAGAGGAGAAGGACCGCTCCATCTCGGCGGTCAAGTCCGTCCGCGTGGACGTCGACCAACTCGACGAACTGCACGAACTCGTCGAACAACTCGTCACCAGTCGCATCAAGCTCCGACAGGCGATGGAGGGGCAGGCGGACATGACGAGCGGACTCGACACGCTGGACGAGTTGGACAAGATATCCACGAACCTCCAGAACACCGTCATGGACATGCGGCTCATCCCGCTGAAGAAGGTGTTCGACAAGTTCCCGCGCATGGTCCGCGACATCGCGCGCGAACAGGACAAGCGAGTGCGTTTCAAAGTCGAGGGCGAGGACATCGAACTCGACCGGACCATCCTCGACGAGATATCCGACCCCCTGATGCACGTCCTGCGGAACGCCGTGGACCACGGCATCGAGGCGCCGGACGTGCGCGAGGCGAACGGGAAGTCCCGCACCGGGACCGTCGAACTCAGCGCCCGACGCGAACACGACACGGTGGTCATCACCGTCTCCGACGACGGGGCCGGCATCGACGCCGACTCCCTCCGCGACAAGGTCGTCTCGGAGGGACTGGCGACGCGCGACGAACTGAACGAACTCCCCGACGAGGAGGTGTACGACTACGTCTACCACCCCGGCCTCTCCACCAACGACGAGATTACGGACGTGAGCGGTCGCGGCGTCGGCATGGACGTGGTCAAGACCACCGTCGAAGCGCTCGACGGGTCCGTGGGCGTCACCAGCACGCCCGGCGAGGGGTCGGTGTTCACCATCCGACTGCCCGTCTCCGTCGCCATCATCAAGGTGCTGTTCGTCCGCGTCGGCGAACGCGAGTTCGGCGTCCCCATCAAGTACATCGACGAGATTTCCCGGCGACAGGAGGTCCGGACGGTCAACGGGGCCGAAGTCGTCGTCCACGAGGACGACATCTTCCCGCTCATCCGCCTCCGCGACGCCCTCGACGTGGACATCGACGAACGCGACACGGGGATGATCGTCCGCATCCGGCCCGCCGACCGGCAGGTGGCGCTCCACTGCGACCACGTCACCCGGCAGGAGGAGGTCGTCGTCACGCCGCTTCAGGGTCCGCTCAGCGGGACGAGCGGACTGTCCGGCACGGCGGTCATCGGCGACGGCAACGTCATCCCCATCCTCGACGTGAGCACGCTGGAACTGCCCGACGGGGGCAGGCAGGCGATGCGCGAGTGGACGCCGCCGTCGAACGACGAGTCCGGAGAGGTCGAGGAGGCCGCCGACTGATGGCGAGGACCGAGGCGTCCTCGGACCGGACGTTCCGCGACCTGCTCGACTACGTCGAGTCGTCGCTGTCGTTCGCGACGAGTTCGTACAACGACGCCTACCTCGACCGCCGAATCTCCGCGCGGATGCGCCGCCGGGGCGTCGAGGGGTACGACGACTACCAGTCGCTGCTCGGCGAGGACGACGAGGAACGCGAGGCGCTGTTGAACTCCCTCAGCGTCAACGTCACCAGCTTCTTCCGCAACCCCGAGGTGTGGGAGTCGCTCCGGGACGTCCTCGCCGACATCGCGTCGAACGGGCGCGTCGACGTCTGGAGCGCGGCCTGTTCGGACGGCCGCGAGGCGTACTCGATGGCGATGCTCGCGCACGACGACGACCGAATCGACCCCAACCGGGTCCGGATTCTCGGCACCGACATCAAGCCGGAGATTCTCCGCGCGGCGCGGGCCGGCGAGTACCACGCCTCCGAGACGAACGACATCGAAGAGCAACTCGAACCGCTCTCGGGGAACGACCGCTACGTCGAACGCGACGGCGACGTCTACCGCGTCACCGACGAGGTGAAGTCGCTCGTCTCGTTCAAGCGGCACGACCTGGTGCAGCAACGCCCCCCGGACACGTTCGACCTCGTGGTGTGTCGGAACCTGTTCATCTACATCAACAGCGAGGCGAAGGAGGCGATATTCGACACGCTGGGGTCGGCGCTCACGCCGGACGGCTACCTCACCATCGGGATGACCGAGACGGTGCCGCCGTCGTGCCGGGACCGGTTCGACCCCGTCGAGAAACGGCTCAGAATCTACCGGAACGCGGCGGGAAACTGACTCCGTGAGATAACACGATGAAACCTGGCGAGAAAAAGGTCGCTGACACGAACGGACGGTTCCTCCAGGTCAAGCGCGGCGGGCGAAATCTGAACGACGCCAACTGGGCGAACGGTCGCATCCTGCTGTCGAACCAGCGCCTCGTCCTCGCGGGCACCGGCGGGAAGCGGACGTTCCCGCTCTCGACGATAGAGCGACTGGGCGGCCGGTTCGACGTGAACCAGAAGATAGCGACCGTCTCGGACTACCTCTCGCTACACTACAACGACGGCGAAGACGTGGTCCTCGTCGCGCCCAAGGACTTCGACGAGTTCGAACTCGAACTGTACGGCGCGCTGCTCAACTCCACGAAGTTCCTCGTCCGCCACCCCGCCGTCGAGGGGGGCGTCGTCCAGAACACCGAGTGGGAGGGCGCGCGGATGAAAGTCGAGGAGGAGGCCGTCAGCATCGCCACCGTCACCGGGTCGTTCGTCAACATCAGGCTGGACGACATCGGCGACATCGAGATGGGGCGACGCACCGTCCGCGACGAGTCGCGGGAGGTCATCGAAGTCGAGCACTCCGACGACGAGGGGACCAGCCTCCAGACGTACGTCTCCGGCCCCGAACGCCCGGTGAAGATTCTGAAGTCGCTGTTCCGCATCGGCGAGGAGCAGTCCGAGACGGCGCTGGAACTGTCCAAGCAGGACAAGCAGGTGTTGATGGCGCTGTACTCCGGCGTCTCCCCGTTCGACATCCCCGCGTTCCTCGGCATCGACGTGGACGAAGTCGAGGAACTGTTCGTCCGCCTCATCGACCACAACGTCCTCGACGAGGTCCGCGTCCGCCACGAAGTCGAACTCAACGCCCGCGGGCGGTCCATCGCCGCCGACGCCATCGACGACCAGGGCGCGAACATGTGACCGACGCGGCGTACGAGAACGTCGCGAATCGGCCGTCGACCGCTCCTCTCCTCTCCTGCGGTACGAACCGCGCATTCGTCACGAAGCCGAGACCGAGCGGTCCGACCACGTCTCGGTCTCTCACTCCGAGCGTCGTGCGTCCTCCGAGAGCCACCACAGGTGGCCGCGGTCACGGACCCGCACGCGTTCGACGGTCCCCTCGTCGACGAGTCGCTCTAGCTCCCGAGAGACCGTCTCGAACGGGCGGTCGAGTCGTCTCACCAGATAGTGACGACGGGACGCGGTGCCGCCGCGAGTTCGGAGACGAGTCGCTCGCGCAGGTCGCCGCCGTCGTCGCCGTCGCGCCACTCGTCTCTCCCTGACGGAGCCATCGAACGGTCGTCCGACACGGAGCGTAGTAACTGTGTGTCATCGGTAGGTGACTTCCCCCGCCCGGCGAGTCGTTCGTCCGTCGGGTCGGCGTCGTCGCCCGGACCACCGCTGGTGCGACGCCTCCCGACCTCCGTACGGCGAGAGCGCCGCCTCAGACGTTGACGTCCTCTATCTCCTCGTTGACCACGAACCGCCCCTGCGGCGTCAGGTCGCAGGGCAACTCTTCGTCGGTGATGAGGTTGTCGTCGAACAGTTCGCCGAGGCGGTGGTCGAGTTCGTCGTCGTCGAGGTCCAGCAGCGACGCGATGTCCATCTCCGGGCCGGTCGAGTAGAGGCCGACGAGGACCTCCAGCGTCTCCTCTTCGACTTCGACGTCGCGCACGTCGCTCTTAATCCAGTGATAGATGAGTCTGAGGTAGCGCCCGAGGATGTTCATCTTCCGGCGCGACCCCATCGAAATCTCCGAGGTGACGGTCTGGCCGTTCTCGACGTGCTGGACCGAGAGGACGAGTCGCTTCTCGTCGTCGATGGTGCGTTCGATGACCTCGAAGAAGATGACGGAGGCGAGGTCTATCTCGAACGGGTCGTCGCCCTCGCCGAGCACGTCGTTGCCGGGGAAGACGACGGACTCGTAGTCGAGGTGGAGTCCCGTCTTTCGCTTCGGCGTGTCCATGACGCGCCCCCCGACCTTGGCGGGGTGCTTCACGAGCGTCGTCGACCCGTTCAGCGCCGCGCGGAACAGCAGCAGGGAGAACTTCTCGATGGTCTCGCGGTCGCCGCCGATGACCGTCGTCCGTCGGCGGTTGCCGACGATGTAGCCGACCATCACCGTGTAGTCGAAGAACTCCTCGACCTCGGGGGGCACCTGCCCGACGGCGATGTCGAAGATGGAGGTGACGGGCACCACCGTCTTGGTCTGCGAGGTGGCGAGGATGAGGCGGCGTTCGCTCATCAGGACCCGGCCCTTCACCGGGTCGAACGTCGCGTCCCCGCCGGCGACGAAGTTCGCCACGAAGTCGACGATGATGGACTCGCCGTTCTTCGCCTTGCGCAGTTCGCGCTGTCGTCGCTTCTCCGCCTCGCCGTCCTCGTCGACGTCCTCCTGTTTCTTCTGCCGGTACGCTTCCAGCAGGTCCTCGCCGTTCGAGTCCGTGTTCGCGGGCGACGCGCCGCCCCCGTCGGAGGAGCGCTCGGCACCCCCGTCGGTTCGGAGTCTCGCGTCGGCCTCCCGTCGCGCAGTCGGGTCGTCGCGAGGCGGTGTCGATGCGTCACGGTCGGTGTCGCTGTCGTCAGTCATACGCTGATCAGTGCTCCTGCGAGCGAGGAGGTGGCGACGGCACTCGCACAGCCGATCCACACGAGGACCACGAAGTGGAGGTACGCGTTCGCCTTGTGACCGCCGTCCACCATCCGAATCATCAGCGAGGACAACAGCGCGTTGAACAGGATGATGAGTGCGAGGAGGTACTCGATGAACGGGATGTCGTAGACGCCCGCGTAGATGAGTTGGCCGAACTGCATCTGACCGAGGTTCATCTTCGTCGAGAACGAGGCCAGAATCTCCACGACTTCCAGCCCGATGAAGAAGGCGAACGACGCCGACGCCGTGATGCCGTAGAGGACGCCGATGAGGGTGACCGTCGCCTGTTCGCGCTGGCGGCGGAGCTTGATTATCTCGTTCATGTTCCGCGAGATGAGTTCGCCGAGTTGCTTCGGCGTCCCACCCATCTGGCGGCCGATGTTGTACATCTCGCTGAACTTCTGGATGAGGTAGGAACTCGACTCGGCGGTGAAGAAGAACCACGAGCGGGTCGGCCCGATTCGCATGTTGAGCCGGACGTACAGGCGGTCTATCTCCCGCGAGAGGACGCCGAAGTCCTTCGTCCGCAGCGTCTTCAGGACGGCGGTGGTCGTGCTCTGCTTCGCGCTCTCGGAGGCCCCCAGCGCGCGGATGAAGCCGGGGTACTCCTCGTCGCGTTCCTTGATGCGGTTCTCGTGCCGCCGGGCGATGATGCCGGGGATGGCGAGGGGAGTCAGCGGTGCGGCGATGAGGAGGGGGACGGGCGTGTCTATCATGACCGCCTGTACCGACTGGCCGACGGCGGTGAACCCGGCCGTCCCGAGAGCGAGGACGCCGACGAGGACGAACGACAGCGCGACGGCCCCGTAGAGCGCGATGTCTATCTGCCGGTCGGCCTTGGTCCGGTACTCGTCCTGCACGTACCACAGCGGGTCGTACGGCGACATCGTCTTGATGACGTAGTAGAACCCGAGTTGGACGAAGACGAACAGCACGATGACCGCCGCGATGGTCATCGTCGCGTCCGTCCCCGTGAGGATGGGGAGGACGATGGCGTTGATGACGGCGAACGTCATCGAGAGAATCATCGAGAGGTAGAGGTCCTTCATCACTTCGAGGTTGCCGAGCGCGCTCTCGTAGACGGTGATGTACTTCTGGACCATCGCGTTCTGCTCGCCCAGGAGGAAGTCGTCGATGTCCTGCCCCGCACTGAGCGAGTACGCCAGTCTGTCGAGGAAGTCCGCGAGCGGTTTCGACGGCACCTGCCGTGCCCGACGCTCACAGGCGTCGTCGAGCGACTGGTTCCACGTGTCCACGAGTTCGGTGATGCGGCGCATCTCGATGGCGAGTTCGCCGTACTCCTCCTCCCGGCCGAGCTGTCGGAACACCGACACCCGGTCGATGTTCGTCGTCGAGAGGACGGTCATGTGGGTGATGAGAAGGTGTATCTGGTTCTCCAGTCCGCGGCGTTGCTCCTCGACGAGGAGGCGCGGGTACAGCACCGCGCCGACGACGACGAGTGCGCCGAGGAGGAAGATGGGGATGCGGACGAGCAACGGCAACGGGAGCGCTATCGCGCCGACGAGGGCGGCGGCGAAGAACACCGCCGCCGGCAGCAACACCACCAGCCCGTAGCGTCTGATGGGCATCGGCATCCGCTCGTACGACTCCAGGACGGAGTCGAGGAACGCTCTGACCTGTCTGGTCTGCGTGCCGAATCCCTCTCCGGTACTCGTCTCGGACATCGTTACAACCTCGCCATGTCGAACGGGAGGCCCTCGGCGCCGTCCCGCTGGAAGTCCTCGATGAGTTCGTTCACTTCGTGGTAGCCCGTGATGTTCTCCTGCTGCGCCCGACGAACGATTTCGGCGCGGTACTCGATGTCGTCGTATATCTTCCGCGTGTCGTCGTAGCCGAGCAACGTCGCGATCTTCTCCTCCATGATGAACGAGTTGTTCCGCCCCTGGAACACGATCTCGTCCTCGACGGGGTCCCAGTAGAACGCCTCGCGGGTGACGACGCCGCCCATCTCCTTGGAGTAGCCCTCTATCTCCTGCACGCTGGTCACGCGACGCAGCGTCTCGTTGCCCCGCTTCACCCGGTTCTGGAACAGGGCGATGTCACAGTTCGACATGAACGTCTCGGGGACGTTGATGGGGTCGCCGGTGAACCGCTGAATCATCGAGACGATGTCGGACGCGTGGAACGTCAGCATCACGGGGTGACCGGTCTGGGCCGCCTGGAACGCCATCCGGCCCTCCTCGCCACGGACCTCCCCGACGATGATGTAGTCGGGGCGCGAACGCAGGGCGGCCGCGACCAGGTCGAACATGTCCACCTCGGAGTCCGCACCGCGCCCCTCGCGCGTGAGGAGTTGCTGCCACGTGTCGTGCGGCGGCAGCACCTCCGCGGTGTCCTCCGCCGTGTATATCTTCGAGTCCTGCGGGATGAACGAGAGGATGGCGTTGAGCGTCGTCGTCTTCCCGGACGCCGTCTCGCCGACCACGAAGATGGTGCGCTCGTTCTCCAGCGCCATCCAGAGGTAACCGCACAACTCCGGCGAGAGCGTCCCCCACTTCGATATCTGGAACACCGACAGCGGAACGTCGTCGCCCTGACGGATGGTGAGGCTCGACCCCTTCAGCGACACGTCGTCGGAGTAGATGATGTTGATACGTGAACCGTCCGGCAGCGTCGAGTCCACGATGGGGTGAGCGTCGGAGACGGGGTCGCCGATGCGCTCACCCATGTTCCGAAGCCAGTTGTCGAAGTCGTCCTTCGAGCCGAACTCGACCGTGGTCTCGAGGAGGCCGAACACGCCGTGGTCGACGTCCACCTGCTGGGGCCCGATGACGTGAATGTCCTCGTTCGCCGGGTCGCGCATGATGGGTTCGAGCGGACCGAGACCGACGATGTCGCGCACGAGGCGGTACTGAATCTTCTCGTACGTCTCCTCGGTTATCTGCACGGGGCCGATGTCCAGTTTCTGGATGAGTTCGTGGACGCGGCCGGTCTGCTTGCCCTCCAGGACGACGATCTCTTCGAGCAGTTCCTCGATGCGGTCCTCGTACTCCACGTCGGCCTCGGGCGCCGGCTTCGACACGGAGCGCTCGAGGAGTTTGTCCTTCACCAGGTCGAACACTTCGCGTTCGTGGTCGTCGAGTTCCGGTTCGATGGCGTAGTACTTCGTCGTCTCGCCGAAGTTGCCGTACACCTGCGCGTAGATGGGGCCGCCGAGGTGGTAGATGATGTTCGGGCGCCGGGACTCGTACTCGCCGGACGCCTCCTCGACCAGCATCGGGAACTCGCCCGTTATCTGGCGAAACCGCTTGAGGTGGTCGCGCAGGTGACCCCAGCGCATCGCGTGCCGCTTCAGGTCGTCGGACAGTTTCGCGGAGCCGTGTTCGGTCGCCATTACGCCACGCTCCTCGACTCGATGACGATGCCGATTCCGGACCGGACGGAGAACCCGATTCGGTCACCGACCTGTTCGCCCATCCCCGCGAAGCGCTTCACGAAGATGTTCCGGCGGACGTCGTTGCCGACTTCGACCATCTCCAACTGGAGGTAGACGTCGGCGATGGAGCGGAACGGGCCGATGGCGTCCTCGTCCACCGTCGAGGGGTCCACCGTGAGGATGATGGTCTTGTTCTTCGTCGTCAACTCGCGGAAGAAGGAGATGATCTCCAGCGCCGCCTGTCGCTCCTCGTTCTGCCGGACCAGCGCCTCGAACTGCGGGTCGTTCCGGAGGATGGCGTCGAACGTGTCGATGATGGTCACGTCCGCCTCCCACAGCGTCTCGGCCTCCATCAGGCGGCGGAGGAGCTGTTTCCGCTCGGAGGCGTTACCACCCGTCAGCGCCCCCGACGCGTCTATCTCCGCGGGGATGAAGAGCACCTCCTCGTTGAGCAGCGGCTTCACCATGTCGTACTCCAGCGAGTGCATCTGGTCGAGGAACCCGCGGACGCCCAACTCCGTGGAGATGAGCGACGTGACGATGTCCTCCTGACTGAAGCCGTAGGTGAACCGCTGTGAGAGCACGCTCTTGCCGGCGCCGTAGTCCCCCTCGATGAGGACGATGGCCCCGCGCGGGATTCCCCCGCCGAGTTCCTTCTGCAACCGGTCGTGCTGTTGTAGCCCGAGTGAGAAATGGCTCGATTTCATGATTAGGTCCTGAATCTGAAGGTTTCCTCGTCGCCGTCCACGACGAGCTTCACGCGGTGGTCACCGCTGTCGAGAGAGAGACCGCCGACGACGACTTTGACCACGCCGTGCGGTGCCCAGTCGGTGTTCCCGTCGGCGACGGTGACGGTGACGTCGGTCCGGTACTGCGCGTCGACGATGACGTCGAACGTCTCCCCCGTCGCCGGGAGCGTCCTGTCGCCGGTGTTCTTCACGTACAGCGTCAGGTTCCCGCTCCCGTCGTCGTACACCGACGACTCGGAGTCGCTGATGACCTCCACGTCGGTCCGGATGTTCTTCGACACGTCGGCGCCCCGGTCGTCGAGCGCGCTGCTGATGTCGGTCACCGTGTTGATGAGGACGCCCGAGACGCCCGCTGCGATGACGAGGCTGGCGATGAACAGGATGAGCGTGGGTGCGGAGACGTCGGCCATCGGTCAGACGTTCACCTCGTTGGGAGTCGCGTTCACCGCGCTGATACCGTTCTCCGTCACGATTTTGACGCGAGAGGGGGAATCGTCGAGGTTCAGTTCCACTCTGAGCGTCTCTCCCGGTGCCCAGACGTCGGTTCCCGACGTCCCGTCGACAGTCACGGAGGGCGCGCTGCTCAGGTCTTTGTACTCGTTGTCGACGAGCATCGAGGTGTCGTTGACCGACAGCGTCGTCGTCCCCGTGTTCGTGACGTTGACGTCGGTCGGGTAGTTCGGGGTGCTGTTGTTGAACGTCACCGACCCGACGGTTATCGCCGTGTTCCGCCGGTCGAGCAGTCGTTCCTCGTCGCTGTCGTGGGCGTCTTCGAGCGTCTCCGCGGTGCCCGCCGCGGCGGTGTACAGCGTGCCCGTGGCGATGAGCACGCCGAGGAAGATGATGGCCGTCGAACCGCTAACGCCGAATCCCACGGTGACCCCCTCCTCGGTGCGACAGCTCTTCGAGCAGACGCGCCTCGGCGACGTCGCCCGCGAGTCGGCTGACGTACGTGAGGCTCTCTTTGTGGTGTTCGACGCGGAGGTCACGCGGCTCCTCGGCCGTCGTGGAGGCGGCGGCGTTGCGCACGTGCGCGTTCATCTGTCTCTCGACGGTGCGGGAGATCCACTCCTGTTCGCGGTACTGTCGGAGCGCCCGCGCCGCGCCGATTGCGCCGCCGACCGAGACGAGGAACCGGGTCCACTCCAGCGCCACCGACTCCGCGACGTAACTCGCGGGCAGGGTGGCGAGGTAGACGTCGGCCTCCGCCTCCGACTGTTCCGTCTCCCGGTCCGTCGGAGACGCCGTCTCGGTCGTCGGTTCGCTGAACTCGAACGACCCCGTGTCGTCCGGTTCGGTCGCCGTGTCCGGTTCGGTCGCCGCGTCCGGTTCGGCCGCCGCGTCCGGGTCCTCGTCGGCCGCGTCGAGTTCCTCCTCGACGTCGTCGATGCCGTCTTCGGCCGCGTCGTCCTCTTCGTCCGTTTCTTCCTCCTCGCCGACGAGTCCGTCGGTCGTCGGTACGTCGTCGTCCTCGACCGCCAGGTCGTCCGCGTCGAGGGGGCCGTCGTCGACGTCCTCCGCTTCGCCCTCTTCCCAACCCTCGCCCTCCTCGTACTCGGCTTTGAGGTCGTCGAAACTCGACCCGCCGCCGGCGTCGTCCTCGTCGTCCTCGACGACCGGGTCCTCGTCGCCGAGAATCTCCTCTGTCGGGTCCTCGGCCTCGTTCTCGGCGAGTTCGTCTTCGGCGGCCAACTCGGCCTCCTCGGCTTCGGCGTCGGCGTCGAGTTCGCCGAAGTCCTCGTCGAAGAAGCTCTCGGCGTCCGCGGACGCGACGTCGGGGTCGAGGTGTTCTTCTTCCTCCTCCTCGGCGTCGAACAGGCCGAACGAACCGCCGCCCTCCAGTCCGCCCATCTCGCGGGCGTCGTCCACGAACGGGTTGATGCCGCGAGTCACCATCTCGTAGATGTCGAGGAGTTTGCGGACCGTGTCGTCGAGTTCTTCGACGGTTTCGCCGATCTGTTTGTTCTCCTCGCGGACCGTGTTGACGCTGGAGGACGTGGCGCTGACCTCGTTCTCGAGGTCGGAGACGCGGTCTTCCAGTTCGGCGACCGTGTCGGGGTCGACGCCGCCACCTCCGCCGCCGCCGCCGAAGTCGGCGTCTTCGTCGTCGAAACCCTCCATGTCGTCGTCGTCGAAGTCGCCGAAGTCGTCTCCGAAGTCGTCGAGGTCCTCGTCGAAGCCGAGACCGTCAGTCGCGAGGCCGGTCCCCTCTTCGTCGGACCGCGCGTCTTCGTCTTCCCCGTCTATCCAGTCCATCATTCCCATCCGTCTCGCCTCCGTCGCGTGCGGGCCCACTGGCTCCGCTCACTGGCCGACGACGACACACAGACCTCACTCCGGTGTCGCGCCGACACCCGGTCGGATGGGCACTCCGACGTCGGGGAATCAGGTAGCATTGACTCAACGATACAGTCATCAATACAAGAATGTTGCCACCAAATTATCAGCCGTGATACGCTATCACGACACCTCGTTCTCGGGTCAACGAACGGCTCAGGGCGTGTGAGAAGAATTAACCGGATGGAAGACTGATGAGCGTACCGATAGCCTATACAGAGGGTCATCATCTATGCCAGAGTTCGTAAAAACCGGAGTCGAAGGCCTCGACTCCATCCTCAACGGCGGCATCGTCAAGAACGCCGCGGTACTCATCAGCGGCAACCCCGGGACGGGGAAGAGTATCCTCGGTCTGCAGTATCTCTACAACGGCGTGGACAAGTACGACGAAGGGGGCATCTACCTCACCTTCGAGGAAGCCGAAGACGACATCCAGGAGGCGGCGGAGTCCATCGGCTTCGACCGCTGGTCCGAGTACGTCGAGGAGGGGAAGATCAAAGTGTACGACAAGCGTGCGCTGCTCCGCGACGGCGACTTCTCCTCGACGCTCGACCGCATCCTCGGCGACCTGCAGGACACGTCGTACGATCGACTCGTCCTCGACTCGCTGACCATGTTCCAACTGTTCTTCGACGACGAGAAAGAGCAGCGACAGTACCTGCTGAAGTTCATCGACATCCTGAAGGACAGCGACCTGACGTCGCTGCTGACGACCGAGCAGTCGGCCATCTTCCCCGAGACGGAGATCGGGCTGGAGAACTTCCTCACCGACGGGAACATCTACCTGATACAGAGCCCCGCCGGCGCGACGAGCAACCGCTACGTCTGGGTGGCGAAGATGCGCAAACAGTCCATCAAGAACTCGATGTTCCCTCTCGAGATAAACGACGGGGGCATCCAGATATACGAACAGGCGGCGGGCTTCTCGATGGTCGGGGAGTCGCCGCCGTGGTTCGGCGAAGAAGGCGACCTGGAGTAGGCGCTCGACCGCTCTCGACTCGGCACCGCTCTCTTCGTCTCCTCCTCTGCGCGTCGAACTCTCTCCGACGTTTCCGCGTCTCTCCGACGCTCCGCTCCCGGGCCTCGATTCTCACGGCGCACTCGTCGTCCTCCCGCTCTCGAACCGTCGAACGGTGCAGCGACGGCGGTGTCGCCGCCGGACGCGCCATCTGTCACGTCGAGACGGCGCCGCCGCTCGGGGGCGGGATGTCTCAGAAATGAAGGGGTGCCGAACGGTGAGTCGAGCGAGTCGGCGAACTTAGAGTTCGACCGGGTCGCCCGGGTTCCGACCGGCGAGTTGCTGGGGCATCGTCAGGATGACCTGCGTGGTGCCGCCCGTCCGACTCGTCATCTCGAGCGTCACCTGTTCGCCGGTGGTGAGGCCGCCGCCGAGGTTCGCGTCGTTGCTGCCCTCGATGGCGGACGTGTTGATTTCGACCTCGTAGCGGTCGTTCATGCTGTTGAGCACGCCGAACGATCCGTCGTCGTCGGTCACTTTGTAGAGCGCGAACGTGCGTTCCGAGGAGATGGCGTCACCGTCGCCGTCCAGATTCGTGGAGTTCGTGAGCGTCGTCACGTTCCCTCCGCTGAGGTACTTTATCGACGTCTCGTTCATGTCCACGCTGCTGGACCCGGCGGCCAGGCGGATGGTCATGGTGATGTTGTCGATGTCCTGTTCCGCGCCGACCACGCCGTGGGTGTTCAGCACCTCCACGCGGTTCGTCACCTTGTTCACGCTCTCCTGCCCGGCGTCTTCGGCAGTCGCCTGCAGAAAGCCGGCCGTGTTCACGAGGACGCCCGCCGCGATCGCGGCGACGAGAACCATCGCGATGAACACGATGAGCGTACCGATACCGACCTGACCGCGGTCGTCGTCGTTGAAGTTGTCGAACATGGTTCTCACTCCTTAGAGAGCGATGGGGTCGTTGTCGTTCTTGCCGGCGAGTTGCTGGGGCATCGTCATGATGACCTGCGTCGAACCGCCGGAACGGCTCGTGACTTCGAGCTTGACCGAGTCGCCCGTGCCCACGCCATCTTGGCCCGCGCCCTCGACGACGGACGTGTTGATGACGATCTCGTAGCGGTCCGCCTGTCCGCTCAGGACGGGGAAGGAGGTGTCCGTCCCGTCTTCGAGCGCGTACGCGGCGTACTCGGACTCGTTCAGACCGTCGTTGCTGTTGTAGACTTCGCCGTCGAACTTGCTGACGTTGCCGAGGGCCGTCCCGTCGGCGTTCGCCGTCGCGTTGTCGTAGACGAGGTTACGCGCCGTCGAGTCGCTGACGTACTTGATGGTCGTGTCTTCCAACGACACGCTGCCGGACCCCGCCGCGAGCCGAACCGTGAGGTTCAGGCTATCGACGGTGAGACCGTCACCGGTGTCGTTGACGATGCCGTGCGTGCTGACGACGTCAACGCGGTTCGTGACCTTGTTGACGCTTTCCTGTCCGGCGTCCTGCGCAGTCGCCTGCAGGAAGCCGGCCGTGTTCACGAGGACCCCCGCAGCGATCGCAGCGACGAGGACCATCGCGATGAACACGATGAGCGTACCGATACCGACCTGACCGCGGTCGGCGTCAAATTTTTCGAACATGGGTTGTGTATCTCCAGTTCGGTCCCCCACCCCCTCGTCGGAGGAGAAGACCTACGATACGGACAATCAGGCAGACCTACATAACGCTACGGTCCTAGTTATTAGAACTGATAACGAAAAGGAATGAATCGAAAGCGCGATTCGGAGCGGCGGCGAACTTAGAGTTCGACCGGGTCGCCCGGTTCCTTGCCGGCGAGTTGCTGGGGCATCGTCAGGATGACCTGCGTGGTGCCACCCGTCCGACTCGTTATCTCGAACGTCACCTGTTCACCGGTGGTGAGACCGCCGCCGAGGTTCGCGTCGTTGCTACCCTCGATGGCGGACGTGTTGACCTCCACCTCGTAGCGGTCGTTCATGCTGTTGAGCACGCCGAACGACCCGTCGTCGTCGGTGACCTCGTTCAGCGCGAACGTGTTCTCGGAGGAGATGGGGTCACCGTTGCCGTCCAGGTTGGTGGTGTTGGTGAGCGTCGTCACGTTCCCCGCGCTGAGGTACTTTATCGACGTCTCGTTCATGTCCACGCTGCTGGACCCGGCCGCGAGGCGGACCGTCATCGTGATGTTGTCGATGTCCTGCTCCGTGCCGACCACACCGTGCGTGCTCAGCACTTCGACGCGATTCGTGACCTTGTTCACGCTCTCCTCTCCAGCGTCCTCCGCAGTCGCCTGCAGGAAGCCGGCCGTGTTCACGAGGACCCCCGCAGCGATTGCGGCGACGAGGACCATCGCGATGAACACGATGAGCGTACCGATACCGACCTGACCGCGGTCGTCGTTGTTGAATTTGTCGAACATTTTACGTAGTAGTTAGAGAGCGATGGGGTCGTTGTCGTTCTTGCCGGCCAGCTGCTGGGGCATCGTCATGATGACCTGACTGGAGCCGCCGGAGCGGCTCGTGATCTCGAGCTTCACCGAGTCGCCGGTGCTGACGCCGTCTTGGCCCGCGCCTTCGACGACGGACGTGTTGATGACGAGTTCGAAGCGGTCACCCTGTCCGCTCAGGACGGGGAAGGACGTGTCGTCACCGTCTTCGAGCGCGTAGGCCGTGAACTCGGTTTCGTTCAGACCCTCTCCGCCGACGCCGGTGTCGTCCTGCCACTGCGAGACGTTACCGAGGCTCTCCCCGTCGGCGCTCGACGCGTCATCGTAAATGAGATTCCGCGCCGTCGAGTCGCTGACGTACTTGATGGTGGTGTCTTCCAGCGACACACTGCCGGACCCGGCCGCGAGTCGAACCGTCAGGTTCAGACTATCGACGGTGAGACCGTCGCCGGTGTCGTTGACGACACCGTGGGTGCTGACGACGTCGACGCGGTTCGTAACCTTGTTAACACTTTCCTGCCCGGCGTCCTGCGCAGTCGCCTGCAGGAAGCCTGCCGTGTTCACGAGGACCCCGGCGGCAATCGCCGCCACGAGGACCATCGCGATGAACACGATGAGAGTACCGATACCGACCTGACCGCGGTCGGCGTCAAATTTTTCGAACATGGGTTTTTTCTGTATATCTCCAGTTCGGTCCCCCACCCCCTCGCCGGAGGAGAAGACCTACGATACGGACAATCGGGGTTACCTACATAACGCTACGGTCCCGATTATCTCTCGTGATAAGTCAACCCCGGCACGACGAGGAATAAATTCTACGCGTACACGTGGCCGCGGTTAACTGGGAGTTAACGACTCGCAAGAGAGCGGTGGTAACGGGGCACAGAAGGAGCAGACGACGGGCGGCGGGAGCGACGGCAGCGGAGTCCCGACGAGGGCGAGTCCAGAGTGTGTGAGGCGATACCGAGTCGCAGAACGTGGCCTGTGGAGGGTGACGAGGAGAGCCTGCGGGTGTCCAGTCGACGGGCGGTCAGTCCCGTGCGATCTGCCGCCAGACGTCGTCGAGTTTGTTCTTGACCTCCGGTCGTTCGGTGACCTGCACGTTGCACTCCTGTCCGTCGAACCGGATGAGCACCTCGTCCACCTCCCGACGGTAGACGTTGGTGCGGCGGTGTTCGTCCGAGAGGACCCTGTCGTGGAGTTCGAGGAGGCCGGCCGCGGTGAGTTCCTCGATGCGGCGGTAGCACGTCGCGATGGGGATGTCGAGCATCTCGCTGAACTCCTGTGCCGAGTGAGGTTCGTCCGCGGCGCGCAATATATCGGGGTTGTAATCGTTGCCCAGTGCTGAGAGGGTCCTGTCAGACTCCATAGATGGAATTACTTCTGTCGTGAGCTAATGTGAATGTGTTGGTTATCTCGGTGAGAAATCGGGGTGAACGAAGATGCGGTTAATCGGGGCGTAAGGTCCTCGCAGAGCCGACAGATTGGTAGCGCTATCGCCCGCTGAGACCGGGCCCGTTCCGCCGTCGTGTCGGGGCGCGAGACCGTCGCCGCCGGTTCGAGTGGGCGATGGTCTTATTAGTTCGCCGCGGCCACCTCCCGGCATGGCCTCCGACGACCCTCCCCGAGAGCATCCCGCGCGACGACGCGAGGAGGGAATCGTCGGCCCCAACGAACTCGATTTCACCAGCAGCAGTCGCGTCGCCGAACTGGACGAGGGCCGGTTCGTCGTCGCCACGGACGACGACGGGACGCCGAACGTGGACGGCGACGGCGACGCGCCCGCCGACGAGGAGGACCGAACGATAGAGGAACGCGGCACGTTCGCCAAACAGCAGACGGCCCGGTACGTCTCCGACCGAGACGCCGACTACGGGTTCGCACTCACCGCGGCGTTCGAGGGGGCCATCGAACAACGCGAACTGTTCTCCGACGACGTCGCCACCGCCTTCGGGGACATCGCCCAGTGGTACGCGAGTCAGGTCGACGCCGACGCCGCCCCCGCGGAGGTGCTCGGCATCCTCCTCCTCGCGTCGGACACGGACGTGACGTTCCCGACGAAAGTGCTCGCACCCATCTTCCGGGAACACGACCTGACCCTCGACGACTCCATCGGCGACCTGGTGGAGGCACTCGCCGGCGACGGCCTCCAGATTCCTCCGTCCGACGGCGAGTAACGCGTTCGGCCCCGACGCCGCCGCCTTCACGCGTCGTCGCGGAGGCGTATCAGCGCTGATAATGAGGGGGAAGGGTTTATACCCGGTTTCTCGGAAAGAAAGAGCATGGCAAGCACCGTACTGGTCGTGGACGACTCAGCGTTTATGCGGAACCTGCTGAAGCAGTTGCTGGATGGCGAACACGAAGTGGTCGGCGAGGCAGAGAACGGCGTGGAAGCGGTCGAACTGTACCGAGAACTCGACCCCGACGTGGTGACGATGGACGTCGTGATGCCCATCCGGAACGGCATCGAAGCGACGACCGAGATAAAGTCGCTGGACGCGAACGCGTCGGTCATCATGTGCACGTCGGTCGGACAGGAGGAGAAGATGCGCGAGGCCGTCGAAGCCGGTGCCGACGGCTACATCACGAAGCCGTTCCAGAAACCGAACGTCCTCCAGGCCATCGACGACGTGGTGAGCGTCGAGGCATGAATCTGGACGTCCAGTCGCTACGGACGTTCAGCCGCCTCGCACACTCCGGGGCGGAACGCGCCGCCGGGTCTCTGTCACAACTCACCGGCGCCGAGACGTTCGTCAACGTCACCAAGATAGAGATTAGCACGAGAGAGGACGTGGAACGCGAGTTCCGCGAACAGGACCTCGTGACGGTCCACATCGGGTTCAACGGCGGCATCGACGGGCGGACGGTGCTGGCGTTCGACCGACGGGAGGCCGTCCAACTCGTCGACGCTCTCGTTCCCGGGGCGGCGGACCAGCCAGACGGGGAGATGGCGACGAGCGGATTGAAGGAACTGGGCAACATCATGCTCGGGGGGTTCCTCGACGGGTGGGCCGAGTATCTCGACACCTCCATCGACATCACCACGCCGACGTACGTGGACATGGACACGAAGGGTGCGCTCGAGGATATCACGGGCGACTCGGGATTCCAGATGGCGACGGGCGACGACCACGTCCTCGCGTTCCGGAACCAACTGGACACCGACGACCAGCACGTGGGCTTCCACATCTACATGCTGCCGACGCACGAGTCCATCGAGACCATCTCCCAGATAGCGGGCGACGGGTCGAAGACCGTGCCGATAGAGACGTTCACCTCGTTCTCCAACATGATCTCCGACGGCGCCGAGCAGGCGTCGGACGACCTGACGGCGATGACCGGCATGGAGTCGGTCGTCGAGGTCAGCCGACTGAGTTTCGTCCCCATCGAGGCGGTGCCGATGGAACTGACGGACGCGACCAGACGCGGCGTCGTCCTCGAGTTCATGGGGACGCCCTCGGGCTACATCGCCATCCTGTTCGACGACGCGTCCGCGGACCGCGTCGCGGACGCTCTCATGCCCGGCATGGAGGCCGACGCCGCGATGCAGCAGAGCGCGATTCAAGAGATAGGTAACATCGTCACCTCCGGGTTCATCGACGGCTGGGCGAACGCGCTGGAGACGACCATCGACATCTCCCCGCCGACGTACGTGGACGACATCGGGTCGGCGATAATCGACCCGCTGGCGACCGAACTCGCGCAGGCACAGGAGTACGCGTTCCTCATCGATTCGGCGATTCGGACACAGAACGACGAGTTCACCTGCGACATCTACGCGCTGCCGAACGAAGCCGAACTCCGCGAGGCCCTCGACCACCTCGCGGCGGAGGCACAGCGACCCTGACCAGGAGACGACCACGAGCGTCTGCCGGACCGTCCGAGTCGGCGCGCCCGTCCCGACGTCTGTCGGCGAGGGCGTGACGACACGGAGGCGCCTCGACTCTCGTGCCGTTCTCCCCCCGAACAAACCACGATGAAAGTTTACACGAGCAGCACGACCGAAACGCGAACGAGAGCCGAACGGACGAAAGTCGGCATCGCCGACTACGCCGTCGTCACGGGCGACGATACGCTGACCACCAGCGGTCTCGGGTCGTGCATCGGTGTCGCGCTCTACGACAGTCGGGCCAGCGTGGCCGGCCTCGCGCACGCGATGCTTCCCTACGCCGAGGGCGACCCGAACGAGGCGAAGTACGCCGACACGGCCGTCCCGTCGCTCCTCGCCGAGATGGCGGACCGCGGTGCCGACCCGGGCCGCGTCAGAGCGAAACTCGCCGGTGGCAGCACGATGTTCGAGTTCTCCTCGGCGGACGGCACTATCGGCGAGCGTAACGTCGTCGCCGTCCGAGAGGTGCTCGCCCGCGAGGGCGTTCCCATCGTCGCCGAGGACGTCGGCGGCGAACACGGACGGTCGCTCGAACTCGAGGCCACGGGGACGCTCCACGTCCGGAGCGCGCACGTCGGCAAAGCGACCCTCTGACACCGCTCGACGCGGCGAGACCCCGCCGCCCAGTTATCACTGATGATTTCCCGGCACGTGGTTTTATTCGATGACCCCCGCGACCAGTGGGCATGAGTCGGTTACGTGCCGTGATTAGTCGTCTCGGCGAACGGGTCCGCTCGCTGTCGCGCCGCGACGGCGCGCCGAGTTCGCCGCGACGGTCCGGCGGGTGGACGGTCGTTCCGAGACAGGTGCAGAAGAGCTATCTGCGGAAACTCGTCTCGCTGTTTCTCGTCGTCATCGTCCTGTTCGCCGGGTTCGCGGCCATCGAGTACCAGACCGTCGCCGCCGAGGTACAGTCGAACGCGCAGTCCGACGTCGCGCAGACGGCGGAACTGCAGGCGAACCAACTGGGAGAGTGGATGCAGCAACGACGCGAGACGACGCGGATGCTCTCCTCGTACGACATGTACGACGCGCACCCGGACCTCCTGAGCGAGGAACTGAAGACCGAACGGACGAAACTGCCGCTGGGATACACCGCGATTCACTACGTCGACGCGAACTCCGGCGAGGTGGTCGCCAGTTCCAACGACTCCATGGTCGGCGCGACGCCGTGGAGCGACGGGTCGCTCGTCTCTCGCGCCGGGACGACGTTCGCCGACAACGTCGTGCGTTCGGACCCCTACACGGCGGCGTCGGGCGACCGCGTCGTGGCGTTCGCCTCGGCCGTGCAGAGCCAACCGTCCGGCGTCGTCGTCGTCACCGCCGACGTCTCCGTCCTCCGGTCCCGCCTCGACACGGAGATGAACGGGTCGCTCGTGCGCGTCACCGCTTCCGACGGCGAGACGCTTTTCGCGACGGACGATTCGGGGACGAGCGACGTCGACCCCGACACCGAGGTGCTGGGACAGGCGTTCAGCGGCAAGTCGGGCGTCGTCGAACGCGGCCCGACCGACGCGATGGACGAACGGCACCTCCTCGCGTACGCGCCCGTCGGACGCGGCCTGGTCGTCCTCGTCTACGTCCCGACGGCGACGGCGTACGGCCTCCAGCACACCGTCGGGACGCACGTCCTCCTCATCGTCGGCCTCGCCGTCGTCTCCCTCGCGGGCGTCGGCTACCTCCTCCGCCGCATCACCGTCAGACCGCTCCGGAACCTATCCGAGGCGGTGACGCGACTGCGCGAGGGCGAACTCGACACCGACCTCGACGTGGACCGCGAGGACGAGTTCGGCGACGTGTTCGCGGGCGTCGCCCAGATGCGAGACGACCTGCGCGACCAGCGCGCGGACGCCGAGGCGTACCGCGAGGTGATGGAGCGAACCGCCGCGGGCGACCTGACGGCCCGCATGGACGAGGACAGTCGGTCGATGGAGATGGCGACCATCGCGGAGTCGTTCAACGGGATGATGGACGAGATGGAGGCGACCATCGTCACCGTCTCGGAGTTCGGCGAGGGGGTCGCCGCCCTCGGCGAAGAGGTCGCCGAGAGAACCGAACGCGTCAGCGAGACGAGTCAGGAGGTGGCCGAGTCCATCGAGCAGATATCCGCCGGCGCGGAGGAACAGAGCGAGAGTCTCACCCGCGTCACCGAGGAGGTGAACGACCTCTCGGCGTCGGTCCAGCAGATCGCGTCGGCCGCGGACGAACTCGCGTCGCTCTCCGCGCAGACCGCGGACCGGGCTCACGGCGGCGCGGAGGCGGCCGGAGACGCCCTCGACGGCTTAGACGACATCCGCACGGAGACCGAACGCGCCGTCGCCGAGGTGGACCGACTGGACGAACGACTCGGCGAGATAGGCGACGTGGTCGAGGTCATCTCCGACGTGGCCGAACAGACGAACGTGCTGGCGCTGAACGCGCAGATAGAGGCCGCGCGCGCGGGCGAAGACGGTGAGGGGTTCGCCGTCGTCTCCCGCGAGGTGAAGTCGTTGGCCGAGGAGACGCGCGCCTCCGCCGAGGAGATTTCCGCGCTCGTCGAGGACATCGGCGACCAGCGCGAACGCGTGGTCGAGCGGATGGAACGGATGCGCGCCGGCGTCCGCGACGGGGCCGCCGACGTGGAGGGGGCCATCGAGTCGCTGGACGACATCGTCGAACAGGTCGAGGAGACGAACGCGAGCGTCCACGAGATAACCGACGCCACGAGCGGACAGGCCGCCTCGGCGCAGGACGTGCTGGCGATGGCCGACGAGATAGCGAGCATCGCCGAGGAGATGGCGGGCGAGGCGGGCGCCGTCGCCACCGCCGCCGAGGGGCAGACGAACACGCTCGGCGACGTGGACGACCGGATGCAGTCGCTGTCGGCGGACACCGCGCAGTTGGTGTCGATGCTCGACCGGTTCGAGGCCCGGGACGCGGCCGTGGACGGGTCGGCGGGGAACGAACCCGGCACCGGTCCGAACGGGACGACCACCGACGCCGTCGGCGGCGCGACGGGCAGTCCGAACGAGGGGGCGACCGGTCCCGACGACGAGGTGACCACCCACGCGGACGACTGACGGGCGCCGCCGGACGACTGACGGGTGCGGCGAAGCGCGACAGGCGACGGGGAACGCGGCGGTCAGCGCGGTGACGCGATTTCGTTATCTTAGCTGATATTCACGGGGGCAGGTTTATCAAGCAGCCGTGGCTTTTCTGCACCAACGCACCCGTCTCCGAGGCGGGAGACGGCCGTACGGCGTCGACGCCGTGCGAGCGAGGTGAGGCAATGAAGATAGACCCCGACAACTACGACCTACGCGAACTCCGGCGCATCGCCGACGAACGACGCTCCGACCGAGACGGGACGAACGACCGAGAGTCTCGCCGCGGCTACGACGAGGACCGCGGCCGGCGCGGCGACGAGGGACGCCGGTCGCGCGACGGGTCCGGCCGTGACGGCCGCGACAGTCGTGACAGACGCGACGGCCGCGACGGCGACGGCGACTACGACCGCCGTGACCGGCGGAGTCGGTCCCGACGGGACGACGGACTCCGTCGCCCCCGCGAGGGGTACAGCGACCACGCCGACGCGCACGACGAAGTCGTCCGCGCGGACCGCATCGCCAACCACTTCGGACTGGGAGAGCGCCGACGTGGCGGCGACGGCCGGCGCGGCGACGGGCGAGACGACGGCCGCGACGGCCGCCGCGGCGGGTTCGACGAACTCGGCTACGACCGCTCTCGCGACGACCGGGCGTACGACTTCGACGAGGTCGGCGAGTTCCGCTTCGACAAGCCGGTCCGCGACCGGCCCCGCGGGCGCGCCGGCGAGGCACTTCGACACAACCAACTCGAACAGTTGCTCGTCCACGAGACGGCCGCCGCGGGCGGGTCGCTGGAGAAACCGTACCTCTCGACCATCCCGAAGGAGTACGCCGCCGAACGCGTCGTCTTCGACTGGCTGGAGTTCCTCGTCCTGAAGGGCGGGTTCAAGCGGACGATGGACGCGCTTCGCTACTACCTCTCGGTCGACTGGATAACCGAGGACGTGGAGACGGAACTGCACGACTATCTCATCGGCTTCTCGGGCAACGTCTCGAACACGACGGAGTTCGACGTGGACGACCACCACCTCAGCCTCGTCTACGTCGCTCAACTCGCCTCGATGGCGGGCGGCGAACCGACGGAGTCGCCGCCGCCGCAACTTCGCTAACCGCACGACGCGCGTCAGACGACAACAAAGACTTTTCACCCCCTTTCGCTACGAAAGGCGTATGGCGGAGGATGGAACAGACGAAGACGCCTCGTTCGACGACTCGAAAGGACCGACGCCGGTCGGTGTGAAACTCGGGAGCACCCGCACGATACTCCAGTTTTACGACGACGACGGCGAACTGGAGACGGTTCGCACCCTCACCTGTCTGGCGACGTACGAAGACGCCATCACCGGTGAGGAACGCGTGCTCTACGGCGAACAGGCCGCACAGGAGTACCCCGACAGGGTCGAGTACATGCTCCGCTCGGGTCTGCCCGAGGACGACGAGGGCGCGGAGTTGGCCAAGAAGTTCTTCACCGAGTTGGTGAACGCGAACGGCCTCGACGGCGACAGCGCCGTCGTCTACGCGATACCCACGATAGACAACGAACCCGGCCTGCGCAACCTCAACCGCGTCATCGAGGAGAGCCCGGTTGGCGACGCACTCGTCCGGAGTTTCCCCGAGTCGCTCTGCGGCGCCATCCCGGCGTTCGGCGACGACTTGGAGGCCATCGACAGCGTGTTCGCCGCGGTCAACATGGGGTCGACAAACCTCGAAGCCTCGGCGTACCGCCACGGCGAGCAACTGTCGCCGTTCGTCTCGGGCGCCGTCACCGGCAACGAGGTGGACCGCCGCATCGCCAACGCCGTCGAGGAGGAGACGCAGGGGCGGGTGAACATCGACCTGACGACGGCCCGCGAGTACAAGGAGGAACACGCCGACTTCGACGCGTTCGAACCGTTCACGGACGTGATTCAGCAACCCGGCGGGGGCTCTCACGAGTTCACCATCGAGCGCTCCGTGATGGAACCGCTGGACGACTACCTCGACGACGCCGTCGACGAGGTGGCGAACAACTTCCTCTCGACGCTGGCCAACGACCACATGAAGCCCTACCAGTTGGCGCTCTCGAAGCCCATCGTCCTCACGGGCGGGATGGCCTGCATCCCGGGCATCGTCGACGAGTTCCAGGCGCGTCTCTCCGCGGAACTCAACCGCGACGTGGAGTGCATCTCGGCGGACCGACCGGACCTCGCGCCCGCCGAGGGCGCCCGTCGCATCGCCGAACGTCTCGCGAAGTAAGCGGTTACGACTCCTCTCTGAACCGCCGGACCGCCTCGCGGCCCGGCAGCGCAGTCATCGCGCCCGCCGCGGTGGTCGTCACCGCGGCCACGGCGTTGGCGAACGCCAGCGTCTCCGAGAGCGACTCGCCCTCGACGAGTGCCGCCACGACGCCGGCGGTGAAGGCGTCGCCCGCGCCCGTCGTGTCCACGGGGTCGACCTCGTAGCCCCCGTGTGACACCACCGTCTCCTCGCTGGCCCACGGCGACTCGGCCGTCGTCGCCACGAGCGACCCCTCGCCGCCCAGCGTGAGGAACACGGTGTGCGGGCCGTCCGCGAGGATAGCCCGGGCCGTCGACTCGGGGTCGTCCCCGTAGTCGAGTTCGGCGAGGTCCTCCGGCGTCGCCTTCACCACGTCCGCGAGTTCGAACGCCTCGGCGACGGAGTCGCCGAAGTCGAACTCGTCCCACAGTTCGGGACGGGCGTTCGGGTCGAACGACACCGTCGCGCCCGCCTCGCGCCCCCGGCGCATCAGGTCGAACGTCGCCGCTCTGGACGGTTCGTCCGCGAGAGTGACGCCGCCGACGTGGACCCACTCGGCGGCGTCGAGGGTCGCCCCGGGGACCGCGCCGGGTTCCATCCGCGTGTCCGCGGTCCGGTCGCGGTAGAACGAGAACCCCCGGTCGGCCTCCTCACCGAGGGCGACGAACGCGAGCGACGTCTTCGCGTCGGGGTCGCGTTGGACGAACTCCGCGTCGAGACCGGCCTCCGAGAGCCTCTCGACGAGGAAGTCGCCGAACGGGTCGTCGCCGACGCGCGTGGAGAACGCGGGCGTCTCGTCCAGATGCGAGAGGGCGACGGCGACGTTGGCGGGGGCACCGCCGGCGCGCCGCGAGAACGACTCCACGGACTGGAGAGGCCCCTCGCGGTCGGGGAGGAAGTCGATGAGCGTCTCGCCGGCGACGACGACGCGGGGCGCGTCGCCGTCGGTCGTGGTGTCGTCAGTCATGCGGCGTCGTACGGTCAGCGGGTAGTTGAAACCACCTCACGCCGGCGAATGCCGCGAGTCGATGTCGCTGGAGACCGAGGTCACCGGTTCACGCGCGCCTCGGTCCGTTCGTCGTCGTCCGTCTCCGTCCGGTCGTCGTCGCCCGCTTCCGTCCGGTCGTCCTCGCCCGCTTCCGTCCGGTCGTCCTCGCCCGCTTCCGTCCGGTCGTCCTCGCCCGTCTCGCGCGCTTGGCGGACCACTTCGTCTCCGTCGGCGGAGTCGGTCGACGCTCGGGGCGGCGAGGCCGGTTGAAAGCGCATGACGACGGCCGTTCCGCGTGCGTCGCGTTCCTCGAAGTCGATGGACGCGTGCGACCCGTTGAGGATCCACTTCACCAGCCAGAGTCCCAGTCCGCTGGCGTGCTGGAGTTGCGTCTCGATGCCGGCTTCGAGCGCTTCGAGTTCCGAGGCGGGGATGCCGGGGCCGTTGTCGACGACGCGTATCTCGACGCCGTCGGTCCCGGCGTGTCTGGAGACGGAGATACCGACGCGTGGGAGGATTCGGTCGTTGTGTTCGAGGGCGTTGTCGACGACGTTCGTGAGCGCAGTGCCGACGTGGTTCGTCGCCAGCACCCACTGCTCGTCCGGGAGGTGCGTGTTGACGACGACCGAGGAGTGCGTCTCTCGCAGTTCCTCGACTTTCGCGCGTACGACGCTCGTCACCTCGACTGGCTGGCGTTCGCGGTCCTCGCCGTGGAGCGTCTGGTCCACCTCGCGTGCGCGTTCGCCCAGCGAGACGAGCGACAGCGCCTTCTTCCGAATCGTCTCGATGTGCTTCCGTCGCGCCGGGTCGTCGATCGTCTCCGCCAACAGGTCGGCGTGGCCGAGGATGACGTTCATGTCGTTCCGCAGGTCGTGTCTGAGGACGCGGTTGAGGACGCGCAGTCGTTGCTGGTAGCGGCGGCGGTTGGTCACGTCCCGGGAGTTGACGACGACGCCGTCGACGGCCGGGTCGTCGAGCATGTTCACCGCGACGGTGTCGAGCACCCGCCACGACCCGTCGGCGTGTTCGTGACGGAACTCCGTCCGCGCCGTCTCGCGGGAGTCTATCTTCTCGAACAGTTCCCGCGCCTGTTCGCGGTCGTCCGGGTGTATCCGGTCGAACGCGTTGCTGTCCTCGAACTCGTGGCGGGGGATGCCGAGGACGTGTTCGGACGCGGGACTGGTGTACCGGCGCGTGCCGTCCCGGTCGAGGATGCTGACGAGGTCCCGCGAGTTCTCGATGAGCGCGCGGAACTTCGCCTCGGTCCGGCGACGTTCGGTCGTGTCCCGGAGGACGAGCGTCCACCCGCGTTCGTGTCCCTCGCCGTTCCCGAGTGCGGTGGCCGTCGCCTCGTAGTGGCGGCTTCCCTCCTCGACTTCGACGGTGAGGTCGAGACGGTCCCTGTCGCCGTCGAGCAGTGCGTACATCCCGAGCGAGTTGTGGCTGACGTCGGCGACGTGCGAGCCGACCACCTCCTCCTGCGGGACGGTGAAAAGCGGGAGCGCGGCGGGGTTCAACTCGACGACGCGCGCCCGGTCGTCGAGGACGACGATGCCGTCGCGCATCTCCGAGATGGCGTAGTCGCGCGCGACGGGGGTGACGTCGAACAGGTCGTCCGTCCGGAGTCCGAACAGCACCACGAGGGCGGCCAGTCCGAGCGCGACGGGCAGGGCGTCGGCTCGCTGTGAGAGTCCGAGGAGGCGCGATGCGAACGCCGCCAGCGGAATCGAGGCGGCCGCGAGGACGACGACGGTGCCGCGCTGATAGGAGTCGTCGCCGCGGACGAGCAACCGCCCCACCGCGACGGTTCCGGTGACCGACAGCGCGGCGGCGTAGAGGAGGTGTGCCTCGTACAGCGGACCGTACGACACCGAGAGGGAGGCGGCCGACGGCGCGGAGACGAGACCGAAGTCGGCGACGAAGAGGTCGGTCCTCCCCGTGATGCCGGCGAACGCGAGGAGGGCGACGAGGGCGGGTTCGACGGACAGGGCGGCGAGCGTCCGACGCGAGAGGAGCGAGTCGTCGCCCGCGTACGCGAGCGAGAACACGAACCAGAGCGTCGGCGTGAACGCCGCGGCGGTCCACCACAGCCAGACCCAGAGCAGTTTGCCGTCCAGCGACGCCGCCGTCAACTGGAAGCCGTACGCCGTCGCCCAGACCGCACAGGAGAGCGTCAGTATCGAGAACGGCAGGCGGACGCGACGCGAGTAGAACGGGTGTCGGAGCAGAACGGCGATGGTGACCGACGCACAGAGCGCTCCGGCTACGAAGAGGAGAGCCGGACTCGGTGGGGTCATCGGTTCTGTGGCATCGGGGTGGTGACTCCTTTCGGTCGTTCGTCGGTGCCGGCGGAGTTCCGCGAGGGACGGTTTTCTCGGCGATATCGACGGAAAACACGGCCTTAAAATGTCGGCCTCGGATATCACTGGTGAGAACTGGGAACGGGTGTCAGTCGGGCCCCGGAACCCGAAGGCTAACCGACGAACGCACCGCCGAAACGACTCGTTAGGGCTCGAACGCGGCGGTTCACGCGGTCTATAACGATACCGGTCGGCGGGCTACCACCGGTATGGACGACAGCCCGTACCTCACGCCGGCGGAACTGGACTTCCGGCGAGACCCGAGCGTGACCGCACTCGGCGACGGCCGGTACGTCGTCGCCACCGACCCCCCGGACGACGCGGCGAAGACGCCCGACGGAGACTCTGACGCGGCCGGCCGACCGGACGCCCCGTCCGCCCGCCCGACGGGCGAACTCGACACCGACGGCGGCGTCGCGGTGGCCGACCCCGGTGCGGTGACGAACGAGGCCGGTGCGGTAGCGGCCGAGTCGGCGAAGGCCGACGCGACGGACGCCGAACCAGCGGACGCCGACGCGACCGACGAGTCGCCGGAGTACTTCCTCGACGTCGCGGCGCGCACCGACGAGGGGGAGTTCGACGCGCGCTTCGAGAGCGACGACATCGGCGTCGTCTGCGCGGCGATGCTCCGCTGGTACGCGCGGCGCGTCTCGCCGGAGGACGACCCGAAGAAGGTGCTGTCGGTGCTCCTCTCGCGGTCCGAGTTCGCGCTATAGCCCCAGTTCCCGACCGATGACGAGGTGCTGTATCTCGCTGGTCCCCTCGCCTATCTCCATCAGTTTGGCGTCGCGGTAGAACCGCTGGGGGGCGAAGTCCTCGGTGTAGCCGTAGCCGCCGAGCACCTGCACGGCGTCCTCGGCGACTTCGCGGGCGGCCTCCGACGCGTCGAGTTTCGCCAGCGCCGACGCCCGCGTCACGGACTCGCCGGCGTCGTACCGCGTCGCCGCCTTGTGGGTCAGCAGGCGGGCGCGTTCGGTCTTCCGGTGCATGTCGACGAGTTTGTCGCGGATGGCGTCGAACTTCGAGATGGGCTTGCCGAACTGCTCTCGGTCGCCGGCGTACGTCTTCGCCGCCTCGTAGGCGCCCTGCGCGAGGCCCGTCGAGAGGGCGGCGATGGAGATGCGTCCGCCGTCCAGCGTCTTCTTCGTCTGCGTCCAGCCCTCGCCCTCCTCGCCGAGCAGGCGGTCCTCGGGGAGGCGGACGTCGTCGAACGCGAGTTCGCAGGTGGGCGAGCAGTTCAGGCCCATCTTGTCCCACACGGAGGTCACCTCGAACCCGTCGTCGTTCCGCGGGTCCACGATGAACGTCGAAATGCCGTCGTAGCCCTCTCCGGGGGCGGTGACGGCCTTCACGAGGACCGACCCGGCGACGTTCGCGTTCGTGATGAACTGCTTCGTGCCGTTCAGCACCCACTCGTCGCCGTCCTTCTCCGCGGTCGTGTCCATGTCGCTGGCGTCCGACCCCGACCCGGGTTCGGTGAGTGCCCACGCGCCCATGTGCTCGCCCTCGGCGAGGGGGCGGAGCCACCGCTCCTTCTGTTCCTCGGTGCCGAACATCTCGATGGGCTTCGACGCCAGCGAGACGTGTGCGGCGTACGAGAGCCCGATACCGCCGGAGACGCGGCCCAGTTCCTCCGTGACGAGGGCGTACATCAACTGGTCGCCGCCGAGGCCGCCGTACTCCTCGGAGACGGGGACGCCGAGCATGTCGAGGGCGGCGAGTTCGTCGAACACTTCCTCGGGGAAGCGGTGTTCGTCCTCTATCTCCTGTGCGATGGGGGAAATCTCCTCCTCGCAGAACTCCCGGACGGTGTCGCGTATCATCCGGTGCTCGGAGGGTAACTCGAAGTCCATACCCGTTCGTTCCGCCGACGGCCCAATAAACCAATCGAACGACCGTGAGGAACCCGCCGAACCGACGGCCGAGACTCCGCCGCGATTATGGCGGGGGAACGTGAATCGCCGCCCATGTACGAGCGAATTCTGGTGCCGACGGACGGCAGCGAGTGCGCCGAAGCAGCGGTCGACCACGCCGTCGACCTGGCCTCGAAGTACGACGCCGAGGTGCACGTCCTCTACGTCGTCGACGTGCGCGTGAGCGGACAGGGCGAGTGGGCACTCGACGCCGAGGCGGTCCACGAGGCGGGACAGGACCACGGCGACGCGGTGGTCGAACGGGTGGCCGAGGGAATCCGCTCGGCGGGCGTCGAGGCGACGACGGCCGTCAGGACGGGCATCCCGGGCAACGAGATACGCGACTACGCCGCCGAGGCGGGTTGTGACCTCGTCGTGATGGGGACGCACGGTCGGACCGGTATCGACCGCTACCTGATCGGGAGCGTCGCCGAACGCATCGTCCGCACCGCCGACGTGCCGGTGATGACCGTCCGCGCCGAGGACTGACGCGGGTCGTCGGTTCCGTCCGGCGATTCGCACGCCGTGCTGCCGACAGGACAGTTAAACCCGCGGCGGTCCTTACCCGGTGGTATGGAACTCCGCCGCCTCGTCAGGGGGCGCGTGGACTGGCCCCGACTGGAGGCCGTCGTCCGCGAGTTGCGCGAACGGTACGGACGCGAGGAGTTGCACGTCCGCTTTCTGGAGGCCGACAACTGGCTCTCGACGCCGATGGTCGTCGACGACGAGTGGTTCGTGAAGGTCGTCTCGCGGCAGAACTCGCTGGTCCACGCGCTCTTCACCACCGGCCGGAACCTCGGCGCGTTCTCTTCGGGCACCGAGGGCTTCTTCGAACACTTCGGGACGCCGTTGGAGATGGCCGAGCACGAACTGGAGGCGACGCGCCGGATGCGCGACATCGGGCTGAACGCGCCCGAACCCGTCGAGGCGTTCGAGGTGCAGGGTCTCGGCGTCCTCGTCCTCGAGTACCTCGACGACTTCCGGACGCTGGACGAACTCGGCCGCGAGACCGAGGCCCGACTCGCGCCCGCGGTGTTCGCCTCGCTCCGGACGATGCACGACCACAACCTCGTCCACGGCGACCTGCGCGCGGAGAACGTCCTCATCGTCGACGACGAGGTGTACTTCATCGACGCGACGAACGTGAGCGAGGAGGGGGCGGCCGACGCGAAGTCGTACGACCTCGCGTGCGCCATCGCGGCTATCGAACCGCTCATCGGCGCGAAGGCCACCGTCGACGCCGCTCTGGAGTCCTACGAGGCGACGGCCCTCCTCGACGCTCTCGACTTCCTCGACTTCGTCAACATCCGTCCCGACCACGACTTCGACGCCGCCGCGCTGAAGGGCGTCATCGGGCACCGAGCGTCCTGACCGCGGGAGCCGTTTTCTCCTGGCGTCGCCATCCTCTCCTATGCGCCTCCGCTTCGACGACCGCACATTCGACTACCAGACGCTCCGCGTGTTCACCGAAGAAGAGGGCGCGGCCGACCACTGCCAACTCGGCAACCCCTCGCTGGCGCACGGCGTCGTCTACGACTGGCTCGACGACGCGCTGTGAGCCGCGTTACTGCCCCGTGAGGTGCTTCTCGAAGAGGTCCGCGTTCTTGACGTTCGACTTCCAGAAGACGTCGAAGACGTCGCCCAGCACCGGAATCGAACCGACGCCGACGTCGACGACGATGTTGAACAGCATCTTCGCGATGACGCCCTTGTCGGCACCGGCGCGCGCCGCCTCCGCGACGGTGTAGAGCGAGACGGCGCCGGTCACGAGGTCACCCGACACCGGGAGGAGACCGACGAGGGAGTCGAGGCCGATTCCCTTGTTCGTGCCGGGAATCGTCACCGCCTCGTCCATCAGGTCCGCGAGGAAGCGAACTCGACGGAGCGCGCTCTCCTCCTGTGCGGTGAGTTCGTCCGTGGAGACGTCTAGCTCTTCGTCCATCGCGTCGTCGAGAGAGACTACTGACTCTGACATACTGCTCACTACGACCCCACCACTCGTGACTTTGGTGGCCGTATATACAACGCTGGAGATAGTGAAAAAATCCGCGATGCGCGGCGGCGACGGACTGAAGCGGCGGGCCGCATCTGCCCCGCCGCCGGCGGTGGATATTTGCTGCTGTATCGAGAGCATCACCGCATGCAGTCCGCCCGATTGGCCCTCCTCGGAGCGGTGACGACCGCCGTCCTCCTCGCCGCGGCGACCGGCGTCGCCGTCGCGGACCACCAACCGCCCGACGCGCCCGACGGCAACGTCTCCGTCGCCGTCGTCGGCGGGAACGCTACCGGCACACTCTCGAACGCGACGGCCGTCCGCCGCGCGCGCGCCGCGGGCGCCACGTTCGACCCGCCGTACCTACTCCCCGGCGACCGCCTCCTCGTCGAACTCCGCTCTCCAGGGCTGACCCGAGCCTACGAGGCCAGCGACGGGGCGAACGCCACCGAACGGCTGTTCCGCGCGGTGAACGAGACGGACGCGAACCTCTCCGTCGCCCAGTTCGCGGTGACGCCGGAGCGTCGACAGGCGTTCGTCTCCCTCCGCCGGAGCGACGTCCGAGTCGTCCCGGACCCGGCGAACGAGACGTTCTTCCTCCTCGTGGACACCAGAAACGTCACGCTCGTCGCCGACGACGGCGACCGACTCGACTACGACCTCGACCACATGTCGTTCAGGGTCGTCCTCGAAGCGCCCGCGGGCGACGGCGGCCGACAGGTATCGACCGCCGACGTGGTCTTCGAACATCTCGACACGGACCTCGACAGTCGGTCGCCCTCGCTCGAACTGGACGGCAGGCCGACCGTCCTCGCCCCGAACGCCACCGTCGTCTCCGTGAACGGGTCGACCGCGGCGCGGGCGAATACGACGCTGACCGTCCGCGCCGTCGACGCGAACGGGACCGTACTGGCGACAGACCGCGTCGTCACCGACGCGGCCAACGACTCCGAACCGCACGGACCGTCGACGTTCGCGGCGACCCTCTCCGTCGGGTCGTTGTCGCCGACGGACACGTTCCGGCTGTCGGTCGAACGCCCCGAGGGAACGCTGTGGAGGCAGACCGTCGTCGTCGGCGAGATGCCGCGGATGGGGAACCTCTCGGCCGCCGTCGTCGAGGGAGGCGAACGCGACGGCGAGGTCCGCGTCGACGGGACGGTCCGCCTGCCCGACGACGGCTTCCTCGCCGTCGGCGACGACGGGCCGCCAGTCGTCGCACCCGTCCCCGAGGGCGAGGCGGTCAATCGTACGCTGTACGCGAGTCGCGAGGCCGTCACGGAGGACGGGACCGCCTTCGTCTTCGTGATGTGGGACGCCGACGGGAGCGGGAACCTGACCGACGAGGACGTGTCGTGGCACGTCCGCGGCGACCCCGACCTCTCGGCGCGGGTCCCCGTTCGGACGCTCGAGTCGGCCGGGACGACCACCGGGACCGAGGCGGCGACGGAGACGCCCCACGAGACGGCGTCGCCGACCGGCGAAGACGGGACGGCGGGAGCGGAGACGGTCGAGACGGGGACGAGCGAGACCGGAACGCCCGGATTCGGGGTGCTCTCCGCCGTCGCGGCGTTGCTACTCGCCGTCGCGGTGATTCGGAAACGAAACGGACGGTGAGGGACTACTCGTAGTCCGCGCCGCCGAGGTACAGTTGCGACACCTCGGGGTTGTCGAGCAGTCCGTCGGCCTCGTCCTCGTAGGCGACGGTGCCCTGGTCGAGGACGTAGCCGCGGTCGGAGATGGACAGGCCCTCCCGGGCGTTCTGTTCGACCATGAGAATCGCGGTTCCCAGTTCGTTCACCGTCTGCACGTCTTCGAACACGTCGGCGACGATGCTCGGTGCCAGCCCCGCCGACGGTTCGTCGATGAGGAGCACGTCCGGTTCCATCACCAGCGCGCGGGCGAACGCGAGCACTTGCCGCTGGCCGCCCGAGAGCGTCCGCGCCTTCGCCTCGCGCTTGTCGTCGAGGATGGGGAAGCGGTCGTACAGTCGCCCGATGACCTCCTCGACGCCGCCGCTTCGGGCGACGCCGCCCATGCGGAGGTTCTCGTCGATGGTGAGCGAGCCGAACACGTTGTCCACCTGCGGGACGTAGCCGACGCCCATGCGGACGAGGTCCTCGGGTTCGGTGCCCGTGATGTCCTCGCCGTCCAGTCTGACGGTCCCCGTCCACGGCTTCAGGAGCCCGAAGATGGTCTTCAGCACCGTGGACTTGCCGGCCCCGTTCGGGCCGATGAGACAGACGATCTCCTCGCGGTTCAGGTGGAGGTTCAGGTCGTGGAGCACCTGTGCCTCGCCGTAGCCGGAGTCGACGCCCGAGACGTCGAGCGCGCGTTCGACGCGCGCCTCGGTGACCGCGTCTTCGGAACTCACGGGCCGGCACCTCCGAGATAGGCGTCGATGACGCGCTGGTCGGAGCGAACCGCCTCCGGCGTCCCTTCCATCAGCACTTTGCCCTGGTCGAGGACGATGACCGGGTCTGCGAGGTCCATGATGAACGGCATGTCGTGTTCGATGATGAGGAAGGTCTGGCCCTCCTCGTTGAGTTCGCGGATGAACCGCTTGATGTCGTTCGCGAGCGTCGGGTTGACCCCGGCGACGGGTTCGTCGAGCAGCAGGATGTCGGGGTCCGTCGTGAACGCCCGCGCGAGTTCGACGAGCTTCAACTGCCCGCCGGAGAGTTCGGTCGAGGGCTGGTCGATGAGATGGCCTATCTCGAACCGGTCGAGCAGTCGCTCCGCGCGTTCGACGTTCGCGCGTTCCTCCTGAGTCACCGTCGACGGCGACAGCCACAGGGGGAGGATGGACTCGCCCGACTGGTTCGTCGCGCCGACGAGCATCGCCTCGCGGACGGACATCCCCTCCAACCGTCTCGGCGTCTGGAACGTCCGCACCAGTCCCTGTCTGGCGGTCTCGTACGGTTTCAGCTCCGTCACCTCGGTGTCGTTCACCCAGACGCGGCCGCCGTCGAGGTCGTAGAACCCCGAGATGAGGTTGAACAGCGTGGACTTGCCCGCGCCGTTCGGACCGATCATGCCGGTGATGGAGCCGCGTTCGACTTCGACCGAGACGTCGTCCGTGGCGACCAGTCCGCCGAACGTCTTCCGGAGGTCCTCCGTCCGCAACACCGGGTCGGACTTCCCGAGGTTCGCACCCTCGTACGTCATCTCCTCGTGACTGCCGGTCTGTCCGGCGTGGTCGCTCATTCCTCACCCTCCCCCCGGCGCGCGCCGGGCCAGATGAGTTCGTCGCGCGGCGGCAGCAGCCCTTCGGGCCGCAGGCGGACGACGAGGATGATGAGCAGGCCGACGAGCAGCAGTCTGAGCGGTGCCAGGTCGAGGCCGAGGGCGGTGAACGCCTGCACGTCGTTCAGGAAGCGCGTCCCCTCGCGGATGGCGATGACCGTCGCCGCGCCGAGGACCGCGCCGCGGTTCGACCCGGTGCCGCCGAGGATGACGGCGACCCAGATGTAGAACGTCGTCAGGGGGACGAGGTCCGAGGGGTCGATGTAGAGGTTGACGTGGACGTAGAACGCCCCCGCGATGGCCATGATGACCGACCCGAGGACGAACGCCTGCATCTTGAACGCGTAGGTGTTCTTCCCCAGCGCCTTCGCGAGGTCCTCGTCGGACCGAATCGTCCGGAGGACGCGCCCCCACGGCGACCGGTGGACGCGTCGCAGGAAGACGTAGACGAGGCCGATGAGGACGACGACGACGCCGACGTTCGTCGCGTTCTGCGTCAGCGGCAGCGACTCCAAGAGTCGGGGGATGCCCGAGATACCGCTGGAGCCGGCGGTCCACTGCTCCTCGTTGAGGATGATTCGGCGCACCACCTCGGCGAGTCCCAGCGAGGCGATGGCGAGGTAGTCCTCGCGCAGTCGCAGCGTCGGGATGCCGATGAGGACGGCGACTATCGCGGAGACGACGATGGCCGCGAGGAAGCCGACGACGGGGTGCAACCCGAGTCCGAGCGGCGACGTGGGCGCGCTCAACAGCGCCGCCGAGTAGGCGCCGATGCCCCAGAACGCGGCGACGGAGAAGTTGATGAGGCCCGCGTAGCCCCACTGGACGTTCAGTCCGAGCGTCAACAGGACGTACATCCCGGCCAGCGACAGTAGCGACAGGAGGAACGGCAGGCGGACGACGCCGAGCGCCGTCGCCAACAGCAGGATTGCCGTCGCGCCCGCGACGCCCGCGAGGACGTTGCGCTCGCTCTGCGAGCGAACGAGGCGGTCGTACAGACCGCCGCGTTCCGTCCCGCCGTCGGCCGCGGATTCCGCGTCGGTCACGTCGCATCACCCGCGATTCCCTGCGGCCGGACCAGCAAGATGACGACCATGATGACGAACGCGACGGCGGCGGCGTACTCGGTGCCGATGGGGATGCCGACGAGGCTGAACAGCGGCGTCAGTTCGTACAGCATCCCGATGACGAGGCCGCCGAGCATCGCGCCGTAGACGGAGCCGATGCCGCCGAGGATGACAGCCGCGAACACGATGAGCAGGATGTCGAAGCCCATGCGCGGGCGGACCAGCGTCTCCAGACCGAGGAAGACGCCGCCCGCGGCGGCCAGCGCACCGCCGATGACCCACATGGCGATGATGACCTCCTTCGTCCGAATCCCGCTCACACGAGCGAGGTTCGGGTCGTCGGCGGTGGCGCGCATCTTCCGGCCGAGCGTCGTGTACTGCAGGACGACGTGGAGCCCGCCCACGAGGACGAGCGCCGAGACGACGGCGACGACCTGTCGGGGCGTCACCGCGAGATTCAGTACCTCGCGAACCGCCGGTATCGGGCCCTCGCGGGGGACGCCGTACCGCGAGGCGCCCGTCCCGAACGCGAGGAAGATGACCGCGCGGTACGCGAGCGCCACCCCGATGCTCGTGATGAGGAGTTCGATGGAGCCCGTGTCGAGGGGACGGTAGATGACGAACTCCGTCAGGACGACGACGACGGCGGCGGCGGCCATCCCGGCGACCAGTGCGACGAACATCCACACCGGGAAGCCGAGCACGAGGATGCCCTCCATCGCCGGCGCGAGGACGCCCGCGGCGGCGAGTGCGCCGAACGCCCCGACGGTCATCGTGTCGCCGTGCGCGAAGTTGGCGAAGTCGGCGATGCTGTACACGAGCGACAGGCCGATGGAGGCCAGCACGATGACGCTGCTGAACACGATTCCGTTGACGAGGAACTGGACCGGGTTCAGCCCCTGCAACGGGACGAGTAGCGTCACACTCGCCTCCCGGGGCGACGCCCCGTCTCTGCACCCGTTCGAACCATCTTAGCTCGTGACGTAGTCGCCGTACTCGTACTCGTGGTCCTGCACGGAGTAGACCTGGTAGAGGCCCGGCGGGTCGCCGTTCTCGTCTAGGTCCACCGGACCGCTGACGCCCTCGTAGTTCACGTCGCTCGGAGAGCCGCCGTCACGGAGAATCGACGCGCCCTCCTCGAAGGAGTACACCTCCTGTCCCTCCGGGCGCGTCACGTCGCGGACCACCTCGTTCAGCGCGGCTCCGGTGAACTCGTCGGCCGCCTCGATGGCGAGAGCGGCGATGGTGACGGCGTCGTAGGCGTAGGCGGCCCACACCGTCGGCGTCTGGTCGTACTCCGACTCGAACTGCGAGACGAAGTTCTGGTAGTTCTCCTGGTCGGCGGGCGCGGACTCCGTGATTCCCTTCATGCCGTCGAGGCTCCCCTCCGGCGTGTTCGCCAGAATCTCCTCCGCGACGGTGGACTCGGCGCCGTAGTAGTCCACGCCGGTGTTGTAGCCCTGGTCGAACGACTCGTTCGCCATAACGGTCATCTCGTTGGCGTAGGTGAGGAACAGCCACGCCGTCGCGTTCGTCGAGGCCATCTTCGTCAGCGTCCCGCTGTACGAAGACTGTCCCTGGTCGTGCGGTTCGTTGAACACGACGTCGCCCTCGAAGCTCTCGGCGAACACCCCGGAGAGGCCGCTCCCGTAGTCGTTGTTCACCCACGTCACGGCGACGGCGTCGTGCCCCTCGTCGGAGATGAACTGCGCGAGCGCTTTCCCCTTGGCCGACCCGGAGGGACTCGTCCGGAGCAGTCCCGGCCGGGAGGTGAGTTCGGGACTCGTGGAGTTCTGCGAAATCTGGACGACGCCCGCGCCCTGCGTGACGGAGTCGTACATGGCGATAGAGACGCCGGAGCCGACGGCGCCGATGAACAGGGGGACGCCGTTCTGCTCGACGAGTTTCTGCGCGGCGGTGACGCCCGCCTGATTCGACGACTCGGAGTCCTCGACGGTGATGTCCAGTTGGCCGTCGTCGGAGCCGACGCCGGCGTCGTTGATGGCCGCGAGGGCGAGGTCCTTCCCCCGTTGGTTCCGCTTGCCGTAGGGAGCCAGCGACCCGGTGAGCGCGTCCACCATGCCGATGGTGTAGGAACTCTGGCCGCCGGAGTCCTCGCTCTCGGTGTCCGTCTCCATCTCGGTGGCGTCGCCGCCGGAGTCACCGCCGGTGTCGCCGCCCCCACTCGTCGGCGTCGATTCGGCGTCTTCGAGACAGCCGGCCATCCCCGCAACTAGACCCATACCTGACAGTTTCAGCAGCGTACGGCGGTCAAAACGTCCGCCCGTGCCATCACTTTGCATGACGGAGTATCGTCACCGGTGTTCGGGAATAAGGACACGACCTACCATGGTCGGGTTTCTCTCACGCGGATGGTGAATCGTCGGGATTCGACGCCCGAGACGGCCGTTTCGCCGCGCGTCCGAGGAGGGTGAACATGGTCGGGTCACCCACTAAGGGCGTTGCTCTCTCACTCACGAGCGATGATACCACCGGTTGCGAACAACTTCGTCGCGGGCGAGGACGTCGAGGGCGTCCTCTCGCACGTCGCCGACATCAACGACCGAGGGATTCGCGGCATCGTGAACCTGCTCGGAGAGCACTACGACGACCCGAGCGACGCCGCCGCGGACACCGACACGTACCTCGAACTCGTCGAGCGAATCGACGCGGCGGACCTCGACTGCTGCGTCTCGGTGAAGCCATCGCAGGTCGGTCTCGACGTGGGGACGGACGCGTTCCGGGAGAACCTCGGCCGAATCGTCGAACGCGCGGACGACCGCGGCGTCTTCGTCTGGGTCGACATGGAGGGTCACGAGACGACGGACGCGACCCTCGACGCGTTCGAGGAGAACGCCCGCGCGTACGGCGACGTCGGCGTCTGCGTGCAGGCGAACCTGAAGCGCACCGAGGAGGACCTGCGACGACTGGCGGACCTGCCGGGGAAGGTCCGACTCGTGAAGGGCGCGTACGACGAACCGAAGCGCATCGCCTACCGCGACAAGGCGACGGTGGACGAGAAGTACCGCGAGTATCTCGACTTCATGTTCCGCGAGTTCGACGGCGGTATCGCCGTCGGCAGCCACGACGTGCAGATGGTGAACTACGCCGCCGACCGCTACCGGGAGTACGGGACGCCGTTCGAGGTGCAGATGCTGATGGGCGTCCGCGAGGACCTGCAGGACGAACTCACCGAGTCGATGCCCGTCTACCAGTACGTCCCGTACGGACCGAAGTGGTTCTCGTACTTCACCCGACGCGTGCGCGAACGGAAGGAGAACGCCCTGTTCGCCCTCCGCGCCGTCCTCGGGTGAGGCGTCTCCCGACGGGCGACGCGACGCCTGCATCGAACTCTCACGAACTGGGAAGGACGGGCTAGAACTACCTTCGTGCCCGAACGTTCGTGACACATGGACGAAGAGACCGACGCGATTCTGGACCCGAACGTGAGCCCGAAGGCGGACTTCGACGACGTGCTCGTCCCGACCGACGGGAGCAAGGCCGCACGCGCGGGCGCGAGACAGGCCATCAAGTTCGCACAGCGCAACGGGGCGACGTTGCACGTCCTGTACGCGATGGACATGGGCGACGCCGACTACGTCGCGGTGCCGAGCGACATCGAGCAGACGCGGAAGCGACTACAGAAGAAGGGCGAGAGGTACGTCGCCGAGATAGCGGACCTCGCCGCGGAGGCGGACGTGCCCTGCGTCACGTCCGTCACGTCGAACACGCCCATCGAGGCGATTCTCGAGTACGTCGAGGAGAACGACGTCGACGTCGTCGTCATGGGCAAGCGGGGGCGCTCTGACCCCGACAAGCCGCTCATCGGTTCGATTACGAACCGGGTCATCGGCGCGCTGGACGTTCCGGTGTTCACGGCGTGAGCGACCCGGCGGTGCCGCCGTCGACGAGGGGCGTCGAGCGCAGGGTCGACGTCGGTCAGTTCGACTCGGGGTCGAGCAGTTTCGCCTCGGCCTTCCGGAGGTGTTCGAGCAGCGTCGTCTTCGAGATGTCCAACTCGCCGGCGAGTTCGCGCGTCGAGACCCCCCGCGGCCACTGGTAGTAGCCGCGTTCGCGAGCGAGTTCGAACACCTCCCGTTGCGTCGCGGTGAGCGTCCCGAGGCGGCGGGCGCGTTCGGGTTCGACCGTGTCCGAGGTGGCGATTCGCTCGACGGTTATCTCCGCGCCCGCTTCCTCGCGCACCGCGTCCAGGGCCGTCTCGATGTCGCCGCGTTCGCCGGCGAAGCACACCTTCCAGTACTCCCTGCCGTTCTCGATGCGCGTGGGTGCGCTGTGGACGAACCCCTGTCTCAGAAGCGTCGGACAGATCATGTCGCCGGGGTCGTACTCGAGGAAGAACTCGCGCGCGACCCGTCCCGGTGCCACCCGTGCGGCGGTCCTGCCGAACCGCTCCTGTAACTCCTGCACGTCGCCGCCGTGTTCGGACGCCGCGATGGTGTCGAGCAGCGTCTCCACCTCCGCCGCGGTGTCGCCGTAGGCGGTGAACAGGCCGTTCACCGTCGTCGCCCCCGTCTCCGGCGCGTGGTAGATTGCGTGCGCGAGGATGCCCCCGGGGTGTCGCTCCGTCGCCTCTATCGCCCAACAGTTCGGGTGCCACAGGTCGAGCGTCAAGCGCGTCCCCGCCCGAGTCGCTTCGCGTACGGCCATGATACGACGGAGTTAGTCCGCTCTCGGATATAGTGTTTGTCTTTACCACGCCGCGCAGTCGCTCGGTTCGTCGTCGGCGAAGACGGCCGCCGACGCGGTCCACTCGCCCGACACCCCGGGACGACGACGACGACGCGCCGACCCGGGAGCCGTCCATGGGAGGGTCAGCGACTATTAAGTGACCATCGAGAATATTGCCAGTATGACGAACGGCGAAGTGTACCAACACTACATCGGCGGCGAATGGACTGACGGGACCGGAGACGAGACGTTCGAGAGCGAGAACCCGGCGACGGGCGAGACGCTGGGCGAGTTCCGACGCGGGACACCCGAGGACGTGGACGCCGCACTCGCGGCGGCCGACGAGGCCGAGGAGGAGTGGCAGGCGCTCTCGCACATCGACCGCGCGGAGTACCTCTGGGACATCTACCACGAACTGAAGGACCGCCACGAGGAACTCGGCGAAGTCGTCACCAAGGAGTGCGGCAAGGAGATTTCCGAGGGGAAAGCCGACGTCACCGAGGCGTGGCACATGGTCGAGTGGGCCGCCGGCGACGCCCGCCACCCGAAGGGCGACGTGGTGCCCTCGGAGATTCCCGCGAAGGACGCCTACATGCGCCGCAAGCCGCGCGGCGTCGTCGGCTGTATCACGCCGTGGAACTTCCCCGTCGCCATCCCGTTCTGGCACATGGCCGTCTCGCTGGTCGAGGGCAACACCGTCGTCTGGAAGCCCGCCGAGCAGACGCCGTGGTGCGGGCAGATAATCGCCGAGATGTTCGAGGACGCCGACATCCCCGAGGGCGTGTTCAACATGGTGCAGGGCTTCGGCGACGCCGGCGAGGCCATCGTCGACGACTCGCGCGTCGACACCGTCCTCTTCACGGGGTCCGCCGAGGTGGGCCACGAAATCGCCTCGAAGGTCGGCGGCGAACCCGGCAAACTGGCCGCCTGCGAGATGGGCGGTAAGAACGGCATCGTCGTCACGGAGAACGCCGACCTCGACATCGCCGTCCACTCGGCGGTCATGTCGTCGTTCAAGACCACGGGGCAGCGCTGTGTCTCCTCGGAGCGCATTATCGTCCACGAGTCGGTGTACGACGAGTTCAAAGAACGGTTCGTCGAAGCGGCGGAGAACGTCGCCGTCGGCAACCCCCTCGACGAGCAGACGTTCATGGGCCCCCTCATCGAGGAGGGCCACGTCGAGAAGGTGACGAAGTACAACGAACTGGCAAAGCGCGAGGACGTGAACGTCCTCGTCGACCGGACGGAACTGAACGACGACGAGATTCCCGACGGACACGAGGACGGCCACTGGGTCGGTCCGTTCGTCTACGAGGCCGACGCACACGAGAACCTGCGCTGCACCCACGAGGAGGTGTTCGGCCCCCACGTCGCCCTCCTGCAGTACTCCGGCGACATCGAGGAGGCCGTCGAGATTCACAACGACACCGACTACGGACTCGCGGGCGCGATTATCTCCGAGGACTACCGCGAGATAAACTACTACCGCGACAACGCCGAAATCGGACTCGCGTACGGTAACCTCCCGTGCATCGGCGCCGAGGTTCACCTGCCGTTCGGCGGCGTGAAGAAGTCCGGGAACGGCTACCCGAGTGCCCGCGAGGTCATCGAAGCCGTCACCGAACGGACGGCGTGGACGCTGAACAACTCGAAGGACATCCAGATGGCGCAGGGTCTCTCGGCGGACATCAAGACCAGAGACGACTGAGGCGTCGAAAACCGGCCGTCCGGGCCGGGTTTTCTTCTGAAGCGTGGTTCGACCGGGTCGGAGTGTGAACCGTCCCGCGGCGTTCCTTGGCCGCGAACGGTTCGACGGGCGCGCGTGGTGGCGTGTGAGGTGGCGGGCTACCCTCGCCGGGTTCGAGGGCATCCGCGCCGACGCCAGAGGCGCGTCGTGCCGTAGCGGACCCCGTTCACTACGGCGTGGTGCGGCGGGTCGTGCCGACGTAGACGAGAAAAGCGTCTTTTTGTCGGCGATAGCGGCTAAGGATGGGAGACGAATAAATGCACCGGGTGAAGCGATGGCGTCGCACGCCACGCCGTGGCACGGTTTCGCGTGCGCGAGGGCGTCACTCCAACTCGTCTCGAAGCGCCGCCTCGAGGTTCTCCAGTTCCCGGTCGAGGTTGCGCTTGAAGAACCGCTCGACGCCCGGGACGCGTCCGTCGACGACGAACTCGTTGCGGAGGCGGCACCCCGTCTCCGTCTCCTCGATGGTGTGCTCGCCGGTGACGCGCATCACGCTGGACTTGCCGACGAACCTGACGAAGCGCGGCGGGTCGACTTCGACGTCCTTCGTCTCCACCTTCGCGGTCGAACTCAGGAACGGAATCGGCAGCGAGACGTGCCAGGTCGCCTCGTTGGTCTCCGGGTCCACCTCGTACCGTTCGACCACGCTGATGGCTTCGGCGCGGTTTCGAGGGTCGGAGATGAACTTCCAGACGTCTTCGGGAGGAACGTCGAACTCGAACGCGCGCCTGACACGGACCGTCATGTGCGACGGCTACGGAGGGCAGGTAAAAAAGCCACCCGACCTAACCCATCGTGACGCGCCACGTCGTCGAACGGGCGCGCCCCCACTTCTCTATCTCGACGTCCTCTGATTTCTCTGCGAGTCGAGGGAGACGCGCACCGACCTGCTTCGCGGAGAGGCCGATGGCCTCGGCGATGTTCTTCGCCCGGAAGTATCGCTCGCCTGCGCCGACGCTCTCTCGCAGGTAGCCGATGATCCGCTGTTCTTCGTCGGTGTACTCGCTCATTCTCAGCGGTCCTAGGTGTTTTTCCGTCTTAACGGTTTCTCGTCAGACGCGTATCAAATCACCAGAACGTCTGCGCGGAGACGACGGCGAGGGACGCCGCGACGACGGCGACGGCGAACGCGACGGCGGTGGTGAGTTGGTCGCCCGAGGCGACCATCCCGGCCGCCGCCACGGCGGTGAGAACGGAGAAGAGGACTGCGAGGCCGATTCCCATGTCCGATTGGACGTTCTTGGTCTGCATACGTTCGGGTTCGACGGTACCGACTTAGTTCATTCGACAACCGCCGAGACGGACGCTCCGCCCGGCGCGGCGGCGGCCCCCGGTTCCGTGTCGGTCCGGACCGACGACCGATTCTCGACAGAGAAAGAACACCTCCAGCGACAGTCGGCCAAACCGACTATATGGGTGCGACGAATCGCCACGGGCATGTCCGGGCAGATTGCGTCGGTGCTACTGCGGAGCAGACTCGGAGTCGCGGCCACGGCCGTGGCACTCCTCGTCGTCCTCGGCGGCGCGTTGGTCGCCGCGGGGGTCGTCGGCGCACCGTCCGTGTCGGGCGTCGAGAACCGCTTCGGCGACGTGACGAACGAGACGACCACCATCGAGACGACCGTCGCCGTGTCGAACCCGACCCCCCTCGGCCTGCGCCTCGGCGGCGTGACGGTGACCTACGACGTTCGGATGAACGATGTGCGAATCGCGGGGGGCGAGAAGTCCGGCGTCGCCGTCGAGACGGGGAACGCGACGGTGAACGCGACCACGCGGATGCGCAACGAACGCATCGTCCCGTGGTGGCGGTCCCACGTGCGGAACGGCGAACACACCGTCGTCACCGTCGACCCCGCGGTTCGGTCCTCGACGCTCGGCCGGACGTTCGACGCGCCGAACGTCACGCGCGAGGTGGACACCGACATGCTCTCGCAGTTCAACTCCACGGAGACGCGGCCGGTGAACGCGGACGCGCCCGTCGTCTCGGACCCCGTCCTCTACGTCAACGAGACGGGTGCGCGGTGGGGCGCGGTGAACGAGTCGGTGACGCCGCTTCACCTCCGGTTCGTCGTCTACAACCCCAAGCCGTACCCCGTCACCGTCTCGCGCCTCGGCTACGACATCTCGATGAACGACGTGGCCGTCGGCGACGGCACCAGCGAGTCGGGACACGTGATTCCGCCCGAGTCGGCGAAGACCATCGAGACGACGACGTACGTCCGCAACGACCGCCTCGACGAGTGGTGGGTGAGTCACCTCGAACGGAACCAGGTGACGGACCTCCGAATCGACTTCCACGCCCGACTCGACCTGTCGGGGCAGACGGTCCGCGTCCCCCTCGACGCGGTGACGTACACCGAGACCGTCGAGACGGACTTCTTCGGCACCAAGCCGACGACGAACGAGACGGGCGGCGAGGACGGTGAGAGCGCCGACGCCGAGACGACGGCGACGGCGACAGCGACTGAATCGGCGACGACGACTGCGGCGCCCACGGAGAGCGACGACGGCGTACTCCTCGGCGACGACACCGAGACGCCCGCGGACGCGGGCGGTTCGACCGACACGGCGACATCGACGCCGACGGCGACGCCGACGACTGTTCCCCTCCCGCCGGCGTCGGAGACGGCGGCGGACGACGGAACCGCGACGACGACCGACGACGGACTGCTCTCGCGCCTCCCGTCGGCCGCGGCGGCGGTCCGCGACGCCCCCTGACCTGCCGTTTCGCCGACAGGCTTTTACTGAGTCCCTCGAAACGGGCGGACATGACGAACCGGAGTCGCCACACTCCTGATCGAGTTCTTCGCGCGCGATGAGACCCCACTGTCGGTGACCACGGACGGCGAGTCCGTCGTCGTCCGAGTCGGCGACTGTTCCTGTGAGATGTCCAGGGCCGACGCCGCCGCGTTGCAAGACGTGCTGGGCGCGGCCATCACGGAGAAACGAGAGTTCCTTCGCACGGCGGGCGAGTACCGTACCGACGGCAGTTACGTCGTCTCGCGCCGCGGCGCCGACTCCGCGGGCAACACGAAGGTGTTCGACGACTTCGACGCCCTGCGCCGACTGTTCGACCGCCTGCCCGAGGAGTTCACGGCCGACGACGTCGGCCGGACGGGCATCACCGGGTCGCGGCGACACATGGTCGTGCGCCACTTCGGCGAGCATCCGGCGTTCGACTGCGACGTCACCAGTCGGAACCCGCTGACGGTCGTCAAGACGACGGCCGCGGATACGACGGACGAGGCCGCGGACGCGACGGCCGACTGACCGCCTCGGACGGCCCCCGCGGAGAGTTCGTCGACCGACGACTCAGCCGATGGTGACGTGCTCGGACTCCTCGTTGAGCGCGAGGTTCGCCGCTATCTCCGCGTTCCGCATCGCGTACTGTGCGGTCTGCTGGAGACTGACCAGCACCTCCCGAATCTGCAGGAGCTTCTGGTTGTCCATCTCCTCCAAGTCGTCGAGGATGTCGCGCTCTTTGTCGCGGATGTCGCGGAACAGGTCGCGGCACTCGACGGTGAGGTCGTAGTCGCGTTCGACGACCGACTGGACGGCCTTCGACGTGATGTCGTCCACCTGGTCGGTGAACTCGCGGATGCGCCGCATCGTCGTCGAGTCGATGTCCAGCGAGTGTCCGTCGGCGTTCATCACGATGTTGGCGATGTCCTCGGCGTTGTCCGCGGTGAGTTCGAGGTTCTTCGCCACCGACCGGTAGCCGATGAGGGGGAAGCCCGACTCCAGCCCCACCGCCCGGCACAGGTTCGGGTTCTGATACGCCGTGAAGATGAGGCGGAGGAGGAGGACGAAAATCTTGTTCGCCTGCCGCTCGCGGTTGAGCGCACGCTGTGCGAGGTCCGGGTTGCCGTGTGCCAGCGCCTTGATGGCCTCGCCGCGCATCGTGCTCCCGGTGTTCTCCAGCCGTTCGAGCAGATTGTCGAGGCTGAAGTCCTCGGGGTCCACCGAGCACCGGATGGCGATTCGCTCGGGCGTCTCCTCGATGACGCCCAGCCCCATCAGTTGCGTCTCCGCCTTGTAGACGGCGTTGATGTGTTCGGAGTCGAGTGCGCCTTCGCTCTTCTCGATGTGGATGACTCGGCGTCCGAGGACGTACTGCGCGACGATGGCCCGTTCGAGGGCGTCCGCGTTGAGGGCGTCCGCGCGGATGGTCGCCAGCGCGTCCTCCTGACTCGCGGACTCTGGGAGGACCGTCAGCGTCCCCTTCCCGCCCATCCGAAGCGACACCTCGTCGCCTTTGTTCACGTTGTGTTCTTTGGCCCACTCTGCCGGGAGCGTCATCGCCAGCGTGGAGGGTCCCAGTCGCTGTACCTTACGCGTCTCCATATCGAACCCCTTGTTGGGGATGACCTTAACCCTCACTATATGCTGATTATACGTACACCTACGTCTCGGAGGACATAAGACTGCGAACCAGTGACACGAACGGCGTCAGACGACCTTCATCATCCGCCGTTCGAACCGGCCGACGCGGACGCGCGTCCACCCGCGGAGTTCCTCGTCCAACTCCGGGTCGTCGGTGTCGACGTGCAGTTCGCCGATGCCGTCGAGTTTGGCCCGCGAAGCGATTATCTCCACCTCGCACCGCCGAATCACGTCCGGCGAGAGTTGCGGGTTGCCGCGCCCGAAGACGAACCCCTGTCCGCCGATGGGCGAGACGACGATGACGTTCTCCTCTTCGGGTCCGAGGCAGTCGAGAATCTCCGACTCCGAGGCGTCGAGTGCGACCACGTCGCCGTCGCGCCACACGTCGACGCCGATGGGCGACCCCTCGAACCCGAGTTCGGCCTTCACCGCGCCGACCGTACTGCCGGGTCCGAGGACGAACGTCTTGCCGGACGCCTCGCGCACGTCGTCGGCGACGCCCGCGGCGAGTGCGTCCACCGTCCCGCCGCCGAGTTGCTTCGACGACTGAAGCGCGTCGGCGACAGGGACGTGGGCCACGCCGCGGAGTTCCGGGTGGACCTCGCCCTCGCGGTAGTCGTCCTCGTCGATGTCCATCACTTCGCGGCGTTCGGTCCGGTCGAACGTCGTCGCCACCGTCGCGGCGTCCTCGGGCGAGACGGCGAACACCGAGGAGTAAACTTTCACGCCCGCCGGTGCGCCGAGCATCGGGACGCCGGTTCCGTCGAGGGTCTCGGCCACGTCCGCGGCGGTGCCGTCGCCGCCGACGAACAGGACGAGGTCCACGTCCGCGTCGACGAACGCCTCGACGGCCCGACGGGTGTCGGCCGCCGTCGTCTCCGCCGCCGCCGGTTCGCCGAGGACCGTCGGCGAGAGACCCACCTCGCGCGCCTCCGACTCGCCCATCTCGCCGCCCCAGACGAGGAGTTCGACCGCTTCGTTCGCGCCGCGCAACGTCTCGAACATCCGCCGGGCGCGGTTGGGCGCGCGCGGGTCGGCACCGCGGGCGCGGGCCTCTTCGACCTTCCCGTCGGTCCCTTTCAGTCCTACCCGGCCACCCATCCCCGCGATGGGGTTCACGACGACACCGATTCGCATACTCGAACCGAGTGACGGCCGCCCAAAAAGCCCGCCGGTGCGGGCGTCGAACGCGCGTCGGTGCAGGAACTCGAACGTTTAAGAAAGGTGCCCGGTAAGGGAGAGACAATGATGATTCCGCTCGAAGTCACCGGCGAACCGTTCCCCATCATGGAGACTGGGGCGACCATCCTCATCCTCGCCATCCTGATGACCGTCGGCTGGTTGCTCTACCTCTATCGGTAGGACGGACGGCGTCAGTCCTCCTCGGCGAGTTCCACCTGCCCCCGAAGCCACGCGGCCGCCTCGGCCAGTTCCCCCTCGTCGCTCGCCGTCAGTTTCAGGCGCACGCCGTCGCCGGGGTAACTCCCGACGGTCACGTCGAACTTCGCCTGCACGTCGCGGAGTCGGTCCACGAGTGCGCTCTCGGGTTCGCTCGTCAGGACCGTCTCGACGTACGTCGCCTCGCCGTCGAACGCCTCCGCGACGAGTTCGAACATCGCCTTCATCTCGGCTGGGACGCCGGGGAGGACGTAGATGCCCTCGACGACGGCGCCCGGGGCGACGCCCTCCTCGTTCGGGAGCATCTTCGCCCGCGCCGGGAGGTGCGTCGTCCCCTCGGCCAACTCGTCGGCGGAGTAGCCGCCGTGTTCGGTCAGCCACGCCTTCGCCTCCTCGTGTTCGACCAGGTCGCGGCCGACGGCGGCGGCGACGCCCGCCATCGTCAGGTCGTCGTGCGTCGGGCCCAGACCGCCGGTGACGACGACGGCGTCGTACTCGGCGCGGTACTCGTTGACGACGCGGGCGATGTCGGCGACGCGGTCCGGCACCGTCGTCACCCGTTCGACGCGGACGCCCCGCGCAGTCAGGCGGTCCGCCAACCACGCGGCGTTCGTGTTCACCGTGTCACCGGCGAGGAGTTCGTCCCCGACGGTCACGACTGCGACTCGCATGGGTCTCCTTGGAACGAGGGTGGCAAAAGCCCCGCGGCACGCTCCCGAGCGCTCACGTTCTCTCATTCCGACCAATCATAATAATACAGATATATATATCCCTTACAAGCAGTTTTATCGCCGCCGGGAGAACCCCCGTGTGATGTCACAAGACAGACAGGAGCTCGGTCGGCGGTCGTTCGTGGCAGGCACAGGCGCGGTCATCGGCGCGTCGGCGTTCGGCGGCGTCGCGGGCGCGACCGAAAGGAATACCTCGTCGTCACGGGGCGAGGCAGACGTGCAGGAGAGTTCAGCGAGCGAGCGTTCGGAAGGCGGTGCGCCGGACCCGACGATAATCGCCCACCGCGGGTTCGCGGGGCAGTATCCCGAGAACACCGTCGGCGCGGTGGGACGGGCGACGTGGGGCGACGGCGCCGACATGGTCGAGATAGACATCGTCCCGTCGTCGGACGGGACGGTGGTCGTCTTCCACGACTCGAAACTCAGCAGTCGCGACGGCGGCGAACGCGGACTCACGGACCTCGACGGATACGTCTGGGAACACCCGTGGGAGGAACTGCGGGAGACGGAAGTGCTCCAGAGTGGCGAGACGATTCCGAGTCTCCAGCAGGTGTTCGACGCGCTTCCCGATTCGGCGGGCGTCAACATCGAGTTCAAGAACCCCGGAACGACGGACGTCTACTTCGCGGAGAAACTCAACGAGGAGACACTCGCCCAGCAGAAGGAGGTGTGGCGGCCGATGGCCGAGTCGGCGCTCGAAATAGCCGACGACGCGGCGAACGACGTCCTCGTCTCGTCGTTCCACGAGGCGGCCCTCGCCGTCGTCCGCGACATCGACCCCGACGTTCCCATCGCCTTCCTGTTCTGGGACTCCATCGAGACGGGACTGGAGATAACGCGGGAGTACGACTGCGAGGCGATTCACCCGCCGTACAACATGATTCAGGGGACGCCGTTCTTCGGCGACGAGTACTACCTCTCGGGCCCGTTCGCGGACGTGGACCTCGTCGCCGTCGCCCACGAGGAGGGTCGGACGGTGAACACGTGGACGGTCGGCACGTGGTATCAGGCCGAACGCCTCGCCGAGGCGGGCGTCGACGGCCTCATCGCCGACCACCCGAACCTGCTGTGGACGGCCGACGACGAGGCCGACTGGGGCGGCGACGACGACTCCGGGACGGAGACGGAAACCGAGACGGAGACGGAAACCGAGACGGAGACGGAAACCGGGACGGAGACGGCGACGGCGACGAGCACGGAGACTGCCACCCCGACGGAGACGGCGAACGGGACGAGTACCGGAACCGACGACGGAGACTGAGCGCCGACAGAAACTGAACGGTGACGAAAACTGAACGGTGACGAAAACTGAACGAAGCCGGGGAACTCAGCGCATCCCCGGCGGCGGGCCGTCGTCGAACTCGTCGTCGTCGGTGTCGACGTCGAGGCCCATCTCCTCACGCTGGTCCTTCAGCGCCTCTATCTGCTGGCGGTAGTAGAGCAGTCCGCCGAGACCGATGACCGCGAACAGGGCGAACACGCCGCCGAAGATGTACAGGTCGCGTTCGAGGTAGAACTGCACGGAGACGGTGTCCGCGCTCATCTCCTCGGCGGTCCACCTGAGCAGGACCTGCCCGTCGACGGTGGACTTCTCGTAGCCGCCGGGTCGCGCCTGTCCGATGATGGGCGCGTCGATGCTGCGGTCCGGCGGGAGCAGGATCTCGTAGGAGCCGTCGACGTACGTCGGCAGCGAGAACCGCTTGGGCGACCCACCGCTGGTGAAGGCGAGTTCGCCGCCCCCGCCGTCGGGCGCGTCGCCGGGCAGGACGACGGTTGTCACGTCGCGGTTCTGCCGTATCTCGGCGCCGCGGCTACGCATCTCGCTCCCGGTGATGACGGTGCCGTTGGGGTAGCGGTAGCGCACCGCCTGCACGGACAGGGGGTTACGCCCGCCGAAGCCGTCGCGACGGAACAGTTGAATCTCCGTCTGGTTCAGTTCGTAGACGGCGGCGAACTGCGTGTTCTCCCGAATCTCGATGTGGACCGTCGCGTTCGACGCCCACGCGTAGCCGTCACCCGGCGGTTCGGCGTCGACGCGTTCGGTGGAGACGTCGCCCGTGCCGAAGCCGAGACACCCGGCGGTCACCGCGAGGAGGGCGAACGCCGCGACGGCGAGGAGCAGTCGTCGATTCATCTCTCCTCAGGTCAGGACGCACTTGAGTTCCGCGCGGAGGTACTTCCCGATGCTGGCGAGGAGGCCCGGCGGGTCCGTCCCCTCGGGACAGACGATGCTCTGTTCGAGGAGGCCGAGGCGTTCGACGGTGACGATGTCCTCGGCGTGCCCGGCGCGGTTGACCGTCGCGCGGACCTCCCCGCGCGTCGCGCTGTTGACGTTGACGCGGCCCGCACCTTCCTCGCGGGTCCAGCCGTACAGTCTGTCGCGCGTCTCGTCGGCCAGTCGCGACCCGTCCTCGCTGTAGACGAACGAGAGCGGCGTGTGCTGGACGATGCCGAAGCGGTCGCGAATCTGCGTCGGCGTCCCGGTGCCGAGGCCGAGTTCGTCCGCCTCGATGCGCACGTAGTCGTGAAAGCCCACGTCGAGGACGAAGCCGTCGTCGTCCCACTCGTCGAGGGTGCCGACGTACGTCTCGCCCTCCTGCAGGTGCGGCGTCACCTCGCCCCACTCGTCGCCGAGGAGGTTGCGCGCGGCGGTGGCGTCGTCGCCCGTCACGGTGACGGAGACGAAGTCGTCGTCGCGGACGCCGATGTCCCACGAGACGTCCAACTCGCCCACGTCGTTGCGGATGAGCGAGTCCAGACTGTCGAGGGCACGCGTCCGCGCGTCGCCTTCGACGTAACATTTCGTTGCGAGGACGACCATCAGTTGGCCTTCGCCTCGACGTTCAGTTCGTCCCGCAGTTCCTCGATGCGTCGCTCCATGGCGTCGACCATGTCGTCGTTCTCCATCGGTTCGAGGGGAGCGCCGGTCTCGGGACACTGGAAGCCGAGTTCCATCGCCTCGGAGAACTCGAAGCGGATACCCGCGGGTTCCGAGAGGTAGAACTCGTGGGTCCGCTCGTACTCCAACCGCTCCTCGAGGGCGTCGAGGAGGCGGTACATCTCCTCTTCGAGGTTCTCGGGGATGTTCTCGTAGTGGAACGTCCACAGGTAGGTGAGCCACCCCGAGTCCTCGTCGCGCACGCGGCGGTACGACGCGAGGTCGTTCTCGTAGAGGATGAAGAGCGCTCGACGGACGTCGTTCAGTTCGAGGCCCAACTCCTCGGCCAACTCCTCGTCTGTGACCTCGCCGTCGGGCGGCGCGGCCGCGACCGGCATCCCCGTCGGTCCAACCAACTCGTGGAGGTACTTCTGGATGACAGGGTCGTTCAGCAGCCCTTCAAAAGCCATTGTGTTGTGTTCCGCCGCAAAGGCGTTTAAAATCTCCGGATGTGACGTGGTTCGTCGCCGCGGATTCCCCCTACTCGCCGTCGGCCGCGTCGGGGTCGACCACCCGCTTTCCCGTCGCCTTCGGAATCACCCGCCGGTCGGCGTCCGCCCACTCCCGTTCGAGTTCTCGGCCCTCGAACAGGCGGTCCAGAAACACCGCGAGGCCCGCGACTTCGGAATGGGGTTGGTTCGTCACGCCGACGTTGTAGTCGGCCGCCTCGTACACCTCGAACGGCACCTTCTCGCCGCCGACGACGACGAGAATCGGGTCCGTCTCGTGGGCCGCGCGCACGTCGTCTTCGACGTCCTGCACGCGTTCGCCGTACATCGTCAGGTGGACGACGACCCCCTCCCAGTCGCGGATGAACGCGTCGAGTGCGTCGGTCATCTCGACGGCGAACGGGCCGCCGAACCGACCGGTGATGTCCTCGACCGTCTCCGCGGACTGCCCGGCGTTGCCGGGGAAGACGACGCGGTCCGCGCCGAGGGCGCGGGCCGTCAGGCCGACGTGCGTCGTCATCCGGTCGTCCCGCCCCGGCCGGTGGCCGTACCGCAGGACGGCGACTTCGGGTTCTGCTTGCATACCGCCTGCGAGTCGGTCCGCGCGCTAAGGCCCTTCGCTTCTCGCCGCCGCGCCGCCGGTTGCGCGGCCGCCGCCCGAACCGTCCGACGGACCGCCGGGACGCGACGATATATCCGCGTCGGGACCGAACCTCGGGTATGGTCTCGACGTGCCCGGACCCGCCGCGACTCGACGGGCGGACGATGGTCGTCACCGGCGGGACCGACGGCATCGGCTACGAGACGGCCCGCCGACTCGTCGCCCGCGGCGCGCGCGTCCTCGTGACCGGTCGTGACCCCGCGAAGGGGGGCAGGGCCGTCGCCGACCTGCAGAGCGAGGCGACCGGCGACGGCGACGCCGCCCTCTACACCGCCGACTTCGCCTCGCAACGCGACGTTCGCGACCTGGCGGCGCGCGTCGACGACGACGTGGACCGCCTCGACGCGTTCGTCAGCAACGCGGGCGCGTGGTTCTCCGACCCCGAACTCACCGAGGACGGCGTCGAGGCGACGTTCGCGGTGAACCACCTCGCGCCGTTCCTCCTCGTGAACCGCCTCGCCGACCGCCTCCGCGAGACGGCGGCGGAGACGGGAGAGGCGCGCGTCGTCGTCGTCTCCTCGGAACTGCACCGCAACGGCCGGATGGACTTCCGGAAACTCCGCTCGGTCCACGACGTGACGGGCTCCGCCGCGTACGCCCGGTCGAAACTGGCGAACGTCCTGTTCACGTTCGAGGCGGCCGACCGACTCCGGGGGACGGGCGTCACCGCCAACTGCCTCCACCCCGGCGCGGTGCCCGGAACGTCGCTCTCGCGGGAGTACGGCGGCGCCGTGCGCGCGGCCGTCTCCGTCCTCGACGCCCTCCCCGAGTCGCTCACGTCGCGGTTCGTCCGGACGCCCGCCGAGGCGTCCGACACCCCGGTCTACCTCGCCTCCTCCCCCGAAGTCGAGGGCGTCACCGGCGAGTACTTCGCCGACTGCGCGGTCGAACGGCCCGCGGCGGCGGCGCGCGACGAGCGAACCCGCCGGCGACTGTGGGACGTGAGCGCGGACCTGACCGGACTGGGCGAGGAGGCCATCCCGCCGAACTCGACGCGCGGTGAAAACCCCTCGCAGTGAGCGCGCGGGACCAGAACGAACTTACTGCCCGGTGGTCCAGTGCCGGTATGCAACTCTCCGAGAAGCGAGTCGTCGTCACCGGTGGCGCGGGACTCGTCGGCTCTCATCTCGCACAGCACCTCCGCGACGACAACGACGTGGTCGTCGTCGACGACCTCTCGAAGGGGACGCGCGAACGCGTCCCGGACGGCGTCGAGTTCGTGAAGGCCGACCTGACCGACGCCGACGACGTGGCCGAGGCCATCACCGCGGACGTCGACGTGGTGTTCCACTTCGCCGCCTACACGGACACGAACTACGCCGACCCCCGCAAACTGTTCGAGGAGAACACGGAGATGACGTACAACGTCCTCGAACGCATGGACGAGGTGGGCGTCTCGAACCTCGCGTTCACGTCCTCGTCGACGGTGTACGGGGAGGCCCCGCGTCCGACGCCGGAGGACTACGCCCCCCTCGAACCCATCAGCGTCTACGGCGCGTCGAAACTGGCCGACGAGGGACTGCTCTCCACGTACGCCCACTCGAAGGATTTCACCGTCTGGCTGTTCCGCTTCGCCAACATCGTCGGCCCGAAACAGCGAGGCAACGTCGTCCCCGACTTCATCGAGAAACTGCTGGAGGACCCCGACACGCTCACCATCCTCGGCGACGGCCGACAGGAGAAGTCCTACCTCCACGTCGAGGACTGCGTGCGCGCCATCTCGCACGTCGTCGAGAACGCCGAGCAGTCGATGAACACGTACAACCTCGGCACGCGGACCACCACCTCCGTCACCACCATCGCGGACATCGTCGCGGACGTGATGGACGTCGACCCCGAGTACGAGTTCACCGGCGGCGACCGCGGGTGGGAGGGCGACGTGCCGCGGATGCGCCTCTCCATCGAGAAACTGTCCGCCCTCGGGTGGGAACCGGACGCCTCCAGCGACGACGCCGTGCGCCGCGCCGCGCGCGAACTCGCCGCGGAACTGCGCGCCGAGTACGGCGTCGAAGCCTGAGGCCGGCCGCCGGACGTCCGGAGCGCCGGCCGATACCGTCGACCGCCGGTCCGCAGACGAGTCCGGCGCCTCGCGCCGCCGAACGCCGTGCTCCGGCGGACGACGGGACGGGTCGGCTCTGCCCCACAGTCGGCGCTACCGTCAGCGCGGCGCCCCCGTCCGGTGCCTCTCGATGCGACGGCTATTCGACGTTGCACCCCCGGACACCGGCGTGACGACCGACTGCCGTCGCCGTTGCTGATTCTGCTCGCTCTCCTCGGTATCCCCGCGGTGGCACTCGCCACCGCCGTCGGAGCCCTCCTGACGGGGGTCGGCCTGCCGCCCGCCCGGCTACCGACGGTCCTGTTCGCCCGCGGCGACGCCGTCGTCTTCGCCGCCGCGTTCCTCCTCGGCGTCGCGGGTCTCTCGGCGATGGCGGCGGTGACCGGAGACGTTCGACCGGACCGGAAGTCGGATTCGGACGCCGAGCGTCTCCGCCGGTTTGTCACTCGTTTCCGTACAGTTCATTAACCGGGTTACAAGCGGGTTTGATACCCGCTCCCTCCCACGTTCTATCCGGGAGATTCCCAACCCCACCTGTGCCTCGGTGGACCGTTGCCCCGACCCTTTCACAGTCTCCCACGTGGAGGCGGACTGTCGAACGTCCGCCGCGCCCCACCTCGTTCGGCGGATCACTCTTCGACACGCCACCGAACGACGCCCCTTCGGGGTTCGCACCGCCTCGGCCGAACCCGTCGGTACGCACATCGGTCGTTTCGCGCCGAGGCGGCGCGCGGCGTCGCTGGCGGCCTCCCTCGAGTGGGACCGCCACGCCTCGACCGTGCGTCGCAGCGAGCGCACGGTTTTTACCCGGCCGTCACCGACGCTTCCCCGTGCAGTTCGTCGGATACGACACGGCCGGACCGGGACTCTTTCTCGCCAGCGACGGCGACGTGGAGTACGTCTCGCTCGACCCCGGAACGGACCTGCGCTACACGCTGGGCGAACGCCACTGCGCGGGCGTCGTGACCGACGACGAACACCGGGGCTGCGAGAACGACGCCGCGCCGCACTGTCGCGACCACCGCTCCACGTGGGTGTGCGCGAAGTGCACCGGCACCTGTCTCAAAGACGAGATGGACTGTCACGACCCCCACGCCGTCTACCTCGCGGCGTTCGCGCCCGACGTGTTCAAGGTGGGCGTGACGAAGGAGTGGCGACTGGAGACGCGCCTGCGCGAACAGGGGGCCGACCGCGGGGCGCACGTCAGAACGGTCGCCGACGGTCGCATCGCCCGGGAGATAGAGGCCGGACTGGCGGCAGAGATTCCCGACCGGGTCCGCGTCCGGACGAAGCGCGACGGACTCGGCCGCGCCGTCGACGAGGCGGCGTGGGAGTCGTTGCTCTCGGAGTTCGACGTGCTCGACCGGTTCGACTTCGACTACGGACTCGAACTCGACGCCCGGCCCGTCGCGGAGGTCATCGCCACCGGCACCGTCCGCGGCGTGCAGGGTCGGCTCCTCGTCCTCGACCACGCGGGGAGCACGTACGCCGTGGACCTCCGGGACCTGGTGGGCCACGAGGTGACCGCGGAGGCGACGACCAGAGACGTGCAGTCGAGTCTCGGCGCGTGGGGGTGACGCCCGGGACCGTCAGTCCTTTCCAGTCGGACCGAGAAGGAGACTCCATGTCAGAGAAGCCAGACGATCCCGCCGACGAACCGGCAGACGACGTCGAGGAATCCGCCGAGGGCGCCGAAGAGACGCCCGCCGAGGGCGGCGACGACGACGAGATGTCCTTCCGCGAGCGAGTCGAGGAGATTCGCAAGCGCCGCGAGGAGGAACGCGAAGAGGGCGAGCGACCGTCGCCCGAGGAGATGATGGGCGGCGGTGGCGGTGGCGGCGGCGGCCCCGGCGGCAACCCGTTCGCGCAGATGATGAGCGGCATGATGGGCGGCGGCGGCCCCGGCGGGATGGGCGGCGGCGGCATGGGTGGCGGCCCCGGCGGCCCGCCCGGCGCCGGCCGCGGCGAGTCCGAGTCCGCGGGCAACGAGGAACTCGTCCGGGAAGTCCGTCAACTCCGCGACGAAGTGCGCGACGCCACGCGCCAACTCCAGCGCATCGCGCAGGCCGTCGAGGACCTGGACGACTGAGGAACCGGCCGCGGTAGCCGACGCCGGCCTCTCGACGCCGCGAGCAGTCGACTCAGTACCCTTTCTCAGAACACACGCGGTCGTACAGCGACGCGAGTTCGTCGACGGCGTGTTCGACGCTCACCGCGTCGCGGCGGTCGAGACACGACGCCGAGAGCGTCTCGCGTTCGCCGAGGACGCGTTCGACGGCCGCCCGGCAGGCCGCCACGTCGCCCAGCGGGTAGTGATAGCCCGTCACGCCGTCGTCGACGGTGTCCGAGAGAGCACCCTCGTCCACGCCGACGACCGGAGTGCCGCAGGCGTTCGCTTCGAGGGCGACCAGCCCCTGCGTCTCGACGGGACTCGGGAACACGAAGGCGTCCAGCGCCGAGTAGAACGCCGGCAGTTCCTCCCGCGGGAGGAACCCGAGGAAGTGCGCCTCGACGCCCAGGTCCGTCGCCAGCGACTCCAACTCCTCGCGCGCCGGACCGTCGCCGCCGAAGACCACCGTCGCGTCCAGTCCCTCGGCGGCGCGGACGAACTCCGAGAGGTTCTTCTCGAACCCGTGCCGGCCGGTGTAGCCGACCAGCGGGCCGTCCGGCAGGTCGTAGCGGTCACGGAACGCCTCGACGGCCCCGGCGTCGGCGGGCGCGAACCGGTCGGTGTCGATGCCGTTCGAGAGGACGACAATCTCGGTGTCGACGCCCACCTCGTCGCGGAGGTGGTCGCGGGTGTCCCTGCTGGGACAGAGGACGGCGTCGGCGCGGCCGAAGAACCAGCGCTCGTACCGCTCCGACAGCGACTCGATTCGCCGTTCGAAGGAGTCGCGGGAGGTGAGGTAGTCGGCGTACTCCCCCGTCGGCGTGTGGTAGGAGGCGACGAACGGGAGGTCCCGCCGTCGGGCGAGACGGAGACCGGAGAGGCCGAGGGCGAACGGCGTGTGCGCGTGGACGACGTCCACGTCCTCGACGCGACTCGGGACGCGCGGCACGCCGAGGCGGAAGCCGTCGTAGAACGGGAACGAGACGCTCCTGACGGGGTACTCGCCCTCGTCGGGGACGTACTCGTCGGTCCCGGGGTACACCACGTCCATCCGCCCGTCGCGTTCTCGCCAGTGGTCGCGCCACGTCTGAACGGTGTAGGAGACGCCGTTGACGGTTGGCAGGTACGTGTCCGTGAACGCCGCGACCGACTGCATTCGTTCCTCGGTGTGCGGGCCGGCCTGATAAACCGTGCTGACTCGTCGCCGCCCCGTCATTCGGGAACGCGCCCGTCGAGGAGGGCCTCGTACGCCGCGACGAGTCGTTCGCCGACGCGGTCCAGACTGTGTTCGGCGGCCGTCTCGCGCGCGTTCTCGCCGAGGCGACGGCGCAGGTCGGGGTCCCGCGCGAGCAAGTCGAGCGCGCGGCTGAACTCCGCGCGCGTCTCGCACTTCAGGCAGTCGTGCCCGTGGGTGTAGAACTCCTCGAAGACGGGGATGTCCCGCAGGACGACGGCCTTCCCGCACGCCATCGCCTCCAGCACGGCGATGCCCTGATTCTCGTTCTTCGTGGGGAACAGGTAGACGTCGCCCGCGCCGAACGCGCCCCGGATGTCGTCTATCCACCCGGTGAAGGTGACGTTCGCCGGCGGGTTCGACACCCACCGCTTCACCGTCTTGGAGGCGTGCGGCCCCGTGTCGTACGGGCCGAACCACGCGAAGTCGTAGTCGGTGTCGGACGCCACCTCGCAGAACGTCGTGAGTCCCTTGCGCTCGAACACGTTGCCGACGGCGAAGACGACCATGCCGTCCAGGTCGAACCGCTCGCGGTACTCCGCCCGCAGGTCCTCGTGCCCCGCCAACGCGTCGACGTCGACGCCGTTCGTCATCGGGCGAATCGGGGCGTCGACGGGGTACGATTCGAGGACAGACTTCGTGTACTCGGAGGGGCAGAGAACGAGGTCCGCCTGCGAGTAGAACCACCGGAGGTAGCGCCCGAGGGCGGGGCCGACGGCGCTGGACCCCCGGAACGACTCGGCGAAGTCCTCGCGGGTGACGTGGGTGTGGAGGACCAGCGGAATCCCCTCGGCGTTCGCGTGGCGGGCGACGGCCACGGACCCCGGTCCGATGAGGTTGCAGTGGGCGACGTCGTAGTCGGCGAAGGCGCCGCGGCCGGCGGCCGCAGAGAGGCCCGCGCGGGGGAGCGACCCGCCCCGCCACGGCGAGGTGACGACGTCCACGTCGGTCCGTTCGAGCGCCGCGCGTTGCTGGTCGGCCGCCGTCCCGATTCCGCTCCGGTCGAGGTGCGATTCGAGTTCGAGGTAGTTCAGCGCGCGGAGACTCACGGTCACTCCGACTTCCGCGGGGGACGGTTTCACCCTACCGACTCGCGGTCGGACCGCGCGCCCCCGCCGCGGTCGGAGCGGAACGACTTTGCCCGGCGGTCTCTCTCCTCGGGACATGAGCATCGCGGAGGAACGCATCGAGCGCCTGCACGAACTCGCCCGCGAGGCGGCGACCGAGGACGAGTACGACCGCGCTCGCGAGTACGTCCGTCTCGCCCGCCGCCTCGCGGAGCGGAACCGGTGCGGTCTGCCGAAGTCGTTTCAGCGCTCGACCTGCGACGCCTGCGACGTCTACCTCCGACCGGGTCGGAACGCCCGCGTCCGCGTCCACCGGGGGCGCGTCGTCGTCCGCTGTCTGGAGTGCGGCGCGACGGAGCGCTACCCGTTCGAGTGAGACGAGCCGAATCCTCAACGTTCAAACCCCTCCACCCGTTGAAGCTACGTATGACTGACCACGACCTTCGGAAGGAGGCGCACGACCTCGACGTGACCGTCTGGGTCGGCAAGAGCGGAATCAGCGCCGTCGAAGAGGAGTTGGACGACCAACTGAAGCGCAGCGACCTGGTGAAGATCAAGTTCCTGCGGTCGGCGCGCGCCGGCACCACCGTCGAGGAACTCACCGACGAACTCGCGGGGCGGGTGGACGCCGACGTCGTCGAGACCCGGGGGAACACCGGCGTCGTCCATCGATGAGTGTCGGTGCTGTAGCCCTCCAACAGAGCGCCGACTCCGGCCTGTACGAGGCCGTCGGCGAGTTCCTCGCGGGGTTCGGCATTCCGGCGGGCGTCGCCGAACTCCTCGGCCGAATCGTCGCGTTCGCCGCCGCGTTCGCCGCCGTCTACCTGCTCGGTCGGGGGCTCGCCTTCCCACTCGCCGACCGGGTGATGAACTCGCGCGACCTCGAAGCGCACGCACAGAAACCGCTCCGTCGCCTCCTCGGAATCGTCGTCGTCTTCGTCGCCGTCACCGTCGCGTTCGGCGCCGCGGGGCTTCCGAACTTCCTGCAGTCGCTGGCGACCATCGCGGCGGCGGCGACGCTCGCCATCGGCTTCGCGATGCAGGACGTGCTCCAGAACTTCGTCGCCGGCGTCTTCATCTACACGGACAAGCCGTTCCGCATCGGCGACTGGATCGAGTGGGACGGCAACTCGGGCGTCGTCGAGGACATCAGTTTCCGCGTCTCGCGCGTCCGCACGTTCGACAACGAACTGCTCACCGTGCCGAACTCCCAACTCACCGACGGCGTCATCAAGAACCCCGTCGCCAAGGACACGCTCCGCCTGCAGGTGCCGTTCGGCATCGGCTACGACGCCGACATCGACGCCGCGACGGAGGTCATCGTCGAGGAGGCGCAGTCGGACCCGGAGATTGTGGACGACCCCGCTCCGACGGTCCGTCTGACCGAACTGGGCGACTCCTCGGTCGTCCTCACCTCGCGGTTCTGGATATCCAACCCCAGTCGCGCCGACTTCGTGAAGACGAAGGCCGAGTACATCAAGCGAGTCAAACAGCGGTTCGACGAACTGGGTATCGACATCCCGTACCCGAACCGGACGCTCGGCGGCGAACTCACGGTGGCCGGCCTGCAAGAGGTCTCGGGTTCGCTCGACGACTGAGACGAGGGAACGAACGGTTCTCGCGTCGTCCGGCGCGTGCTACAGTTCGATGCGCTCGACGAGTTGGTCGTCGGCCTTCGTGTTGACCGCGACGATGCGGACGTGGTCCTCCAGTCCGGACTTGTGGAGTTTCGCCTTCAGGAGGTTGTCCACCTGGTAGACGCCGGCGGCGTTGACCATCTCTATCTCGACGAGGACGGCCTTGCTGTCGCCGGGTTCGAGCGTCACGTTGTCTATCGCCTGACTGGACAGCGTGTTGATGCCGCGTCCGCCCTTCTCGTACGGGATTCGAGACCGGCCGCGTTCCATGTCGAGTGCGTCCGCGACGCGGATGACGCCCGCCTCCGTCGTCAGAGGGTCCTCCTCGGTGTGGTGACAGAGGATGGCGTGGAGCACTTCCGCCTTCATCCGGACGACTTCCGAGGTGTCGTAGAACCGCGGGAGGAAGCGGTCCAACAGGTCGGCGGCGAGCGGAATCGAGTAGTAGGCGTGGTCGTCCCGGTGGACCACGTGCCCGATGTCGTGGATGGTGGCCGCGAGGGCGACGATGACCGCCTCGTCCTCCTCGTTCAGTCCCTGCTCGGAGGCGCCGTTGAACTCGACGCCGCCGGCCTTCAGGAGGTCGTACAGGCGCAGCGCACGGTTGCGGACGATTTCGATGTGCTTCTCGCCGTGGTCGTTGTACCCCTTTCGGGTGACGGCGTTGACGTTCTGCGCCTTGAGGTACGTGTTCACCTCGGGGTCGTCGAGGAGCGTCGGGAGAATCTCGTTGAGTTTCTCGTCCGGGAAACTGTGGCTCGCCTCGGGGTCGTACTTCCGCCCGCCGTTGTCCGTGACGTCGTCTGTTGCTTCGGCCATGCCGTCGCACACTACGTCCGCGGGGTGAAAGAATCCCCGGTCGCCCGTCGTCGGGGGGTCAGTTCCGCGCCGACTCCGCCGCCGCCGCGACTTCCTCGTAGTCCGGTTCCGCGCCGGGGTCGTCGGACACCCACGCGTACGACACCGTCTCGTCGGCGTCGACGACGAACACCGCGCGCTTTGCGACGTTCCGGACGCCGAGCGAGTCGAAGTCCATCGACACGTCGTAGTCGTGGATTATCTCGCGGTTCGTGTCGCTGACGAGGGCGAAGTTGAGGTCGTTCTGCCGGCGGAACTCGTTGAGCGTGAACGGCGTGTCGATGCTGACGCCGTACACCGCCGCGCCGACGTCCTCGAAGTTCGCCATCCGGTCGCGGAACGTGCACATCTCCGTCGTGCAGGTGCTCGTGAACGCGGCGGGGAAGAACGCGAGGACGAGTGGGGCCTCGTCGAGGCGGTCAGAGAGCGTGAACGACTCGACGTCGCCGTTCGCGAGCGGTGCGGTGAAATCCGGGGCCTCGTCTCCGATTTCGAGCATACCCTTCCCTCGTCGGAGACTGCGGTTGAACGTTCCGAACGCAGTCAGTTTTCGCCGCCTTCGCGCATGGCCACCGCGAACGCGATGGCCGCGCCGAGGAACGAGGCGTTGCGGAGGAAGGCGTCGAGCTCGTCGGCCCGCCGGTCGCCCTCCATGTTCCAGAAGTCGTGCATCTGCGGCGTCACGCCGAGGAGGAACGCGGCGATGGCGACGACGCCGAACAGGGGTGCGAGACCGACCGCGAGCAGGACGCCGCCGACGAGGAGCAGACCGCTCGCCGCCGGGACCAGCACGTCCGCGAACGGGACGCCGACACTCTCGGCGTAGCCGACCATGTCTTCGCGGTTCGAGAGGTTGTCGTAACCGTCGCGAGCGAACTTGGCGCCGAACGCCAGTCTCGCCACGACGAACAGCAGACGGTTTAGCATGCGTCCGTCTGAACGCCCAGAAGACGAGAAACCCTGACGGTCGGGGAGGGGCTCTCTGGTTTCGCTGACCCTTTGTCGTTCGATAGCGGTTTTTTCCGACAGAATGTTCTATTCGAAGACAGTCTGCGCAGATTGTCTTTTATCGCCGAATATCGGCGTCGAGAGGCACTCACGGTGCCGGAGACGGTTTTTCGCGCCCGCTCGGACGCCCGCCGAGGAGACTGAGAGATGCAAAAAGCCTATAGTTACGAGTAGGTTAGGCCCAGTTAGCGATGTCAACCATAGTACCCCTGTTCCCAGGGATCCCGGGTGGGCCGGAGCTCCTCATCGTGCTGCTCGTCCTCGTGCTGCTGTTCGGGGCGAACAAGATTCCGAAGCTCGCTCGGTCCACGGGTCAGGCCATGGGCGAGTTCCAGCGCGGACGCAACGAAATCGAAGAAGAGCTCAAGCAGATGGAGAACGGCGACGAAGACGACGAGGAGGACGAGGAGACGACGACGGCCACCTCCACCTCCACCTCGACGTCGTCGGAAACCAACTGAAGGCTCTCTCCACTCCGGCTTTCTCGGACGACGCGACACGCCGAGCGACTGCGTTCGACCGTCGGCCGCGCGGCGCGGTCGAATCGCACGACTCGGACGTATTATAGGGGACGCACCCGTAGCGACGCCGGGGCGTGTGGCCTAGCGGATAGGGCGAGAGGTTCCTAACCTCTCGATCGCGGGTTCGAATCCCGCCACGCCCGCTTCGACCTCGCTTCGCTCGGTCTCGCGGACGTGGCGTACTCCCACTCGCTGCGCTCGCGGGAGTCCCGCCACGCCCGTTTTCCGGCGAGCGAAGCGAGTCTCGGCACGGTTCGAATCCCGCCACTCGTTACGCTCGCGTCCCGCCACGTCACTCGCATCGGACTCCGACCGAGAGCACCGTTCGCGACTTCCCGCTCACGACTCGTCACCGATAGCACAGCGACGCGACCGACTCGCCCGACTGGGTGCGAGCTTCGGCGCTCGATTCGACCTCGACAGCCGCCGAACGTGTCAGTTAATCTCGTATTAGACCTACGAGAAGCGACAGAACACCCGAGCGGCGACGTCCGACGTTATCGCAAAAAAGAATGTTAGATAAACGGGACTTAAACGAGGTATAAAGCACCACGGGAGTTGCATTCTCGACTTCCAAATTAAATACAACAATGTACAGAGTGCAAACTCTTGGCATTCTCACTAAACAGACCGTTAAATCCCCAGAAGCCTTTTTGATGGGGGGCAACCACCGGGGAACAATGGCTACCGACGACGACGCGTCCTCGCCGGTCCGACGGGATTCGGACGGCGACGACGAGGACGCGTTGGAGGGGGAGGTCGGCGGCGACCGGGCGGCCCTGGAAGGTGACGTCGCACCGGGGGACGCGGCGACCGACGGGGACCACCGGGACGCGACCGCCGAGGCGGACGACTCGACGGTCAGCGTCGGCGAGTACACGTGGGCGCACTTCCTCGACGAGTACGGCGAGGAAGGGGACGTCGAGTCGCTCTACCGGGGGCGAGACCCGCGGGAGAGTCACGACCGGTCCGGCGGGTCCCGATGGGACGACGCCGACGCCGACGAACCACCCACTCCGACGCGGCCGACGCGAGACGACTGGCAGAACGTCGAACTGGACCCGACCGACGAGCAGTATCTCGGCCACCACCCCGTCGACACCGAGGACGAAATCGCGGACGCGGCGGGCGAGGCCAAGCGCATCCAGGCGGCGTTCGACGAGTTCTGCGACCCCGAGACCACGCCCGTCGTCAAAGACACGTGGATGTGGGAGCACTACAAGCGGGAGTACTACTACGAGGACGACGGCAGTCGTCCCCGCGACGACGACGGCGAGATAGACCGCTTCGACGCCGAGGACGCTCTCGGGTTCGACCCCGACGTTATCGAGAACGCCCTCGCGCGCGGCGCAGACCGCGCAGAGGAGTTGGACGACGTGGTCGAGGAACGAACCGTCGACGTGAACGAGGAGTTGGACGAGGACGCCTTCTTCTCGGACGAACGCGGCCGGACGACGGCGGCGAACCGCTACGACCTCGAGAAGGCGGTGCCGATGGAGAAGAAGACCCACTTTCGGGAAGTCGAGCGGTACTGGGTGAACAAACCCCACTCGTTCGTCGTCCTCTTCCACTCGGTCAAGGAGAACGAGAAGAAGTACTACGTGGTCGAACCGTACCAGAACCGCATCGAGACGGACCTCACGGAGTTTCTCACCGGGAAGTTGCGGACGGCCATCAAGTACGACGACGAGAGCAGCATCGGGACGGGCGACGGGACGCGCCGGCGCGTCATCGAGCAACAGTCGCTCGAACTGTTGGAACGGTACGACCTGTACGACCCCGGCCCCGACGGCCACTCGGACGCACTCTCGCTCTCGTTCCGCCCCGATGGTTCGACCGAGGAGACCGACCCCGGCGCCGTCGCCGGTCTGTTCGACCGTCTCGGACTCGGGGACGACGGTGCCGCGACGGACGGCGGGTCGCAGTCACGCGACGGGTCGCTCGGGTCGTTCGCGCGCCGACTCGGCCTGGACGAGGCGTCGTTCGGCGGCCGTCTCGGCGGCCTGTTCGCCGAACCGTCGCGGCGGGACGACGGACTGAACGGCATCGCCGCCCGCCCCGAACCGGCCGTCCTCGAAGACGACGCCCAGACGCTGACGGAGTATCAGGTCGAGAAACTGCTCTACTACCTCCGCCGGGACTTCATCGGCTACGAGCGAATCGACGGCATCAAACACGACATCAACGTCGAGGACATCTCCTGCGACGGCTACAACTCCCCGGTGTTCGTCTACCACTCCGACTACGAGCAGATAATCACGAACGTCCTCCACGAGGAGACCGAGTTGGACGACTTCGTCGTGAAACTCGCCCAGCGGTCGGGGAAGGGTATCTCCAAGCGGCGGCCGCAGGTGGACGCGACGCTGCCGGACGGCTCCCGCGCGCAACTCACGCTGGGCCGCGAGGTGTCCGACCACGGGACCAACTACACCATCCGGCAGTTCAAGGACGTCCCGTTCACGCCCATCGACCTCGTGAACTGGAACACGTTCTCGCTGGAGGAGATGGCGTTCCTGTGGCTCTGCATCGAGAACCACAAGTCGCTCATCTTCGCCGGCGGGACGGCCTCGGGGAAGACCACCTCGCTGAACGCGGTGTCGCTTTTCATCCCCTCGAACTCGAAGATCGTCTCCATCGAGGACACCCGGGAGGTGGAACTGCCGCAGCGAAACTGGATCGCCTCCGTCACCCGGCCGTCGTTCTCCGACGACGACAAGGGCGACGTGGACGAGTTCGACCTGCTGGAAGCGGCACTCCGACAGCGACCCGACTACATCGTGATGGGAGAGATTCGGGGCGAGGAGGGGCGCACGCTGTTCCAGGTGATGTCCACCGGGCACACGACGTACACGACGTTCCACGCCGACAGCGTGGGCGAGGTGCTGAAGCGCTTCACGACCGACCCCATCAACGTCTCGAAGACGATGTTCTCCGCCCTCGACCTGGTGTCCATCCAGACGTCGACGCGGGTGCAGGGGAACAAGGTCCGCCGGAACAAGTCCCTGACCGAGATAAACCACTACGACGCCGAGAACGACGAGATAAACGTCCAGGACGTCTACCAGTGGCAGGCCGAGACCGACGAGTTCCTGCAGATGGGCGCCTCGAACACGTTGGAGGAGATTCGGTTCGACCGCGGGTGGACCGAGGAGACGCTTCAGCACGAACTGTTCGTGCGGCAGGTCGTCCTCGCGTACCTCATCGAACGCGGCCTCAACACGTACACGCAGGTGGCCGCGACGCTGCAGGCGTTCATCAACGACTCCGAGACCATCCTCACGCTGATGGCCGAGGACGACCTCGAACGCAGCCTCGAAGACCTCCGCGAGATGGAGTCGGTCCACATCAACGTCGACCCCAAGAAGGAGGAGATGGTCCCGCGGCCGGACCCGCCCGAGGAGGTCCTCGAACTCTGCCGGGAGATTCTCGCCCGCGCCGAGGAGGAACTGTTCCCCGACTACCGCGGCCGCGACGCCGACGAGGTGGCCGACGCCCTCCGGCACATCGCGGACGAACCCGACGTGAGCGCGCGGTACGAGGACCGAACGGCCCTCGACGCCCTGGACGAGGCGACGCGGCAGGACCCCGAACTCGACGCGGGCGAGGACGGCCCGTCGGAACTGGACGCGAGCGACGACGACGGACCGGGCGAACTGGAAGACGGCGGCGCGCCTCCGTTGGACGCCGGCGAAGGCGGAGACGGCGAGTCCGCGGACGAAGGGGGAGACGACGCGGACGCGACGGCGACGCCCGAGACGGACGACGGCGACGACTCCGACCGACCCGCGGGCGGCACCGACGCCTCGGAGGAGGAGTTCATCGAGGAACTCCTCGGCGAGGACGCCTCCGAGGAGTTGGAGAAGGAGGGGTGGGGTTTCGGCGAGTTCGAGAACGCCGACCCCGAAGACGCCCTCGGCGACGACACCGGTTCCGACGAGGCCGACGGGGACGGTGTGGTCGACCCGGACGCCGACGGGGACGACGCCGAGACGGACGCCGCCGCAGCCGACGAGGACGACGAAGACACCGCGGACGGCGGCCGAAACGGCGACGACGAAGACACCGCGGACGCCGACGGAGACGGGGGAACCGAGGGAGGCGCGTAGATGAGCCTCGACTCGCCCGGAACCGGCGGCTTCGACCGGGACACCGACACGCTCGGCGACGCGTTCTACCCGCTGTTCCGCCTCCTGTTCGACGAGGACGGCGACTTCGTGGACGACGTCGAGCGGAAACTCGAACAGGCCCGGATGCCCGCGACGGTGGAGTTGTACCTCGCGCGCGCCCTCGCCGTCGGCGCTCTCGCGGGCGGGACGCTCTGGCTCTTGGGGTCGCTGCTCGGCTACTCGCTGTTCGCGTTCGGCGTCGTCACCGCGGAGACGGTCAGCATCGGTCTCCCGACGCCCGACGCGCGGACGGCCGAACTGCTGGAGTCGCTGACGATGCCGTTCGCCGTCCTCGTCTCCGGCCTCGTCTTCGGCGGCATCGGCTTCGGCGCCGGGTTCGGCACGCTGGTCGCCGTCCCGTTCTCGAAGGCGTCGAGTCGGAAGCGGGAGATAAACATGCTCCTCCCCGACGCCATCTCGTTCATGTACGCCCTCTCGGTGGGCGGGCTGAACCAACTGGAGATTCTGGAGGCGATGGGTCGCGCCGAGGACACGTACGGCGAAGTCGCCCGCGAGTTCCAGAGCATCGTCCAAGAGACGGAGTACTTCGGCACCGACTACCGGAACGCCATCCGCGACCAGGCGATGGTGACGCCGTCGGACGAACTGGCGCAGTTCCTGACCGACATGCTCTCCATCGTCAACTCCGGCGGCAACATGGAGCGCTTCCTCGACGACAAGAAGGAGAAGCACCTCCGCACCGCGAAACAGGAGCAGGAGATGACGCTGGAGACGCTGGAACTGTTCGGCGAGATGTACATGACGCTCTCGCTGTTCCCCCTGCTTCTCATCATCATCCTCGTCATCATGAGCATGCTGGGGCAGGCCCAGCAGTCGCTGCTGTACGCGACGGTGTACGGCCTGATTCCGCTCACCGGCGTCGGCTTCCTCGTCCTCGTCTCGACGGTGAAGCAGGACGAACCGGGGGACGGCTACCTCAGACCCGACGGCGCCTCCGACCGCCTCGAACAGAGCCACCGGGAGGGGCTGATTCACATGGGACTCGTCGAGAGCTTCGTCGGCGACTCCCGCCTCTTCGACCGGGTTCGCTCCCGTGAGGGGACGTACAAGACGAAACGGCTGCTCGAACGCCCGCACCTCTTCTTCAGGGACCACCCGCTCTACACGCTCGTGCTCACCGTCCCGGCCGCGTCCGTCCTCGTGCTGACGGCCGTCGTCGGCGAGGCCGCCCCCCTCTCGTGGGACGGCATGTTGGAGAACCCCATCTGGGGGACGTTCGTCTGGTGGTACGTCCCCGTCTACGTCGTCGGCATCCCGCTGGCGTTCTTCCACGGCTGGAACAACCGCTCTCGACAGGCCGTCGTCGGCAAACTGTCGGAGAACCTCCGCAAACTGTCGAGCGCCAACGACACCGGCCAGACGCTCTTGGAATCCGTCAAGACCGTCTCGGACACCTCCTCGGGCAAACTCGCCGACGAGTTCGACGTGATGCACGCGAAGGTGAACTACGGGATGAGTCTCCGGTCGGCGCTCGTCGAGTTCAACAACAAGTACCACATCCCCCGCCTCGCCCGGACGGTGAAGCTCATCTCGAAGGCGCAGGAGGCGTCGAGCCAGATAACGGACGTGCTGACGACGGCGGCGCAGGCGTCGGAGAACCAGGACGACATCGAACGCGAGCGGAAGTCGCGGACGCGGATGCAGGTGGCCATCATCCTGATGACGTACCTGACGCTGCTGGCCGTGATGGCCATCCTGAAGACGCAGTTCCTCGACGTGATGGCCGGACTCACCTCGCAGGCGAGTGCGAGCAGTTCGGGGTCGCAGGCGGTTCAGGGCGGGCCGAGTTTCGGCGGGTCCGTGGACACGGCGATGCTCTCGCTGCTTTTCCTCCACGCGGTGACGCTGCAGGCGACGCTCTCGGGGTTCATCAGCGGCTACATCCGGAGCGCGGACATCGTCTCGGGCGTCAAGTTCGTCGTGATACTCCAGACCATCGCGCTGGCGGTGTGGGCGGTGGTCGGATGAGCGTGCGCGACCCTCGCTCGCGACCGAACGACAGGGCCCAGACGACGATGGACTTCGTCGTCGGCGTCAGCGTGTTCCTCCTCGTCGTCGTCTTCGTCGTCGCGTTCGTCCCCGGCATCTTCGAACCGTTCGCGTCGTCCGACCGGACGCAGACGAGCGACAGACTCGCCGCGACGCTGACCGGCGACGCTCTCGGCGACCCGGCGACGCCGGGCGCGTTGAACGCGACGTGCACGTGGTCGTTTTTCAGGCAGGTGCAGACGGGAACTGACACCGGCGTGGACTGCGGCTTCGACGCCAGCACGGACACCGTCGCGGCGACGCTCGGCGCGGAGCACGTCGCCGTGAACGTCACCGTCTACGACGGCGAGACGGTCGCCGAACTCGACGCACCGCCCGGCATCGGCGGTTCGACCCGCGAACTCCGCGCCGGGCCGCCCGTGCCCGACAACCGGGGCGTGGCGACGACGCGGCGCGTCGTCCTCGTCGACGACCGGACGCGGCAACTGGTGGTGAGGGTGTGGTGACGCCGGACCGTCGCGGACAGGCCCACACGCTGGAGGCCATCGCCGCGGGCATCCTGCTCCTCTCCAGCGTCGCCTTCGCGCTTCAAGTGACGGCGGTGACGCCGTTGACCGGCAGCACGTCGAACCAACGCATCGAGGACCACCAGGCCACCGTCGCCGAGGACGTCCTCGCGACGCAGGCGGCCAACGGCACGCTCCGGGCGGGCCTGCTGTACTGGAACGACTCGAAGCGGCAGTGGCACGGGGCCCCGTGGGACGGCTACCACGACGGCGCGCCCGACGACACCGCGCTGGGCCGGGCGTTGAACGAGGCCCTCCTCGACAGAGGCGTCGCGTACAACCTGAACGTCTACTTCTGGCGGAACGACCAGCGAATCCGCGAGCAGGTCGTCTACCTCGGCGAACCGAGCGACCACGCCTCCACCGCGACGTGGACCGTCACGCTGTACGACGACGACAGGCTCCGGGACCGAGACGGCAATCCGACGGCGACGACGCTGGCCGACGCCGGGGACGCGTACTTCGCCCCGGACGTGGAGCCCGACGGTCCCGTCCGGAACGTCGTCGTCGTGGAGGTGGTGACGTGGCGGATGTGACCGACGGGGACCGTGGACAGCTCATCCTCGTCACCGCCCTCGCCATGGCGACGCTGTTCGTCGTCCTCTCGCTCCTCGTGAACACGACCATCTACACCGGCAACGTCGCCACCCGGTCGGACGTGAGCGAGTCCACAGAGGTCGTCAACTACCGCACCGAGGCCGTCGTCGCCGCCGAACGGACGGTCGCGTACGTCAACCGCCACGACAACGATTCGAGCGCCGTCGGCGTCGACGGGGCCTATCGGGCGTTGAACGAGTCGCTGCGCCGCGGGGTCGCCAACTGGAGTGACGACGCCGCCGCCCACGGCGCGCTCTCGGGAACCGGGACGGAGACGCGCGTCGTGACTGTCCGGAACGGGTCGCGGGTCGCACAGACGGACGCCGCGCGCGCCCTGTCGAGTCCGGGCGGCGCGACGGAGTGGACGGCGGTCACCGGCGCGACGGGCGTCCGCGGGCCGACGATGAACCTCTCTACGTCGGCGCTCGCCCCCGTGGCCGACGACGGCGACGACGTGAGCCAACTCGTCGCGGACGGCGCGTTCCGGGTGAACCTCACCGAGACGGACGGCGAGAACCGGTCGCTGTTCGTCTACGAACGGAACGACGGGCACGTGGGCGTGACCGTCCGCGAACCGGACGGCACCGTCCGGACGTGCCGCGCGCCCGACGACGGGCGGGTGACGCTCGACGCGCGGGCGGCGACGCTGGCGGGCGAGTCCTGTCCGGCCCTCGGGGCGTTCGCGACGACCGACGACCCGTTCGACGTGACGTTCGTCTCCTCGAACGCGGCCGCCGGGACGTACTCGGTGGCCGTCGACCGGCGGGCCGACGGTGGGGCGTTTCCCTCGCTGTCGCGCGACGCCGGGACGCCGTTCTACACGGCGGCCGTCTACACCGCGGACGTGACCGTTATCTACCGCAGTCCGCAGACGCACTACAACGCCACGGTGGAGGTGCCGAATGCGGGCGCGTGAGGCCGACCGCGGCGTCTCCACGACGCTCGGATACGTCCTGACGCTGTCCATCACCGCGGTTCTCGTCTCGGTGCTGTTGGTCGGGACGGGCCAGTACGTCGACGACCAGCGTAGTCAGGTCGCAGAGCGGGAACTGTCGGTGCTCTCCGAACGCGTCGCCGCCCGCACCGTGGACGTCGACCGGATGGTCCGCGCCGGCGACGGCGCGAACGCCGTCCGCGTGAGCGTGGACCTCCCGCGGACCGTCGCCGGGACGCCCTACCGAATCGAGGTGAGCGAACCGTCGGTGACGACGCCGCGGACGCACGACATCACCCTCTCGACCGGTCGGACGGGAGAGTCGGTGACCGTGACGGTTCGCACCGGCGTCGACGTCGAGTCGGCCAGTCTCGCCGGCGGGAGCGTCGTCGTCGTCTACGACCCGGCGGCCGACACGCTGTCGTTCGAGTCCGGCGACGACGTCTCGCCCGCCGTCGCGCCGCCGTCGGCGTTCGCCGCCGCACCTGGGGGTGGCGCCTGATGCGATCGGTCGCCCCCGACCGGCGCGCCGTCTCCTCCACCGTCGCCGTCGTCCTCCTCCTCGGGATGACGCTCCTGGGGACGGGCATCATCGTCGGCGTCGGGTCGTCGGCGATGTCCGCGACCCAGCAGTCGGTGGACGTCGAACGCGCCGAGCAGTCGATGACGCAGTTCGACGCCGTCACCGCGATGGTGGGGTTGGGACAGACCGGACGCGAGTCGGTGTCGCTGCGGAGTTCCTCGGACGGCCAGTACGCCGTCTCGCCCGACGACGGGTGGATACGCATCACCCACTACAACTACTCCGCCGACAGCGACGAAGTGGTCTACAACGCCTCGCTCGGGTCGGTCACCTACCGAACCGAGACGACCGACGTGACGTACCAGGGCGGCGGCGTCTGGCGGCAGAGCGAGGGCGGCACGTCGATGGTGTCGCCGCCGGAGTTCCACTACCGCGACGCGACGCTCACGCTCCCCGTGGTCCGCGTTCGGAACGCCGACTCCGGGTCGGGCCGGGTGCGAGCGGTGGTCTCGCGGCGCGACGAGGTGGCGCGCGTCTACCCGAAACCGGACGCGTCCGGCCCGGGGTGGGAGACGTACGCCGACGGGACGACGCCGTACCGCAATCCGGTCCGCAACGGGTCGGTGAACGTCACCGTCCAGAGCGAGTTCTACCGCGGATGGGCGGAGTACTTCCGCACGCGCACCACCGGGAACGTCACCCTCGACCACGCGAACCGGACCGCGACGCTGGAACTCGCCACCGTGGGGATGGTCGGGTCGTTCGCCCTCCCGGCGAAGAACGAGGGCGTCGAGATTCGCGGGATGGCCTCGAAACACCCCATCAGGCAGTTCGAGGTGTCGCTCGCGAAGTCCAACGGCGGCAACAACAACATGGACTTCTCGTTCTACGCGACGAAGGGGGCGCAGGCGTACGAGACGGTGGTCCACGTCCCGAAGGGAATCGGGAACTACTGCAAGAACGGGAAGGACGCGGACATGACGATGGCCGTCTACTACCGCAACGGGAGCGGGAGCCAGCACGTCTGGACGAACGACAGCATCCCCGCCGGAACCGGCCCGGTCAGCATCGACTGCTCGACGGAGACCATCTCGGTGAACTACACGAGTCCCATGTCGATGACCTACGGCGGCCCCGGGGCGACGGACGAGACGTCGCTGACGTGGGACGCTCCCCTCGCCTCGGAGGCGCAGTTCAACCACTCGGGTGCCGACGGCGAGAACACCACGTTCACGCCGGGCGAGGAGACGACGGCCGGCCACCTCACCAGACACTACCTCAGTTTCTTCGCGCCGGAGTTCGACCTGAGCGTCTGGCACGGCCCCGGAAACAGCGGGAAAGCCCGACTCGACGTGGACGATTCGACGGGCGAACTCCGGTACGACACCACCACCTCCTCCCGATACATCACGTTTCTCCACGTGACGGAGAACAACGTCACGGTCGAACTGGAGTGACCGAGCACCGCCGCCGGGTCGAACCACGTCGGTTGTGACCCCGCTCGCGTCGCCCTCTGCATCACTCGAACGCCGCCTGGCGTCACTCGAACGCCGTCTGGACGGTGGCGCGGACGACGGAGACGCGCGACACGTCGTCGAGACTGCAGGACACCTCGGTCGAACTGTCGGTGTAGGCGTCGCAGGAGAACCCTTCCGACTCGAAGTAGTCGCCCCACGCCGGCGCGTACGGCGACGAGACGTTGAACCGGAGCGTCACTGACGCGTCGGTCCGCGTCAGGAGCGTCGTCCGGGACGTCTCGACGGTCCGGATGCGGGCGATTCGCTCGCCCCCCACCTGCGTGGTCCCCTGAGGAACCGACCGCACGAGTTGGACGACGACGCGGTCCTCGTCGAAGACGAAGTCGGGTTCGTGGACCATCCGCGGCGGGCCGTCCCCGTCCGTCCGCAGGACGGCCCCCGTCGCGTACCGCACCTCGCCGGCGTCGCCGAGGGTCATCACGACGGGCGACAGCGAGACGGCACCCGTCGAGTTGTTCGCGTTCGCGGCGGGCGTCGCCGGCGTGGCGTCGAGGCTGACGTTCACCGTCGTCTCGCCGTATCCGAGCGTGGAGTCGGCGAGTTTGAGTTCCGTTCCGCGACTCGGCGCGCCGCGGCGGGCCACGTCGTCGACGTTGTCGGCGAACACCTCGAACGCGCGTTCGGCGTTGTTTACCCGTTCGTAGTCGCGCGCGTCTCGGAGTTCCCCCACCCCGAAGGCGTACACCGTTCCGACGGAGGCGACGACGAGGCCGAACACGAGGACGAACCCCAGCACGTCGCTCACCCCCCGACTGTCTCCCTGCAGAGGCACGTCGAACCGTTCATCGAGGGGGTAATTAAGTGTAGTGTCGAGGGGACAATCTTGATACCCTGAACGGTGCAACACCCGGTCATGTCCGACCAGCCGTCCGCCCCGTCCCGGGGCGTCAAGGCAGGAGTCGCGGTACTCTGCCTCCTCGTCCTCGCGTACAGCGTCGTCGTCGCCGGACAGATTCTGCTCGGCGTCCTGTTCTGCGCCCTCGTGTACGGCCTGTTCCTCGCGTACTACCTCCTCGGCGCGTTCGTCCGCCTCGTCGACTCCGTCGAGCGCATCGCCGACGCGTTAGAGGGGAGAGCGGACCAGACCGGACATCGGGTCGCCGACGGCACCCGGTCTCGCGACGACCGGTCCCGAAGCGAGGGGTCGCGCGACCACCTCGAAGACCGGTGGTGAGCGTCCGGCGAACGCGCGCCGCCGCGACGCGACGGCCGTCGACGCGCGTCGTCACTCGAACTCCACGTCGTGTTCCTCGCCCGCCAGCGCGACGTGGCCGTAGTTGAGCAGGCCGACGAAGACGGACCCGCCGACGACGTTGCCGAGCGTCGTCCACACGAGGAAGTGCGCGAAGCCGTCGACGCCGACGTCCCCGAGGAGTATCGCCGCCGTCAGCACCTCCGTCGTCCCGAGGATGCTGTGGTGGAACGGGCCGAAGCCGATCGTCGCGGTGCCGAGGAGGACGAACAGCACTCGGCCGACGGTGTCGCGACTGGCCGCCGAGAGCCACGTCACGAGCCCCATCAGCCAGCCGGCGACGACGCCGCTGAGAAGAATCACCCACCACGGGAACGGGAGGAGTGCGGACGCCAGCGTGCCGAACGCCCGCGGCGCGACGACGCCCATCGCCGGCCCGAGTGTGGCGGCGAGGACGGCGAACGCCGCACAGCCGAGGAGGTTCCCCGCGTACGTCACGCCCCAGACGCGCGCGAGGTCCGCGAGCGACGCGCGCCCGTCGAGGACGGGGAGGACGGCCATCGTCGAGTGCGCGGTGAACAGTTCCGTCTGGCCGACGACGACGAACAGGAAGGCGACGGCGGAGACGCCGGCCAACACCGCCTGCTGGACGAGCGTGGAGTCGAACCCGCCCGAGAACGTCAGCGCCATCGCCATGAACAGCGCCCCGAAACTCAGGTTGAGACCGGCGGCGAACGCCGAGAGGAAGACGCCGCCCGGCGGGCGGTGTATCTCCTGTAGCGCGTTCTCCATCTCGCGTTCGAGGATGTGCCGGTACGAGAGCGACGCGCCGGACGGGTCGGACGTTTCGGAACTCATCGTGTCTCCCCTCGGCGTTTTCGGGGTCGCGTGGACTTTCTTACGGCCGACGAAGGCTGACCGGGGGCGCACGGGAGTGCGAACGGGGAGCGAACGACGGCCGCCGGCGACCCAACAGCCAAGGCCCCCGACGACGCAGGAGAACCGATGACCGACCCGACCGTCTCGAACCGGGTGGCGGAGATAGAACCGCAGCAGATACGGCGGCTGTTCGACCTCGCGGCCGCGCACGACGGCGACGACGTCGTCCACCTCGAAGTCGGCGAACCCGACTTCCGGACGCCCGACCACGTCGTCGAGGCGGCGGCGACGGCGGCGCGGGACGGCGAGACGAACTACACGGCGAACGCGGGCATCGCTCCCCTTCGCGAGGCCATCGCCGACCGACTGCGCGGCCGCGACGTGGCCGCCGACGCCGACCGGGTCGTGGTCACGACGGGCGGCGTCGAAGCGCTCTATCTGACCCTCCTGACGGTGACCGACCCCGGCGACGAGGTGGTCGTGCCGACGCCCGCGTGGCCGAACCCGCTCTCGCAGACGGAACTCGCGGGGGCGACGCCGGTCGAAGTCGCCCTGCCGGCCGACGAGGGCTTCGCGTTCGACGCGGACCGGGTCGTCGACGCCGTCACGGACCGCACCGGCGCCGTCGTCCTCACCTCGCCGTCGAACCCGACCGGCCGCGTGTTCGACACGGACGAGATGGAACGGGTCGTCGAGGCCGCCGCCGACCACGACGCCGTCGTCGTCGCCGACGAGGTGTACCACGAACTCGTCTACGAGGGGTCCCAGCCGAGTCTCGCGGCCGTGACCGACCACCCCGAACGCGTCGTCACCGTCGACTCCTGCTCGAAGACGTACGCGATGACGGGGTGGCGCGTCGGGTGGCTCAGCGGTCCGGAGGCGGTGACGGCGGCGGTGACGAAGATTCACGAGAGCACCACCTCCTGCGTGAACACGCCCGCCCAGTACGCCGCCCTCGCGGCGCTCACCGGCCCCGAAGCGCCCGTCCGGGAGATGAAGGCGGCGTTCGAGCGACGGCGCGACCTGTTCGTGGAGCGAATGGGCGAGATTCCCGGCGTCTCGATGGCCCGTCCCGAGGGGGCCTTCTACGCCTTCGTGGACGTGAGCGACCTCCCGGGGACGAGCATGGACGTCGCGGAGCGACTCCTCTACGAGTACGACGTCGTCGCCGCGCCGGGAAGCGCGTTCGGCGACGCCGGCGAGGGGTACCTGCGATTCAGTTTCGCCAACGACGGGGCGCGCATCGAGACGGGACTGGCGCGGTTCGAGGAGATGGTCCGAGCGGAGACGACGTGACCGCCGAACGGACGGCGGGGAACTGACTCGGCGTTCGGCGTCCGCGCCCTGACCGGCGGTACCGGCCGACGGCGACCGGTCTCGACACCGCCGAGACCTGATAGCGACCTGTCGATACAGACCGCATAACATTCGGGGTCCAGTCCGTCACCGGAGCCAGTAGATGACACGCTTGGCTCCTCTCGTCGTACTACTTCTGGTCGTCCTCTCGGGTTGCACCGGCGTCGGTCCCGACAGCGGGTCCGGCGAGACGATTACGGACGTCAGCACGGCGGTATCGACGGCGACCGCGTCCGAGAGCGACGCGCCCGCGACGACTGCGACCGCCGCGCCGACGGCGACGGACGCGTCGACGCCCGCCGAGACGGCGACGCCCACCGCAGTACCGACCGCGACGCCGACGCCGGTACCGACGGACGCGTCGACGCCCACCGAGACGCGAACTCCGACGGCGACGGACACAGCGACGACGGCCGAAACACAGACCCGAACCGCGACGGCGACGGCGACGGAGACCCAGACGCCGACGACGACGCTGACAGAGACGGCAACAGAGACAGAGACGACGACGGAGACGACGACAGAGACAGAGACGCAGACGACGACAGAGACAGAGACGCAGACGACGACAGAGACAGAGACAGAGACGCAGACAGCGACGGAGACGGCGACGAAGACAGAGACGCAGACGGCGGACGGGAGCGGATGAGGCAGTCGAACGCCTGAGACGCGGACTCGGGCGGGAGACCGCCTTCGCAGGCGGGCCTGCGGACGGGTCGGTCAGAAGGTGGCGCGTTCGAGGAACCGCCGAACGAACCCCGGCCGTCGCGACTCGTGCGGGTAGACGGTGACCGTGGTACACCCCGGACTGGGGAACGCGGGTCGGTCGTCGAACAGGGCGTCGCGAACGGCGTCTGACGACCCCCGGCGCACCAACAGGTCGGGCGGAGACCGTCGCCCGCCGTCGGTTCGAACCGTCTCCGCGCTGACGGGGACCGACAGCAGTCGGCTCAGTTCGGACTGGTAGTCGTCTATCGTCCGAGCGCCCTCGTCGCTGCCGGTCGCGTCCGCGGGGTACCAGAGCGACAACTGGCCGTCGTTCGCGGCGACGACGCTCTCGGCGACGCCGACGGCCAGCGGGTGGTACGGTCCGTTCTCGCCGGAGAGGACCACCCGCTCCGGGCGGCCGTACCCGAGGTTGTCCACGAGGAGCACGTCACAGGGGGCGTGCCGGACGACCCAGTCGACGGGGTCACCGAACAGTCGGGACCGGAGTCGGAGCGGTTCGTGTTCCGCGACGACGGCGTCGACGCCGCGGTCGGCCGCGAGGTTGACGATGGCGTGTTTCGTGTCGTGGCTCACGATTTCGTCGGCCTCAACGGCGACGCCGAACTCCTCGGAGAGCGCCTCGACTCGCCGCTCGAAGGAGCGGTCGGCGTCGGACTGGACCGTCACCTGTTCGGTGAGCGGTACCTGGTCGGGCACCTCCTCGAACCGAACGGCGACCACGCGGCCGTCGTCGGGGCGAACGACGTCGGCGGCGAACGCGACGAGCGAGCGCTCGCGCTCTTCGCTCACGTTCTTCGTGAGGGCGACGAGCACCTCGTGGGCGTTCTGGGACGCGGCTATCTCCACCTGTTCGAGGGCGTCTCTGCCGACCTGCCGCCGGACGGCGTCGGTCGCGGCGCCCTCGCGGTCCACCCGCGGTCGGACGTACAGGAGGTACCAGACGACGCTGGCGACCGTGATGACGGCCGCGCCGCCGAGCGCGACGGTCCCCATCTGCGTGAGCAAGAGCAGTCCGGCGACCACGCCGAAGCCCTGCATCCACGGGTACAGCGGCGAGGTGAACTCCGGTTCGTACGGCACGCTCCCGTTCCGGAAGGCGACGACGGCGACGTTCACGAGGACGAACACCAGAATCTGGAAGGCGCTCGCGAGCTTCGCGATGTCCAGAACCGGGACGAACGCGATGAGCACCAACAGCACGGCGCCCGTGAGGGTGATGGAGGTCACCGGCGTCCCGAACCGGTCGCTGACGGCCGACAGCGACGGCGGCGCGAGGCTGTCTCGGCTCATCGCGAACGGGTACCGCGAGGACGAGAGGATGCCGGCGTTGGCCGTCGAGATCAAGGCGAGAATCGCGGCGAGGATGACGGCGACGACGCCCGCGCGGCCGAGCGTCACCTCGGCGGCGACGGCGACGGGCGTCAGCGACCCGGCGACGCTCCCGGGTTCGGTTATCCCGACCAGCACCGCGACGATACCGACGTACAGCACCGTCGTGAACGCGAGCGAACCGAGGATGCCCAGCGGGATGTTGCGACCCGGATTCTCCACCTCCTCGGCGACGCTCGCGACCTTCGTGACGCCCGCGTACGAGACGAACACGAGACCGGTGGCGGCCAAGAGTCCGCCGACGCCGGAACCGAAGAACTCGGCGTAGTTCGCGGACTGGACGCTCGGGGCGCTCCCGGCGGCGAACCAGCCGAGAGCCCCCAGCATGACGACCACGATGGCGAGTTGGAGCCGCCCCGTCTGCTTGGCTCCGACGACGTTCACCAGGATGAGGAGGCCGGCCAGCGCCAGCGCGACCGGTTTCAGCGGGAGGTCGAACAGCAACAGCAGGTACGGCACGCCGCCGACGAGGGCGAGTGCGCCCTTGAACGACAGCGAGAACCACGTCCCCACGCCCGCGACCGTTCCGAGCAGCGGTCCCATCCCGCGCTCGATGTAGACGTACGTCCCTCCGGCCTCGGGCATGGCGGTCGCCATCTCCGACTTCGAGAGCGCCGCGGGTATCACGAGCAGTCCCGCGAGCAGATAGGCGACGATCACCGCGGGGCCGGCGATTTCCAGCGCGAGTGCGGGGAGGATGAAGATGCCGCTCCCGATCATCGCGCCGATGCTGATGGCGAGGACGGACGGCAGCCCGAGGTCTCGTTCCAGTTCCTTCATGCGGTGTCGTCGCGGCCGGAAGTAGTGCCGTTCGGCCCTCTCACGCGTCCCTCCGAGAACGCGGTCGGTTCACGCCCGACGTCGGCGACGACGAACGCCGCGCGTTCGCCGCCGCACGTGTCGTTCGTCGCCCCGCTTCCGTCGGATGATCGTACTCGCTGTCGATACCGCCCGGCCCTCGCGGTTCCGTCGGCGAGTGCCGGCTCACGCTCCGCAGAGTCTCTTCGCGACATACCCACATTCGCAGACAGAACACCATAAATCAGACGATATCTTTGACGGGTCGTCAAAATATAATCGTTATACACGGATACTGTCCTCAAATTCGGTCGTCGCCGACCGGGAGAGCGGTCCGTCGACGCTCGGAGGCGACGGCCGCCCGTTCGGGCCGACGACGCGCGAACGGGCAGACTAAGACGCGGGGCGACGAACCGGCCGAGAGATGAAAGACGGAGAACTGGACTCGGTCGACAGATCCATCCTCTACTACCTCCAGCAGGACGCTCGACGAACGTCGTCCAGCGACATCGCCGCGGAACTCGACCTGTCCTCGAGTACGGTTCGGACTCGGCTCAACAAACTCGAAGAGAGCGGTATCATCCGGGGCTACCACGTCGACATCGACTACGACCTGGCCGGCTACCCGCTGTACACCAAGATAATCTGTACGGCGCCGGTGACGCGGCGCGGTACCCTCTCGAAGCAGGCGCGGGGCGTCGACGGCGTCACGGCCGTCCGAGAGATCATGACCGGGAAGCGAAACGTGTACGTGAACGCCATCGGCGAGAGCCACGACGACCTCAACCGAATCGCGGAGGAACTCGACGAACTCGGACTCGACATCGTGGACGAACAGATCATCAGAGACGAGTACGTCTGCCCGTACAGCGGTCTGCTCGAACGGGACGACGAGTCGGACGCCGCCGAGACGAGCGACTGAGGCGACGACCGACCGAACCTCGCCGCCGTCGTCCAGCGGTCGGACGCCGCTACCGGGCGGTCGACTCCGATTCCGACTGCGGTTCGCGGAACGCCGACAGCGCGTTCGCGTCCTCGCCGGCCCTGGAGAGGACGGTCACGATGTCGTCCGGTTGGACGACCGTGTCGCCGTGCGGCGTGAGTTCGCGGTCGCCGCGTTCGATGGCGATGACGAGCGTCTCTCCGTCCAGAATTCCCCGGTCCGCCGCGGCTTCGAGTGTGAGGTTGGCGATGGGTGCCTCGGACTGGACGGTGACTTCCACGACGCTCGCGGTCCCGGTGAGGCTGATGAAGTCGTTCGCCTCGGGTGCCCGTTCGCCGTCGTCGGGGTCGAACGGACCGTACGGGGCGAACAGTTCCTCTTCGACGAGGTCTTCGTCCTCGATGTGGATGCCGATGTCCGTGAGTCGCCGCGCGACGCGTCGGAGGTCGCTCGTGCTCTCGCCGACCGCGAGGACGTGGACGTTGCGACGGCCGGTCATCAGCGTGCGGACGTTGGTCACCCCCGGAATCGTCCGCGCCTCGTGCGCGATGGCCTCGCGTTCGGTGACGGGAACGTCGCAGAGGTAGAGGTTGGTGAGTTTCCCGCCGGCCAACTCGAAGTCGACCTGAGCGGTGTAGCCGCGGATTATCCCGGCGTCTTCGAGGTTGTGGATGCGATTTCGGACGGTCGCGCCCGAGACGCCGGCCTCCGCCGCGAGTGTGCTGGCGGACGTGTTGCGCGCGTCGTCCATGAGCGCGTGGATGATGCGTCGGTCGATCTCGTCGAGTCGGTAGTCGGTGTTGTCGTGGGGCATGTCGGGTGGGGCGGATTTTCGATTTCCGAATCGAATACCGGCTATACTCACATAACGGTTTCCTGGCCGCCCCGAGTTTTTCGATACGGAAGCGGTCCGTCACGCGACGGCCCGAGTCATTCAGAGGCGTCGGCCGGCGGATGCGGCCGACGGGATGGGCGCTCGGACCGGGACGAGACGGCGTCGCCGCGTCTCGCCGTCCCCGTCGTCACAGAGCGCGCCCGGTCGACGCACACCGTTCGAGTCTCCGTGTAGTATCGATATAGAAAATCAAGGGCCACTAATTTTTTATATCGAAATTTGAGGCGGAGTGTTTATGCCATCTCGCAACTTCGGGGGCGCATATGAACACGTGGACCACCGACGGCGGCGCATCCGTCGACGACGAGCCGACACCCACCACACGCCGAGACGTTCGGGGGCGGACACCCCCACGAGAGCCGGCAGCAACCGGGAACCGGACGGTTCAGTACCCGCTCTCGTCGCCGACTCCCGGAGGTGGCTGACAGGATGTCGCTTCTCGAACGCGTCGTCGTCCCCGTCGCAGACGAACGCGACGCCGTCGCGACCGTGACCGCGTTGTCGCGGCATCTGGACGACGTTCAGTCCGTCGTCGCGGTTCACGTCATCGAGAAGGGCGGCGGAGTGGCCGACAAAGCACCCATGGCGAAACGGCGGGCGGACGCGGCCGAGATTCTCGCCGCCGTCGAATCACGACTCGGGGACGCGGTGACCGTCGAGACGCGCGTGGCGTTCGGAACGAACGTCGCCGAGACCGTCGTCGAGACGGCCCTCGACGCCGACGCGACGGCTATCGCCTTCTGCCCCCGCGGCGGGAGTCGCCTCGCCCGGTTCCTCTCGGGCGACACCGCCGCCCGACTCGTGTCGGCCCCCGCACTCCCGGTCGTCTCGCTCACCCCGGGTCGTGACACCAGTTCGTCGCCGGACGCTCGAACGCGAGAGAGCGACACCGAGGTCGGCGGATGAGCGACGAGGAACTGGCGAAGGACCTCGGCCTCCTGTCGGCGCTGACCATCGGTATCGGGACGATGATCGGAGCGGGCATCTTCGTGTTGCCCGGCGTGGCGGCCAGCGCCGCGGGTCCCATCGTGGTCGTCTCGTTCGTCGTCGGCGGTCTCATCGCGCTGGTGAACGCGCTCTCGGTCTCCGAACTCGGGACGGCGATGCCGAAGGCGGGCGGGGGCTACTACTACGTCAACCGCGCCCTGGGCCCGCTGTTCGGCTCCATCGCGGGCCTCGGCGACTGGATGGGACTGGCGTTCGCGAGCGCGTTCTACAGCATCGGCTTCGGGCAGTACCTCGCCACGCTCGTCCCGATGCCGGACGTGCTGTTCCTCACCGACGTGCAGGTCGGTGCGCTCGTCGCCGGCGCCGTCTTCGTCGGCGTCAACTACATCGGTGCCAAGGAGACCGGCGGCGTGCAGACGGTCATCGTCACCATCCTGCTGGCGATTCTCGCCCTGTTCGCCGTCCAGGGCTGGCTGTCGTTCGACCTCGCGACGGTCCTCGGAGACGGCGGCGTCGCGCCGCTCGGATACGGCGCTATCCTCCCGGGGACGGCGCTGGTGTTCGTCTCGTTCCTCGGCTACGCGAAGATCGCGACCGTCGCCGAGGAACTGAAGAACCCCGGCCGGAACCTCCCGCTGGCGATCATCGGCAGCGTCGCCATCGTCACCGTCCTCTACGCGATTCTGGTGAGCATCATGCTCGGCGTGGTGCCGTGGACGGAACTCAGCCAGAGCGCCCCGCTCACGCAGGCGACGCAGGTCGCGTTCCCCGTCGGTCTCGCGGGAGTGGCGGTCACCATCGTGACGCTGGGTGCGTTGCTGGCGACCGCCTCCAGCGCGAACGCGTCCATCCTTGCGTCGGCTCGAATCAACTTCGCGATGGGCCGCGACCGCATCGTCACGAACTGGCTCAACGAGATCCACCCGAAGTACGCGACCCCGTACCGCTCTATCGTCGTCACGGGGGCGGTCATCGTCGTCTTCATCGCCGCGCTCGGGCGAGACATCGAGGTCCTCGCGAAGGCGGCGAGCGTCCTCCACCTCGTCGTCTACGCGCTCATGAACGCCGCGCTCATCGTCTTCAGGGAGACGGACCCGGAGTACGACCCGGCGTTCACCGTCCCGCTCTATCCGGTCACGCCGCTGGTCGGCATCGTGCTGTCGCTCGGACTGCTGGGGTTCGTCGGCGGACAGGAACTCCTCCTGTCGGGCCTCTTCGTCGTCGGTGCCGTCGTCTGGTACTTCGCCTACGCGCGCACGAACACGACCAGACAGGGGCTGCTCGGCCAGTACGTCCTCGACCGGGACGGCGACCTGCCGCCCTCGGTCGTCGGTGCGGCGGCCACCGTCGCGCCGAACGGCTCGGGTCGCGAGGCGGACGCCCCGACGACCATGGTCGCGCTCTCGAACCCCCGAACCGAGCGGTCGCTCGTCACCCTCGGCGCCGCACTCGCGAAACACGAGGGCGGGCGCGTCCTCGCGACGCACGTGATTCAGGTGCCGGACCAGACCTCACTGGAGGCCGCCGCCGCCCAGCGCGACCGCATCTCGAAGACGTCCAAGCGTCTCGTGGCCGACGCGCGACGCGACGCGGAGCGGCTGGACGTGTCGGTCGAGACGCGGACGGTCCTCTCGCACGAGGGCCTCGGCGAAGTATTCGACCTCGCTCGCGAACACGGCATCGAGCGGTTGGTCATGGGTCACAGCGGGACGCGACTCGCCGGCGGGCGCGTCGAGGGTCCGCTCGACGAACTGACGCACGACCTCCCGTGTGACGTGCTCGTCCTCGACGAGCGCGGGTTCGACCCGAGCGAGATTCTCCTGCCGACCGCCGGCGGGCACTCCTCGGACCTCTCCGCGGACGTCGCGCGAGCGCTGCGCGAGACGAACGACGCGCGCGTCTCGGTGCTGCACGTGGCCGACGACCCGACGGCCGGCCGGGAGTTCCTCGAGCAGTGGGTCGACGACCACGGCCTCGAAGGAGCGGAACTGCTGGTCGAGACGGGCGACGTCGAGGACGCCATCGGGGACGCCGCGGCCGGCAAGTCGCTCGTCATCGTCGGGGCCACGGAGCGCGGCCTCGTGTCCCGCATCGTCGGCGGGTCGCTGACGCTGTCCGTCCTCGACGACCTCGACACGACCGTGTTGCTGGCCGAACGGCCGCACCCCCGGTCGATTCGACAGCGGCTCTTCCGCTGACACCGGGAGGGGGCCGACGAATCTCCCGGAGCGCCGCACACGTCGTCGACAGTTCGTGAATCGCGGTCTCGATCACCACGCCGGGACGGTGTCGAGCCCGTTCTTCTCCTCTCACAGTTTCGTATCGCAGCGGGTTTCAGAAGAGCCGAGTTACTCCCACGCTGGCTGCTCGACGTGCTGATTCCAAAACGAGTCGTCGAGATACGCATCGTCGATGCCGGTCGCACCCGACAGCCGAGCGACTCGCCCGACGGTGGCCCAGAGGAGTCGCCGTCCCGGCAGGGGGACCGCCGCCATCGTCGTCTCGCCGGAGAGATCCGCCGCGACCGCGAGTGATTCCACCAGTCCCGGGCCGGGATAGTCGCCGTCCTCGTCGCGGCCGCGTTCGTGAGCTACCCCCCAGGCCGTGTAGAGCCCCTTCGCCGTTCGAAGAGAGGGAAGTTCGGCCTCGAACGCGACGACGTCGTCGGTATCGTTGCGGAACGTGTGCTCTCGCCCCGGTTCGACGGTCAGTGATTCTCCAGGACCGAGTCGAATCGAATCTCCCTCACGAACCACGGTGACCTCCCCCTCGATCGTCCTGAACGTCTCCGTCTTCGGGTGGTGGTGGACCGGAGGTTCGGGCGAGTCCGGGGACACCCACTGGACGAGGACTGGCCGATCGGTCTCCCCCGAGTCCGGACGCTCCAGCAGTGTCGCCCACGTCTTACTGGCCGGGTCGGACACGAGTGGGTGAGGCGACTGTCTCAAGCGGACGCCCGAAGCACCGTCAGGATCCAGTTCGAGTGTCGGCCCGTCGACGGGGGTTCCGTCGACGAGCGGGCGACCAGTCGAGAGGGTTCTTTCCCCTCTCTCGTCGGTGCTCTGTCTTCGACTGTCGGACCGCGCCTCGGGTTCCATCGCTATTTCGCGTTACGACCGCTCGTGGAATGGAGGTTCTGTGAGGTATGCATGTGGGGTTTATCCGCGCCTCGGTCGATAGACGGGCCGTGAAACACCTCCGACTCACCGTCGACGTCGACGAGGACCGCGCACCGGCGTTTTTCGAGCTGTTGGCCGATTCGCCTGACGTCTCGGAGGCTCGTTTGATCGATTGGAGCATGGCGGCGGACGAACAGTCGACGCTGTTGTACACCATCGACGGCGACCCAGCGACCTTCGCAGCGCGGGCGACCGAGACCGCTGGGATCGATTCGGTGGAACTGTCCGAGACGGTCCAGCGTCTGACCTACGTGTTGGTCGTGATGCGACCGCGAGAGACCCCCCTGTTCGCCGCCGTTCATCGAGCGAGCGAACAGACGGGCGTCGTCGTCCGCAAACCCATCGTCTACCGCGACGGGGCCATGTCTGCTCGCGTGGTCGGCGACGCTGCGGCACTCCAACGCGCGCTCGAAGCAGCACCCGATGGTGTCGAAGTACGGATCGACGAAATCGGCCGTCTCCAGAATCACGCCGACGATCCGGTGGCCTGGCTGAGCGACAGACAGCGCGAGGCAGTCGTCGTCGCACTCGAACTCGGCTACTACGAGCAGCCCCGCGGAGCGACTCACGAAGACGTCGCCGCCGAACTCGACTGTGCACCGTCGACGGCCAGCGACCATCTACAGAAGGCGGAAGCGAACATCGTTCGTGCCGTGATGGACGAGTTCGGCATCGACCCGTAAGCGCGTCTGCGACGGTAGAGTAGACACGACCGACCATCCCCGTTCCGTCACGGAACGGCAAGGGGGCGGTGGCCCGCTCCTGGAATCCTGTCGAACGCTCTTCTGCGAGGGAGCGTTCTCGAAGCCAAAAGTGGCGAATCCAGCCGTTTCAGAGAACGTACCTCGCGGTCGTGTTGCTTAGGTACGGCGGAAGGCACACGCCTACAAGCTCTATCATTCTTCAAAAAGGCGTGTTTCCCGTCAGTTCGAGTTATTCGCCCTGTTCGACTTCGAATATCTCGTCTGCGGTGAGCCCGTGAGCTTCTTTGTGAACTTTCTCACCCGCTTCTTTGCTTGGGCCTTCGAACAGACAGAAGACAGCGTCTTCGTCGTCGGAAAACCAGTAATTCAGATATTTCACACCGTGTTTTTGTTGGGTTTCGACGTCTTTCTTGTGCGCCTCAATAACGTCTTCAGCGCTTCCATCAACACCTCTGTGGATGTCCATGTATAGTGGCATGGTACATAGTCGCACGACGCCGCGGGGCATAAATCGGAGACGACTTCACACGGAGGAGAATACTGATTATTCGAGTGAACACGTTGGCTCCGCTGTCCAAGCAGTTTCACATCCACATACGTATTCGGAGAACGTAACCTCTCGTCATCGGCTCTGCTAAATATGTTCTCTCTATTCAGCACGTCTCTTCTATCGAAGTCTGAGACGTTCTACAGAGCTGAATCACCGGCCGCCCCTCGTTCACGATTGGACCGACCAGTACCTGAGCGCACAATCTCGACGTCATCTGTCTAATCGAGTCATCATCCGAGGAGGCCGGGGGCAAAGATTACTATCGTAGAATTGCAGCCCTGAGTGAAACCCATGACCGGCACGGGTACGACCGTTCGAGAGGGTGCAAATGCCTTCGGACGCGCTTGCCGATTTCAGGTAGCAACTGCCCTTCGGTCGTGGTCGTATTCAGTGGTAGATACGGCGCTGGCTGTCCAATTTAGTTCTGTAGAAACCGAGTGGACTCGCCGGGCCTTGGTCAATACGGTTGCCTGCCGAGGCTCTGGTAGAACGTCGACCCATCGGTCGTGGAGTGGAGTTCGTCATGCGTTATCCCTCGAGGAACTCGCGTCGAAGTTCCATCTTCTCTCGCTCGGTGCGCTCGTCGTAGTGCAGGTCGAGGATGTCCTTCGAGACGTCCGACCGCTCGGAGACGACCTCCTGCGGCGTACCGTTGCGCAGATGGTCGGTGATCGATCCACGACGAATGCCGTGAGGCGATCGTGACGATGGGCAACCAGCGCGCTTACCGTGTCGTCGGTACTCGCAAGTTGCCGGATCCTTGTCGTGCGGACAGCCGCCAGTCTCACACGGCTGGGTTATCCGATAGATCGCCTCTCTGACGGCTCCGTCGCAGAGCCGACCTCGCGAACTCGTAATGAGCGGACTGCGGCCGTGGTCGTCGGTGACTTCGTGCCGGTTGTGCTCGATGTAGTCCGCGATCACGTCGCAGTAGTGGGAACCGACTGCGACAGACCGCTCTGCGGCCTTCTTATTCTTCAGCGGCGTGCCAGTCTCCGGACGGTGTCGGAGGTCGAGACACATCGTGTCTCTGTCGAAGTCCCCGACGTCGAACGAGCGAAGACTCCCGAGTCGAATCCCCGTGTGCCAGAAGAGAGCGAGGACGACGTGGTCGCGGCTAGCGTAAGAGAATCTCTCGAGATGCTCGAGCAGGTCTCTTGCTCTGTCTGCCGCGATGTGCTCGTCACGCGCCTCGTCTTCCGGTTCGACTTCTGGGATCTGGACGCGTTCGCGCATCCCCGGTTCGACGGCCTCAATAGCCGCACAGAACTCGAGGAAGACACGGAACGTCTGGAGATAGCCACGCAGCGTGACTGGCTGAATGTCTTCGCTTGCCCAGACACGGAAACGGTGAATGTCCCGTCCCGTGATCGCGCTCATGTTGTCCATCTCGTGTTCGGTGCAGAACGCGAGGAACTGTTCGAGTCGATATCGCTGGTTCTGCAACGTCTTCTCCGAGAGTTCGGGCTCTCGCTCGGCGAGGTACCACTCCACGGCCTCGGCAGGCATCGTGGGTGTAAGTCCGTCACTCATGGAACCCCGATTTTGTGGTGGCGTTGCTTCACGAAATGTGCTTCGACGCTCATCTGATCCGCTCAATCGGACCACCCTGATTCGATCTGCGCAGCACGAGAAGTGATCTGCGAATGAAACGAGTCATCTGAGCTATTCTGTTGGGTGCATTTTTGGGCAGCAGGTGTCTGAACCATTATCTTGGTGTATTGCTAATTTGACCGCGAATCGGAAGTGCAGACAACGGACCCAAATGCTCTTACTCCCAAAGACTAATCTTTGGATAGGAGCACGTCCGTTGCTGCTCCGACCTTGCTGAGTGGTTCGAACGGAACCCGGAACCAGTGAACATGAGACCGGAACAACCGTTCGGGCTGCTCTTAGAGAGTACTATGCTGGAGCGTCTGGGTCATACTGTGTGACCATTAGCTGCAACAGTTCGTCATACGTTTGCCCACCCCGTTTCAGGGCCCTGACAGAGTCGCGAGTTCCTTTTGAACAGGGGATGGATGATTCAGTGGGCATCATTTGATACAGTGCCGGGAGGGATAATAGGGATTGGTTTCGTAACAGAGCATTGTTACGCACCTATGTCAGATAGAACTGCCGGGATTCTAACTAACGGTGACATCGAATACCTCCGAGGAAACTCATCTAAAAGCGACGCAGCAAATCGAAATCAACGCATGCGGATAAGAAAACGTGTCCGTAGTGCAATTACCGATTTCTCACTTCTGTTTGCACACATGGAGCCAAAAGACCGACTTCAGGTAATGCTGTCCTCGGATGGCCGATCACCCATAATGAGGCATCATCAAGGGGAGGAGCTAGGACCTCCGGAATTAGAGTGGGATATCGTCGAAGTCAACGAAGACGTGCCTCCGATAATGACTGGCGGATTTAGAAGTATGCACGCGTTCTGCTATCAATGCCTGTTTGAGTCCCTTGAGGGTCTTGATTTCTTTGAATCAGAAGACGTACACTCGGTAGAGATTATCCAGAGTCTCGTTGAGGAGGGACTTGAAGATGCATATGGTAGCATCGGCACGGTTCGGGATGTCGATGTTAACATCACGGTGTCTGATCCCGATGTAAACCTTGACCGATTAGAGTCAAAGTTCAGATCCGATAAGCCACTTTCAAACAAGGAAGTTGAATATCTGATTCATTGCCGTAGAATTAGTTTTGAGGAGATGGTGGAATTCGTTCGGGATGAATCGAGACACCGGAGTGAAGACTCAAGAGCGTCTGATAACCAACACGACAATCGTGGGTTCGAGTGAGCAACTGATCTTCCGAGGTATTTGGGGCCTCGGTACAGGATCGTGAGATCCCTGGTGCCCGGGATTGGGTTTCGTAGCTGCTAGCAAGGGCTGCCCCACATCCGGAAACGCACTACAACAAACGGATCAGGTCAGAACCAGTTCAAGAGCAGGTCTGAACCAGTTCAAGAGCAGGTCAGACCCAGGCCGAGAAATCTGGGCCGCAGGTCAAGCCCAGCCTATAAAGCACTTGGTTCCAATAATAATTCCAAAATGGCTCTGTTGAAATCCTCGGGAAGTTACAGGTACGTCCAGTAGCCTGATTGGATGGAAGCCCTCCGAAAATCGCGGTTGCTCCTGTTTGTTGACAAACAATGCACTTGGCACGCCGAGCTGTCACCCGTTACTCCTCTACTCGCTCTCGGCGGCCTGCCCCCACAGCAGCCCCAGCGAGACGCCGACGGCCAGGCCAAGACTGATACCCAGGCCGAAGTTGTCGGACATGATGCCGTACGAAACGCCCAGCGACACCCCGAGCGAGATGCCGAGAGCGAACCGCTCCTCGTCCATCGACGACTCCGCTTCGTCGTCCGATGCCATGGCCCAAGGCCGGCCTGGCAGTAAGAAAACCGGTTCGGTGTCCGGTGGTCTGCCGGTGACTTTTCCGCCCACCGTAGTCCCCCGCTCGGCTCCAGCCGACTCGCGCTGTGTATTCAGGAGGACTGTTGAAACCTATCACAAGTAGAGGGTTTCAACAAGGCCTTCCAAATCTATCTTGTCGTGTCTGACCCGCGTTACGCGGTTAATTCACCATCACGGAGGTGGTAGAATACATGTATAGGGCCTGTGAAACCCCTGTATGGGGTTTGATTCCAGAAAACGAGGAGAGACGGACCAAAGTTCTCAGGATCGGCCTGACGAATACCCTCGTCTTGACCCAAGAACGGTCGCACGAATCGATAACGCACTACAAGGAACAATCAACGTAGACATCTCGAAGTTGTCTGCAGATGACAAGCTCTCTCTGCTAATAGACCGATACGACCGGAAGACTTCCCCGGTCGAGGATTGAGCGAGTTGAAACCACCACTCGATGAAAACTTGTTCGTGGCCGATTTGAGTATAACACGCGAATCAATCACTTAGCTGTCGTACAAATTTGTTAATATCATCAAATTTGGATAGCATTATCTGTCGATCATGACCTAGTTGTAAGGTTGAATGGTACGAGTCTCGCCTGAGCGGCCACTAGGAAATATCGTTTGATACTGATAGGCAACCAGCCTGCCACCTCTCTAGTGTACTGGAGAACTAGGCGCTAGACGCTAGTAGAATACGCTCTAGAGGGTCTGTGAGGCAAAATTTAACCGTTTACGGTAACTCGTGTTTAGTGGGTCAATGGGTCTTGACGACTTCAGTAAAGACGACGATGAGCCAGCGTCCGTGACCGAAACACAGCAAAACCGTGTAATGGGCCAGCATAAGCGACGTGAGGAATTCAAGAAACAATTGCGGGAGTGCAACGACATCAACACCGTGACAGACGGACAGAAACGAAACGTTTGCACAGCGCGAACCGAGTCCGGCGACGCACTCGTGTGGATGCACTACAGCAAGGCGTTCAACTTCTGGGGAGGGTCCGTACGGAAGAATGACGAGTTACGCATACGTGGGCCCGCGTTGGTTCACGCGTTCCTCGGCGCGAAGGCTCAGGAATACTACGTCGTCCCTGACAAGGAACTCCACAGCGGTGACTTCTATATGCCCGTCCAAGATAAGAACGGGAGTGAGCATTGGAGATTAGCAGGGAAAGGAGATGGCGGACGAAATCGTGAACTCCTCGACGCGAACTATTCCTCTCTCTGTGCCCCCTTCAGATAATCCGTACCCCCTATTCGAACCGCTAACTGTATTCAGTTGTGGACTGCTAGGAAGGTGGATGGAGAGATTCACTAGAATCCGCCGGTGAGATCGCTCGTCATTGTGTGAACGCTTTATTGTAAAACCCGATTACGTGGTTGGAAATTAGCCCTGTTTCAGCTCCAATCGAAGTGGGTCCACCGAAAGAACTAGTCGAGTTGTCTGCAATACTCGATTATGGTTCGCGTCGACGATGCCGACGACATAACGAAATGCTGGCTCTCTCCGAATGAATTGAATCTTCTTGAGAGTGCAGCCGGCGAAGACGGGTGGAAGCGAGAGATTGCATTACAGCTGATGGGAAGATGTGGCCTGCGAGCATCTGAGGTGAGCTATCCCAGCGACAGACATCTTAGATACTCTGAAGAGGGAGATATATGGTTATTCGAGATTCGCGGGAAGAATACCAAAGGAGGTCACCGAAAGATCCGTGATGCCTGGATGCCCGATCACGTCGCCGAGGATATCCACAAATACAGCCGAGAAAAGGGAATGAACTCCTCTGACTCTTGGGTGGACGTAAGCACTCCATCAGTACGACGTTGGGTGAAGGAAGCTGCTCACGAAGTTTTCAACGACCTCAGTGAACCGCGCTGGCAATCAGTATCGTCCCACGACCTCCGCCGCTCGTGGGCAACCTATCACCTCGTAGAGCGCCAAGTCGATGTGCGGACGATGATGAGTATCGGGGGTTGGTCTGACTACTCAGCAATTGAGCCGTATCTTGCGGAACCAACAGAAACGAGAATTGGTGAAGCAATGAGAGCGGGAGGGACTGCTGAGTAGTACCGCCTCGCAACTAGATGAATACGCGGTCGTGGATGGCGAATTCAATGGATATTTTCTTTAGTCAGTATGCTGATGCGAGATCATCCAATGCTTTCTCTCGATCCACTCGTCGACAACACTGACTCGACGCTGGAGGACGTCTACAAGAAGGTCATCCCTCAGTGCGAAGAAATTCGTGTCGCAACTGGGTACTTCTACCTCTCTGGATTCGACCTTGTCAAGGAAGACCTTGCAAATCTCCGTGATCCAGAGCAGATGGAGCGAGCTCCCTTCCGCATCCTCATGGGACGGCAAACAGACCAGCGTACCTCTGACGAGATAGAAGAGGGCCAGACGCTCCGTGAACAGTTTCGTGAGGAGCTAAAGGAAGACATCTCGGGTCTAAATAACGCTCAGGTGGAACGCTTGGACAATCTCAAGGATTATATCGCAAGTGGCCAGGTTGACGTTCGGGTTCGGAACCCAGAGCAAGGATACTTCCACGCGAAGGGAGCTTGTTTCCGGGCTGTTCCGGAGGATCCAAAGACACGTGAGGGTGAAAAAGACCGTCGCGCGGCTGCGACCATTGTTGGGTCATCTAACTTCTCACAGAGTGGTCACCGTCACAACGTCGAGCTCAACCTGACCAGTCAAGAACAGGGTGACGCAAGGGAGTTCGAGCGATGGTTCGACGATCAGTGGTCGAAGGCTGAGGAGTTTAGCGAAGAGATTGTTACGGTCATTGAAAACAGTGGACGGTACCAAGATTGGAAAGGGAAGCAGGATGATGATGACGACGTTGACGAGGAGTACGGTACATACCTGGAGCCTTTCGAGATGTACAAGCTCCTAGCCTATGACGAGCTGAACGGCAACGTCAGTGTTCGAGATAGTCCTCTCTACTACTTCCAGACGCTCGGGTATGAGAGTGCAAAAACAAAACTCTCACAGTATAACGGTTGTATCATCTCAGACTCCGTCGGCCTTGGCAAGTCGTTCATCGGGGGCGAACTCCTCTACGACTACCGTGAGCAAGGTGACCGCTGCCTTCTCCTCGTCCCAGCCAACCTAACTGATCAGTGGCGTGATCTCCTCCAAGACGCTACTGACGAAGACGGAGAACCATTCTTTGGTCTCGAAGTTGACGGTGAACACTTGCAGGTGATGAGTATCAGCAAGTTCCAGAACCTCACGTATGAGGAGGTGAACGCCCTCGATAACCGATTCGAGGTTGTGCTCATCGACGAGGCACATCGGTTCCGGAACCACGGAAAGTGGCGACCGAACCCGGTTGACGACGACGATTACAAGGGAACTCGACGACACGCGAACGTTCGGCTTCTCCGGAACAACACGATGATCATGCTGACTGCGACGCCGATCAACAACTCGGCGAGCGACCTCAAGAACCTCATCGGGTTGTTTACCGACGAAAACGAACTCATGAACAAGGCGTCGCTGAAGTTCAGCGCCTTCGACGACTACATTGACCTCGCAGCCGAGCGCAAGCGAATTGCCGCTGGTAAAGAGGAAGCCTCCGAGGAAGACCAACGCCAAATCACCGAGCAACTCAAGCGCCACTCACAGGAGATTTCCAAAATCCTCAACGAGGTGATGGTGCTTCGGACTCGGAAGCACGTCAAGGACACCCTGACCGATCAGGACGAGTTCGAGATGAGCTTCAAGCCGCCAGAGCTCAACAAGGAGCAGTACTCGCTCCCCCCTGCATACCAGCCAATCTATCGGATGCTGCCTGACGTGATGGACGCCCTCCACCTCCCACACATCACAATCAAGAATCCCAAAGCAGGGAGCACACTGAAAGCGCTTTACAAACTCAACCTGCTGAAACGGCTAGAGTCGTCTACCTATGCATTCGTCCAGTCGGTGCAGACCCTCCACGAGAGTGAACGGGCGCTCCTTGGGTTCCTTGAGGGGTTACCAGAGGACGAAGACATCGACGTCCTACGCACATTCGACACCGACGAGGCTGGTTCGACACTGGATGACTTCGTCGAGGGAGCAGACGCAGTTGAAGACCTGGAACAAACACTCGAGGAGTTCGGCTTCGACAGTGGTGCGCTTCGAGCCGATGGGGGTGATGCGGACGACGAGCTAGCCGATGCCACGGTCGGAGAGGTGAAGACGTACATTCGCGAAGACCTCACCCTCCTCGCGTACTTCCTCTCACGATTCATCGGGCGTGTGGCTCGAGACTCGGGGGCGATAGCGGACATGGAGGTCGAACTGGAGCAGTGGCTCGCCGATCACGGTGCAGCAGTTCTCCCAGACGTGCCTGAAGACGACCCCAACCCCACCCTCTATCCCCGACATGATCTGAGTGAAGCCGACACCGCTACCTTGGACTTCTACCAAGCAGTGTTTGCTCTCCGCGAGTTCCGTGACCCCAAGATCGACCGGTTAGCCGACGTTCTGAACGGGTACGACCAGAAGGTGCTCATCTTCACGCAGTACCGCGCGACTGCGGACTACGTCCATCGGACACTCGTCGAGAACGAGTCGTCACCCATGACGATGGAGAACAGTGCGGTCGTCAAAGGTGGCGACGAGAACAAGCAAGACGTCATCAAACGGTTCGCTCCAGAGGCGTCGGGATACCAGCAGACGCTAGCCGAGAGTGACGAGACAGAGTTGCAGTACGTCGTCGCGACGGACACTCTCAGTGAAGGTGTGAACCTCCAAGACATCTCTGTCGTCGTCAACTACGACCTGCCGTGGAATCCCATGCGGATTGTCCAGCGTGTCGGTCGCATCGACCGCATCGGTTCGACAGCGGACAAGTACGTACACAACTTCTATCCCGACGGTGACATTGAGGCGGCGATCAAGCTCCTCCAGCGCTTGCAGGCGAAGATCAACGACATCGCGCTCATCGTCGGCAAGGAGAACAACATCCTCGACCCGAACGAGGATGCGGTGCTTGAGAAGGCTGGTGTTGAGACTGAGAAGACCATCGGAGAACTCGAGATCGAGGAGATCGAGTCGTCGATTCGGGAATCTCGTGAGGTGACGGACTACAACGAGCTGGACGACACCTCGAAGAATCCACTACTACGGAACGCAGGGAGCGACGAGAACGCAGCGTTCGAGCGCGTGCTGCTCAAGGAGGAACTGAACGACGACTACGGCTTGTCTTCGGACGACTTCGAGTTCGCGGAGGACTACTTCGAGGAGCCGACCGACGAACGTGACTTCCTCTATACGAACGCCGTTGGCCACGATAGTGGCCCGCGTCCGGGTGTGTTCGGCCTTGTACATCTGTGGTTCGAGAACGAAGAGACGGGTGAACCTGAGGATGCACCGCTTGGACGGGTACGGCGGGCATTCTACTACAAACCATTTAGCGGTGACCTCAAAGAGCGACCAGTCGGTGCCCTATCCATCACCCCCGATACCCAGGGGGAGCAGCTCTCGGGGAATACAGACAGAGTGGTTGCGAACAGAGAGTCTATCGAGGAGCATCTCTCCGAGCGGTTAGAGGAGATACGTGAAGGGCAGGTTGAGGAGGTATTCAGTGGTGGAGGGCAGTCAGCCACACAGGAAATGCTGCTCGACATGATGCAGATGCGGATCCTTCCACAATATGGAAACCAGCCAGCACCTGTAGACGGATACGATACGGTTAGTGATTGGACGAACGCACTGTTCGACCAACTGGATAAGGTGAAACTCGAACACTCGGACGAAGACCGCGTGTTGCGAGAGACGTTCCGCGAACACCCTGATTACACATCACTTGGTGACTGGCCCGTTGAGGAGTTCCTTGTCGAACTGGAAGCGTTCATTGAGAACAACATCGAAGCATCTGCCGAGTACCAGACGACGCTGGTGGGCGAGAGTGCTGTGCAGGCTCGCCTCATCTGTTGGGGCGTTATCGGCCAGTGATTCACACTTATTGAATTCGATATCCGATTACTGCGATATCCTCAACGTGTAGCACGCTCCTGATGAACCGCATACACTGCATGGCTTCGTTGTAGAGATTGTTATTTTTGCTCCCCCAATTCACAGGGACAATCAGACATCCAAACTCGACCTTCTTACGGTTGTTCCGTTGCGTCTTCCCCCCCTTGACGAACTTTAGTATGTCATCGCTCACGCGTTTCTGTTGGCTCTTTTCAATCTCAATGGCAATCCGTTCTTCTGGGTGATATAGGTCTACACTATGGTCGAAGTCTGGAGTCCACAATTTGCACTTCGAATTCCGGCCTGACGCCGCATCTTCTTCGAAGTAATAGTCGGGGATTGCATCTGCTACGTGGCTGTCCAGAGTCCGTTGATCTGTCTCAAATACACTATCTGGCGCATCCTCGACAGCTGAGAGTATTCGTTCATATTCGTCCTCAGGGAACATCCGAGATGACTTGCGTTCCCGAATATCTTCATTCAAGAACCCCTCCTTCACTACCTCTACCATGATATATTCTCTTCTTCCTACATGATGAAGATTGCGCTCGTTGTTGGAGGAAAGTGTAATCGATAGCTCTGGCGGGATCATACACTAACTCCAACATCACAGCAAACCGCTGCCTTGTGCTTTGAGACTCTCTGCAGAAGCTCGCGAATTTCTCGGGTCAGGGACGTAGGTCACGCCACCTCACATCCACTTGGCCACCTGAATCTAGCCGAATTCGGTAGATAAACGAGTCTTGCTCGTCACCAGTGGTTGCGCCCCATCACACCCGAGTACTTCGATAACTCGCCGCGATACTGGAAGTCTGGGTCATCTCAATTGGGGGATGTCGATGCGGGCTCTATCTCCAGGCTCAACGCTCTTCATTCACAACCTCACCAATCGATGTCACCAACCTTCGACCGTCGGAGATCGGACAGGCTCATCTCATGCTCAGGGTGTATCCAGTAGGGATAGCCATTGACGTTGAACTCACGACCAGTCGCCCGTTCAAGCACCTCTTGGGCAAGGGCGGTGAATGAGTACTCTGCACCGTTCTCCAACCACTCGACGTTGTCACTCCGACCAGTCTTCCCCGTGATTCGACCACGCCAGAAGTCGTCGTCCGGGCCGTACTCGCGCTCAGCGTCGTCTGGTAGGCTTTCGTCGTCGAAGAGGACTATGTCCCCCTCCGCGACGAGTCCCGCCTCTAACAAGACAGTGATCGCCCGATCTGCCCGGCTCGACGACCGACTCTGTTGTCGTTCCTTCTGCCGCCGTTTGGCCATGTATTCCTCGGCCTCTGGAATCGGAAGCACCTGCCGCGCACTGACGAACACCTCCTCGTCGCGTTGGTGGACGTCTAGTTCGATGCATGTGATGTCCATCCCGTACTCGCGTTCCAGCCAGACGACGGGCGTGGTAATCTCCGGGGCGAAGCTTCCTGCGGCGAGCAAGATCCGTGGCCGGTCGTCTAGGACGAAATCGGCGTAGCCGTCCTCAGTAGTGGCGACGTCCTCGCCGAGGAACTCGCTGAACTGCTCGCCGACCGCTTCGGGTGTGAGCTGGTCATCCTCGTCGCGGCGGTTGTTCCAGAACGCTCGGTAGTCCTGCTGGAGTTCCTCGGCACTGATAGTCGAGCAGTAGCTCGCGTACTTGATGGCCTGGAGGTCGGTCGTCTTGTCGGCGCTATCCCGTTTCAGTTCGATGACCACGAGCTTCCCATCGGGGTCGAGTGCCAACACGTCGGGACGTTCGGCAGTTCGGTCGAACTTGGCGTACTAGGAGGCGACCACGAGTAGGTCTTCGTCGAGTATCGAGGGTGTCTCGATGATCCACTCTTCGATGTCAGCCTCGGTCAGGTCGAGGGCATCGAAGCTGGTGGGTTCGAGTGCGGTGACACCTTTGTCGTTGACGTGGTACACCATTGCTTGTGGACAGGATGATTCCGGTGTTAATTGAAGGGCCCTTCCGCCTCTAACAGGTCGAACTTCTCAAACACCATGTCGAAGTACTCCTCAGTCATGATGCGTGGACTCGAAACCCTATGGAAGTTCTCAAGAACGAACTCTACATCTCGCCTTTCGAAACCGTAGGCGTGGAATGCAGCAGCATCAACCTCCGCCTGAATCTCGTCTCGAGTCTCTTCTTGAGTTGCAGGCTCAATACCCCCCATTTCTTTTCTAGCATCAGTGAACTCCTCACCATACGCGTTCAGTCTAGCCGACCGTTCTGCGATGTAATTGAACCAGTCGTTCCCTTCAGACAATCGTGGAGCTTGAGACTCTTCAATAGCATTGACACTCATTGTGGTATCCAGCTTTGTCCGAACAATATAGTCGAATGGGATACTATTAAGAAGGCCCAGAGCGGCGAATAGTTCAGAGTTAGTGAATTTCCTGGCATACATGTCGTGCAGATTTTCTTTAGACAAATCCTCCTTCTTTGGCTCGATGCTGTATGGCCGAATGGTAGGTGCTTTGTTGTGACAAACAGCTCCCTTTGGAAGTATTGCAGCGACCATACTCCGCTCGTTGGTGTTATTTGAAACGTCTCGGAAAGCGATCCGATGGGTAGTACAGTCTAGTAGGACATCGTCCTCTTTGAGCCCATCTCCCCTGTGGCGTTCCAGCAGGTCATTTACAAACCCAATCTGAGAACCTGTCCCATTGAAGGCCTCGAAGATTGCTTTCTTGAGACGCTTTTCGTTCTTGCCTCTGACACGGGATTTGGCACTTGGGTGGTCTGTTCGTGTTTCATCAACACCCCAATATTCGATGTCTGCAAGATCGTCTACGAACGTATTGTCGTACGCGAACAACCAGAAGTTCCCGCCACCGTAAACGGGGTAATCGCCTTCTTCAGGAGACTCCACAAAGTATTCCGAATCGCGTGTCCGATGGAGTTCTTCACCGTAGATGTCTATATCCCATTTGTCATCCAGCTTTTGACTAATTGGGGCGTGATCGACAATCGTATTCATGACAGACAACTCGCGGCCATTCGAAATTTGTGGGAAAATGGTCGCTCGAGGGGAGTAATCTCTTAAAACCTCGGCTGGGATACTTAGCAAGCTGTCCGTGTCTTCAAGAACCGAAAGGTCTCGTTGTAGGAACTTTGCTCGCAGTTGTTCGGTAGTTCCAGAGTTTTTGAATGAGACAATACCAAACTTGTACCTGTCGTCAATGTCAAAGATACCCTTGTTTTCGAATCCAATGATGTAGTCTAGCCGTGTCTTGGTTAGCAGGTGTTCACGGATGTCTCCAGAAGACATTCCGGTAAAGAGCTTCCCGGGGAGTACGAATGTGGTGTACCCCTCGTTTGAGTTCAGCTGGAATGCTCTTTCTAAAAAGAGCATTGAAAGGTCTGTTGTCCCTTGCCCTCCAACTTCCGGACTCTGGAGTTGGTAGTCTGGGTTCTCACCATAATAGGCTCTGAGACGGTCAATATCTTCCTCGTGCTGCTGCCATCCTTCAGCGATTGTTTCGTCCTCGCAGAGCTCTTCTATACGGTCTTCTTTTTGGCTCGCAGGGAGTGTTCGAAACCCTGGATCGAATTGAGTGAAGTATCGATTTCTGTCGGGGGTTAACGCTCGCCACGGTGGGTTACCTATAAGGATATCAAACCCACCAGACTCGTAAACCACAGCGAATTCAAGAACCCAGTGGAATGGCTTGAATTGCTCCAAGTTGTCTGCACTGATCTCACTGATATTGGCATCCTTGAACCTTTCCAGTATCTTTTCGTTCAGCTTTTTCTGGTGCTCATCAATCAGTGCTTCAGCCCGTCTTCGGGCCTCTGATGCCTCAGTTGATGAGGACGCACTCCGATGAGACTTCACAGCATCAATAACATCATCATACATCTCACGTACGCCTTCACCAACGCCACCCCCCCAGTTTGAGAGTGGAGCGTCGCCATCATCGTTGACTTCGACGAGGTCTGTGAACCCCATCAATGAGTTGCCTTCCCTTATGTTGAAATCGATGTTTGGTAGAGGCTCGACTTCGTTCGGTTCGTCCTCTATGTCTGCGACCATCGACAGCCACAATCTGAGCTTACAAATCTCAACGGCTCCTTCGTCGATGTCTACTCCGTAAAGATTGTTCAGTATAATTGACTGCTTGGCGTATAACGAGGGATTCCCTCGCCCTTCTTCGATTCGTTCCAGTTCCTCAACTGTGCGCTCCTCCAGTTTCCACGCTCTCCCCTCGTCTTCAACCTGCTGGAAGAACTCGATGCACTGCATGTAGATGTCCAGCAACACTTCCTGAGCGGCGAGCAGAAATGCCCCGCTACCAACGGCAGGGTCGAGGACGCGAACCTCCTTCAGGAAGTCGTGGTATAACGTCTCCACATGCCGTGTCTCGACGTTTTCTGTCGGGACTTGTGCCGTGACTGCCCCGCCGTCGGCTAGCGCCTCCACACCGCTCTCAGCGTCCGGAGCGGGGAACCCGAAGACGTCGTCAATCTCCTCGTAGTTGGCACCGACTTCCTCGTTCAGCTGGTCGAGGAGGTACGGGTGAATCGTCCGGCGGGACATGAACCCGGTGATCTCCTCAGGAGTGTAGTACGCCCCCATCTCCTTCTGGTTGACCGTCTGCTCGAAGATGTGCCCGAGGATGGCCGGCGAGAGGTTCTTCGGATCGACGATGTCGAGCCGCTCGTCCACGTTCCAGTTCCAGTCCGAGAGGAAGTCGAGGATGTCTCCGAACAGCTCGTTGGTCTGCTTGGTCGTCTCACCGAGGCGAGCGTCTTCGAACTCCTCCTCGATAGGGTTCTTCGAGAACAACCCACCGTTGAGGTACGGGAGTGCGCCGAACTCGGTGCTCTTCTTGTTCTCGGCGAGGAAGTCGAAGAACAGCGGCTCGTAGAATTCTTCGTAGACGTCCTCGCCGTCATCCACGCGTTGTTTGTGGTGGTCGTGGAGGTAGTTCGGGTCGCGGTCGAGCAGGCGCTTCTCTTGGATGAAGTAGAGGAAGATCATCCGGTCGAGCGTCACCTGCACGTACCGTTGCTTCGCGTCACCGCGGTCGTCGGGGATGCCGGCGACCTCCTGGACGAGGTCGGTGCGAAGCGTCTCGAACTGCTGGTAGAACTCTTTGACGACCTGCTTGGTATCGTAGAGGTCGTCGTAGATCGCTGCCGCAGATCCGTACTCGAGGCTGTTGAGCTTCTGGAGGATGGTGTTCTTCTCGCCTCCCTTGCTGGTCATCTGCTCCTTCGTGAACGAGAGCTTTTGGTGTTTGATGCGCCCGTGTTGTTGTCCGTCGAGCGCTCGAATGCGGGTGAGGAACGTGAACTCCTCGTAGTCGTTGGTAGCGACGAGGTTGGTTCGGCGCCGCCGGTCGTCGGGTTTGAAGTCTGAGGCTGATTCCCCTGGCCCCGCTTCGACGAGAACGATGAACTCACGGTCGGTGAGCTGGAGGACGAGTTCGTTGTCCTCGCCGAGGGTCTCACGAACTTTCAGCCCGCGCTTCTCGAAGGTAGATGCGACATCCTTGAGGGTCTCCCATCCCGCAATATCATCTTTCGTGATCTGCTTGAGGGTGGTCATTGAGGGGAACTTCTATTCGAGATACATAAAACCAGCATACAACTCGATAACGACGAAATGGGATAGGGTTCTCATCTTACACCCGTCGTAAGATAGTCGAACAGCTAACTCGCCGCGACAAGCGAGTTAGCGGCGAGTTAGTCGGCAGCCTTACAGCTAACGAAAGGAGCTAGTACAAGTGCGGTTGCGGTGCAGTAGGGGTGAGATTTAGTTTGGTGGTGGTTTAGGATGAGCGAGAACGGTGCGGCTTACTGGACTCCGTTGAGCCGACCTTACGACGGGCGTAATATACATTACAGTCATTGGGACTCGCCTCGGTTGGTGATCCAACCGACGTACAGCGTGTCGGTGCCGTCTTCCTTTCTCCGTGAGACGTATCGAGGTGAGCCCTCAGCGAGTTCCTCAATTGCGTCGAAGACATCACCGACGTTCTTCGACTGAAGGGTGATGTCGACGTCGGGCTGGGAATTGAGGAACCGACGGACGTCTGGCCGTTCGAGTCGGTACGTGGTTATGCCGTTGACAGTCCGTGTCTTCCCCCAGTCTTCGATGTTCGAGAGGACGATCTCGGCGCGACGGTGCTTCTTGTAGACCCGATGTCCGATGCCAGCCGAATCGATACCTTCCTCGCGGACCTTTGTGATGATGTCCCCGTGAGTAATTCCGAGGTCAACGCCGCTCTCTTCGGCGAGCTTCCGTAACATGGCCCCGTGCTCAGACCGGAGCAGTCCGACCTTACGTTCGAGAGTCTCTTGTGTGGCGGTATCGTGAACGGCCTCGACATCATCGACTAGGTCGGCAACGACGTCACCGAGTGAATCACCTCCCAGTTCAGCGAGAAGTGTTCCAGCAGTCCAGTCACCGAATACTTCCTCTTCGAGACCGGCGACATACTGCGTGAGCCATTGATTGTTCTCCTCAATACGCTCTATGCGCTGGTCTTTCTCGTGCAGCTCTTCGCGAAGCTCCGCGTTTTCCTCTTCGAGGGCATCAAGGCGCTCGGTGAGCTCAGCAAGTCGTTCATCGACATCGATCTGGCTCACCGCTGAGCACCTCCAGTTTCCTTCGAGGTGATGAACCGTGCCAAGAGGATTCCGACTGCTACCCTACGGTAGTTCCTGAAGCGGTTTCGACTCTGTTGGTGACCGAGATGTTCCAAAGTCTCGTTGACAGAGTCCCTAGCCGAACTCATCTCGGCGTCGTAACGCTCAATGCGTCTAACCGAGTGGTCACACACGCCGGACCACCTCTGGTGGTCTGGGAGCTCCCGAGGCCGGGAGCGGCGCGCCAAAGAGGGTCACTGCCTTGGAACAGTGACGGACCCTCTTTGGGGGCCTTCGAATCACGGCTGACACCTCCCATCCTCGAGCGCCGCGCAGCGCTTCTCCGGACGGTCGAATTCACAGCCGCAGAACTCACAGATGGGACGCAGGCAGTAGCTCGCGTCCTCGTGGACGGTCACGTCGACCACCTCCGTTCCCTCACAAAATCGCAAGCAGGCGGCGGCCCGCACTTGAAATTCTGTTGAACTCCCTTCTGTGAGGGAGTAATCTCTAAGCCAGAAATGGCGAATCCAGCCGCCTCAGAGAACGTACCGTGCGGTCGTGTTCCCTGGGTACGGCGGAAGAATCGGAGTGGACTCGCCGGGATTTGAACCCGGGGCCTCTCCCATGCCAAGGGAGTGATCTACCACTGATCTACGAGCCCGCGAACGCATCCAATCGTTCCGCGGTGTCGGTATTAAGGCCTTCGACTCGGTTTTCTCACGGCCAGTGTCGCAACCCTTTTCACTCGGTCGGGGGTGGATACACACGGGAACAGCACGGCCGCAAATCTGACTCGCCGCCTCGGGCGGCTTGGGATTGCGGAAGTGCGCGACCACCGTGGTCGCCAGTCACGCCTTTCTGCGGTCTGTGCCGTTCCAATCTCTACCAATGGCACGAATGCACACCCGCCGCCGCGGCCAGTCCGGTTCGGACAGGCCCGTGGCAGACGAACCCCCGGAGTGGAGCGACGTCGACGCAGACGACATCGAGTCCCGCGTCGTCGAACTCGCGGAGCAGGGCCACGAGCCCAGTCAGATCGGTCTGAAGCTCCGTGACGAGGGCGTCAAGGGGACGCCCGTCCCGGACGTCAAACTGGCGACCGGGAAGAAAGTCACCACCATCCTCGAGGAGAACGACGCCGCGCCCGAACTGCCGGAGGACCTCCGGAACCTGATGGAGCGCGCCATCCGACTCCGCGAGCACATGGAGGAGAACCCGCAGGACAAGCAGAACAAGCGGGCGCTCCAGAACACCGAGTCGAAGATTCGCCGTCTGGTGAACTACTACCGCGGCGACGAACTCGACGAGGACTTCACCTACAGCTACGACGTCGCCGTCGAACTCCTCGAATAAGCCGCCGACTCGAATCCGAATGTCCGCACGACCCGACCCGACGCAGACCCCGGACGCCCCCGCCGAGAGCGTCGCGTCCGCGCTCGCCGACGCCGCGTTCGTTCGCGTCGTCTGTCGCGCCGACGGCGACGCACTCGCCGCCGGGGGACTGCTCGCTCGCGCACTCCGACGCGCGGGCGTTCCGTTCCACGTTCGCGCCGGCGCCTTCCCCGCGACGGGAGGCGCGCCGGACGACGACGGGGTCGTCCTCGCGGTCGGAAGCGACGTCCCGGGCGCGGACGCGACGCTCCGCGCGACCGACGGGCCGACGAGTCGCCGCGCGTACGACGTCGCCGAGGCGTTGACGCCGGCGGGCGAACCGGGACCGGATCCGGTGCTCGCACTCGCGGGCGTCGTCGCCGCCGGCGACCACCCGGGCGCGACGGACGGCGGCCTGCTCGCCGTCGCCGAGGAGACGGGCGCGGTCGACCGACGCCCCGGCGTCGCCGCACCCGTCGCCGACGTGGCCGACGGGCTCGCGCACACGACGCTCGCGCACGCGTCGTTCTCGGGCGACCGGGAGGCGGCCACCGCCGCCGTCGCGGAACTCGACCTGCCCGCCGAACTCGACGCGGCGGCGCACCGGACGCTCGCGTCGCTGGTCGCACTGGACGTGGCCGGCGACGACGACGCCACCGCGCGCGCCGCGGAGTCGGTCGAACGCGCGCTCAGGCCGTACGCGACGCCCGACGCGCCGTTCGCGACGCTCGGCGGCTACGCCGACGTGCTGGACGCCGTCGCTCGGGAGCGACCCGGAACCGGCGTCGCACTCGCACTCGGCCACGACGCGCGGACGCCCGCGCTGGCGGCGTGGCGCGACCACGCCGCCGCCGCGCACCGCACGCTCCGCGAGGGCCACACGGGACGCTACGACGGCGTGTACGTGGTCCGCGCCGCCGACGAGGTGGCGACGCACCCGGGACGTCTCGACACCGTCGCCCGACTCTGCCGGGACTTCCGCGCGCCGGAACCGACGACGCTCGTCGTCGGCGAGGGCGTGGCGGCCGTCGCGGCGGTCGAACGCGGCGCGGCGGACGCGGCGTCGGCCCTCGCCGACGACTTCGGCGGTGACGACGGCGCGTGGACGGGCGACGCCGAGCGAGCGGTCGTCAGGTTCGACGCGGACGCACCGGAGGCCGAGCTAATCGCGGCTGTCAGGGAGGTATCGACGTGACGGACGACAACGAGCGAGACGGCACCGGGACCGACGCGTCCCCCTCTCGCACGGCCCGCCTGCGGACGACGCACGCCGACGCCGACGGGGTGGCGGCGGCGCTTCGTCCGGACAACACCGACTCCATCGAGATGGTCGTCGAGGGCGACACCCTCGTGACGACCATCGGACGGGAGACGACCGGCGGGCTGCAGTCCACGGTGGACGACACCGTGGTCAACCTGACGGTGGCCGACGCCGTCATCGACACAGCACGAACCCACAACATATGAGCGAACGACAAGTCTCGAAGCAGAAACGCGGCAAGCGATGGTACACCCTTATCGCGCCGGAGCAGTTCGACCGGCAGGAACTGGGTGAGACCATGGCTGACGAACCGGAGAAAGTCGACGGTCGCACCATCGAGGTCACGCTGGGTGACCTCACCGGCGACCAGGGCGCGAACAACACGAAGCTCACCTTCAAGGTGAACGACGTGGCCAGCGACTCGGCGTACACCGAGTTCGTCAAGCACGAACTCGCACGGGACTACCTCCGTAGTCTCGTCCGCCGCGGCGCGTCGAAGATTTCGGCCAGCATCACGGTGCTGACGAAGGACGACTACCGCGTCCAGATTCAGCCCGTGGCGTTCACGACGAAGAAGGCCGACCGCAGCCAGGAACAGGCGATTCGCCGAGTCATGATCGACTTCGTCGAAGACGCCGCCGAGGACCGCACGTTCGAGGAACTCGTCGACAGCGCCGTCGTCGGCGGGAACCTCTCGTCGGCCATCTACGGCGAGGCCAAGACCATCTACCCGCTCCGCCGGGTCGAGGTCCAGAAGTTCACCCTCGAAGCGCGCCCCGAAGAGGTCGCCGCCGAGGAGGAGGCCGCCGTGGACGTGGACGAAGAGGACGTCGCCGTCGACGACGCGTAATCGACGCGACGCTCGAACACCCGATTCTCCCATTTCTCACCGTCGGTAGCGACGGCGTCGGCCAGAAGAGTCGAAGCCGACGCGCCGAGAGTCGAAGCCGACGAGCCGAGAGCCGAAGCCGGTGCACCGAGAGTCGAAACCGATGCACCGAGAGTCGAAACAGGCGCGAAGAGGCGAGACCGGCCCGGAACAGACGCGGGGCGGGTTCGCTACGACTCGGTTCCCGTCTCGCTCCCGCCGTCCTCGACGACGACGGTGCCGACCATCCCCTGCGGTTCGTGGGGGACGCAGAGGTACTGATACTCGCCGGGCACCTCGAACGTGTGCGAGAACGACTCACCGCTGTCGATGAGGCCGCCGAGTTCGTTGTGGTAGGCGTCGCGGGCCGTCTGGGTGTCCTCGTACCCGCCGGTCGCGAAGAACTCGGCGTCGTCCGGGATGCCGTCGTCGTACGCGGTGACCGTGTGACCGCGCGAACTCGTGTTCCGCCAGACGACCGTGTCGCCCACCGAGACGGTGAGCGAGGGCGGCGTGAACGCGACTGCGGTCATCCCCACGTCGTAGTCGTCCTGTGCGGCCGAGGCACATCCGGCGAGTCCCGCGGTGGCGACGGAGCCGAGACCGGCGAGAAACCGACGCCGCGACGGCCCGTCGGCGCGTTGCCGTTCCTGCATGGTCGAACCTCGGGGGTCGAGAGCTAAATGCGCCGCGGTCGGCGCGTCGAAACCGACGGGCGGACTCGTCGCGGTCCGTGCGACCGCGGGTCGGTCGGCGGCGGCAGAATATAAACACGTAAAGCGTCGGTCGTCCACGCCGAGAGTATGAAGCCCCGCTTCGTCGGCGAGATGGGTCTGGCCGACGCGGTGACCGTCGCCAACGCCGCCCTCGGCTTCCTCGCGGCCGTCGCGGCGACGGTCGACGTCGCCCTCGCGGCGCGTCTCATCCTGCTGGCGGCCATCGCCGACGCCCTCGACGGCGTCGTCGCCCGCCGGCGCGGCGGGACGGCCGTCGGCGAGTACCTCGACTCGCTGGCCGACGTGGCCTCCTTCGGCGTCGCCCCCGCCCTCCTCGTCGCCGTCGCGGTCAGGGAGGCGCGGGCGTTCGACGCGCTCGGGGTCGGCGTCGCGCTCTTCGGGTCGGCGCTGTTCGTCGCCGCGGCGGTCACCAGACTCGGACTCTACACCGCCTACGACAGCGACCTCGCGGAGACGGAGGGCGTCCAGACGACGCTGGCGGCCACCATCCTCTCGGCGGGCGTCCTCGCGGGGTTCACCGACCCCGTGATCCTCGTGTCCCTCGTCTACCTCCTCGCGGCCCTGATGGTGACGACGATAACGTACCCCGACCTGCACGCGCAGGACGCACTCGTGATGGGCGTGGTGCAGGCCCTCGCGGTGCTCCTGACCGGCCCGGTCGGTCGCCGCCTCGTCGGTGACCTCGGCCGCGGATTCGCGTTCGGACTGCTGTTTCTCGCCCTCGCGTACCTGTTCCTCGGGCCGATGTTCTACTGGCGGCGCGACTGAAACGTCGGTTCCGCAGACCCCCTCGACAGTCGGCGGGCACCCCGTGTCGAACAGGGGAGACGGTCGCCGCGTCTGTGCCGGACGTAGTCGAGACGGGTTCAGGACCGCTCGACGTCCGCCGCCGAAGGATTCGACCCGTACAGCGCGGGGACCCACTTCTGGCTGTCGATCGACGGGCGCTCGTAGTTCGGGTCCGTCTGTCTGTCGGGCAACTCGGTCGGTTCGGGCATGGTGTCCTCGTACTCGATCTGCGTGAGGAGGTGACTGATGCAGTTGAGTCGGGCGTGCTTCTTCACGTCGGCGTTGATGACGTGCCACGGCGACCCGTCCGTGTCCGTGTAGGTGAACATCGCGTCCTTGGCCCGCGAGTACTCGACCCACCGCTCTCGGGCCTCGAGGTCTATCGGGCTGAGCTTCCAGCGACGTTTCGGGTCGTTGCTGCGCTTCTGGAAGCGCCGTTCCTGTTCCTCGTCGCTGATGGAGAACCAGTACTTGACGAGGATGATGCCCGAGCGAGTCAGCATGCGCTCGAACTCGGGCGCAGAGCGGAGGAACTCGCGGTACTCTTCGTCGGTACAGAAGTCCATCACGCGCTCGACCGTCGCGCGGTTGTACCAACTCCGGTCGAACAGCACCATCTCACCGGCCGCCGGGAGGTGTTCGACGTATCGCTGGAAGTACCACTGGCTCTGCTCGCGTTCGGTGGGTTTGCCGAGTGCGACGACTTTCACCACCCGGGAACTCGTCCGGCGAGTGATTCGGTGTATCGTCCCGCCCTTGCCCGCCGCGTCCCGGCCGTCGAACAGCACGACGACCCGCAGACCTTGGTCTTTGACCCACATTTGGAGCTTGACGAGTTCTTCCTGAAGCCGTTCGAGTTCCCGCCTGTAGTGCTTCTTCTTGATCTTGCCGCTGTCCTTGTACAGGTCCGCTTCGTCGACGGTGGTCAGTACGGACTCGTCGGCGGGCAACACCGGGTGTTCGGTCATCGGTGCCGTCCCTGAACCGCTTCGGTGCCGGTCGTCGATGCGTTCATGTCATCGGTATTAGCATCGCCGGTAATTAAGAGTATCACACCCTCGAGACGGCCGATATGGCATCTGTCGTCCGTCGACCGAGGACCGCCTGCACCGGGGAGGTACCGCGCGATTCGAGACCCCTACATCCCCATGTCTTCGGCGTCCTCGGGCACCGGGAGGTCGTGCGGCGAGACGCCGAGGAGTTCGGCCGCGTGGTCCAAGGCCATGTCGAACCCGTAGTAGCGTTCGAGTTCGTCGCCGTCGGCGGTCGGCCGCACCTTCAGCATCGCGTAGCCCTCGCGGTTCTGCGCGACGGCGGCGGTGGTCCCGCCCTTGTCAAACGTGAGGACGCGTTCGGTCCCGGTCTCGTAGTAGCGGGCGGTGATGTCGTTCGCCGTCACCTCGCTGTCGGTCATGACGGCCTCTAGGGAGGGCCGGTAATCGAAACTATCGGTTCGGAGACGGGCGGAGTCGGCGAGGACGAAGGACCCCACACCGTCGACGGGCCGGTCGCCGGCGCCCGTCCCGACGGCGGGGGCGTTCGCCGACCGGCGCGTCCGACCGCGAACGAAAGTGACGTGACCCCGTCGGCCGACCTCCCGGTATGTGGTTCCAGAGCGGTCGCCGCCGCGACCTCTGCGCAATCCTCTACGACGCCGGCGAACTCCGCGGGCAGAAACTGAAGACGCGACTGGAGGCGCACTACGAGACGCGACTCGACCCCCAGTCGTTCTACGGGACGCTCGACGCCCTCGTCTCGAAGGGCTATCTGGCCCGCAGAACGGAGGGAATCGCCGACGTGTACGAACTCACCGACCCCGGCGCGGCGGGCGTCGAGGCGCACTACGACTGGTTGACCGAACGGGTCGAAGGGGGCGAACGGCGGCGCGACGGTGAGAGCGCCGGCGCCGACGCGAACGCCGACGCAACGGAGTAGTTACCGTTCGCTGCGCAGTCGGTCGCCGATGGTGTTGCGCAGAATCTCGCTCGTCCCCTCGTATATCTCGTTGAGTTTGGCGTCGCGGTAGTAGCGTTCGGCGGGGAAGTCCTTCGTGTAGCCGTAGCCGCCGTGAATCTGGATGCCCTCGTTGGCCACCTCGCGGCTGATTTCGGAGGCGTAGAGTTTCGCCTGCGCGGCCTCCTTGATGTACGACTCGTCGCGAATCTTCAGGTCGGCCGCCTTGTGCATCAGCAGCTTCGCCGCCTGCACCTTCGTGTCCATGTCGGCGAGTTTGTGCTTTATCGACTGGAACTCCGCGATGGGCTGGTCGAACTGCTCTCGGTCGTCGGCGTAATCGACGGCGTCTTCGAGGGCCGCGCGGGCGATGCCGATGGAGCGCGCGGCGATAGTGATGCGCCCGCCGTTCAGCGTCTTCAGCGCCTGCACGAACCCCTCGCCCTCCTCGCCGAGGAGACGGTCTTCGGGGATGCGCATCTCGTCGAAGCGGAGTTCCGCGGTCGGACAGCCCTTGTCGCCGAGTTTGTCCTCCGTCCCCTCGACGACGAACCCGTCGTCCTCCTCGGGGCGCACGACGAACGAGGAGATACCCTTGTTGTCGGCGTCGGGGTCCGTCTTCGCGAACAGCGTCACCGTGTCGGCGACGGAGCCGTTCGATATCCACAGTTTGCCGCCGTTCACGACGTACTCGTCGCCCTCCTTCCGCGCCGTCGTGTCCATCGCGGGCACGTCGCTGCCGGCGCCCGCCTCCGAGAGGGCGAACGCGCCGACGTCCTCGCCGGTGTTCAGGGGCGTCAGGTACTCCCGCTTCTGCTCCTCGTTCCCGAACTCGTACACCATGTTGCCCGCCAGCGAGGTGTGGGCGGCGACGACGGTGCCGAGTCCGCCGCTCCCGCGGGAAATCTCCTCCAGACCGATGGCGTAGGAGTGGTAGTCGAGTCCGGCCCCGCCGTACTCCTCGGGGAACGGCATCCCCATGAGCCCCAACTCGGCCATCTCGTCGACCAGGTCGGCGGGGAACTCGTCGGTCTCGTCTATCTCCGCGGCGCGGGGCCGAATCTCCTCGTCGACGAACTCGGCCACCATGTCGCGAATCTGCCTCTGCTCTGCGGAGAGCGCGAAGTCCATACGTGAGTCTGTCATCGTCGTCACTTTACGTTGTCTCTCCGTCGGCGAGAACTGCCCCACGAGACTTTTTAATCCCCATTCCGTAGAGAGTTACACTCCGAATGTCTCAGCAGGATGAACGTCCCCAGGTCGACCGCACCGACCTCGAATGGTGTCACGAGGCGGTTCAGGGGGTCTCTCGCACTTTCGCACTGACCGTGGACGTCCTCGACGAACCCATGTCGTCTTACATCTGCGTCGGGTACCTCGTCTGCCGAATCGCAGACACCGTCGAGGACGCCTCGCACATCTCGCCGTCGGCGCAGGCGGACCTCCTCCGCACGTACGACGCGGTCCTCGACCCCGACGACGACACCGACGTCGAGGAGTTCGTGACCGACGTCGAACCGCACCTCCCCGAGGAGATGAACGAAGACTGGCGCGTCGTCCGCGACGCCCCGCGAACGCTTCGCACCCTCGAAGGCCTCCCGGCCGACGTCCGCGAGGCGGTTCTCCCGCCGGCGCGCGAACTCGTCCAAGGGATGGCGAAGTTCGTCGAACGCTACGACGACACCGGCGGCCTGCGCATCCAGTCGCGCGAGGAACTCGAGGAGTACTGCTACTACGCCGCCGGCACCGTCGGCAACCTCATCACGAACCTCGTCACCCGCGGCGACATCGCCCCGGACCGCCGCCGGCGCCTCTACGACACCGCCGAGCAGTTCGGTCTCCTGCTGCAACTCGTCAACATCTCGAAGGACGTGTACGACGACTACACCGCAGAGAACAACGTCTACCTGCCCGCGGAGTGGTTGCGCGCGGAGGGCGTCCCGCAGGAGGACGTCCTCGCCCCCGAACACGAGGAGGCGGCCTCCTCGGTCGTTCGCCGGACGGCCGAACACGCTTCGTCGTTCCTCGACGACGCGCAGACGTACCTGGAGACGGTGCCCGCCACGGACGGCAACACGCTGGCGGCGTGGGCCGTGCCGTTCCTGCTGTCGGTCGGAACGCTCCGCGAACTGCTGGCGCGTCCCGAGGACGCCCTCTCGAAGACGGGCGTGAAAGTCTCCCGGAAGGAGGTGTTCGCCGTCGTCTCGGAGATGTCCGGCGACGGCGGGCGCGAGGCCCTCGGGGAGATGCGAGAGCAGATAGCCGCACAACCGTACCACCGCGCCCCGACGAGCGCGGACTGACGCGACCGGGGCGGCCTGCCGGTCGTGCGCGAATCGACCCCCGGCGACGACACCGAGTGCCCCACGGGCGACGCGCCCCGGCGGGCACGACTTGGGAGGATTTTTAGTAGTTCGCTGGTTACTCCCGTCCATGGGTACCGAAGAAGCACACGACGACCACGGGCACCACCTCCCCGCCGTGGAGGACTGGCCTCGCGGATTCGGTGAGGCGAGTTGGTGGCCGTTCGTCACTGCGGTCGGCGCGGCCGGCATCTACGCCGGTGCGGGTCTCTACATCCTCAGTCGCGGGGACAACGCCATCGTCGGTCCGATGGTCGGTCCGGGGGCCCTCGTCGGGAGCATCGCCATCTTCCTCGCCGGACTGTACGGCTGGACGTACCACGCGTTCGTGAGTCACTTCTGGTCGCGCGACGCCTCCGAGAAGGGCGCGAACAAGCTCCGCTGGGGGATGCTCGCGTTCCTCGGCTCCGAACTCAGCACCTTCGGCGCGCTGTTCGGCTACTACTTCTACATCAGGGCGGGCGAGTGGTCCGACATCTTCGTCGGCGTCCCCGAACTCGTCGGGTCGCTGGTGCTCATCAACACCGCGCTCCTGATCGCCTCGTCGTTCACGCTCCACTGGGCGCACGTCGCAATCCGCAAGAACGACCGGAAGAAGTTCCTCGGCGGACTCGCGCTGACGCTCCTGCTCGGCGTGGTGTTCATCGGCGGACAGGTGTACGAGTACTACGAGTTCATCGTCCACTCGGAGTTCACGTTCACCTCCGGGCTGTTCGGCTCGGCGTTCTTCGGCCTGACGGGCCTGCACGGCCTGCACGTCAGCCTCGGCGCGGTCCTCCTCGGCATCGTCTTCGTCCGCGCGCTGGCCGGGCAGTACTCCGCCGAACGCCACGTCTCGGTCACGACGGCTTCGATGTACTGGCACTTCGTGGACGTGGTGTGGATCTTCCTCGTCGTCGTCCTCTACGTCGGCGCGGAACTCGGCACCGGCGCGTTCTGAACGCGCCCCGACCGACGTTCTCGTCACGATTCGTCGCTTCTCTCCGCCTCGACCCGTGACTGATCAGTCCGCCCCCTCGCCGCTCGCTCGCCTCGCCGGAGCCGTCGGGTCGGCCGTCGCACTCGGCGGCATCCTGCTCGCCACCGCCGTGTCCCCGACGTTCTCGTGGAGCGAGAGCGCGCTCTCGGACCTCGGCGTCGCGGCTCCGACGGCGCTTCTGTTCAACGGTGGCCTCGTCCTCGGCGGACTGCTCGCACTCGGGTACGCGGGCGCGCTCCGGCGCTCGGCGCGCCCCGTCGCCGTCGTCTACGCGCTCTGTGCGTGCTCGCTGGTCGGCGTCGGGGCCTTCCCGTCGGACACGGCGGCGCACGTCCCCGTCGCCGTCGCCTTCTTCGTCCTCCTCGCCGCGACGCTCGCACTCGACGGCGTCCGTCGGCGGGCGACGACGACGGGGCGGGCGTCGCTCCTCCTCGCCGCCGTCTCGGTGGCGGCGTGGCCGCTCTGGTTCCTCGCGGACATCGGGCCGGGCGTCGCCGTCCCCGAACTGATCGGCGCGCTCTCGCTCGCGACGTGGGTGGTGGCGCTCGCGCCCCCGGCCCCGATGCGGGCGCGGGAGTGAACGCGGGCGACGGCCGGAGAATCAGGTCGGGCGCGCGGCGAGTCAGCCGCAGAGGACGTTGAACCGGTTGATGTCCTCGTCGGTGCCGGCGACGACGAGCACGTCGTTCGAGCGGACGACGAAGTCGGGACCGATTTCGGTCAGCAGTTCGCCGTCGCGTTCGACGGCGATGACGGTACAGTTCGTCCGGGCGCGCACGTCCGCCTCGGCGAGCGACTGGCCCGCTAGCTGCGGGGCGGTGGTCCGGACGATTTCGACCTGCGACTGCGGGGCGATGACCTCCTCCTCGGTCAGGTTCGACGCGAGGATGCGACCGCTGACCGTCGAGAGCGCGAGGACGTACTCCGCGCCCGCGCGGTACAGTTTGGTGATGCTCTCGGCGTCGTTGGCGCGGGCGATGACCTCCGTCTCCGGCGCCAGTTGCTTGACGACGAGGGTGGCGAAGATGGCCGTGGTGTCGTTGTCGAGGGCGAGGATGACGCTCTGCGCGTCGTCGATGTCGGCCGACAGGAACGACTGCTTGTTCGTCGCGTCGCCGACGACGTCCACGCCCGGCTTGTCCTCTCGGTCGAGGACGACGCTGGGCACGTTGCCCGAGACGAGGGCGTCGGCGGCCGTCGTGCCCACCTCGCCGTAGCCCGCGACGACGACTTTCCCCCGGCGGAACCGCCGCGTCTCCGAGCGCGTGAGTTCCTTCAGTCGCTCCAACTGCTCCTCTCGGCCGGTGACGAGGAGGGTGGTGTGTTCGTCGACGACGGCTTCGGGGTCCGGCGGCGTGACGAACTCGCCGCGGAACCACGCGCCGATGATGTTCACGCCCGTCCGCCGACCGATGTCGCTCTCCGCGATGGTGTCGCCTTCGAGCGCCGACCCGCGCTGGACCAGCACTTCCGCGACTTCGAAGTCGTCGCCGATTTCGACGGCGTCGTCGATGTCGGCGGCGATGGGTGAGGCGGCCTTGCGCGCGAGGCTCTTCCCGAGGATGCGGCGGGGCGAGACCACCTGGTCGGCGCCGGCGTACCGGTGGTAGTCCGACAGCGTGGCGTCCTCGATGAGGCTGATGACGCGCAGGTCCGGCGCCGCCTGCTTCGCCGAGAGGATGATGGAGGCGTTCGTCTCGTCGTCGGCGTCGGCGACCAGCGCCATCGCCTCCCCCGCGTTCGCGGCCTCCAGCGTGTCCACCGACTCGGGGTTGCCGTGGACGACTTCGTACGCCTCGGCGTCGAGTCGCTGGGCCGTCTCGCGGTCCGACTCGACGACGACGTAGGGGACGCCGCGGGACTCCAGTTCCTCCACCAGCGTGTCGCCCCGCGAGGTGAACGAGCAGATGATGACGTGGTCCGTCCGCGCCGTCGCCGTCGGCGGCGCGGTCCGCAACGCCTCCTCCACCAACGGGACGACGAACAGAGGGAGCGTGAGGAAGATGGCCGTCACGCCCGACAGCATCATCGGGATGGTGATGAGTTTCATCGCGTCCGTCGTCCACTGGGCGGCGTCCTCGCCGTACCCCGTGGTGGTGAACGTCTCGACGACGACGTGCAGTGCGTCGACGTAGGAGACGGAGATACCCTCGAACGTCGCCATCCCCCACCGATACAGCGCCGCGTACGCGAGCATCAGGGCGGCCACTCCGACGAGGAACAGCAGCAACCGACGTTTCGCATCGGAGAGCGTTTCGGCAGGCCCATCGACCATACGTCCTCCCGGTGGACCCCCGAGGGATAAAAGGTCGCCGTCCCTCGGTCACGCATGGGCCGCCGTCGCGACGCACTCCTCGCACTCGCCGTCGCTCTCCCCGCCGTCGCCGCCGTCCTCGCCCTCGACGCGCCCGTGACGCCCGTCGCCGTCGTCGCGGGGGCGGCGGGCGCACTCGCGGTCGAAGCGGTCCTGTCCGCGCGTGCGGTCCGCGTGCGGGCCGTGTGGGAACGGCCGGCCGTCCAACTCGTCGCCGTCGTCGCCGGACTCGCCCTCGCCGCCGTCGGCGTCGCCCTCGTCGGCCCGGCGGCCGCGACGGTTCTCGCCGCGGGACTCCTCACCTACCTCGCCTTCCTCGCCGTCCTGACGGTGCTGGGGCGCTGAGCGGCCCGCGAAAACGAACAACCGACGCAATATTTATTCGCGGCTGTTCCGACTGTACGACGATGAACGCGTCTCTTCGCGTCGCCGGGGCCGTCGCGTGCGCCGCCCTCGTCGTCGCCGCCACCGTCGCCGGCGGGTCGTTCCTCGGACTCGCGGCCCCCCTCTCGGGCGACGCCTTCGAGAGCGTCGCACAGGAACCGGCCGTCGGCGCGGAACGGGTCGAGAGTCCGTACGGGCATGCGACCGTCCGGTACGACGAGGCGGGCGTGCCGCACGTCTCCGCCGAGAACGAAGAGGCCCTCTACTACGCCGTCGGCTACGTGCAGGCCCGGGACCGACTGTTCCAGATGGACCTCCAGCGCCGACTCGTCGGCGGCAACCTCTCGGCCGCGTTCGGCGAACGCGCCGTCGAGTCGGACCGCTTCTACCGGAAGATGGACTTTCAGGCTGCCGCCGAGGCGTCGTGGGCCGAACTCCGCGACACCGACGCCGGCCCCGCCCTCGAAGCCTACTCGGCCGGCGTGAACCGCTACATCGACGCCGGCGAACGGCCGCCGGAGTTCGCCCTCCTCGGCTACGAACCGACGCGGTGGGAGCCGACGGACACGCTGCTCGTCGGCAAACTCATCGCGTGGCGCCTCTCGGGCAACTTCGCCGACCTGCGCCGCGCGACGGTCCGGGCGCGCCTCGGCCCCGAGGCGACGGCCGAACTCTACCCCGACGCGATGGCGCACGACGTGCCCATCGTCCGCGGGGCGTCCGACGCCGCGCCGTTCGACCCCGCGACGGCCGCGGGCGTGGCCGCGTCGGCGGCGGCGAACGACTCGGGGAGTGCCGCGGCCGGCGGCGCGAACGCCTCCGGCGACTTCGCCGCGGTGTACGACGCCGTCGCGCCGTTCGAGACGAAGCGCGTCGTCGGGTCGAACAACTGGGTGCTGTCGGGCGAGGCCACCGAGAGCGGCAAGCCCGTGCTGGCCAACGACCCGCACCTCTCGCTGACGGTGCCGGGCGTCTGGTACGAGATGCACACCGCCGTCGGCGAGTCGGTGGACGCCCGCGGCGTCACGTTCCCGGGCATCCCGTTCGTCATCATCGGCCGGACGGCGGACGTGGCGTGGGGCGTGACGAACGTCGGCGGCGACTTCACCGACGAGTACACGTACGAGACGCGCGACGGCCAGTACCTGTACGACGGCGAGTACCGCGACTTCGAGACGACGCAGGAGACCATCCCCGTCGCCGACGCGCCGGACGTGACCGTGACCGTGCGGAAGACGGTCCACGGTCCGGTCGTCGAACGCGGCGGGCGCACCGTCGGCGTCGCGTGGCCGGGGTTCTCCGCGACGAACGAGTCGCTCGGCGTCTACCGCCTCAACCGCGCCGAGTCGATGGCCGACGTGCGGTCGGCCCTCCGAATCTGGGACGTGCCCGCGCAGAACTTCGTCGCCGCCACGCGCGCGGGCGAGACGCTGTACTACCCGGCCGGTCGGTATCCGCTCCGCGTGACCGACGGGGAAGTCGTCCGCGGCGACCGGATATTCGACGGGTCGGCGGGCGAGGGCGAGTGGCCCGGCTACACGCCGTACGGCACCTCGTCGTGGTCCGGGTTCGTCCCGTACGCGTCGATTCCGCACGTCGACGACCCGGCCGTCCTCGCCACGGCGAACCAGCGCACCGTCGACGACCCGCCGTTCTACGTGGGGACGAGTGCGACCTACTCGGAACCCTACCGCGGCGCGCGCATCTACGAGATGCTCGACGCGCGCGCGTCGGACGGCGCGACGGTGGCGGACGTGCTGGCCGTCCAACGAGACGTGCGCTCGCGGGCCGGCGTCGCGTACGCCGACATCGCTCGCGACGCGACGGGCGACCTGTCGCCCGACGCCCGCGAACTCGCCGCGACGCTCGAATCGTGGGACGGCGAGATGCGCGCGGACTCCCGCGGCGCCCTCGTCGCTCGCCTGTTCAGAGACGAGTTCCGCGCGGCGACGTTCGAAGACGAGTTCGCCGACGCGGGACTGGACGCGGCGTACTACCCGAACCCGTACGTCACGCAGACGCTTCCGGCGGACTCGCGGTGGTTCGACGACAGGGAGACGGCGGCGACGGAGACGCGCGGGGACGTGGCCCGCGAGGCACTCGAACGGACCGCCGACCGCATCGACAGACGCGGCTACGAGACGTACGGCGACCTGAACCGCCTCGACCTGAACCACCCGTTCGACCGCGAGTTCCTCGGCTGGCCGGAGCGACCGATGGACGGGTCGGCGTTCACGGTGTCGAACTTCCGCGGCGGCGAGGGAGAGCAGTTCGGCAGCAGTTGGCGGATGGTCGTCGCCTTCGGGGAGACGCCCGCCGAGGACACCGCGCGGGGCGTCATCCCCGGCGGCCAGAGCGGCGTCTTCTGGTCTGACCACTACCACGACCAACTGGACGAGTGGGCGGCGGGCGAGTACAAGCCGCTGACGCTCTCCTCGCCCGGCGGCGACCCCGACATCGTCTTCGAGTCCGGAGGTGCCGCGGCGTGAGAGACGCGCTCAGGTCCGGCCGGACCGGGGAGGCGGCCGTCGGCGTCGTGTTCGTCGTCGGACTCGCCGCGAGTGCGGTCCACTGGACCGGCATCGTCGCCGCCGGCGTCCTCCTCGGCGTCGTCGCCCCGTCGGTTCGCCGCGCCTTCGTCTTCGGCCTGGAGTTCTCGCTCGTCCTCGTCGCCGCGTTCGCCGGGTGGATGGCGTGGCACGGCGCACTCGCCGCGTGGGTCGGCGCGGGACCGCTTCCCCTCGTCACCGTCGCCGCCGCGTTGCTCGCGCCCGTCGCCGCCGTCGGGACGCGCCTGCTCGACTAGTCCGCGCGCGAGGCGCGCATCCCCCGGAAAACCTGTCCGAACGCGGGAATGTCTGACGCGCGTCACGCGAGACCCCCCGTTACTGACGCCGGACTGACCATTCAGGCGTCGAAACGGGGTCGATTCTCCGGAAAGTATTTGATTCGGATTCTGTGATATAGCGGCAAATGGATAGCCAGACTATCGACGCGGTCACCGAGTGGGACACCGTCCCAGTCGAGTCGGGGTACGAGGGACTCCACCGACTCGCCGACGACGGATTCTCCGGGGCCGTCTCGTCGGGAATGACGTGGGCGTTCGTCCTCAACGGCCGGTTCGTCGGTGTCTTCGAGGGAGACATCGACGCCTTCGAAGACGCGGAGTTGACGGCGTACCGCGCGCCGGACCCCGCGCTTCCCCTCCTGTTCGCCATGCGGGAAATCGGGGGAGAGACGCGCGCGAGTTACTACACGAACAACACGCCGCTTTCGGAGGCGGACTCGACGCTCTCGGCGGGCGGGTTCACGGGCTACGTCGAACTGTCGGAGAACGTCCTCTCGGGGGACTACTACGTCGTCTACTACGGCGGCAAGTCGATGAGCGCGGCCTTCGTCGGCAGCAGCGAACGACTGCTCACCGGGGACGAGGCGTTCGAACGCGCGGACGACGAGGTGGGCATCTACGAGGTGAAGGAGGTGGACGTCTCCATCGTCGAGTTGCCGGAACTTGAGACCGACGACGAACCCGAATCGGCCGTCGCGGCGGCGGAACCGGAGTCCGACCCGGAACCCGACCCGGACGTCGACGCCGGGGACGACCCCGAAGCGACGGCCGACGACGGGGAGAAGGCCGACGACGACGAACCGACCGACGACGAACCGACCGACGACGACGCGCCCGCCGAGGAGACGCCGACGCGACCCGAACCCCGCGCGGGCGGGGCGACGGCGGACGCCGAGTCCGCATCGCCCGACTCCGACGAGGCGGCCGACGACGCGACGGAGACGGAACCGGCCGCCGCGCCGGACGACCCCCGGCCGGAGGCGCAGGCGCCGGCGACGGCCGCCCAGTCGGAACCGGCGGCGGAGACGGCGGCGCAGGAACCGACCGAGGCGGGAGGCGAGGAGCGAGACGACGACGCGCCGGACGCCCTCGCCGACACGCAGTCGGCGGGCGACGGCGACGACCCGTTCTCCGCCGAGGAGAAGTGGCGCGAGGCGCGGTCCATCCCGTCCTTGGACCCCAGCGAGTCCAGCACGACGAACGGCGAGTCGGGCGGCGCGGCGGCCGCGCAAGCGCAGAGACAGACGCAGCGAGGCCGCTCGTCGGCGAACGCGTCACAGCGCAGCAGCGACCGGCAGGAGGCCCGTCGCCGCCGACGCCGCGAGGAACGACAGGCGAAACGTCGACGCGAGGCCGCCGCCGAGGCCGCCGCCGAGACGGCAGAGGAGACGGGCGAGTCCGCCGAAGCCGTCGCCGAACTGAAGGACAAACTCGACGAGGCGGAGGAGCGACGCGAGGAACTCGCCGATGAACGCGACGAACTCGAAGTCGAACGCGACGAGTACCGCGAACGCGCCGAGGAACTCGACGCGCGCGTCGAGGAACTCGAGTCCGAGGTCGAACGCCTCCAGTCGGAGTTGGAGGCGGCCAACGGCGGCTTCGTCGCCGAGGAGTCGCTGTCGCCGGAGCAGGCGCTCTCGGGGACGAACCTGTTCGTCCGCTACGACCGCAAGGGACAGGCGACGCTCGAACACGCCCACGACGGACAGGCGGCCCGCGACGAGGTCATCGACAACCTCCGCCTCGAACACCACACGACGTTCGACACGGAGGGACTGGCCGTCGAGGGCGTGCCGTACGAGGAGTTCCTCCACGACAGCACCGAGTACGGGTTCGCCGAGTGGGTCGTCACCGACCTGCTGTACGAGATCGGCGAGACGGGCAACCGGAGTTCGCTCGCGGACCTGTTCGACGCACTCCCGCGCATCGACCGCATCGAACTCCGCGGCGTCGTCGGGTTCGAGACCGAGTCGGGCGTCGAAGAGCGCGAGTTCGACGTCATCTTCCGGGACCAGATGGGCGACCCGTTGTTCGTCGCCGACATGAACACCTCGCGCAACGCCGCGACGGAGGCGATGGTCGCCTCACTCGTCAAGAACGCGCGCACCGTCGCCGAGGCGGACGACGCGATGGCGACGGCGTTCTACGTCACCGAGTCGTTCTTCGAACCGGAGGCGCTGGAGGCCGTCGCCGAGGAGACGGGCGGGGGCTTCCTCTCCCGGTCGAAGCGGAAGTCGTTCGTGAAGCTCTCGCGGAAGCAGGGCTACCACGTCTGTCTCGTCGAGGCGCGGAACAACGAGTTCCACGTCAACGTGCCGGAACTCTGAGCGCGCGGGTCGCGCTTCTTTCGCTCGGAGTCGACGGTCGATGCACGCAGATGCGTCGACGCCGTCAGCGACGCGACTCTCGTCCGAACGACGGGACTCGGAGCGGGGAGTAACAGGAGGGTCGCCGCGTGGTCAGTCCGGGGTCCGCGTCTCGCGGGAGCGGCGGCTTGCGTGCCCGGCGTCTAGGAGAGACGACGACGCAGCCTTCGCTCCGCGCGTTCGCGCGGTCACTTCGACGTGGGACCAGCGGTCGGGCGACCTCAGCTCTCGATTTCGGCCGCTTCCTCTATCTTCATCGTCTCCAGTTTCTCGACGATCTCGTCGAGTTTCTCGTCGAGTTCGTCGACGAACTCGGCGGTACGCTCGGTCGTGATCGCACCTTGACTGGAGGGCTCGATGAGGTTCTCCTCTTCGAGAACGCGGAGAGAGTAGCGGACTTTGTGGTGTGGGTAGCCGGTCTCGTTGGACATCTTCACGATGCCGATAGGCTCGCTCTCGATGACCATCTTCAGCACCTGCAGGTGCCGTTCCAGCATATCCACTTCCTTCTCAAGTCGGTCTATCATGCCATTTGTTAACTCGTCTTTCCTCCGTTTAAATGTTACTCTCCGTCGACCGCGTTCGGCTAGAAATTGGGTAGCTTAAGCATTCGCACACTCCCTCATAACCGTTTTGGGTACGACTCGCACGACTGGTGCACGTCGATGGGTAGCCGTTTCGCTCGCAGCCGGTTTCGATACACGAACGCGTATATCTCACGGTCGTGGACCGTAATCGGTTTGAGGGCTGGCACAGAAGCGCCGAGTATGACCGTCACGATAGTCGGCTCCCAGTTGGGCGACGAGGGCAAGGGCGCTCTCGTCGACCTGTGGGGAGGCGACGCGGACGTCGTCGCTCGGTATCAGGGCGGCGACAACGCGGGACACACCGTGGTCGAAGACGGCGAGGAGTACAAACTCTCGCTCGTGCCCAGCGGCGCCGTCCGCGGCAAAGTCGGCGTCCTCGGCAACGGCTGCGTCGTCAACCCGAAGACGCTGTTCTCGGAGATAGACCAACTGCGCGAACGCGGACTCGAACCCGACGTGCGCCTCGCCCGTCGCGCGCACGTCATCATGCCGTACCACCGCGTCCTCGACGGCATCGAGGAGGAGGCCAAGTCCGACTCAGACCTCGACGCCGGAACCACGGGCCGCGGCATCGGCCCCACGTACGAGGACAAGGTCGGCCGACGCGGCATCCGCGTCGGTGACCTGCTCGACCCCGAGGTGCTCCGGGAACGACTCGAGTACGTCGTCCCCCAGAAGCGCGCCCTCGCCGAGGACGTGTTCGGCGTCGAGACGGGCGAGGAGTTCGACGTGGAAGCGCTCTACGAGGAGTACCGCGCCATCGGTGAGCGGTTCGCCGACGAGGAGATGACCGTCAACGCGGGCGACTACCTCACCGACCGACTTGACGACGGTGACGAGGTCATGTTCGAGGGTGCGCAGGGTACCTCCATCGACATCGACCACGGCATCTACCCGTACGTCACCTCCTCGAACCCCACCGCCGGCGGCGCGTCCGTCGGCACCGGCGTCGGTCCGACCGTCGTCGGGCGGGGCGAAGTCGTCGGCATCGTGAAGGCGTACCTCTCGCGCGTCGGCACGGGCCCGCTCCCGACCGAACTCGTCGGCGACGACGAGGAACTCGCGGACTACATCCGCGAGAAGGGCGGCGAGTTCGGCACCGTCACCGGCCGCCCGCGCCGCATCGGCTGGCTCGACATGCCGATGCTCCGCCACGCCGCGCGCGCGAACGGCTTCACCGGCCTCGCCGTCAACCACCTCGACGTCCTCGCCGGACTGGACGAGGTGAAGGTGGGTCACTCGTACACGCTCGAGGGCGAGGAACTGCTCACGATGCCCGCGACGACCGAGCGGTGGGGCGACTGCGAACCGAACCTCCGCGAGTTCGAGACGTGGGACGAAGTCGACTGGGCGGCCGTCGCCGAGGAGGGCTACGACGCCATCCCGGCGGCCGCACGCGACTACCTCGACTACGTCTCCGAGGAAGTCGGCGCGCCCATCTACGCCGTTGGCGTCGGTCCGGACCGCGCGGAGACGGTCGAAGTCGTCAACCCGTTCGACCGGTAACCGTTCGGTTCGCGCCGCTCTCGTCTCTTCTCGCGCGCTCACCTATTTCGCGCCCTCTACTCTTCTTCCCGCTCGTCCGCTCTCCCGTCACGCCGCCGCGCCGCCGGGTCTCAGGCGGACCGAGCGCCCTGCGTGACGATGTCGCCGCGGAACGACTCGACGGCCTCGACGACGGCCGCTCGGTCGTCCGCCGGCACGTCGTGCTCGCCGAGGGCCGCGTCGAGGTGGCGTGCGATGGCGTCGTACGCCTCGTGGTCGATGTCGAGGTGGTCGTGCGCGGCCGCCATATCCGCGCCGTCGTACTCGACGGGCCCACCCGTCACCGCCGCGAGGAACTGCGTCTGGTGGGCGCGCTGTTCGGCCATGTCCACGTCCTCGAAGAACGGACGGAGTCGGTCGTCAGCGAGGACGCGGTCGTAGAAGCTGTCGACGACGGCCGCGATTGCGTCGCTGCCGCCGAGTCTCCGGTAGAGGGTCTCTTCTGCCATGCGAGTCGGCCCACGGGAAGCGGAGGAAAAACGAGCGCGGCGATTCCCAGTTCGCAGGAGGACGACCCGGAGATGTTCGGCCGCGTCGGTCAGACCGACTCGTCGTCGGTCGTCCCGTCGTCGTCAGCCCTGTCGTCGGTCGTCTCTGCTGCGGCCGTCTCGTCGCCGGCTTCCACCTCGGCCGTCGCCTCCCGTGCCTCGGCCCGTCCTTCGAGCAGCAGTCCGGTACCGCCGGCGGCGAGCATCCCGACGCCGGAGGCTCTGACGGCGCGGACGTACCAGTCGGTCGGTTCGAGTTCCTCCGTGTTCTCGAAGCCCCGGAGTCCCTTCCGTACGCTGAGTCGCGTGACGATTCGCGGCGCGACGACGGTCACGAGACCGTAGGCCACCAGAAATCCGTACCACAGCTTTCGCATCTTCGCACAGACCATGTGGTGAACTCCGGCGCCCACGGGCAAGAATCCCGCGACGGCTCCCGGACTTCGGGGACGAGCGAACGGCGGCGGCCGGACGCGGTTCGGGGCGCGGAGCGCCGGCAGCGCGGGTCGAACCCGTAGTCTTTTGTCGCGCCGAGACTCACAGCGGGGTATGAAGGAATCTCTGATGGACATCCTCTGCGACCCGCTCGACAAGAGCGACCTGGAACTCCAAGTCACGGAGCGCGACGGCGACGAGATACTCTCCGGCACACTCGTCGGCACCGTCACGGGCGAGGAGTACCCCATCGAGGACGGCATCCCGAACCTGCTCCCGCCGGACATGCGGGACGACGAGTAGTTCCGCGTCGACCTGAACGCTTTTTAATCGGCGTGGTGACGTAACCAGACGTGACCGAGTCGCTGCGAGTCGAACTGAACGGTGATGGACTGCACGCCATCAGCGCGCCGCCGTCGTTCTCGGTAGCCGGTGCGTTCGACGTGCTGTTGGCGAACGTCGGGCAAGCCGTTCACGTTCACCTCCACCTCGACGACGACCTGTCCCGCGTGGCACGCCTAGAGACGGGCAACCACTACGTCGAGGGGGAGGAATCGCAGCGCGTTCGCGTCGAGACGAACCCGGGGAGCGAAGCGGTGTCGGGCAAGCTGAAGATAGTCACCGGCTACGGCGCGGAGACGGCGTACGTCGACGTGACCGTCCACCCGACGCCGGACACGAAGCCCGGCATCGACGTGGACGAGACGCTGAGCAAACCGCCGAAGCGCGACCCCGACCCCTCGATAGTCGAGGAACTGACGGCGGCGCTCCCCTCGCAGGTGAACCTCCCGTCGCAGGCGACGCTCCCCGTCGTCGGCTTGCTCCTCCTCGTCGTCGCCGTCGCCGCCGTCGTCGTCAGCGTCGTCCAGAACACCGTCGTGGTTCTCAGCGTCGGCGTCGTCCTCGGCGCCGCCGTGGTCGGCGCCGTCTTCTTGCTCCGCGAGTAGCGGGCGTCCCGCCGGACGCGTCCGTCAGTCGTTCGTCTCCTCTTCGGTCGGCGTCCCCGAGAGGTTGCCGTCCTCGTCGAACCGCTTCGCCCGGAGGAACCGCGTGCGGTAGCGGTTCGCGCCCTCGTAGATGTCCGCCTCGCGGATGTCGTCGACCCGGCCGTCGGCGACGGCGTCGATTATCTCCTCGACCTGTTCCTTCTCGGAGGGGGTGAGTTCGAACTCGTACGTCCGGCTCTCTTCGCCCTCCAGTCGCGTCCACTTGCGGGCGGCCGCGACGACCAGCGAACACGGCTCCCGGCAGGGGAACGCGCCGTCGCCGCCGTCGGCGTCGAGTTCGGTCTCCTCGTCGTACTGCCACTCTCGGCGCTTGAGACACTGCGAGTCGTCACAGCAGGCCTCGGCGACCCACTCGACGTGTTCGTGGCCGTCGCCGCGGTTCCACGTCTGGATGACGCTGTAGATGCCGGTCTGTCGCTCCATCGTCTCCTCCCAGTGGGAGACGTCGAGTTCGCCCTCGGACTCGAGGTGCCAGTTGGCGACGGTGGCGGGGTAGAACGTGTCCACCGTCTCCACGAGTTCGCGGCCGTCCAACTCGGGGAACACCCACCCGGAGACGAGCGTCGGCGCCGTCTTCAGCGGTCGGTACCGCCCTCGCTCGTCGAAGGTGGCGAGTTCGCGCGCGTCCAGCGGGTCCGCGTGTTCGTCCAATCGGTCGCGGTCGGTCCCCGCGTCGTCCTCGTGTCTGACCTCGTATCGCCGTTCGCCCGCCGCGCCGAGCGTCGCGGTGATTCGGAGCTGTCCCCACTCGGTCACCATCCCCTCGCGGAGTTCGTCGTAGCGTTCGGGGACGGCGTACTCGTCGGCCGCCTCCAGTTTCCGGAGGAACGCGCGGCGGTGCCGGCCGGCGTGGCCGACGTCCGCCTCCCAGTGGTACCAGTTCGTCACGTACTCCTCGGCGGCCACGGCGGCCTCGTGGAGTCCGGCCTGCGAGAGGTCCTCGTGTGCGGCGTCGGGCGTCTCGAACGTGTAGCCCTCACCGTCCCACGAGACGAACAGGCCCTCGAAGTCGACCGGTCTCTCGTCCGCCGCGCGGACGAGCGCCTCGAACTGCTCTGCGCGCACGTCAGTCACCCGCCGCTCCCGTCTCTCTGGTCTCCTCGCGCACCGTCGCGATGGCCTCGTCGAGGTTCGCCCCCGCCTCGGCGGCGCGTTCGAGCACCACGTCGGCCATCAGTCCCTCGGTGCCGACGGCACCGGCGTACCAGATGCGGATGCCGTCGACTTCGGTGGGCACGTCGTAGCCCGTCCGGTAGTCGTCGGTCAGACCCATGTCCTCGGGGATGTCCTCCTGCGTGTGGAATCCGTCGGCGACGAACAGGGGGACGACGACGACGTCCTCGGACTCGAAGTAGTCGGTCACGTCGTCCACCTCCGGCTCTTCGTCCATGTAGAGCGCCTGCACCTCGTCGAAGCGGTCCATCGCGCGGACGCGGTCGGCGTGGTACTCGATGGCCTTCGCGGAGTTCTCGTTACGCTCGGTGCCGTGGCCGACGACGGCGAAGCCGAACCCCTCGCCCACGTCGGGGTCCCCGGTCACCGTCTCGGCGCGGCGCACCAGCACGTCGGTCATCGACTCGTGGGTGCCGACCGGCCCGCAGTAGTGGACGGTCTGACCGGTGTCCGCGGCGGTCAGCGTCGCGGTGTCGGCGCTCAGTCCGTCCGAGTCCCACTGCGAGACGTCCCAGCCGTCGAGACGGAGTTCCCGGGGGATGACCTGCTCGGTGAAGTAGCCCTCGCTGATGAAGAGGGGGACGACGTACACCTCCTCGGACTCGACGGTGCGGAGCACCTCCCGAATCGAGGGTTCCTCCTTCCAGAAGCCGGTCTTCACTTCGTCGAACGCTCCCGTCGCGCGGATGGTGTCCGCGTGACGCTGCGTCGGCGTGCTCGAATCCGGGTTCAGGTGCGACCCGTGCGCCACGATGACCAGCGCTTGCATGGGTGAGGGTTACGGGAGCGCCACCTTATGGACTTCGCATTACGGAAAGGAATCTTCGCGATTTATGAGTCGGAGTTCGCCCATCGCACCACCGCTCCAACGGCCCACGGGCGGCGTCGAGTCGCCCGCGTGCGGTCGCCGGGGGACCGACTCGCCCGACACTACACTTTTGTTCCGTTCGGTCGACTCCTCGCTCATGTCACTCGCCGCCGAGACACGAGACGCCGTCAGGGCGCGTCCGTCGCTGCTCTACGCGCTTCGCGCGGGCGTCGTGAACTACACGGCCGCCGCCGAGCGTCTGGACGTGGAGGGCGACACCGATTCGATAGCGACCGCCCTCCGCCGGTTCGCCGAGGACCTGCCGCCGTTGGAGACAGAACACAGGGACGTCACGGTCCGGATGCGGAGCGGAGTCGGTCTCGCGGGCGAGGACGTCGTCGCCACGGAGGAGGACGACCGGGTGCTGACCGTCGGCGACGTCGCCCTCGTGGCCGCGAAGGGCGAACTCACCGCTCTCGTCGCCACCGGCGACGTGGACACGCGCGCTCTCGCCGTCGTCTGCGACCGACTCGCCGCCGAGAACGTGCTCGTGGACGCCGCCGGCGTCGCCGACGACGAACTCGTCGTCGTCGTCCCGCAACGACAGGGGGCGACGGCGCTTCGACACGTCGAGGCGACGTTCGAGGCGGTGCCGGTCTGAGCGTCGCCCGCGCCGACGAGGAGGGCGGGACGGGCGCGTCCGGCGCGTTCGACCCCGTCTGACGTGTCGATTCTCAGAGGACTGGAATCTCGTACCACATATTTTTACGTGAACGTCCAACCCTCGCTCGGTGACGTAATCATGTACGAGACAATCCTCGTTCCCAGCGACGGAAGTCCGGAGGCGGAGCGCGCCGCGGGTCACGCTATCGAGTTGGCGGGGCACTTCGACGCGACGGTTCACGGACTGTTCGTCGCCGAGTCGGACGACGAACCCACAGAGCGCGGCGAGCGAGCGCTCGACGAACTCAGATCGCGCGCCGAGGAACGGAGCGTCGCCGTCGAGACGACCGTTCGCGAGGGCGACCCGGCGGCGGCCGTCGTCGACGCCGTCGAGGACGTCGGCGCCGACCTGGTGGTCATGGGCACGCACGGCCGGAGCGGCGTCGAACGCATCCTCATCGGCAGCGTCGCCGAGCGCGTCGTCCGCACGTCGCCGGTTCCGGTGACCACCGTCGGTCTGAACGACGACGGTCAGTCGGTGACGACGGCCGAACGGGCGCGGCAGATAGCCCGCGAGCAACTCGAAATCGCCGGCCACGCGGAGGCGGACGTCGAGGCTCCGTCCCGACAGCGGAGCGCGTGGGTCGTCCACGCCCGCGACGGCGACACCGAGTTCAACGTCCACATCAACAGCGCGTCCGGGCGGGCGAGACTCGTCCAACTCAGCTGAACCGCGCTTTTTTCGACTCACACGCCGACGCTCGCCGCGGGTCCCGATACGCGTCGGGCAGGTGCGCTCGGCGTCGCGTCCGGTCTCCCGTCGCCTCACCGCCCGTTCCGACGGGTTGAAAAACGCGAGCGGAGTATCACGTACCGATGACGCTGTCCGTGACCAACACCCTGACGGGAGAACGCGAGGAGTTCGAACCACAGGACGACGACGACGTGTTGCTCTACGTCTGCGGACTGACGGTCTCGGACGACGCCCACCTCGGCCACGCCCGCCTCTGGATGCACGCCGACGTGATGCACCGGTGGCTGGAACACGAGGGGTACACCGTCCACCACGTCGAGAACTTCACGGACGTCAACGAGAAGATAGCCGCGCGCATCGGCGAGGACGAGTTGGGGGAGAGCGAACCGGCGGTCGCCCGCCACTTCACCGACCACGTCATCCGCGACATGCGGGGGCTGAACCTCAAGCGGGCCGAAGTCTACCCCCGCGTCTCCGAACACGTCCCGCAGATAATCGACCTCGTGGAGACGCTGGTGGAACGCGGGCACGCCTACGAGTCGAACGGGTCGGTCTACTTCGACGTGACGACGTTCGAGGAGTACGGCAAGCTGTCGAACCAGCAGGTCGAGGAGATGGAGGCGCAGGGCGAGGCGGACGAACGCGCCGAGAAGCGCCACCCGGCCGACTTCGCCCTCTGGAAGGCGGGCGCCGTCTCGCCCGACGCCGTCGCCGAACACCGCCACGAGGGGTTAGACCCCGTCGACGACCCGTGCGGGGAGACGTGGGACTCGCCGTGGGGCGAGGGCCGACCCGGCTGGCACATCGAGTGCTCGGCGATGTCGATGACGCACCTCGGGGAGACCATCGACGTCCACGTCGGCGGCCGTGACCTCGTCTTCCCCCACCACGAGAACGAGGTGGCCCAGAGCGAGGCCGCCACCGGCCAGACGTTCGCGCGGTACTGGCTCCACGTCGGCCTCCTCCAGATGGACGAGGACAAGATGTCCTCCAGTCTGGGCAACTTCTTCACCGTCAGCGACGCCTTAGAGGAGTTCGGCGTGGACGTGATTCGGACGTTCTACCTCTCGACGGGCTACCGCGCCGAACAGACGTTCAGCGACGAGGCGATGGCGGAGGCCGAGGAGCGCTGGGACCGCCTCGAACGCGCCTACGAGGCGGCCGTCGAGGCGTGCGACAGTCCCGACGCCTACGCCACCGTGACCGACGACGACCTGCGGGACGCCGTGGAGACCACCCGCGAGGAGTTCCGCGAGGCGATGAACGACGACTTCAACGTCCGCGAGGCGATGGCCGCGCTCATCGAACTCGCGCGGGCGGTGAACACGCACGTCGGCGACGCCGACGAGTACGACTACCGCGGCCTGCGCGAGGCCGCCGAGGCGTTCGAGGACCTCGGCGGCGACGTGTTCGGCCTCGGCTTCGGCGGCCCGGCCGACGGCGGCGACGTGACGGTGGCCGAGGACCTCGTGACGCTCCTGTTGGACGTGCGCGAGACCGAACGCGAGGCCGGCAACTACGACCGCGCCGACGAACTCCGCGACGAACTCGAAGCGCTCGGCGTCGAGGTGCAGGACTCCGACGACGGCCCGTCGTTCCGGTTCGAGTAGGCGGACGCGGACCGCGCCGAGGACGGCGAGACGGACGCCTCACTCCGTCGTGAACAGGTCCGTGTCGTCGGGCACCTCGAACAGCCCCATCCTGACGCCGGCGTCCAGCCAGCCGTACCCGTACGAGAACGACGCGAGGGCGTTCACCGGGTCGTCCGTCTCGCGGAAGTGCCGGCCGTCCTCGAGGTAGGAGACGGCCATCTCCTCTATCTCCGTCGCGGCGTCGCCGAGGGGCGTTCCCGGCGGGACGGCCACCGTCGCCGCCGCGAGTGCGTCTGCGAGCATCCGACCGTAGCGGTCGGTCTTCTCCTCTAAGTCCGCGGGCATGCGAACACCTCGGCGGCGCGGGCGTATGAAGCCCGCCGTTCGACCGGTGGTGAGACGCGTCGGACCGCCGGCCGGCGCGACGCCCGGCCGCCGTCGGACACGGTGAGTCGACCGACCGGTCGCCCGTCGCGGCGGCCGCGTGCGGCTCCGTACCGCGGTAGCGCGTGGCGGTTGCGACGGCTCTCGCGCACGACAGCGGAACCTAAAAGGTCCGGACTAGCGAACGTCGAGGCATGAGCGAGGACGACGCGTTCGTGGAACATCGGAAACTCATCATCGCCGGGTCCGGCATCTCCGGGCTCTCCGCGGCCATCTACGCCGGTCGGTCGAACAACGAACCGCTCGTGTTCGAGGGCGACGAACCCGGCGGACAGTTGACGCTGACGACGGAAGTCGAGAACTACCCGGGCTTCCCGGAGGGCATCTCCGGCCCCGAACTCATCCAGCGGATGAAGAAGCAGGCCGAACGGTTCGGCGCGGAGATAGACCACGGCATCGTCGCGGACGTGGACGTCGCCGAGGGAACCTCGGCGGGCAACCAGACGCAGTCTGGTGACGCCTCCGAGCGACCGTTCACGGTGACGATGAAGAACGGCGACGTCTACACCGCCGACGCCATCATCGCCGCCTCGGGCGCCTCCGCGCGGACGCTCGGCATCCCCGGCGAGGACGAACTGATGGGGTACGGTCTGTCGACGTGTGCGACGTGCGACGGCGCGTTCTTCCGCGACGAGAAGATTCTGGTCGTCGGCGGGGGCGACGCCGCGATGGAGGAGGCGAGTTTCCTCACGAAGTTCGCCTCGAAGGTGTACATCGCCCACCGGCGCGAGGAGTTCCGCGCGGAGGACTACTGGATCGACCGCGTGATGGAGAAAGTCGAAGACGGCGAGATAGAAATCATGCGCAACACCGAGGTGACCGAACTCCACGGGACCCCCGAGGAGGGCGTCGACCACGTGACGATGGTTCGGAACCCCGAGGGCCACCCGACGGACAAACTCGACGACCCCGAGACGGAGGAGTTCGACTTCGACGTGGGCGCGGTGTTCTACGCCATCGGCCACACGCCGAACGCCGACTTCCTCGAAGGCACGGGCGTCGAACGAGACGACGAGGGCTACGTGAAGGCCAAGGGCGGCGAGGGCGGCGGCCAGACGGCCACCGACGTGCCCGGCATCTTCGGGGCCGGCGACGTGGTGGACTACCACTATCAGCAGGCGGCGACGGCCGGCGGCGACGGCGTGAAGGCCGCCCTCGACGCCGACGACTACCTCGAGGACCTCGAACGCGAGTCGAAGGCGGCGGAACCCGAACCCGCGGCCGCCGAGTCCGACGACTGACGACCGAAGACGCCGCTTTTCACCGTATTTCGGTTCCGTCGGCCGACAGTCAGATTCCCACAGACCCTTAAGCCGAGAGGACCCAGAGGGGACATGGTCGAAACCGAGACCTATACGATAGCGGGACCCGACGGCGACACCGAAGACGTGGAACTGCCCGAGGGCCTCGTCGACGTCTTCACCGAACAGGGCGAGGATCCGACGGCCGTCGTCGCCGACCTGGTGGTGCAGTCGTTCGCACAGCAAGCGCACGTCGCCACCCACCACAGCGACGGCGAGACGCCGGGCGACCTGGCGGAACTCAACGAGAAGATGGAGGAGATATTCGAGGAGCGCTTCGGTATCTCGATGGCCGAAGCGATGGGCCACAGTCACTGAGCGACGAATCCGAGCGGCCGTTTCGTTCTCTTCTCTTCTCCTCCGTCTCTCCTCTTCTCTCGCCGGTCAGAGGAACGCGAGCGGTATCATCACGAGGACGCCGCCCGTGATGCCGGCGACGAGTTCGCGCCGGCCGCCGCGCGGGAGGCCCTCGCCCAGTTCGAGTGCCTCGGGGATGAACTCGGTGAGGACGAGGTATATCATCGCGCCCGCGGCGAAGCCGAAGCCGACGGGCAGGAACTCCCGCGCCAGTCGGACGAAGTAGAAGGCGATGACCGCCCCGATGGGTTGCGGGAGACTGGAGAACACCGCCCACCAGACGAGTTTCCAGTTCGGCACGCCCATCGCCCGCAGGGGGATGGAGATGGCGACGCCCTCGGGGACGTTGTGGATGGAGATGGCGACGGTCATGAAGACGGCCAACAGGGGGACGGCGACGCCGAACAGTTGCAGACCACCCTCCAGTCCGAGGTCCGCGAACGAGACGCCGACGGCGACGCCCTCGGGGAAACTGTGGACGGTGAGGACGCCGAGGATGAGGAGCAGTTTGCGGAAGTCGGCCTCCTCGTACCGCCGCGGGTTCACCTCCGCGCCGTCGATGACCCGGTGGGCGACGACGACGAGGGCGACGCCCGCGAGGAGGCCGACGGCGAGGAGGGCGTACGTCCGCGTCGGAACCGGCGACGCCGAGACGCCGTTCAGCGACACGGAGACGTACTCGCCGAGTGCCTCCAGCACGAGTCCGAAGACGGACGCCGACAGCATGATGCCCGACGCGAGACCCCACAGCGCGACGTTCCAGCGGTCGCTCACGTCGTCGACGAAGAAGAACGGTATCGCGCCGAGACCGGTCGCCAACGCGGTGACGAAGCCGGCGACGAAGACGAAGACGAAGTTGCCGAGGGCCATGCTCGAACGTACGTGCCGGACGGAGATAAACATTCCAGATTTCTGATGCTTTCGGCGGACCTAAACCGCGGATTCGTCGCCGGCGGCGCGCGGGCGACGGGGCAGTCCTCGCCGGCGGCGTCGAGTCTGAACAGTTAAGACGCTCGCTCGGGCAGCGAAACTGTGACAGACGACAGACAACATCGCGTGGCCGCGTTTCTGGACGCGCACGAGTTGCACGCCCCGCCCGCCTACCGCCTCCTCGACCTCGCCGCCGAAGTCGGCGAACTCGCCGCGGACGCCACGAAGTCCAGCGAGTACGGCGCGCGTCCCGACGACCTGCAGGTGAACCGCGACGAACTCGGCGACGCCCTGTTCTGCCTGTACGCCCTCGCCGACGAACTCGACGTGGACGCGGGGGCGGCATTGGAGGAGTCGATAGCCAAGTACGAGGCGCGCATCGACGACGCCGGCGCACCGGGGTCCGACGCGACGGAGTGAGTTTTTAGCCCCCCGGCCGCGTGCGGTTCGACAGCATGCATCGGAGAGCCAGCGAGTTCGCCGCGGCCGCGCGGGACCGGTACGACTTCGAGGTGACCGTTGAGGAGTTCCCCGAGGGGACGAAGACGGCCGAGGACGCCGCGGCGGCCGTCGGGTGCGACGTCGGACAGATAGCCAGCAGTCTCGTCTTCGAGGTCTCCGAACCCGGTTCGGAGGGCGACGGGACGCCGCCTCGCGACGCCGCCGAATCGCTCGTCGTCGTCGTCACCAGCGGTGCCAACCGCGTGGACGAGTCGAGACTCGCCGCGCACCTCGGCGTCGCCCCGGCGGACGTCTCGATGGCCGACCCTGACGACGTTCGCGCCCGCCTCGGGTGGTCCATCGGCGGCGTTCCCCCGTTCTGTCACGAGACGGCCGTCCCCGTCCTGTTCGACGAGTCGCTCTCGCGGTACGACACCGTCTGGGCCGCCGCGGGGACGCCGGAGGCGGTGTTCCCCGTCTCGCCCGCGGAACTCCGCCGGTTGGCCGACGCGGAGACGATTACTGTCTCCGAGTGACGCAATTCGATTAGCATACCTTTATTTTTAGACGCGCCTAATATATTATTTAGATGTACCACATAACCGCGGTGGCGGCGAGAGACCGTCGTCCGCGCGGAGCGAACGATGACTGAACTCTTCGATATCTTCCTCGGGTCGGTTCGCGACGGGTTCGTGCAGGTGAGCGCGTTCGTCGCCGTGACCGTCCTCGCCTTCAGTTACCTCCAGTACCGGACGGACGGCCGACTCGTGCGGCGACTGGAGGAGAACCGGCGCGCCGGCCCACTCGTCGGTGCCGTCTTGGGGCTCACGCCGGGATGCGGCGGCGCCATCGTCGTGATGCCGCTGTACGTCCGCGGGTCCGTCTCCTTCGGCACCGTCGTGGCGACGCTCGTCGCCACCGCCGGCGACGCCGCGTTCGTCATCCTCGTTCTCGCTCCCGAGGCGGCGCTGTACGCGTACGGAATCGCGTTCGTCGCGGCCGTCCTGTTCGGCTACGCCATCGACACGTTCGGCCTCGGCGTCTCGCGCGTCGACAGCGCGGTCAAGCGCCTCCATCCGGCCCTCACCGACGGCGGCGTCGCAGCGCCGTTGGCCGGGAATCAGGTCCACCACTACGACGAGGCCGCCGGATGCGACGCCCGCGACGGGCCGGTCCGCGACTCCGAACTGATGCGGACGGTCACGCGCGCCGCCCTCGCCGCGTGGTGGGTCGCCGCCGCCGTCGGCCTGGGCGCGGGCGTCCTCTACCTCCTGCGCGGGGCACCGGAGGTGCCGATGGTCGCCGGCCCGACGTTCGCGGGCGCGTTCACCGTCGCCGGCCTCCTCGGGACGACGCTCTCGGCGTACCTCTACTTCGTCGGCCGCAAGTACGTCGGCCACGGCGACGTGGGCCGCGCGCGCGACACGTTCGGGAGCGTCTCCGAGACGCTGACGCACGCCGCGATGGAGACGTCGTTCGTCACCGTCTGGGTCGTCGCGGCGTACCTGCTCTACGAGTACGGCATCGCCTTCACCGGGTTCGACGTCGCCGCGGCCGCGGCGGCCGCCGGCGTCCTCGCGCCCGTCGCGGGCGCCCTCGTCGGACTCGTCCCCGGGTGCGGGCCGCAGATCGTCCTCGCCACCGCCTACGCCGGGGGCGCGATTCCGTTCTCCGCGCTCGTGGCGAACGCCATCAGTCAGGACGGCGACGCCCTGTTCCCCCTCATCGCCATCGACAAGACGGCGGCCGTCGTCGCCAGCATCTACACGACGATTCCCGCCCTCGTCGTCGGCGTCGCCCTCCACTACGTCTGGACGGCCGTCTTCGGTCTGCCACAGTTCGGGTTCGGCGTCCTCTGAACCGGCCAACAGCTATCCCCCTCGTCCGCGAACGTCACAGTATGGACACGGACACCGACGCACCGGCCGACGGCGCGGCCACGACGCGCGTCTGGCTGGTCGAACGGACGTACTCCGACGACGAACAGAACATCATCATCCTCGTCTACGCGACGCCGGACGGGTCGCGCTACCTGCGCAAGGAGCGGTCGCTGACCAGTTTCGACGACGTGCGGGAGACGACGGCCGCCCTCGACGTCGAGGCGAGCAGCCTCGGCGACGTGGACGACCCGGACCAGAGAGCGCAGTACGCGGAGGCGGCCGACCGGACGCGGGAGCGGTACGACCCGGACGACGCCATCTGAGCGGCGTCGGTCGTCGGGGCGAACCTGTCGCCGCCACCGCCCCGTCTGTGACCAACAATCGTGAGCGAGATACGGCCGCACGACCCACGTGAGACCGTACGTACCCGGTTTTAAGCGGTGCGGGGGAGTACTCCCACGTTGATGGGAGAGTTATCCGAGTTGTTCGTCCCGCGACGCGTGGCCGTCGTCGGGGCGACAGAGCGCGAAGGTTCAGTCGGTCGCGCCATCATGGAGAACCTCGTCGAGGACTTCGACGGGGAGGTGGTCCCCGTAAACCCGAACTACGACGAGGTGTTCGGCGTGCCGGCGGTGGCGGGCGTCGGCGAGTCCGACGCCGACCTCGCGATAATCGTCGTCCCCCCGCACATCGCGGTGGACGCGGTTCGCGAGGCCGGCGAGGCGGGCATCCGCAACGTCGTCGTCATCACCGCCGGGTTCGGCGAGACCGGAAGCGAAGGCGCGTCGCGCGAACAGGAACTCGTCGAGGTTGCGGAGTCGTACGACATCAACCTCGTCGGGCCCAACAGCCTCGGCATCATGTCGACGCCGACGGGACTGAACGCCACGTTCGGCCCCGACAACGCCCGTTCGGGCAACATGTCGTTCATGAGCCAGTCCGGGGCGTTCATCACCGCGGTGCTGGACTGGGCGAACGACCAGGGAATCGGCTTCAAAGACGTGGTCTCGCTCGGGAACAAGGCCGTCCTCGACGAGTCTGACTTCGTCGAGACGTGGGGCGAAGACGACGACACGGAGGTCATCATCGGCTACCTCGAAGGCATCTCCGAGGGCCGCACGTTCATCGACACGGCCCGCGAGGTGACGCAGGACACCCCTATCGTCCTCGTCAAGTCGGGCCGCACCGACGCCGGCGCGCAGGCCGCCTCCAGTCACACCGGCACCATCGCCGGGTCGGACGAGGCGTACGAGGCCGGCCTCGAACAGGCGGGCGTCATCCGCGCGGACTCCGTCCAGTCGCTGTTCGACGCCGCGCGCGTGCTGGAGAGCCAACCGCTCCCCGACACCGACGACGTGGCGGTCATCACGAACGCGGGCGGTCCGGGCGTGATGACCACCGACGCCGTCGGCTCCTCGCGGCTCTCGATGGCGACGTTCACCGACGAGACGCTCGACGCGTTCTCCGAGAAACTCCCGGCCGAGGGCAACATCTACAACCCCGTCGACATCGTCGGCGACGCCGACAACGACCGGTTCCGCGAGGCGTTGGACCTCGCCCTCGGCGACGACAACGTCGGTTGCGCCGTCGTCCTCTCGGCGCCGACGGCCGTCCTCGACTACGAGCAACTGGCGGCCGACACCGTCGAACTGCAGGAGGAGTACGACAAGCCGGTCGCGGCCTGCTTCATGGGCGGCGAACGCGTCGAACCGGCGGCCGAAGCGCTCTCGGACGCCGGCATCCCGAACTACTTCGACCCCGCCCGCGCGGTGGACGGACTCGACGCGCTCTCGCGGTTCAAGGAGATATCCGAACGCGAGTACGACGCGCCGACGACGTTCGACGTGGACGAAGAACGCGCCCGCGAGATTCTCTCCGCCGTGGAGGGCCGCGGCGACAACCGCCTCGGCGTGGAGGCGATGGACCTGCTGGACGCCTACGGCATCTCCACCCCCGACGGCGACATCGTGGACGCGCCGGCGGACGCGCTGGAAGTCGCAGAACGCATCGAGGGCGACGTCGTGATGAAGATAGTCAGCCCCGACATCCTGCACAAGTCCGACATCGGGGGCGTCAAGGTTGGCGTGCCGAACGAGGAGGTGTACGACGCCTACGAGGACCTCGTGACGCGCGCGCGGAACTACCAGCCCGACGCCAACATCATCGGCGTGCAGGTGCAGGAGATGGTGGACCTCGACGCCGGCGTCGAGACCATCGTCGGCATGAACCGGGACCCGCAGTTCGGGCCCCTCCTCATGTTCGGCCTCGGCGGCATCTTCGTGGAGGTGCTCGAAGACACGACGTTCCGCGTCGCGCCCGTCGCCGAGTCCGAAGCCCACGAGATGACCGAAGAGATAGACTCCGCGCCGCTACTCCGCGGCGCGCGCGGCCGCGACCCCGTCGACGTCGAGGGCGTCACGGAGACCATCCAGCGCCTCTCGCAACTCGTCACGGACTTCCCGGCCATCCTCGAACTGGACATCAACCCCCTCGTCGCCACCCCCGACGGCGTCCAAGCGGTGGACGTGCGATTGACGGTGGACCCCGACCAACTGTAAGCCATGAACACGTTACTCGTCACCTCGACCCACGAAAGCACCGGCAAGACGGCAGTCACGCTCGCACTCGGCAAACTCGCGCAGGAACGCGGCCAGTCCGTCGGCTACATGAAGCCGAAGGGCACGCGCCTGCAGTCGAACGTCGGCAAGACGCTCGACGAGGACCCGATGCTCGCCCGAGAGATTCTCGGCCTCGACGCCGAGATGCACCAGATGGAGCCCGTCATCTACTCGCCGACGTTCATCGACGGCGCGATTCGCGGGCAGGAGGACGGCGACGAACTCGGCGAAATCGTCGAGGAGTACTTCGGCCAACTCGCCGAGGGCAAGGACCTCATGTTCGTCGAGGGCGGCGGCGTCTGGAGCACGGGCGGCATCGTCGACCTGACCGACGTGGACGTCGCCGACCGACTGGACGCGGGCGTCCTCCTCGTCTCTAGCTACGAGAAACCCGGCGACGTGGACGACGTCCTCGCCGCGGCCGAACAGTTCGGCGACCGACTCGCGGGCGTCCTGTTCAACGGCGTCACAGACGCCGTCTTCGACGAACTCGAACAGGAAGTCGTCCCGTTCCTCGAGGGGCGCGGCGTGCCCGTCCTCGGCGTCGTCCCGCGCGAACAGCAACTCGCGGGCGTCACCGTCGAGGACCTCGCCGACGAACTCGGCGCGGACGTCGTCACCGACGGCGACGAGGACGCCTACGTCGAACGGTTCCTCGTCGGCGCGATGGGCGGCGACACCGCCCTGCGCTACTTCCGCCGGACGAAGAACGCCGCCGTCATCACCGGCGGCGACCGCTCGGAGATAATCACGGCCGCCCTCGAAGCGCCGGGGGTCAAGACCATCATCCTCACCGGCGGGCATCGCCCGCCCGCCGCCGTCCTCGGCAAGGCCAAGGAGAAGGGCGTGCCCGTGATGCTCGTCAACGGCGACACGCTGTCGGTGGTGGACCGCGCCGAAGACGTCGTCCACACGGGCCGCACCCGCGACGAGAAGACGGTGTCGCTGATGCGTGACCTCCTCTTCGAGCACACGGACGTGGACTCGCTGATCGGTCCCGAGAAGAGCGACGACGCGAGCGACGACGCGAGCGACGACGCCGCCGACGAGTAGGCCCCCTCGCGCCGTCGCACCGCCTATCCTCTCGTCGTTTCCTCGTCGCGGTAGCCGTTGATGCCCGACGGGATGACGAACCCGAGACCGAGGAGCGTCGCGCCCGCCAGCGGGAACGACCCGGTGAGCGTGTAGACGAGGTACGTCGCGGGTATCGAGAGGACGACGCCCGTCAGCACCACCCGCTGTTCTCTCGTGACCATACGTCTCCTCCGTGCCCGGGGGTCAAACCCCTGTCGCGTCCGCGACGGCGACGACGCCCGGGAGCGAGGCGGCAGCGACGCCCGAGAACGAGACGGCGGCCGTCAGCACTCCCACCCGCGGTCGCTGTCGTTCAGTCGCTCGCACCCGTCCGCGGTGACGACGACGAGGTCCTCGATTCGCACGCCGAACTCGCCGTCGAGGTAGACGCCGGGTTCGACGCTGAACACCATCCCCGGTTCGATTTCGCGGTCGTTGCCGGCGACGATGTACGGTTCCTCGTGGACGTCGAGTCCGACGCCGTGGCCCGTCCGGTGGACGAACGCGTCGCCGTAGCCCGCGTCCGCGATGACCTCGCGGGCCGCGCGGTCCACCGACGCGGCGGTCACGCCGGGTTCGACGGCGTCGACGGCCGCCTCCTGTGCCGCCCGGACCACCTCGTGAACCTCGCGGACCGTCTCGGAGGGGTCGCCGTCGAAGACGACGGTCCGCGTCTGGTCGCTCGGGTAGCCGTCCACGCGCGTCCCGAAGTCGAGGACGACGGGGTCACCCGGTTCTATCGTCCGGTCGCCGTGGCGGTAGTGCGGCATCGCGCCGTTCGGACCGGACCCGACCACCGTCTCGAACGAGACGCCCTGCCCGCCGGCGTCGGCGAGGAACGACTCGACGCGGGCGGCCAGTTCGGACTCGGTCAGTCCGACGGCGTCGGCGCCGAGTGCCCGGACGGCGGCCATCGCCTCGTCCGCCGCGTCGGCCGCGCGCCGGAGGGCGTCGAGTTCGGCGTCGTCCTTGCGGATTCGGAGCGGAGCGACCACCTCGCTGGCCAGTCCGAACGTCGCGTCGGGCAGGACCGCCCGGAGATCCTGCGTGAACGTCGCCCACATCGTGTCGTCCACGAGGACGCGCGGGTTCTCGGGCAGTCCGAGCGATTCCACGGCCGCCGCCGTGGCCGCCACCGGGTCGTCGTCGTCGGCCCACGTGCGCACGTCCTCCACCCACGTCGCCGCGCGGACCTGCGACTCGTAGAGGGCGGGGACGAGGAACGTCGGGTCGCCCGCGGCGGGGACGAGGAGGAACAGGTGGCGTTCGCCCGGTTCCTCGGCGAACCCCGAGAGGTACGAGAGGTTTCGGCTGGGGAAGCAGACCAGCGCGTCCGCGTCCGCCTCGGCGAGGGCGGCCTGCGCGTCGCGCGTCCGGCGTTCGTACGGTGTCGTCGCCATACCGGACGTTCCGCGTCTCCGCTAAAGAACGTGCGGGGACCGGCCGCCCGCGGAGGCGCGGTCCCGGCGTTTTATCCCCTCACCCGACGCAGCGACGCGTATGTCGTGGCACGCCATCGACTCGCTGGACGACGCGCGCGAGGCGACGGCGGACCTCCTCCTCCCGTTCGCCCTCGGGACGTGGCTCCGCCTCGCCCTCGTCGTCGTCTTCGTCGGCGCCGGCGCGAGCAACGTCTCGGTGAACGCCAACGTCGGTGGCTCCGTCACCCCGGGCGCGCCGGCGTTCGGCGCGTTCGACGGCTTCCTCGACGGGATGCCGCCGATAGACCCGGGGACGCTCCCCGACGCGCGGACGCTCGCGTACGGCGTCGCGGCCGTCGCCGCCGTCGTCGTCCTCCTCGCCCTCGTGTTCTCGCTCGTCGCCGCGGTGATGGAGTTCGTCCTCGTCACCGCCCTCGCCGACCGGACGGTGCGCGTCCGCCGCCCGTTCCGCGAGCGGTTCGGGAAGGGCCTCCGCCTGTTCGGCTTCGAGGCGGGCGTCCTCCTCCTCGCACTCCTCGTCGTCGGCGCGCCCGCCGCCGTGGTCCTCCTCGGCGGCGTCTCGCTCGGCCCGGCCGCCCTCGTGGCTCTCCTGCCCGTTCTCCTCCTCGGCGTCGCCGTCGCCCTCCTCGTTGCCCTCCTGTTCCGCCTGACCGCCGACTTCGTCGTGCCGACGATGCTCGCGGCGGACTGCGGCGTCGTCGACGGCTGGCGGCGACTCGCCCCGACGCTCCGCACGGAGTGGGAGGAGTTCGCGCTGTACGTCGTGATTCGCGTCTCCGCCGGCGTCATCGTCGGCGCGGTGTTCGCCGCCGCGACGCTGTTCGTCGCCGTCCTCGTCGCCCTGCCGTTCGTCCTCGTCGGCGGCGCGATAGCCGTCGCCGCCGCGTCTGCGGGCGGCCTCTCGCTCCTCGGGTGGGCGCTGCTCGGCGTCGTCGCCGTCGGCTACCTCGCCACCGTCGCCCTCGCCAGCGCGTTCGTCCTCGTCCCCGTCGTCGTCTTCCTCCGGTACTACGCGCTGTACGTCCTCGGGCGACTGGACCCCGGACTGGACCTCGTCGGCGCGTCCTCACAGGGAGTGGGCGAGGGGAGCGACGACGGCGACGGCGAGAGCGACGACGACGGCCCGGACGGTGCCGTCGCGGCCTGAGTCTCGGCCGTCGCAGCACCGTCCGCCGTCCGGCGGAACCGTCCACCCGCTCTGTCCGGCGACTCACTCCGGCGTCTCGGCGGGCGTCGTCTCTCCCGCCCCGGACAGCAGCGACACGTCGAGTCGCGCGAGGAGGACGACGATGGGAATCATGAGCGCGCCGCCGAGGACGAACGGCGCCCAGAAGTCGACGGCGGTGTAGAGCAGTCCCGCGAGGGCGGGGCCGAACGTCCGCGCGAGGCTGCCCGCGCTCTGCGTCAGGCCGAACGCGCCGCCCTGTTCGTCCGCGGCCGCGGAGCGCGAGACGAGGGTGTTCAGCGAGACGTTCGTCACGGCGTTGCCGAAGGCAAGCGGCGTGACGACGAACGCGAGGGCGACGACGGCCGCCGGGAGCGTCGGGCCGACGGGGAGCAGCGGACCGACCGACGGGAGATACTCGCCGAGGAGGGGGGCGAACGGCACGGCCGCGAGCGTGAACACCTGTATCGCCGCGCCGACGATGGCGATGCGGTACTCGCCGTAGCGGTCCGTGAGCGGGCCGATGAGCCCGCCCTGCACGACGGCGATGACGACGCCGAAGTAGGTGAGCAGGACGGCGTTCTCCGTCGCGCCGTAGCCGTACTGGTCGTTCGTGAGGAAGATGAACTGACTCTCCAGCGCGGAGAACGCGAAGGAGACGAGGAAGAAGGAGACGACGAGCGTCCCGAGTCCGCGCGTGCGGAGGGCGTCGGCCAACTCGGCCAGACGCGACTCGCCGTCGGCCTCGCGGGACGCCGCGCGCGCCTCCGGCGGCCGGGACTCGGGCAACAGGAAGTACGCGGCGACGAGGTTCGCGCCCGTGATGGCGGCGGCGGCGAAACTGGGCAGGGAGAACTCCGTCGCGGGGAGCCACGCCGGGAACACCGACCCGGCGGCGGCGACGGCGAACTCGCTGGCGAAGAACCCGCCCAGCGCCGGCCCGAAGATGAAGCCGAGACCGAACGCCGCGCCGAGCAGTCCGAGGCCGCGGGCGCGGTCCTCCGGGGGCGTCACGTCGGCGATGTACGCCTGCGCCGTCGCGATGTTGCCGCCCATCGCGCCCGCGAGCATCCGGGCGGCGAACAGCACCGCCAGCGACCCGGCGAGGCCGAACATCGTCCACGCGAGCACCGACCCCGTGAGTGACAGCAGGAGGACGGGCCGGCGGCCGCGCGCGTCCGAGAGGCGGCCGAGGAACGGCGCGGCGACGAACTGCATCGCGGAGTAGGAGGCGATGAGGAGGCTCCCGACGAACTCCGTCGCGCCGAACGAGAGCGCGTACAGCGGGATGACCGGGATGAGGATGCCGAACCCCAGCAGGTCGACGAAGACGATGACGAAGACGACGGCGAGCGCCCGGCGGGAGCTGTCCACGCTCATTACTCCCACCTGAGGACGAATCGAGGATGAACCCACCGGTACGCCCGGGGACGCCGGCCCGCCGTGAGGGGAGCGCGACCCGCCGCGAACGCCGTGGTAAGCGGTCGCTAACAAAGACTATCACCACGAATGATACCACATGACGTTCGAATGGACCTCGTACTTCGAGTGTGTGGCCTGCGGCGAACTCGAACGTGCGGACGCGCTCAGTTACGACTCGCTCGGTTACCCCGAGTGCCCGGGCTGTGGCGCCCGAACCGGCCCGCTCGCGGGCGCCGACTCGTCGGCGCGGACGACGACGAGAGCGCTCGACTGACTCGGCGGCCCGTTCGGCGCACCGACGACGCGGCCGTACGCACCGCGCCCCGGGGACGGAGAGCAAGAATCAGGTGCGCTCGCGGCGGACGAGAACGCATGAGTTGGCAGGAAGTCCGCGCGGACGACCGAGTCACGGAGTGGGAGCGAAGCGACGGCGTCGTGACCGTCCGACTCCGGCGCAGTCCGGACGACACCTGGACGGTCCGATTAGACCGTCTCCACCAGTCGCCCGAGGGGCGCGGCTACCGGCGGGAGCGGTTCGACACCGAAGCCGACGCGCGAGACGCCGTCGCCGCGTGGCAGGACGAGTACGACGTCGACGGCTGACGGACGCGCCGCGCCGCCGATGACCGCCGTTCAGTCCTGTTGCAGTCGCTTCGTCGTCTCCACCAGCGGGTGTCGGGCGTAGTCCACCACGTCGATGTCCGCGATGGACTCCAACCCCTCCTTCTCGGCGGTTCGCTGCATCCCGAGTTCGATGGGGTCGTCGACGACGATGACGTAGGCGTCCATCTCCTCGATGCCGAGTCGGTCGGCGGCCATCACCCGGTGGTGGCCGTCGGCGAGGAGGAGGGTGCCCTCGTTGTCGATGACGACGAGCGGTTCCGCCAGCCCGCGTTCGAGTTCGTACTGTCGGCCCTCGAGTTCGTCGGCGTAGACGCGGGCCTGCGTCGGGATGAGGTCGCTCAACTCGACGGCGTCGCGCTCCTGGTGGACCGTGATGCCGTGAATCTGTTCGAGCGTCCGCATCAGTTTCCCCACCTTCTCCGGCGTCGCCCGCTCTATCTGCGAGCGGATGACGTCGGTGTTGGAGATGATGCCGACGAGGTTGCCCGCGTCGTCCACGACGGGGAGTTTCTGGATGCCCGACCGGAGGATGACGCGCGCGGCTTCGTTCACCCCCATGTCGGGGTGGGCGACGATGATGTCCTCGGACATGACGGTGAAGATGAGCGCTTCGTCGTCCGCCAGGAGGAGGTCACGAGCGGTCACGAATCCCTTGACCTTCCGACCCTCACACACCGGAAAGCCGTTGTGTCCGTCGCTCTCGACGATGCGTTTCGCCACGTCTGCGACGGAGTCCGTGGGAGACACCGTCTGTACTTCTCTCGTCATGTAGTCTTCGACGGCAGCCTTCCCGCTCATCGTCGTCCGTACGGCGGGTGGCGGCAAAAGGGTGACCCCCGCCGCTCACCACTCGTCCATCGGGAACTCGAACGCGAGGTCGGTCCCGCCCTCGTCCACGTCGAGCGTTCGCGTGGCGTCTTCGAGCGTCTCGAACACGCGCCCGGAGATGACGTCCGTGACGACGCGGGACAGCGACTCGCGGGAGTCCTCGCCCACGTCCGCGAGGATGCCGAGCGGAATCTGCGCGCCCGCCATGTCCGCGTGGCCGCCCGCGCTCCCGATGGGGCCGAGGGCGTCGCGGAGCGTCTCGCCGAGGTCCACGTCCGTCCCGCGCGCCCGTCCGGAGACGTAGACGGTGCCGTCCTTGAAGCCGTAGACGACGACCAGACGGATGCCGTCCATGTCGAGCAGGCGGTCGGACGCCTGCGCGAGGGCGTCCCGGTCCCGAATCTCGCCGACGTTCGTCGCCAACGCGTCGCCGCGCACGTCGCGGTTCTGGATGGCGCGCGCCAGCGTCTCCAGCACCTCCGGACTCATGCTCGGCGACTCCACTCGCTGGAGCGTCGAGAGGTCGGCGTGCGGTACCAGCCAGGCCGCCGCCTCGAAGTCCGACGGCGACACCTCGCGGGTGAAGTCGCGCGTGTCGATGCGGATGCCGAACAGGAGCGCCGTCGCCACCGTCGCGCCCGGTTCGACGTCGAGGCGGCGCAGGTAGTCGGTCATCAGCGTACTCGTCGCGCCGATTTCCCGCCGGAGGTCGAGAAACCGGGCCTCCACGGGCGCCCGCGGCGGGTGGTGGTCCACCACGATGTCCACCGCGGTGTCCGCCGGCAGGCCGTCGTTCACGCCCGGGCGGGAGTGGTCCACGAGGGCGACGCCGTCGTAGCCGTCGACGTTCCCCCCGCGTTCGAGGTTCACCAGGTCGATGTCGAGCAGGTTCACCAGCGCACGGTTCTCCTGGTGGGAGATGTCGCCGTAGTAGCACGGGTCGGCGTCGACGCCGACGCTCTCTGCGATTCGGACGAGGGCGAGGGCGCTCGCGATGGCGTCCGGGTCGGGGTTGTCGTGCATGACGACGGCGAGCGGGCCGTTCAGGCTCTTGAGGATGCGGAACAGTCGGTGGAGTCGGTCGGCCGCCGTCCCCTCGGTCAGTTCGCCGAGTCGGTCCACGAGAATCGTCCGCGCGTCCACGAGTCGGTCCGCGGCGGCCGTGAGTTCGGCCCGCGTGTCGGCGTTGGCGTCGCTGCCGACGTAGGCGACGACGTAGGCGTCGGGGAACCGCGCCCGCGCCGAACGTGCGGCGTCGAGGTTCGTGGCCGCGTCGTCGCTGGCGACGAACACCACGTCCACCGCGTCGGGGTACTCCTCCTCCTCGTCGGGCACGCACCGTTCGGCGGCGACGCCGTCCTCTCGGAACGAGTCGACGACGTCCGTCCGCCGGGAGAGGACGGTCAACTCGCCGGGCCACTCGGCCAACCGTTCGACGGCCCGTTCCGCGGCCGACCCGCACCCGAGGACCAACCGCCGTTGCATACCTCGTCTGTCGGCCCCGCCCGGCAAAACCCTACCGTCCTGTGGTTCGGCCCTCGTCCGGCGATGGAATTATGCCCGACGCACGTGTGGTAACGCACGTCATGGATGCCGACCCTGACCTCGTGTCGTCCGACCTGTCCGAGTCGATTCGGGCCGCCTGCCGGACGGCCGTCGGAGACAGTCTCAGGAGTATCACCTACTTCACTCCCACCAGATTCCAACAGATCTATCTCCGGTCTGACCTCGAATCCGACGCCGATCTGGCCGGATTCGTCGAGCACGAGACGGACGGGTTCCGCGCCGCGCGGGCGTACCGAGGGTCGGAACTCGGCAACTACGAGTACACGGTGCGGGCGTTCGAGAACGGTTACATGACGCGAGTCACGCGGAACCAACACGGCGTGTTCGTCACGACGGACAGCATCACGGAGCGACACTCCGAGGAAGTCGCGAGCGCGCTCAGCGAACTCCTCGCCGAGCCGATTTCGGAGACGGCGTAAGACGAGAGCGAACGGGAGAACGGACCGCGAACCGAACGAAATCGTTCGCCGGCCGCGCTCAGAACAGCGCGGTGGCGACGGTCTGTGCCGTCTCGATGACGGGCTGGAACGCCGGGAGCAGAAGCAGCGTCCCGACGGCGGCGAAGATGACGGCCGTGTACAGCCCGACCGGTTTCGACCCGAGTTCGAGCGACGGCGACGCGTCCTCTATCCACAGCGCCTTGACGACGCGACTGTAGTAGAACAGCGACAGCGCGCTGTTTATCGCGCCGACGGCGGCGAGCCACCAGAACCCGGACTCGATGGCCGAGTAGAACAGGGCGTACTTCGAGAAGAAGCCGCCGAACGGTGGCAGGCCGGCGAGGCTGAACATGAACACGCTCATGGCGACGCTCGCCATCGGCGCGCGGGCGCCGAGGCCGTTGTAGTCCTCGAACGTCTTGCCGACGCCCCAGTGTTCGACCAGCGCGACGAACAGGAACGCGCCGGTGTTCATGAAGCCGTACACCATGAGGTGCGCCATCGACGCGCCGAGGACGTCGCCGTTCGGTCCGTTGGCCGTGAGGGCCGCGAGACCGATGAGCGCGTAGCCCGCGTGACCGATGGAGGAGTACGCCAGCATGCGCTTGACGTTCTCCTGCGTGGCCGCGGCGAAGTTCCCGAGCGTCATCGTGACGACGGCGAGAATCTGGAACGCGACGACCCACTCGACGCCCGCGGGGAGTTGACCCAGCGGGAACGCCTCGACGAAGACGCGGAACGCGATGGCGAACCCGGCGGCCTTCGAGGCCGACGAGAGGAACGCCGAGACGGGCGCGGGCGCGCCCTCGTACGCCTCCGGCGCCCAGAAGTGGAACGGGACGGAGGCCGTCTTGAACGCGAAGCCGCCGAGGAGCATCAGCACGCCGATACCGAGGACGCCGGCCATCTCGCTCGCGCCGCCGACGGCCGCCGCGATTTCCGGGAGCAGCAGCGAGCCGGTGGCGGCGTACACGAGACTGATACCGAACGCGAACACCGCCGAGGAGAGCGCGCCGATGAGGAAGTACTTCAGGCCCGCCTCGACGCTGCCTCTGTTCTTCTTCAGGAACGCCACGAGGGCGTACGACGGCAGCGACGCGAGTTCGAGGCTGACGAACGCCGTCGCCAGCGAGTTCGACATCGACATCAGCGTCATGCCGGTGGCGGCGAACACCACCAGCGAGTAGAACTCGCCCTGATACTCCTGGTCGGCCAGGTAGTCGAGCGAGGCGATGGAGACCATCGCCGCGACGATGGTGAAGATGAGCGTGAAGAACAGGCTCATCCCGTCGACGACGAGAGCGTCACCGTACAGCGTGATGGCGCCGCCCGTCCGGGCCTGTCCGGTCCCCTGGATGAGGAACCAGCCGGCCACGCCGAACGCGAATAGCGACCCCGCCGTCGCGACCGACGCCAAGAGCGCGCTGTTCTCCGACTCGCCGGGCTTGATGCTGTCGACGACGAGCAGCAGGAGGCCCGTCAGCGCGAGGATGAGCGCCGGAGCGACGGCCGTCCAGTCGGGGAGCGCACCGGACTGGAGCGCGACTGCGTCGACCATCAGACGCCACCTCCCGTCTCGAGAATCGGATTAACTGCCTGTTGAATCATCTGGAAGAACAGGTCCGGCGCCACGCCGAGGACGATGACGAGGAGGAGGAGCACCGCAAGCGGCGCCACGTCGTGGACGGGCGCCTCGGTGACCTCGTAGTCGCCGTCGAACCGGAACGGCCCGAACAGCGTGCGCTGCATCGCGAACAGCAGGTAGCCCGCGACGATGACGATGCCGAACATCGCCGCCGCCGTGAACAGCGGCATCGCGGAGTGGACGGTGGAGGCGAACGCGCCCTGGAAGATGAAGAACTCCCCGGCGAAGCCGGCCATCAGGGGCAGCCCCATGTAGCCGAACGCGCCCGCCACGAAGATGCCCGCGGTGACGGGCATCCGGTCGGCCATGCCCGACATGTCGCCGACCATCCGCGTGTGCGTCGTGTTGTAGATGACGCCGACGGCCATGAACATCAGTCCGGAGATGAGGCCGTGTGCGACCATCTGGAACGTCGCGCCGCCGACGCCGTACGTCGTGTACGCGACGAGTCCGAGGATGACGTAGCCCATCGACGACACGGACGAGTAGGCGACGATGCGCTTGAGGTCCTGCTGGGCCAACGCGAGCACCGCGCCGTAGATGACGCTGATGACCGCGATGACCGCGATGGGGACGACGAGCGCCTTCGCCACGTCCGGCATCATCGTGAAGTTGAACCGCAGCAGCGCGTACGTCCCCATCTTCAGGAGGACGCCGGCCAGCATCACGGACGCCGGCGTCGGGGCTTCGACGTGAGCGTCCGGCAGCCACGTGTGAAGCGGCGCGACGGGCACCTTCACGGCGAAGCCGACGAACATCGCCACGAAGGCGACGAGTTTCAGCGTCTCGGCGTTCAGCCCCGCGAAGCTCCCGAGTTCGCCGCCCCGCAAGGCCATCGCGATTTCGGGCAGGCGCAGCGACGACACGGAGTCGCCGAGGCCGAACACGAGCGCGATGAAGCCGATGAACATCACGAGCGACGCGATGTTCGTGTAGACGAAGAACTTGATAGCCGCGTACTTGCGGCGGGCGCCGCCCCAGACGCCGATGAGGAAGTACATCGGCACCAGCACGGCCTCCCAGAAGATGAACCAGACGAAGAAGTCCAGCGCGGTGAACACGCCGATGAGGTTCGCCTCCATGAACAGCATCAGGCCGAAGAACTGCGACTGCCGCACGTCGATGGGCGTCCACGCGCTGACGATCGCCAGCGTCGTGAGAATCGTCGTGAGGACGACGAGCGGGAGGCTGATGCCGTCGACGCCCACGAACCAGTGCACGTCGAGTCCGCCCAGCGCGAGCCAGACGAAGTCCGTCTCGAACGCGATGGACCCGCCCAGAAGGGCGTTCCCGCTCGCGTCGTACTGTGCCCACATCCAGAGGCTCCCGAGAACCGGGACCAGACTGAGCGCGGCCGCCAGCCGGCCGGCGTACTCGTCGGGAGCGACGAACACGACCAGCGCGGCGACGAACGTCGCGGCGATGAGCGCTTCTATTATCATGCGAACCACCCTCCGAGCAGACCGAAGCCGAGAAGCAGGGCCGTCAGCCCCAGCGTGAGGAGCATCGCGTAGTTACTCACGACGCCCGACTGGAGGCGGCGGACCCGGCTCCCCGAGAACAGGCTGACGCTGGAGACGCCGTTGACGACGCCGTCGACGACGCCCTGGTCGAACTTGTCCGCCCCGCGCGAGATGGGGCGAACGACGCTGTTGGCCAGCCACACCTGGTACTCGTCCTGGTAGTAGTTGTTGTAGAGCAGCGTCTTGATGCCGCCGAGCTTGTCGGTGTGTTCCGTCGGCTCGGGGCCGCGGTACAGGAAGTAGGCGAGTCCCGCGCCGGCGAGGGCGAGGCCGAGCGAGACGGCGGCCCCGATGGCCACCGTCGCCGTCTCGCCGCCGCCGATGTAGGCGGAACTGTACGGGAGCAGCTCACCGTAGTGGTGCGCGTTCAGTCCTTCGAGGCTCCCGTCAAGCCACTGGTGCAGGAAGTCGATGCCCTTGATGCCGAGGAGCTTCTCGACGGGCACCATGTTGACGACGCCGGCCGTCGCGGCGAGGACGCCGAGGACGGCGAGCGGTCCCTTCACGTTCCAGCGGACGCCGTGCGGGTCTCGGGCCGTCTCCGTCCGCGGTTCGCCGTGGAAGGTGAGAAGCACCATCCGGAACGTGTAGAACCCGGTGAAGAAGACGGCGAGCAGACCCATCGCGTAGGCGACCAGCAGGACGGGGCTGCCGCCCAGTCCGTGGATGAGCGTCTCGTACAGCACCTCGTCCTTCGACCAGAAGCCGGCGAACGGGAAGATGCCGGCCAGCGCCAGCGACCCCGAGAGGAACGTGTAGTAGGTCACGGGCATCTCGTCCTTCAGGCCGCCCATGTCCCACATGTTCTCGTTGTGGTGCATCGCGATGATGACCGACCCGGCACCGAGGAACAGGAGCGCCTTGAAGAACGCGTGCGTCATGAGGTGGAACGTCGCCGCGACGTAGCCACCGGCGCCCAGTCCGAGCATCATGTAGCCGTACTGCGAGATGGTCGAGTACGCCAGCACCTGCTTTATCTCGCGCTTGACGACGCCCATCGTCGCCGCGAACAGGGCCGTGAAGCCGCCGATGAGGGCGATGATGGCCAGCGCCGTCGGCGACAGCGCGTAGAAGCCGTACATCCGCGCGACGAGGTAGACGCCGGCGGCGACCATCGTCGCGGCGTGGATGAGCGCGGAGACGGGCGTCGGGCCCTCCATCGCGTCGGGCAGCCACGTGTGCAGCGGGAACTGCGCGGACTTCCCGACGACGCCGCCGAGGACGAGGAGGCCGACGATGGTGAACCACGTCTCCGGCGCGAAGCCGAACGTGTTCACCGAGTGTTCGCCCGCGAGCGCCTGTTCGGCGAGGTGCGGGAACGACTCGGACCCGGCGAACGCCGCCGTCCCGAACGTCGCGAAGACGGCGACGACGCCGACGAGGAAGAAGTAGTCACCGAAGCGGGTGACGAGGAACGCCTTCTTCGCCGCCGACGGCGGGCCGGGTTCGCGGAACCAGAAGCCGATGAGCAGGTACGAGCAGAGGCCCACCAGCTCGAAGAACATGAACGCCATGAGCAGGTTGTCGGCGACGACGAACCCGAGCATGGAGGCGGTGAACAGGCCGAGGCCGGCGTAGTAGCGCGGCAGGCCCGTCTCGCCCTCGTCGTTCATGTAGCCGAGACTGAACACGTGGACGAGCAGGGCGATGAGCGTCACGATGATGAGCATCATCGCCGACAGCGGGTCGATGAGCAGGCCGAACGTCAGCGTGACGGCCCCGTCGAGCCCGTTGGCCCACGTGTAGATGGTCTGGTTGTACGTCTGTCCCCCGCTCACCGTGAAGAACGTCGCGATGGACAGGAGGAACGACCCCGCCGTCGCGACGATGCCGGCGAACGCGCCGCCCTTGGGCATGTACTTGCCCGCGAACAGGGCGACCAGGAACGAGACGAACGGTAGCAGTACGATCGCCGGAGTGAAGTCAAATATCCCTGCCATCTTACCACTTCATCGTCGTCGCGTCGGTGACGTCGACGCCGCCGAAGTTACGGTACAACACCATGATGATACCGAGTCCGATCGCGACCTCTGCGGCCGCGAGCGCCATCGTGAACAGCGCGAACGTCTGGCCGGTGACGTTCCCCCAGACGTAGGAGAACGCGACGAGGTTGATGTTGGCAGCGTTCAGCATCAGCTCGACCGACATCAGGAACAGCAGCGCGTTCCGCCGCGTCAGGATGCCGAACAGGCCGATGCAGAAGATGGCCGCCGAGAGCACCAGGTAGTACTCCGGTGGAACCATCAGTTCTCACCCTCCGTCTCGTCGTCTCCGGACCCGGTGAGCGTCTGCTTCAGTCGCCGCCCGCCGTCCGAGACCAGCCCGCCTTCGGTGCTGCCTGGTTCGCTGGATTCCCGCCGCGCCAGCAGAACCGCACCGTCGAGTGCCACGTCCAGCGCCACCGCGATGACGATGAAGGCGACGAGGAAGCTCTCCGAGGCCACGTCGCCGAAGTCGAGGTTGAACATCGCGTAGCCGATGCTGGCAGTGATGTTCGCGTCGGCGCCGAACCCCGTCGGGTCCGGAAGCGACGCGCTGAGGAACGCCGCCACCATCACCACGAACAGCGCGACGGCCGCGAGTCCCGGTACGAGATGCGAACCGAGATTCAGCTCCGGTTTGGTTGTCATGTGCTACTCCCCTCCGGTCGTACGTGCGTCAGCATCACGGCGAACGTGACGAGAATCAACACCCCGCCCACGTAGACGAGGATCTGCATCGCGGCGAGAAACTCCGCTTGCAGCATCACGTAGTGCACCGCGACGCTCAAGAGCGCGCCCCCGAGCAGGAGTGCGGAATGCCAGATGTCCCGCACGAGGACGACGCCCAGGCTGCAGCCCACGGTCACGAGGGCGAACAGCGCGAACGCGATGGTTTCATAAACCATTGTGTGTGTCTCCTTGAGGTATCCCTTTGAACATTTCGAGAACGTCCGGCGGCCGAGTCGTCTCGACCCCGCCGCGGACGACCGAGCGGTTCGTCCACTCCCGTGCGTCACCTCACTGGTAGTCGACTTCGCCGTCTCCCTCGCCGATCCACGCGTCGCGGTCGGGTTCTCGGGAGTTCAGCGGGTCGATGTCCTTGTACCACGGGACGTTCTTCAACTGCTCTTTGTTGTAGACGAACTCGTCTTTCGTGTCGGCGGTGAACTCGAAGTTCTGCGTCAGCAGAATCGCGTCCACCGGACAGACCTCCTCGCACAGGCGGCAGTAGATGCACTGTCCGATGTGGAGGTTGTACTGCTCGCCGTTGCGCTGGTCGTCCTGCACGATCTGAATCGTGTCGTTCGGGCAGACGTTCTCGCACTGGCGGCACCAGATGCAGCGTTCCTGACTGAACTTGTGGACCCCGCGGAACCGGGGACTCACTTCGGGCGCGACGTCCGGATACTCCACCGTGAACGTCTCGCCGTCCAGCGCGTGCTTCATCGTCGTCGCCATGGATTTGAGCAGTCCGATCATGCTATCACTCCCACGATGATGGCCGTGAGCACCAGGTTAGCGAACGAGAGGACGAGCATCCCCTTCCAGCCGACGTCGAGGAACTGGTCCACTCGGAGCCGCGGAATCGCAGAGCGCATCCACTGCGTGAAGAAGTAGAACGCCCATATCTTCGCGAGGAACCAGACGAATCCCGGCAGAATCGGCCCGGCGGGACCGCCGAGGAACAGCGTCGCCGCGATGGCGCCGCCGAAGAAGATGTGGACGAACTCGCCGAGGTAGATGAGGACGAAGTACACCGAGGAGTACTCCGTCTGGTATCCGGCGACGATTTCGGTCGGCGCCTCGGGGATGTCGAACGGGTTCCGGCCGACTTCGGCGAGGTTCGCCAGAACGAACAGCGCGAACGCGAACGGGTTGACGAACGCGAACCACTGCGGAATCGTCACGCCCGCGACGCTGAGAAGCGGCTCAGCCTGCGCGGCGACGATTTCGCTCATCTGGAGCGAACCGGTGAAGATGACCACCGACGCGCCCGTGATGACGAGCGGAATCTCGTAGGCGAGGTTCGCCGCGATGGCGCGGAGGCCGCCGAGCAGCGAGTACTTGTTGTTCGACCCGTACCCCATCATCACCAGTCCGAGCGAGGCGATGGAGGACGCGGCGAACGCGAACGCGAGCCCCGTCTCGGGGTCGGCGAGGTGGATGCCGTTCCCCATGGGGATGACGGCGAAGCCCAGCAGCGCCGAGAACGGGATGAGAAGCGGTCCGAGGTCGTACGCCGGTCGGTCGACCTGGTCGGGGATGACGAGTTCCTTCGAGAGCAGGCGAACGGCGTCCACCACGATGGTGAGCAGGCCGAACGGACCGACGCGGTTGACCGAGATGCGGTCCGTGAACGCGGCGGTTATCTTCCGCTTGGCCCACGGGCCGGCGACGGCCGTCTGCAGCAGCAGGATGTTGGCGATGAGAAAGGCGCCGAGCAGACCGCCGACTATCTGACCCACCGTTCCGGAGAGGCCGAGCAGGTTGGCGATCGTCTCCGGCAGCAGCGTCGGGCCGCCTCCGCCGGACTGTAACGGCAGCGGCACCATCACCGGTCCACCTCGCCGAGGATGATGTCGAGGCTCCCGAGGGAGGCGATGAGGTCCGGGATGTACTCACCGTTGGACATCTCGCCGAGCGTCTGGAGGTTCGAGAAGCACGGACTGCGAATCTTGAACCGGCCGGGCTTGTCGGTGCCGTCGGCGCGGATGTAGATTCCCAGTTCGCCCTTCGCGCCCTCGACGGCGCGGTAGATTTCGGTGTCGTCCTCGGGACGCAGGGTCCGCGGGACGTTCGACTGGATGGTGCGCTCGTCCTCGGGCCAGTCCTCCAGCAGGTCCACGCACTGCTGGATGATCTTCGCGGACTCCTCGACCTCGCGCATGCGAACGAGGAGGCGGCTGAAGTTGTCACAGCCGTCCTCGGTGACGACGTCCCAGTCGAGTTCGTCGTAGTAGCCGTAGGAGTCGTCGCGGCGCAGGTCGTAGTCGATGCCCGACCCGCGCGCCACGGGGCCGGTCGCACCGTACGACTTGGCGACCTCCGGCGGCAGGACGCCCGTGTCGATGGTCCGGACCTGCAGAATCTCGTTCGAGGTGATCATGTCGTGGTACTCCTCGAGCGCCTCCGGCAGGTCGTCGAGGAAGTCGCGGATCTTCTCGAAGAACTCCTCGCGCGGTTCGGGCAGGTCCCAGACGACGCCGCCGAGGCGGAAGTAGTTGAACATCATGCGCTGGCCCGTGAGGTCCTCCAGGATGTTCTGGATGATCTCCCGGTCGCGCATGGCGTACATGAAGATGGCCGTGAAGTCGCCGTAGATGTCGAGCGCGAACGTCCCGAGCGCCAGCATGTGCGAGGCGATGCGGCACAGTTCCGCGCCCATCGTCCGGATGATCTGCGCGTACTCGGGGACGTCGATGTCGTTGAGGTCCTCGGCCGCGCGGGCGTACGCCCACTCGTTGAGGAGACCGGAGGAGCCGTAGTCCCAGCGGTCGGGGTACGGCATGATCTGGTGGCGGTACGTCTTCGTCTGGCACATCTGCTCCTCGCAGCGGTGGAGGTAGCCGATGTCCGGGTCCACGTCGGCGACCTGTTCGCCGTCGAGGACCGTCCGCACGTGGAGGACGCCGTGCGTCGCGGGGTGGTGCGGCCCGATGTTGAGGTACATCGTGTCGCCCTCCTCGCTCCGCTTGTCGCCCTCGAGCGGGTTCGCCCACTCTTTGAGCGTGACTATCTGCGGCCGGTCCTGATCGTAGTTCATCGACAGCGGGTGCCCTTGCCACGTGTCCGGCAGGAGGATGCGGCGCGGGTCCGGGTGGCCCTCGTACTGGATGCCGATCAGGTCGTACGCCTCGCGTTCGTGCCAGTCCGCGGTGTCGAACACGGGGGCGGCCGACTGACTGACCGGGGCGTCCTTCGCCGCCGGGACGACGACGCTGACCTCGCGCGTCCGGTCGTCGTAGCTCGTGAGGTGGTAGATGGTCTCGTACCGGTCCTCGCGTTCCTCGGCGGTGACGTTCGACAGGTGGTCGAACCCGGCCTCGTCGCGCAGGCGGAACAGCGTCTCCTGAACGTCGTCGGGTCGGATGACGAACCCGGGTGCGTTCATGTGCTGTTCGCGCCCGATGACGAGGTCACCGAGCAGGTCGGCTATCTCTTCGGCCGTCGTCGGTTTGGTCACCGGGACGTCGGTGCGTTCGTCCTGGTCGCGTCGTTCCTCTAAGCTCATGGCGAATCAGCCCAGTTGTACCGCATGACCAGGTCGTCCTCGTCGATCTGGTCCGCGAGGTGGTCGATGAGTTCGTCCTGTTCGAGGTCCCCGAACTGCTCCAGTTCGTACGGCTTGACCGTCACCGGACTCGACTCGCCCTGCGCGATGCGCTGTTGCAGTTTGGCGACGCCGTAGACGAGTGCCTCGGGGCGCGGGGGACAGCCCGGGACGTGGATGTCCACCGGGATGACCTCCTCGGCGCCCTTGATGACGTTGTACCCCTCCTGGAACGGGCCGCCCGAGATGGTGCACGAACCCATGCCGATGACGAACTTCGGCTCGGGCATCTGGTCGTACACGCGCTTCATGCGCGGCGCGAACTTCGAGACGATGGTCCCCGGCACGATGATGACGTCCGCCTGTCGCGGCGACGCGCGCGGGACCCCGGCGTGGAACCGGTCGAGGTCGTGTTTCACCGAGTAGGTGTGCATCATCTCGATGCTGCAGCACGCGATACCGAACTGCAGCATGAACATCGAGGACCCGCGGACCCAGTTCATGAAGTTGTCGAACTTCGTGAGGATGAACGGCGAGGAGCCGAACGCCTCGCGAAGCTTGGAGTTGAACCGGTTGTCCGTCCCCGACCCCGTCATCCGGGCGTCGCGGGTCTTGGTCTGTACCTGTGTGTCGTCCGTGACAAATGGTTGGTTCTGTTCGCTACTCATGCGTCTTGTCTCTCTGTCTTCCGACGCTTCGCCAGCGGGCTTTTGACCCACTCGACGGCGCCGTTGCGCCACGCCCAGGCGAGGCCGACGACCAGCACGCCGATGAAAACGAGCATCGGCAGCAGGACCTCCGTCAGACTCGCACCCTGGCTCAGCGCGGACCGGTAGATGACGGTCCACGGGAAGATGAGCACGGTTTCGATGTCGAACACGACGAACAGCAGCGCGACCATGTAGTACTGGATATTGAACTGGACGCGCGCCGAACCCGTCGGTATCTCACCGCTCTCGTACGTGGCACTTTTTCCCTGTTCCGGCACGCTTGGCCGTAGAATCGCCGAGACAGCCATCATCCCGAGCGGGATGCCGACTGCGACGACGGCCAACGCACCGATTGCGATCCATTCGCTCATTCCGTAGTCTCCTGACGTTCCCCGGTTAGAAGCGGCCCCCTATAAGCGTTGATTTGTGTGCGTCCGGCGGTTATACCGGGTAACTATCCGGAAATCACCGAAGACCGTAAAATTCTCCTGCGAGCGACTTTCAACCGCCGCGAGTGTTACTCCTCGCGGGACGCGACGTACCCCGCGACGCCCATGTCGTGCAGGTCACGCGAGTCGCGCGCGACGCCGCCCGTCAGCGACTCGTGGTACGCCACGAGTCGGTCCTCCAGCACCTCGTGTTCGCGCGCGAGCATCTGCACCGCCGAGAGGGCGGCGTTGAACGACTTGCCCGCGTCCACGGCGACGATGGGCGCGCCCGTCGGCATACCGATGACCGAGTCGACGGACTTCTCCTGCACCGGGACGCCGACCACCGGGAGCGGGTACGCGATGGAGGCGGTCATGTTCGGCAGGTCGGCGGACTTGCCGCCCGCCCCGGCGATTATCACGTCGAGGCCTCGCTCCGCCGCCGTCTCGCCGTAGGCGTACATCAGGTCGGGCGTCCGGTGCGCGGAGACGACGTACGTCTCGTAGGTGAAGCGCGCGTCGGGGGCGTCGTGGAAGTCGGTCTGCTCGGCGAAGCCGAGTTCGTCGAGGGCCTCGTGCGCGCCGCGCATCACGTCGAGGTCCGAGTCCGACCCCATGATGACGCCCACGTCCGGCGTCGTCTCGGGGTCTGCGTCGGCGTCGGCCTCGGCGCGGAGTCGGTCGATGAGCGATTCGACGGTCACGTCGTCTGTGTCGTCTGTCATGATAGCTCCGAGCGTCGTCGTCAGTCGAACGTCAGTCCGTCGCGCAGGTCCCGCGCCCGCGCCAGCAGTCCGTCTACGTCGGCCTCGTCGTCGGCCGCCCCGTCCGCGCCCGTCAGCGTCAGGTGGCCCATCTTCCGCAGGGGGCGCACGTCGTCCTTGCCGTACCAGTGCAGCGACGCCTCCTCGGCGGCGAGGACGGACTCGACGTTGCCCAGCGTCGCCGGGCGCGTCTCCTCGACGGTTCCGAGGACGTTCGCCATCGCGGTCGGCGCCCGGCGCGCGGTGGACCCGAGGGGCCACCCGAGGACCGCGCGGACGTGCTGTTCGAACTGCGAGGTGCGCGCCCCCTCGATGGTCCAGTGACCCGAGTTGTGCGGGCGCGGCGCTATCTCGTTCACCGAGACGTCGCCGTCGGGCGTCTCGAACAGTTCGACGCCGAACACCCCGCGGCCGTCCAGCACCGAGAGCACGTCGCGGGCCACCTCGTCGGCGCGCGCGCGGACCGCGTCCGTCGTCCGGGCGGGGACGACCGTCTCGCGCAGAATCTCCGCCTCGTGGACGTTCTCGCCCACCGGAAACGTCCGCACTTCCCCGTCGCCCTGCACCGCGATGACCGACAGTTCGCGCGCGAAGTCGACGAACGCCTCGGCCATCGCCGGGCCGCCGACGGCGTCGAGGGCCTCTTCGACCTCGCTCTCGTCGCGGACGGGGACGTTGCCGCGGCCGTCGTAGCCGCCGGTTCGCGCCTTCAGCATCACCGCGCCGAACTCGTCGAGGGCGTCGCGCAGGTCGTCCGCGTCGTCCACGCGGCGGAACGGCGGGACGGGGACGCCGGCGTCGGCGAGCGCTTCCTTCTGGACGAGTTTGTCCTCGATGAGCGAGAGCGTCTCGGGCGCGGGGTTGACCGTGAGACCGTACTCGTCGGCCACCTCGTCCAGCAGGTCGGAGTCGGCGAGTTCTATCTCGAACGTGAGCGCGTCCGTCCGCGCGGCGAGTTCGCGGAACGCCTCGGGGTCGTCGAAGTCGCCGACGACGTGGTCGCGCGCGACGGGCGCGGCGGGGCAGTCCGGGGTGGGGTCGAGGACGACCACCTCGACGCCGAGGGGCGCGGCCGCCTCGGCGAGCATCCGCCCGAGTTGGCCGCCGCCCACGACGCCGAGCGTGGGACCGGGTACGGTGACTGTCACGGTCGGCGGTTGTGGAGATTACTGCATAAACGTTACCGAACAGACCCGGAGAATGCGCACGTCCGTGTATCGTTCGAGGGGTCGGTGAGGGAACGATGCGTCCACGGCGGGTGGCGGCGAGGCGACGGCTACGGTTCGACGCCCGCCCGTTCGAGGGCGTCCCGGTCGATGAAGACCACGACGTGTTCGCTGCGGAGGCGCCAGTCGTGTTCGTAGGCGACGTAGCCGTCGAGGTGCGCCTCCGCCTCCTCGCGGCTGAACTCGCGGACGATGACCACCGGCGGCGCGTCCGCGAGGGCCTCTTCGGCGGGCGCGTCCGGGGACGTGCTCGCCACCTCGGCGTCGTACTTCGCGAGGTACCACGGGAGGGGCAAGCGGTCGTGCCAGTGGGTTCCGCCCGGCGGCGGCGGCCGCAACAGTTCGGACTCGTTCTCGACGTAGAACAGTTCCCTGTCGGGGTTGCCGGGGTCCGGTCTGCTGAAGAACAGCACGTCCGTCCCCTCGTGGCTCTCGGCCACGGCCCCGACTTTCCCCATCGTCGGCTTCAGGTCGTTGCCGGGCTGGGCCCACTGGAGAATCTGCCTGTCGTCGTTCGACGTGGAGTTGAAGTACTCGACGTTCGCGAACGCGACGCCGCCGACGGACGCGATGACGATGACGGCGACGAGGCCGACGCTGACGGCGTCGTCGGAGGCGAGTGCGCTCCGGGCGGCCTGCACGACGAACGCGACGCCGACGGCGGCGGGGATGGCGAGGGGGACCACGACGTGGACGGCGGCCCACGGCGCCTCGATGTCGGTGGCGATGGGGTAGCCCGCCAGCGAGGCCAGTCCCCAGTAGGTGGCGAACGCGACGAGTTCGCGGTACGTCCCGCCCGTGGAGAACCCGTAGCGGTCCACGACGACGCCGACGAGCGTGAAGCCGAGGACGGCGGGCGCGCCGTACACCAGCGTCTCCAGCAGGTCGTGGAGGTACGGGAGGTAGGCGTGGTCCTGGTGGCCGCCGCCGGCCCACGTGTCGAGGAACTTCTCCACCGAGCCGACGGACCCGGCTTCGACGACGCCCGGGAGGCGACTCGGGTCGCCGAGCGCCTGCCAGAGGTCCGGCCGCGGCGCGTAGAAGAAGACGAAGACGGCCCAGAACAGGACGAACGCGCCGACGAGAGTGCCGCCGACGCGCAGCCACCCCGACCGGTCGGCGGTGTCGTGGTTCCGCACGCGCCGGCGGACGGCGGCGGGCCAGCGACCGAACACCACGTCGCGGGCGGGCGTGCCGCGGGCCGTCGCCTTCAGGAGGCGGTGGTCGGCCAAGAGCGCGCCCGCGCCGAGGAAGCAGAGGACGTAGACGAGGGCGTTCTCCTTCGTCGTGAACGCGAGCCCCAGTGAGAACGCCGCCGGGAAGGCGTAGCGGAGGCGTCCGGTGTCGAACCCGCGGACGACGAAGCCGAGCGCGAACAGCGCGAACGCCGCCACGAGCACGTCGTTGCGCATGAACCGCGAGTAGTAGACGAGGAGCGGGTTCAGGGCGAGGACGCCGGCGAACGCGAGGACTTCGACGTTCGAGAGGCGTTCGCGGAACAGCCACGCGCCGAGGGGGAGGAGCCCGCCGACGAGGGCGACGGGGAACCGCGCGAGGAAGTCCGACGCCGGCGCGAGCGCGAACAGCCAGTCGTTGACGACGGGGAGGAACGGCCCGTGGACGATGGGGCGGTAGACGTGGTAGCCCGAGTCGTGGTAGCGGAGTATCCAGTAGCCGACGCGGCCTTCGTCCCAGTGGAAGATGCGGCCGCCGAGCGCGACCAGTCGCATCCCGACGGCGAGGGCGGAGATGGCGAGTACGCCGAGCAGGGCACGCCGGTAGGCGACGGTGGTTCGCGTGGAGGTGGGCGTCGTCGCGTCCGTCTCCGAACGGGTCGCGACTGACCCGTCCGTCGCCGCGGACGCTGAGGACGGCCCGGAGGCGGCGTCGTCCGAACTCATGTGACACCCAACCGCCCCCGTGGTTAGAACGGTTACGGTCTCTCATACGGTCGCTTTACTTACTCGTCCGGTCCCACTCTCCTCCTCTCGGACGCGCTCCATCGCTGCGGTTCGACGCGCTCCGTCGCCGGGGCCCGACGCGCTCCGTCCTCGCAACTCGACGCGTCCCGTTCGCCCGGCCGCGCGGCCGTACCTGCGCGCTTCGGTAGTTCTTTTATCGGAGCGAGGCACCGGGACGGTATGGTCACTCTCGGACTGGTGGTCGCCGAGTTCAACTCGTCGGTCACCGACAGGATGGAGGAGGCCGCGCGCGAGGCGGCCGCCGAACGCGACGCCGACGTGGTGGAGGTCCTCCGCGTCCCGGGCGTCTACGACTCGCCGCTGGCCGCGGACCGGCTCGCTCGCCGCGCGGACGTGGAAGCCGTCGCCGTCGTCGGCGCAATCGTCACCGGCGACACCGCGCACGACCGGGTCATCGGCGACGCCACGGCGCAGTCGCTCACCGACGTGAGCCTCGAACGCGACGTTCCGGTCACGTTCGGCGTCTCCGGCCCCGGGCAGAGCGGTGCCGAGGCGAGAGAGCGCGTCGGGAAAGGTGCGGAAGCGGTAAACGCGGCGGTCGACATGGTAGAGGTGTTGGCATGAGCTTCGACTTTGCAGCCCGCGTCGAGCGGGTCGAACCCAGCGCGACACTCGCCATCAGCAACAAGGCGAGCGAGCTGGAGGCACAGGGCGTAGACGTGGTGGACCTCTCGGTCGGCGAACCCGACTTCCCGACGCCGGAGAACGTCGTGGAGGCCGGGAAGGACGCGATGGACGCCGGCCACACCGGCTACACCTCGTCGAACGGCATCCGCGAACTCCGCGAGGCCATCGCCGAGAAACTGCGCGGCGACGGCATCGACGCCGAAGCCGACGAGGTCATCGTCACGCCGGGCGGCAAGCAGGCGCTGTTCGAGACGTTCCAGTCGCTCATCGACGACGGCGACGAAGTCGTCCTCCTCGACCCCGCGTGGGTGTCCTACGAAGCGATGACGAAGCTCTCGGACGGGTCGCTGAACCGCGTGGACCTCGCGCCGTACGACTTCCAACTCGAACCCGCGCTCGACGACCTGTCAGAGGCCGTCTCCGACGACACCGAACTGCTGGTCGTCAACTCGCCGTCGAACCCGACGGGCGCCGTCTACTCCGACGCCGCCCTCGAGGGCGTCCGTGACCTCGCCGTCGAACACGACGTGACGGTCATCTCCGACGAGATATACCAGCAGATAACGTACGGCGTCGAGCCGACGAGTCTGGCGTCGCTCGACGGGATGGCCGACCGGACGGTCACCGTCAACGGCTTCTCGAAGGCGTACTCGATGACCGGCTGGCGCCTCGGCTACTTCCACGCGCCCGAGGAACTCGTCTCGCAGGCGGCGAAACTCCACTCGCACTCGGTCTCCTGCGCGGTCAACTTCGTCCAGCGCGCGGGTATCGAGGCCATGACGAACACCGACGAGGCCGTCACCGAGATGCGCGACGCGTTCCGCGAACGCCGCGACATGCTGACCGACCTGTTCGCCGAACACGGCGTGGACGTCCCCGTCGGCGACGGGGCGTTCTACATGATGCTCCCCGTGGACGAGGACGACACGACGTGGTGCGAGGGCGCAATCGAGGACGCCCACGTCGCCACCGTCCCCGGGTCGGCGTTCGGGTCGCCCGGCTACGCCCGCATCTCCTACGCCGCGAGCGAGGAACGCCTGCGCGAGGCCGTCGAGCGACTCGCCGAACACGACTACATCTGACGCCGAACCGACGGGTTTCGGCCCGATCTCTCGGTTCTCACGCCGAGACGGCGGATTCTGGGTCTGCGGGCGACTCCCCGTCAGCGTCCCGCGATTCGAGTATCGCCGTCAGGTCAGCCAGTTCTCTCTGCAACCGTCGCGCCGCCAGTCGACGCAGTACCGGACCGAAGAGCGTGAACGCCGCCGCGGTGAACCGGCCGTCCGCGCCGGACTCGACGGCGTGCGTCAGTCTCGTCTCCCGGCCGTCCCCCGCGAGTCGTATCTCGCTCTCGAACGGGAAGGGGCCCGAGAGCGAACGCATCGCGAGGCGCGTCGGGCGCTCGCACGCGGTAATCTCCACCCGGACCGGTGCCGTCCGGCCGTTGTACGCGTAGTCGTACTCGTACACGTCGCCGACGTCAGTGCCGGCTCTGGCGTCGCTACCGGACACCGGCTGCACGTTCGAGACGCCGTCGACCCACTCGGCCATCGCTTCGACGTCCGAGACGTACGCGAACGCCTCGTCGACGCCGCACGCGACGCTCGCCGACGCCGTCGCTCTGATACTCGATGCCATACCGTTCAGACGCGCGCTCAGATATTAGCTGTCGCTCTCGCCGGCGTCGCAACAGGGCGCGCCGAGCTACCCCGTCCACACCGCGAGTCCGTCGTCCGTCCCGACGACGAGGTGGACGTCGCCGCCGGCGCCGTCCGCGTCTCCTCCGTCGTCATCGCCAGCGTCGTCTCCGCCACTCACGCCGACTGCCGCGAGGTTCGTCGTCCGCGCCGCCAGCGGCGACACCGCCCCGACGGACTCGACGCCGTCGCGGGTCCGCCGGAGGACGGTCAGGTCGCCGCCGAACCCCGCCGGGACGAGCAGACACCACCGGTCGTCGCCCGCGAGACGGCCGGCGACGGCGCCGCCGAGGTTCCGACTGCCGAAGGCGTGCGTGCCGTACCCGCCGGCCGACTCGGCGACCAGTTCGAGGCCGTCGTCCGCGGAGTCGGGGCGGTAGAACTCGGCGACGCCGCCGACGTGCGGCGTCTTCACGGCGGCGATTTCGAGTTCGCCGTTCGGCCCGAACGGTGCGACGGCGAGGGGGTGCCGCCAGCGGAAGCCGTCGCCGACGGCGGGGCCGACGCGGTGGTCGCCCGAGGCGTCGAGGGCGACGATTCGCGCGCCGTCCGCGGCGTCCGCCGCCGTCGTCACGAACTCCGCCTCGCCGTCGCCGTCCACGTCCGCGGCTATCGGGCCGGTGCCTTCGAGGACGGCGTCCGCACCGGGCGGCGTCAGTCGCGCGACTTCCTCGCCCGCCGCGGAGACGAGTGCGACCGACTCCGCCTCGACGTCGTCGCCGAGTGCGCCGTGCGGGTAGTCGGTGGTACGTCCGGCGAGAACCGCGACGCGCCCGTCGGCGGCGACGGGTCGAGCGTCGGGGAGGGCGTCCACGTCCGCGAGTCGCCTGTCGTCGCCGCGGCGGACGCTCACTCGGCCGTCCCCGAGGACGGTGGCGACGGCGTCGCCGACGCGGACCGGGTGCGAGTGGTCCGTCGTCCACGGGTCCGTGCGGAGTTCGACGCCCGACGCGTCCCCGGAGACGACGGGGAGCGTCCCGTACTGCAGGCGCGAGGGCGACGCCGGCACGCGTTCGACGCCGTCGTCTGTGACGCGAAATCCGAGGACGCTCTCGTCGTCGAGGACGACGGCCCACAGCGACGCGTTTCCGTCGGGGACGCCCGCCACCCACCGCGGCGTGCCGCCGAGGTAGGCGACCGTTCGGCGGGCCGCCCGGAGGGCCGTCGTCCCGGCGACGACGGGGTTCGCGGAGGCGTGTAGGTGGACGTGGCCGTCGCCGGCGGGGACGGCGAACGAACCGCGCGCGTCGGCGACGGGCGGAGAAGGACCGTCGAGACAGCCCGCGAGCGAGAGCGTCGCGGCTCCCGCGGCCGCGGTCAGGAACCGGCGTCGAGAGACCATCGCCGTGGGCGAAACCATTGCCGGGGTGAGACGGTGCGGGGGGATGTCACTTCCGCAACGCCTCGACCGGGCGTTCGGTCGCCGCCTTCCACGCCGGGTAGAGGCCGCTCAGGACGCTCGTGACGATGCCGAAGACGACGGCGAGGCCGATGTAGAGCAGGTTCGTCGGCGCGAACGTCAGCAGGGGGTCGGAGATGACCACCTGGTTCAGGACGAGTCCGGCGAGGACGGCGAGGACGGCGCCGAAGAAGCCGCCGACCAGACCCAGCAGTCCCGCCTCGGCGAGAATCATCCGGACCACGTCGAGTTTCTGCACGCCGACGGCGCGGAGGACGCCTATCTCCTGCCGCCGTTCGATGGTGCTCATCAGCATCACGTTCAGGATGCTGACGCCGGCGACGACGAGCGAGATGGAGCCGATGCCGACGAGGAAGGCGTTGAGGATACCGAAGAACTGGTTGATGCCCTGCGTGATGGAGCCCAACTCGAACAGGGTCACCTTCTCCTCGCGGTCGTTCAGTTCCTCGCGGATGGCTATCGCCGTCTGGTTCGCCGCGGTGCCCGTCGGCGACCTGACGACCACCTGCGAGTAGCCAGACTCGTCGAACGACTCCATCGGGACGATGACGGCGTTGTTCGGGTTGAGAAGCGAGATACCGCCCTGTTCTTCGAGGACGCCCACGACGCGGAACGACTGGTTGTCCAGCGTGATGCGGTTGCCGGGTTCGACGTCCAGTCGGTCCGCGAGCGTCGCCCCGACGAGTGCGCCCTGTCGGAGGCGTTCCGGCGACCGGCCCTCCGTCGCCTCGTACAGCACCCCCGGGTTCTCGATGCCGTACACCGTCGTTATCGTCCGGTCCTGCCCGCGTGTCAGCGTCGCCGACCGCTGCCTGACGGGGACCACCGTCCCCTCGTCGGTGACGCGCCGGATGTCCGCCACGTCGCGTTCGCTGAGGCGTTCGTAGCCTTCCTGCGCGTTCGGCGAGACGCTTATTTCGTTGCCGATGTCGCCGAGTTGCTCGGTCGCGCCCGCGCGGAGCGTCGTCCCGAACATCCCCAGCGAGGCGATGGCGAGGACGCCGATGATGATTCCGAGGGCGGCCAGCCCGGAGCGGAGACGGTTCCGCGAGAGGTTCCGCCGCGCCATGACGAGGGCGGGAAACCGGCGGTAGAGCCGCTCGAGGAGGCTCACTTTCCGTATCCCTCCGCCGTCGCGCCCTCTTCGGTCAACCGCCCGTCGACGAGGTTGACGACCCGGTCGGAGTAACTGCGCAGTTGGTCGTCGTGCGTCACGGCGATGATGGCCACGTCCTCCTCGGTCTTCAGTTCGGAGAACAGTTCGAGAACGTCGCGACCGGTCTTCCGGTCGAGGTTCCCCGTCGGTTCGTCCGCGAGGAGGATGCGCGGTTCGTTGACGAGTGCGCGCGCGATGGCGACGCGCTGTTTCTGCCCGCCCGAGAGCTGGTCGGGGCGGTGGTCGAGTCTGTCGCCGAGACCGACCCGTTCGAGCAGTTCCGTCGCGCGTTCGTGCGCGGTGGGGTCGGTGCCGAACAGCGTCGGCACCTCGACGTTCTCGACGGCCGACAGCGTCGGGATGAGGAAGTAGCTCTGGAAGACGAACCCGATGGAGCGCTTCCGCTGCGTCGTCATCTCGGCGTCGGAGAGGTCGGTCACGTCGCTGCCGTCGATGCGGACGACGCCCTCCGAGGGCGTGTCGAGGAGGCCGAGGACGTTCAGCATGGTGGACTTCCCGCTCCCGGACGGCCCCATGATGGTGACGAACTCCCCGGGTTCGGCCGCGAAGTTCACGTCCTTCAGAGCCTCGACGGTCTCCGTCCCGCTCTCGTACCGCTTCCACACGTGTTCGAGTTCGATGATGGACATCGTCGTCACCGCCGCGTGTAGGCGAACGCGCCGAGTCCGACGACGAGCAGAACCGCCAGCACGCCGCCGACGAGGAGCGGTAGCGACGGGAGTCCGCTCCCGCCGGAGTTCTCGTCGTCCGCCCCGGCGTTCAGGTCGCTCACGTCGATTTCGGTGCGCGTCGTTCGCTCCCGCCCGTTCGTCAGGTAGGTCACCTCGATTGGGACCGTCTCCGTCCCCGGCGTCACCTCGGCGTAGAGGTCGAACGAGGCGAAGTCGCTGGACGGGATGCTCCCGACGAAGTACTCGGGGTTGGGTCGCGCGGGCGTCACCGTCTCCGTCTCCACGACGCGGACGACGACGCTGTCGACGGCGCCGAGGCCGACGTTGCTCGTGCTCCCCGAGACGTGGAGTCGCCCCTCCTCCATCTCGTAGTCGACGCCGGTGAGTTCGACCCGGCCGGGGTTGGCGGCGTACCGGAACGACGTCGTCGCCTCGCCGGACCGGTCGCCCGTCCGGTAGCCGACGCGGACGTCCACCGGGCCGGACTCCAGGTCGGTGACGTTGAGCCTGACGGTCCGCGTCCGGTCGGGCGCTATCTCGTTCGCCGGTCGGCGCACCACCACGGTGCCGTCCCGCGAGAGTTCGACCACCGGGTTCTCCAGCGGTGCGTTCCCGAGGTTCGAGACGTCCACGGCGACGGGGGGTTGCGCGCCGGTGCCGACGGTGTCCACCGCGAGTTGGACGTTCTCGCGGAGGGGTTCGGCGTCGAGCGTGACGTTGTCGTTGACGACGCGGGTGTTGCCGGCGGCCGAGGTGTACTGCAGACGGGCCTGCAGTTCCGCCTCCTGCGAGGTGGGCGTCACGGCGAAGTTGAACGTCTGCGAGGCGCCGGCACCCAGTGTCGCCACCACGCGGGTGTCGTTCTTCACGCTGACGTCGCGTCCGGACACCGAGACACGGACGTTGCGGGCGGGGCTGTCCTCGCCGTTGACGGCCGTCACCTGCACCCGCCCCTGGGTTCCGACGACGGCGTCGCCGGCGGAGAGGCCTATCTGCGGGCCGCCCTGCCGGACCGTGACGACGACGGGGTACTGCAGTTGGACGAGTTCGCCGCCGGGTTTTCGGCCGACGACGTGGACGCGGAGTTCGCGCGTCCCCGGACTGTCGAACCGCGCCGTCAGGGGGACGGAGATGCTCGCGCCCGGCGGGATGCTCCCCGGGTTCTCGACGCGGCCGATGTCCTGGGGTCGCCCCCGTCCGCGGAGGTAGACGTCCGTTATCTGGAAGTCGCCGTCGCTCTGCTGGCTGTTCTGGATGGTCGTCTGGACGACGAACCGTTCGCCGGGGACGGGTTGCTCCGGCGAGACGGTCACGTCCGAGATGTACGCCGTCGTCGCGGCGTCGACGAGTCCGATGCCGGCGAACGTCGAGCACACCACGAGGAGGGCGAGGGCGGCTGCGCGTCTCATGTAATCTGATTCATACCTGACGCGCGGACAGCAAAAACCTGCCGTCGAATGGCACCGCCGTCAGGCGGTGTCAGGATACTACTAACAGGTTCGGAGACGGGAACGTCGGCCGTCAGACGGGCGCGGGTTTTTATACCGTCACGGCCCCAGCATCGTACGATGCACGTCCGGGACCTCCCCCTCCCCGGCCCGATACTGGAGCACTACGAGTCCGGCGGTATCGAGACGCTGTACCCGCCGCAGGTCGCCGCCGTCGAGGCGGGCGTCACGGAGGGCGAACGCCTCGTCGCCGCCATCCCCACCGCGTCCGGCAAGACGTTCATCGCGGAACTCGCGATGCTCACGGCCGACGGACCCGCCCTCTACATCGTTCCGCTCCGCGCCCTCGCCCGCGAGAAGTACGAGACGTTCGCCGAGTTGCCGGGGGTGAGCGTCGGCATCTCGACGGGCGACTTCGACGCGACGGACGAGGACCTGGTCGAGGAGGACATCGTCGTCGCCACCGCCGAGAAGGTCGACTCGGCCATCCGGAACGGCGCCTCGTGGGTCGAGTCGCTGGCCTGCGTCGTCGTGGACGAGGTCCACCTCCTCGGGTCGGAGGGTCGCGGGCCGACGCTGGAAGTCACGCTGGCGACGTTGCAACGGCGGGCGCCCGGCCTCCAGATAGTCGCCCTCTCTGCGACGGTGGACAACCCCGAGGACATCGCCGACTGGTTGGACGCCGAACTGGTCGAGACGACGTGGCGTCCCGTCTCGCTCCGGACGGGCGTCTACGCCGACGGCGACGTGACGTTCGACGACGACTCGACCCTCGGCGTGGACGCGGACGCCGCCGGACCGGACGGCGAGGACGAGACGGAGGCGACGGCGGCACTCGTCGCCGACGCCGTCGCGAACGGCGGGCAGTGTCTCGCGTTCGTCCGCTCCCGTCGGGAGGCCGAGTCGCTGGCGGACCGCCTCGCGCGCGAGGAACTGACCGGCGCGTCGCCCGCCGACTGCGACGCCCTCGCCGAGGAGGTGCGCGAACTCGGCGCGACGGAGACCTGTTCGCGGTTGGCCGGGACCGTCGAGTCCGGCGTCGCGTTCCACCACGCGGGCGTCCGGAGCGAACACCGCGCCCTCGTCGAGTCGGCGTTCCGCGAGCGACGGCTGAAGGTCATCTGCGCGACGCCGACGCTGGCCGCCGGCGTGAACGTCCCCGCGCGTCGCGTCGTCGTCCGCGACCTGAAGCGCTACACCGGCGAGCGCATGGCGTGGCTCCCCGTCCTCGAAGTCCACCAGATGTGCGGGCGGGCGGGCCGACCCCACCTCGACCCGTACGGCGAGGCGGTCCTCGTGAGCGGAACCGACGGCGGCCCGGACGCCGACGAACTGTGGGACCGGTACGTCACCGCCGGGCCGGAGGCCGTCCAGTCGAAACTCGCCGCGCGCGACGCCCTGCGGACGCACGTGCTCTCCGTCGTCGCCTCGGGGTTCGCCGACTCCCGCGCGGGCGTGGTGGACCTGCTGGACGCGACGTTCTTCGCCCACCAGTCGCCCGACGTGGACCGCGCCCGTCTCGTCGACTCGGTGGTCGCGGAACTCGCCGAGATGGAGATGCTCGACGCCGGCGGCGGGACGGGCGACGGGGCCGACGGCACGGACCGACTGGCGGCGACGGAACTCGGCGGGGTCGTCTCGCGGCAGTACGTCACGCCCGAGACGGGGGCGCGACTGGTCGCGGGCGTGGAGACGGCGGCGGCGATGGACGCCGCGAACGTGACCGAACTGACGGCGCTGGAAGTCGTCTGCGACACGCCGGACATGCAGGGGACGTACCTCGGCAACCGCGAACGCGCCGCGATGTACCGCTTCGCCAGCACGCACGCCGCGGAGTTCACGACCGGTCTGAACGACGCCGACGACTTCGAGGAGTGGCTGTGCGCGGTCAAACTCGCGCGCATCTTCGCGGACTGGACCGCCGGCGAGTCCGTCGAGACCATCGTCGACCGCTACCGCATCGGGCCGGGGGACCTGGAGGCCCGCCTCGAACGCGTCGAGTGGTTGCTCGGCGCGGCGGACGCCGTCGCCGCCGTCGTGGACGCGGACCTGCCGGTGTTCCGCGAGGTGCGCGACCGAATCTGACCGGGACGCGAACCCGGCCGAGACCAGAATCCGACCGGGACGCGAATCGACCGTGAGTCGACCCCGGCCGGGACGCGAATCCGACCGCGAATCGGACGCCCGTGCGGCGACGGCCACCCGTCTCCCCGCCCGACTTTATTACCCCCCGCGACGTACGTCGTGGGCATGGCTGGAATCACCTACGAGGACTTTCTCGACCTGTCGTACGAACCGGACGAGTCGGACCTCGTGTGTACGTTCCGCATCGCTCCCGCCGAGGGGATGGACGCCGAAGCGGCCGCCTCGCGGGTCGCCTCGGAGTCCTCCAACGGGACGTGGGCCGCCCTCCCGACGGGCGAGGGCTTCACCGACATGGGCGCGACGGCGTTCGCCATCCGCGGCGACGACGACGACGCCGAGGTGGACGTGGCCTACCCCGCGGGCCTGTTCGAACCCGGCAACATGCCCCAGATTCTCTCCTGCATCGCGGGCAACATCATGGGGATGAAAGCGGTCGACACCATCCGTCTCCTCGACTGCGAGTGGCCCGAGGCGACCGTCGAGGCGTTCGCCGGGCCGCAGTTCGGGTCCTCGGTCCGCGAGGAGATATTCGGCATCGAGGGCGACCGTCCCATCCTCGCCACCGTCCCCAAGCCGAAGGTCGGCCTCTCGACGGAACGACACGCCGAAGTCGGCTACGAGGCGTGGGTCGGCGGCGTCGACCTGTTGAAGGACGACGAGAACCTCACCGACCAATCGTTCAACCCCTACCACGACCGCCTCGTCGAGAGCCTGTCGTTCCGCGACGACGCCGAGGACGAGACGGGCGAGACGAAGTCCTACCTGATCAACGTCACCGCCGACACGAACACGATGCTCGAACGCGTCGACCTGGCGGCCGAGGAGGGCTGTGAGTACGTGATGGTGGACGTGATAACCACCGGGTGGGGCGCGGTCCAGACGGTCCGCGAACGCTGCGAGGACCACGGCATCGCCATCCACGCCCACCGCGCGATGCACGCGGCGTTCGACCGCCTCCCCGACCACGGCGTCTCGATGCGCGTCCTCGCGCAGATAGCGCGCCTCTGCGGCGTCGACCAACTCCACACGGGGACCGCCGGACTCGGCAAACTCGCCAACGAGGACACGGTCGGCATAAACGACTGGCTCCGCTCGGACCTGTACGGCACGACGGACGTGCTCCCCGTCGCCTCCGGCGGACTCCACCCCGGCCTCGTCCCCGACCTGTTGGACGCGACGGGGACGAACGTCTGCGTGCAGGCCGGCGGCGGCATCCACGGCCACCCGGACGGCACGCGGGCGGGCGCGGCGGCCCTCCGCGCGGCCGTCGACGGCTACGCCGCCGGGAAGTCGCTGGAAGCGGCGGCCGAAGACAGCCCCGAACTCGCGGCCGCCGTCGAGGAGTGGGGGACGGAGACGCCGCGGTAGGCTACTCCGCCGCGTCGAGGCCCGCCGCCGCGTCGTCCGCCGTCGCCTCGTCGGCGCGGTCCGCGTCCGTCGACTCCGCGAGGCGACGATAGCCCGCGAGGGCGACGGCGACGACGACGGCGCCGGAGGTGTTGATGACGAGGTCTATCGCCGTGTCCACGACGTAGAAGCGGAGCGTCCAGTCGTACCAGAACGTCTTGAAAACGAACTCGTACACCTCGAACCCGGCGCCGATGGCGAGGACGGCCGGTATCAGCCACCACGACGAGTCGGCGGCCGGCGTCCGACGGTGCGTCATCGCGAGGACGGCGGCGACGCCGACGCCGCCCATCGCGTGCGTCAGGAGGTCCCACCACGGGAGCGTCGTGTAGACGCGGTAGTGGAGGCCGCCGAAGTGGAGGCCGGTGACGAGGACGGACCAGAGTGCGACGCCGAACCACGCCGCCGTCGCGCGGTCGCCGCGCGGTACGTCGCGCCGGAGGCGCCCGACGAGCGTCCGCGGCCACGACCTGACGCGACCGGGGAACCCCGGCGCAGAGACGGCGACGTACGTCGCGACGACGGCGAGGAGGAGGGACCCGACGCCGACGACGAGTCGCGTGGAGGTGTGCGGAAGCGAGGACATCTCACCGAAACGAACTCTCAGTCGATTAAATCTCTTGTGTTCGTCACCGGCGGCGGCGAGAGTAGAGGACAGTGGTGTCAGTTACTGAGAGTACGCATTTATCGTGAGATGGGTTCACTATGTACACGATGCGAGCAGCAACCTATCACGACAGGAGAGACATCCGCGTCGAGGACGTCGAGCGCGGGACGGTCGGTGCGGGCGAGGTCCGCGTCGACGTCGACGCCTGCGGAATCTGCGGGTCCGACCTGCACGAGTACACGGCGGGGCCGATATTCGTCCCCGCGGACGAACCGCACCCCGTCTCCGGCGAGACGGCGCCGATTCGCATGGGACACGAGTTCAGCGGCCTCGTCTCCGAAGTCGGCGACGGCGTGACGACGCTCCGAGAGGGAGACGCCGTCGCAATCAACCCGATTCTGTGCTGCGGGGAGTGTCGGCAGTGCCGGAGCGGGAACTACCACATCTGCGATTCCATCGGGTTCCTCGGCCTCTCCGGCGGCAACGGCGGGTTCGCCGAGAGCGTCGTCGTCGACGCGGAGCAGGCGGTTCCCCTCGGTGACGACGTCCCCGTCGAGTACGGCGCGCTGGTCGAACCGCTGAGCGTCGCCCTCCACGCGGTCCGCCGGTCCGGCCTGCAGGCCGGCGACGCGGTGGCCGTCTTCGGGAGCGGTCCCATCGGACTGGCGGTGATACAGTGTGCGAGGGCGGCCGGCGCCGGGACGATATTCGTCTCCGAACCGCGCGACGCCAGACGCGAACGCGCCGCCGACTGCGGCGCAGACGAGTTGATAGACCCGTCCGCGACGGACGCCGTCGAGTACGTCCGGTCGCACACCGACGGCGGCGTCGACGTCGCCTTCGAAGTCGCGGGCGTCGAAGCCTCGTTCAACGACGCCGTCGAGAGCACGGTACCGGGCGGCCGGACGACGGTCGTGAGCATCTGGGAGGAGGAGGTGAGCACGCACCTGAACAACCTCGTCCTCGGAGAGCGGACGCTGACCGGGACGCTCGCGTACCTCGGCGGCCCCCGGTCGGACGAGGAGTACGGCATGGTCATCGAGATGCTCGGGGACGGTCGGCTCGACCCCGAACCGTTCGTCACCGGTCGAATCGGGCTCGAATCGCTCGTCGAGGAGGGGTTCGACCGACTCGTCGACCCCGAGAGCGACCACGTGAAGATTCTCGTCAGGCCGAACGACTGAGGGTCACTCGACCCACGGTTCCACCGTCGCCTCGCCGAACAGTTCGCGCATCAGCGTGACGATGCTCTCGGGCGGGTACTGCCCGCGTTCGGTGACGATGGCGTCCACGTACCGCGGCGGCGTCACGTCGAACGCCGGGTTCAACACCGTCGGGTCGCCGATGTCCGCCGCCGTCTCGTCGTCTATCACCTCGCTCTCGTCGCGCATCTCGATGTCCACCGTGTGGCCCGTGAGCGTGTCGGGGTGGAGCTTGATGGTCTGGGCCGCGCAGACGATGGGCGTCCCCCGGTCGCGGGCGTTGACCGCCAGTCCGCTGGTGCCGATCTTGTTTATCACCGACCCGTCGGCGGCGATGCTGTCCGCGCCGACGAGGACGTGGTTCACGTCGTTCAGATAGCGGCGCGCCGCCGAGTCGACGATTAGCGTCACGTCCACGCCCATCTCGTCCAGTTCGCGCGCGGTGATGTGGCCCTGCATGCGGGGGCGCGTCTCCTTGACGATGGCCGAGAGTTCCTTGCCCTGTTCGACGGCCGCCTCGACGCAGGCGAGGACGTCCGTCGAGTGGCAGTGCGTCATGACGGTGTCGCCGTCGCGGAGGCGGTTCGCGCCGACGCGGCCGAGGTCCGACTGCGCGTTCTCCAGTCGGTCGCGGAACTCCGCGACGCTGGTGGCGACGGCGGCGCGGACGTCCTCGGCGGTGGTGCCGTCGGCGTTCAACAGGACGTACCGAAGGGCGTTCGGCAGGCTCACCGCCGTGGGGCGGGTGTCGTGGAGGACGCGCGCGGCGGCGCGCAGTTCCGCGCGGAGGGCGTCGGGCGTCTCGGCGGCGCTCGCTTCCGCCTGGTCGCGGAGCGCTCTCGCCGCGGCGTCGGCGATTGTCGCCGCGCCGCGAATCTCCATCCTCCCGATTGCGTCCGCGGTCTGTCGAACCTCCTCGGTGACGCGGGATTCGGGGTCGTCCATGCCGTCACCTTCGCGTTCGGGCGAAAAAAGACTCCGCCGTAGCGGAACGTCGTCGAAGGCTATCCGTCCGCAGGCGACGGCCGGCCCACCGCCGCCGGCGGCGTGACGGGACTCAGACGCGTTCGACCAGCGTCTCGTCCGGCGGTCGGATGCGGACGGGTTCGGCGCGTTCGGCGTGGTCCGTCGCCTCCGCGAGTCGGCTCTCGTCCTCGGCGTGAATCGTGCAGAGGGGGTCGCCCCGCGCGACGGCGTCGCCGACGCGGTGGTGGAGTTCCAGTCCCGCGCCGGGCGCGCGGGGGGCCCCCGCCCGCCGCGCCACCTCGTTTATCAGACGGTTGTCGACGTGGGTGACGACGCCGTCGCGTCCGGCGGTCACGGTCCGTTCGTGCCGCCCCGGGACGAGTTCCGACAGCGTCACGTCGGGGTCGCCGCCCTGCGCGGCCACGATGTCGCGGAACCGGTCGAGTGCGCGGCCGGATTCGAGTATCTCGCCGGCGTCGGCGTCCGCGCCGGCGCACTCGAGGAGTATCTGCGCGAGGCGGACGCTCTTGCGTCGGAGGTCACCGGGACCGCTCCCCGACAGCACCGACAGCACGTCTCTGGCCTCGAGGACGGGACCGACGCCGCGGCCGATGGGGGCGCCCCCGTCGGTGATGGCGCAGTCGATGGTCATCCCGAGGTGGTCGCCGACGCGGCGGAAGTCGTGAGCGAGTTCGCGCGCGTCCGCTAGGCTCGACACCTTCGAGCCCTCGCCGTAGGGGATGTCCACGAGGACGTGCGTCGACCCGGCGCTCTGCTTCTTCGACAGGACGGAGGCGACGAGTTGGCCGTGCGGGTCCAGCGACAGCGGCGTCTCCGCGCGGATTATCTTGTCGTCCACGGGCGAGAGGTTGACCGCACCGCCCCACGCGAGGCAGCCGTTCGTCTCGGTGACGACGCGGCGAATCGCCTTCGCGTCGAGGTCGACGGGGCAGAACACCTCCATCGTGTCCGCCGTGCCCGCCGCGGAGGTAACCGCGCGAGAGGACGTCTTCGGGACGGTGACGCCCGCGGCGGCGACGATGGCGACGAGAATCGGCGTGGTTCGGTTGCCGCTGACGCCGCCGATGCAGTGTTTGTCGGCGACGACTTCCTCCTGCCACGACAGCGTCTCGCCCGCGTTGGCCATCGACTCCGAGAGATGCATCGTCTCGGCGAGCGACGTGTCGTTGATGTACATGGCGCAGACGTACGCGCCGAGTTCGACGTCCGAGAGGCGGTCCTCGCGGATGTCGTGGACGATGCGGTCGAGTTCGTCGCGTTCGAGTTCGTCGTCGTCGAGTTTCTTGCGGATGAACTCGACGGACGCCGGACGGGGCGCGGGCGTCACCTCGACGACGCCGTCGACGTGGCCCAGTCGGCGCGTGACGGCCAACTCGCCGGGGTCGACGAGTTCGTCGCTCAGTTCGACGATACCGACGACGGTTCCGCTGTCCGTCCCGATGTGCACCCGGTCGAGGGGATGGAGGCCGAGCGTGGCGGCGTCGCTCCCGTGCATCAGGACCGTCGGCGACCGAGTCCCGATGTCGATGTCGACAGTCGTCAGTTCCATAGGCCGACTACGGTCAAGGGAGTAATAGTGGTGTCCGCGAACGGTGGTATCTCCGGGACCGAGGGCCGCCGCAGTCGCCGGATTGGACCGGACGCTCCGGGTTCGTTCCGGTTCTCCGCGTTCGAGAACCAGCGACCCGCTATATCGAACCCGTGGCCGACTGTTCAGGTATCGGGTGTTTCACCGTGACTACGACGACTTCCACCGACGCGACGAACACGTTCGAGAGCAGCATCGCCGGCGTCACCGTCCGCGGACGGGCGCACTCGCTGAGCGCGTGGTTCGTCCTCGCACTCCGTCTCATGATGGGCCTCGCCTTCACGCACTCGGGCGTCGAGAAGCTTCTGACGGGGTTCGACGCCACGGGCTACCTCCGGTTCGAGACGGTGTCGAACGGGTCGCCCGCGGCCGACGCCTTCGTCGCGATGGCCGCGAACGGCCCGTTCGTGGCGTTCGTGAACGTCGCCGTCCCGTGGGGCGAACTCGCCATCGGCCTCGCACTCGTGTTCGGCGTGCTGACCCGACTGGCGGCGTTCTGGGGGGCGGTCACGATGCTCCTGTTCTACCTCGGGAACTGGGACGTCGCCCACGGCTTCGTCAACGCTGACCTCGCCTACCTGCTCGTGTTCCTCGCCGTCGCGGCGTTCGGTGCGGGCCGCATCGTCGGCCTCGACGCCCTCGTCGAACGGGCCGAGATAGGCGGACGACCGCTCGTGGAGCGGTACCCGCGGGTGACGTACCTGCTCGGTTAGGGGAACTCCGTTCGGTCAGGCGAAAAGAACCGTCGCGTCGGGGCAGAGTCCGACGCTTACGTGTACTGTTCGACGAGGCCGCGGAGAGTCTGCTCGTCGCGGACGCCGACGACCTGTTCGACGGGTTCGCCGTCGCTGAACAGGAGCAGCGTCGGGACGCCGCGGACCTGGTACTGCGACGCGAGCGGTTGGTTCTGGTCGATGTCCACCTTCGCGACGGTGGCGTCCGTCGTCTCGGCGAGCGTCTGCACGGTCGGTTCGAGCATCTTGCACGGACCGCACCAGTCCGCGTAGAAGTCGACGAGGACGACGCCCGCGTCGGCGACGAGGGAGTTCAGTTCGTCGCCGCCGTTCACGTGGACCGGTTCGCTCGGCGACCCGTCCGAAGACTCGGCTTCCGAGCCGTTTTCGATGTTCGATTCGAGCGATTCGCGCTTCTGACGACGAATCTCGTCGAGTTCGTCGGCGTCGGATGTCTTCTCGCTCATCGGCGGATGTTCGTACCGGACGGATATAACAGTTGTGTGTGCTTCGAGCAATAATATCGCACCGCTCGGAACCCCTACTCGACGTAGAGGGAGTACATGATGATGGCGAACCCGATGAGCGTGAGCACGGAGTCCACGAGGACGCCGACGACGAGGTTCAGTTCGAGGATTACGTCGAGAGCGCCGGCGATCGTCGCGCCGAAGGTGATGATGCCGAACCCGAGCGTCAGCGCCCGGAGCGACGACTCGCCGGTCCGGCGGTACGCCTTGAAGCTGAAGTAGGTGATGAGACCCCCGATGACGAGGATGCCCGTCTGCACGACGATGAGGGCGGTGGCGAGGGCCGGGGCGGAGGCGAAGTGACTCACTGCGTCTCCCTCCGAACCGCGGACCAGATGTCCGCGAGTTGCTGTTCGGGCGTCGCTTCGGGGCGGACCACGTCCACGTCGAGGGTTCGGTCGTCGGTGAGTTCGATGCGCACCTCGTCGAACGTCACCTCGTACGTCGTCGTGTGATGTCCGTCCGAGCGAATCTCCGTGCCCTCGACGAGCAAGTCCGCGTCGGTCAGGAGGTCCAACTTGCGGTACGTCGTCGAGAGTGGGATGTCGCACTCGTCGGAGAGTTCACTTGCGGTCATGGGTTCTACCAGTGCTCTGATGATGGCTCGGGCGTCCGCGTCGTCCAGGGCGTCGAGGACGGAGAGGAGTTCGGGCGACTCCTCGGCGGACCGGTCACGTGCCATTGGACTCACTCCTCCGCGAGAGACAATAATCCCCGCGGAAACGTCGCGCCGTGTTCGTTCCCCGACGGCCTCTCGGTCGCTCGATTATGGCCAGTCTCTCGAACGCGTCCGTTCTCACGGCCGGTCACTCCTCGACGCGCGGGTCGAGAGCGGCGTAGGCGAGGTCCTGCAGGAAGTTGCCGACGACGCCCACGAGGACGAACAGCGCCGTCGCCCCGAGTACGAGTGGCACGTCGCGGTCCCGAATCGCGGCCAGACTCACCGTTCCGATGCCGGGGATGCCGAAGACGAACTCCAGCACGAAGACGTTCAACATCAGCACGCCGAGGAGGTCCGCGAACGTGAGCGTCAACAGGGGGACGGCGGCGTTCCGGACGACGTGGCGGGCGACGCGGGAGACGGGAGCGCCCTTCGCGCGGGCGAGTCGGACGAAGTCGCGCCCGAGGAGGTCCGTCGAGAGCGACCGGGTGTAGCGCAGTTGGCTGGCGGTGAGCGTCGTCGCGAGGACGACGGTTGGGAGGACGTACCGCTTCGCGTTCTTCGGGGTCAGCAGTTCGTTCCGAAAGCCCGTCGCGTCCCAGCCGAACTGCGTGCCGACGAGGATGAGCAGGAAGGTGGCGAGGTAGAAGTTGGGGACGCCGTAGCCGAGATAGGCGACGGCCGCGCCCAGTCGGTCCGCGGGACTCCGCCGCCGAAGCGCCGTCGCCACGCCCGCGGTGACGCCCACGACGACGCTCACCAGAACGCCGGGGACGAGGTAGCCGAGCGTGTACGGCGTGGCGCGCGCCAGCACCGCCACGACGGGCGCGCCCATGCTCTGGGAGACGCCCCACCGGAACCGGAGGACGTTCCCCATCCAGTGCGTCCACCGCCACCACAGCGACCGGTCGAGGTTGTGGGTGGCGCGGTAGGCCTCCGCCGCCGCCTGCGGGTCGTTACCGGCCATCGCGGCGGCGAACTCGACCTTGGCGACGTTCGGATTCTCCGGGACGGTGACGAGGAGGAACACCACGGTCAGGACGCCGACGGCGGCGACGACGGCGAAGACGCTCCGCCGGAGGAGGAAGCCGAGGCGACTCACGCGACCCTCCCGGGCGGGGGCGACGTTCGGCCGCGGCGGTGCCGTTCGGCGCGATGCACGGTGGGATGCGTCCCGGCGATGACACATGAACGTTGCTCAAATCGCGATTCCAGCGTACGGTAGTTTCTTGTCCGTCGCCGCAGTCGCCCACCTCGTGCCACCCGCGGACGAATCGCCGGGCGCACCGGCGGCCGGTCGGGTCGACTGGGACGCCGTGACCGACGAGTCGGAGCGGTCGGTGCGGGCGGCGGTCCTCGCCGCGTTCCTCGTCGTCGTCGCCGCCTCGTTCGCCTACGACTACGCCGTCGTCGCGTCGGGTAATCCGTTCGTCGCGGGCGTCGACCCGACGGCGATGGACTGGCTGTTCGGACTCTCGCTGGGCGCGTTCGGCGTCTCGCTCGCGCACGCCGTCACCGCGCGGCCCGAACGCGCCGCCGAGGTGCTGGCGGAGTTCCGCGGCCGCCCGGTTGCGGCGGGAAGCCTCGCGTACCTCGTCGGCTTCTTCCTCGTCGGCCTGTTCGGCCCCCTGCTCGTCGGCCCGGCGACGCCGGACGTCCTCCACGCCGCGCAACCGCCCGTGTTCACGACCATCAACGACCTCATCGTCGGCAACTGCGTGGGGCCGGTGACCGACGGCGCCTGCGCCGGGACGGCCCGGTTCCCGTTCGGCACCGACCCGTTCGGCCGCGACATGGTGTGGGTGACGGTGCAGGGCGCGCGCATCGCGCTCCAAGTCGCCCTCGTATCCTCGGTCATCATCGTTCCTGTCGCCACCGTCGTCGGCGTCACGGCGGGCTACTTCGGCGGCCCCGTCGACGCCCTCCTGATGCGGTACGTCGACGTCCAGCAGTCCGTCCCCGCCATCGTCATCTACTTCATCGCCATCTTCGTCTTCGGCCGGAGCCTCTTTCTCATCGTCCTCGTGTTCGGCCTCCTCGGGTGGGGCGGCGTCGCCCGCATCGTCCGCGGCGAGGTGCTGTCGCTCCGAAACGAACACTACGTCACGGCGGCCAAGAGCGCGGGCGCCTCGAACCTCGACGTCCTCCGCAAGCACGTCGTGCCGAACGTCACCGACACCGTCGTCGTCTCGACGGCCCAGCAGATTCCCTACCTGATTCTCGTGGAGGCGTCGCTGTCGTTCCTGAAACTGAACGCCATCGAACTGCCGTCGTGGGGCGAGACGATTCGCTGGGGGATGAGCGACTACTTCCCGCTGTTCTGGTGGATTTCGACGTGGCCCATCCTCGTCCTCGTCGCCACCATCCTCGCGTTCGGCCTGTTCGGCGACGCGCTACAGGACGCACTCGACCCCCGGGAGTAGGCGAACATCGGAGCGTCGTCCGACCCGTGGTCCGGTCCGGGCCACTCGCGCGTCAGGAACGCTCGTACGTCGCCGTCAGTCGCGCCCGTTCGAGCGTCGCGTCGTCGGTTGCTCGCTGGACGGCGTCGCGTCGCGCCCCCGCCGTCACGTCGAGTCTGTCGCCGAGGGCGAACAGCGTGAACCGGTAGGTGTGCGGGCCGTCGCCGGCGGGCGGACACGCCGGGTAGTATCCCACGTCGCCTCCGCCGTTCGTCCCCTGCCGCGCGCCCCCGAGGACCGTCCCCTCGCCGGGCACGTCCGCCGGAATCTCCGCCGTGTCGGCCGGGAGGTTCCACAGCAACCAGTGGACGAACGGCTCGCTTCCGGGGGCGTCCGGGTCGTCCGCGACGACTGCGAGCGCCGCGGTATCGTCGGGGACGCCCGCGACGGAGAGCGGCGGTGAGACGCCCTCGCCGTCGCAGGAGAACCGTGTCGGCAACGTCGCGCCGGCGTCGAACGCCGACGAGGAGAGCGTCAGCGACTCCGCCGTGCGGTCCGTCCCCCCATCTGTCGCGAGTGTACGGTTCGCCGCCCGATCGGCGGTCTGTGCCGTCTCGGCGGCGTCCGCGCCCGCCGAGTCGTCGTCCGGTCGCCCGACGCACCCGGTCAGCGAAGCGCCGGAGAGGGCGAGCACGTCGCGTCGGTGCATGCGTGCCGGTACGTCACCTGACAAGAAAGGACTAGCCCACGCTACGACCCGTCGGCTTCGGCGTCCTCGCGGTCGTACGCCCCCGCCCGGCGCAGTTCTCCCGCCCGGCGAAGAACGTCGGGCGTCCGACAGACGCCGTCGGCGCCGGTGGCCTGCGGGACGGCGCAGTTGTTGCAGTTCCGGCAGACGACGCGCGTCTTCGGGTCGCCGTCGAGCAGTCGGGCGGGCAGTCTCGGTTCGGCGTAGAACGGGCGGCCGAGGCCGACGGCGTCGCAGGCGTCTCCGAGCAGTCTGTCCATCTCCGCGCGGCCGCGAATCCCGCCCTCGCAGAGGACGGGCACGTCCACCGTGCGCCGGACGCGCCGGCACAGGTCGGCGTTCCACGCCGGTTCGAAGTCGTACGCCTTCGACTCCAGCCAGTTGCCGAGAGCGACGAGTCGGGCGCGGAGTCGCCCGCCGAACGCTTCGGCGTACCCCGCTTCGAACCGGTCGTCGCGCCACGCGCGGTCCGGGTAGTTCCCCTTCACGATGCTGGCGTCCCAGAACACCGAGCCGTTGACCGGGACGAGAGCGTCGTAGCCGTAGTCGGCGAGGCGGGCGCAGATACCCGCGACGTCGTCGGCGGAGAGGCGGCGGCGGACGACGGGCGGGGCGGCCATCTCGGCGGGCACCTTCGTCATCACGGGCACGTCGCCCGCGCGCGAGCGAATCTCGTCGTGTACGACTTCCAGAAAGCGAACGCCGTCGCGGAACTCGTCGTCGCGGCGGTTGTAGAACGGCGAGAGGAACTGGTGGACGAGGCCCATGTTCGCGCCCGCGAGGTGAATCACGTCGTAGCCCGCGTCGGCGCACCACTTCGCCGACCGGCCGAAGTCGGCGGCGAGTTCGTACACCTCCTCGGTGGAGAGGACGTGCGCGTCGTAGTCGAGAAACCCCGTCGCGGCCATCGCACGCAGGAGTCGCGGCGGTTCGGAGACGGCGAGTTGCCGGAGGTCAGGGTGGTCCTCGCGGTAGCCAGCGTGCCACGTCTCCATGCTCCTGAGGCCGCCGTGTTCGAGTTGGACGGCGATGCGCCCGCCGTGGCGGTGAATCGCGTCGGTGAGACGGGAGAGCCGAGAGACGAAGTCGGGGTCGTGGACGCGCGTCATCCCCGGCGCGGCACAGCCACCCTCGCCGCGGACGATAGTCGCGCCCTGACAGACGAGTCCCGCGCCAGACGCCGCGGCCGGTTCCAACTCGGCGACGAGGCGGTCCACCGCCTCGGGTCCGTTCCCCGCGCACTCCAGCAGGGGCGACCGATAGAGCCGGTTCGGTACCCGCACGTCGCCGATTCGGAGCGGTGATTCGAGACGGGACATACGCGACGGGAGGGCGGGGGCGAGTATAGGTGCTGGGTCGGTGCGCGGCGCTCCCGACGACCGTTCAGGTGGTCGCAAAGAGCTTTGACCCGACTCGACCAACCTCGCCGCGTGAGCGACCCGAAACCGTTCCGGTACGACACCGAGGTGCCGCCGGGCGAGAAGCGACACCTGCGGTACCAGATAAGCGAGACGTACCTCGGCGACCCCGTCGAGATTCCGGTCACGGTGATAAACGGTGAACACGGCGGTCCACGGGTGTTCATGACCGCCGCCCTCCACGGCGACGAACTCAACGGCGTGAAGGTCCTGCAGGAGGTGTCGGCGCGCTACGACCCCGCGGAGATACACGGCACCATCGTCTGCGTCCACGTCGCCAACGTCCCCGGCTACCTCGCCCAGCAGCGCTACATCCCCATCTACGACCTCGACCTGAACCGCTCGTTCCCCGGGCGCGACTCCGCGAACACGGCCGAGCGGATGGCGAACCAGATATACGAGCGGTTCGTCCGCCCGTGCGATGTCGGCATCGACTTCCACACCTCGACGCGGAACCGGACGACGATGTATCACGTCCGCGCGGACATGTCGAACCCCGAGGTGGAACGCCTCGCCCGGTCGTTCGGCTCGAATCTCGTCCTCTCGGGCGAGGCGGACGCGGGGTCGCTCCGCACCGTCGCCACGCGGGAGGGAATGCCCACCATCACGGTGGAGATGGGGCGGGCGCACCGCTTCCAACCGCCCCTCGTCGAACGCGCGCTGGAGGGCGTCGAGAGCGTCCTCGCGGAGTACGGTCTCCTCCCGGACCGGCCGGTGGCGTGGCCCGGGTGGACGCGCGTCGTCGCGAACGCCTCGGACAAGGCGTGGCTTCGCGCCGACACGGGCGGGCTGGTGGAGATGCAGTACGGCGACGTGCCTCTCGTGTACGCGGACGACACCATCTGCACCATCACGGACCACTTCAAGAAGCGCGAGAAGCGGGTCGCCGCGCCGTTCACGGGTCTCGTCATCGGCGTCCTCCAGAACCCCGTCGCCGCGCCGGGACACCCGCTGTGTCACCTCGTGAGCGTGCGCGACGAGACGCTGGCCGAGATTGAGCGGCAGATAGACGCCGGGGAGTTTACCGAACGACCGTGGTCCTGAGGGCCGTTCCATCGGCCCGACCCGAGCGCTGTCGTCGGGTGTGAGACCGTGGTCCTGAGAGCCGTCTCGTCGCCCCGAATCGAGCGGGCGCGTCAGCCGTCGGTGGACTCGCTCCCCGCTCGCACCTGTTCGTGCGTGTGGTGGTAGAACCGGACCTGCGCCCGCCCGTCCTCCGTGACCGGGTCGAAGCAGACGCGGCGGTAGACGGCGTTGTCGAGGAGGTTCACCATGAGGCCGGCGTCGTGTTCGGAGACGGAGTCGTACGCGACGCCGCAGACGGGGCAGACGCCGGCGGCGTCTTCGGGGACGCGCATCGCTCGGAGGGAAGGGCCGATTCGGCAAAACAGTACGGTCGAGGGACGCTCAGAGCGTGCTCGACATCCCGCCGTCGACGACGAGCGATTCGCCGTTGACGTAGCCGCCGAGGTCCGAGGCGAGGAACACCGCGGCGTTCGCGACGTCTTCGGGCGTGCCGGCGCGGCGGGACGGAATCGTCTCGACGAACGCGTCCTCCTGTTCGGTGCCGAAGATGGGCACGTCCTCCGTCGTCATCGTCGTCTCGATGAGACCCGGGTGGATAGCGTTGACCCGGATGCCCTGCGGTCCGAACTTCGACGCCAGCGCGTACGTCATGAGGCGGACGGCCCCCTTCGAGGTGTTGTAGGTGACGTACTCGCCCGACCCCTGAAGTCCGGCGACGCTGGAGATGTTGACGATGTTCCCGCCGCCCTTCTCGACCATCTTCTTCGCGGCCGCCTGCGACCCGAAGAAGACGCCCTTCACGTTGATGTCCATCAGCGCGTCGTACTCCTCTTCGGTCACGTCGAGGAACTCCTCCGCACGGAAGATACCGGCGTTGTTGACCATGACGTCGACGCCGCCGAACTCATCGGCCTCCTCGACGGCCGCTTCGAGGTCCGCCACGTTCGTCACGTCGCACCGGACGAACTTGGCCCGACGGTCCGTTTCCGCCATCACGAGTTCGTGCGTCGGCGTGCCGCCCTCGCGGGGTTCGGCCTGCAGGTCCGCGACGACGACGTCCGCCCCCTCGTGGGCGAAGGCCATCGCCATGGCGCGTCCGTTGCCGCTCGAACCACCGGTCACCACCGCCACCTTGTCTTGCAGTAATCCGACCATGAGTAGAGTACGACATCATAACATTTATCTTAGACGGGTAATACAACAGATATTTCAGAAATAACCCGATTAAGAGTAATTACGCAACTTTTCTCCGACTGCCGGCGGAACGGACGCGCCACGTCAGTCAATCGGCCCCTCCGCGAACCTCGTCGGCGACGCGGCGAATCGTCTCGTACTCGCTCTCGTCGTAGGCGACGAACCGAACGTCCGACAGCGAGTCGGGTTCGTACTCGTCGATGACCTCGCAGATGATGCGCGCGCCGTCTTCGAGGGCGAACCCGGCGACGCCGCACCCGAGCGCCGGCATCACCAGCGACTCGCAGCCGAGTTCGTCCGCGCGTTCCAACGCGTTGTGCGCGGCGTCGCGGATGCTGTCTGCCGTCGCCCGCCCGTCGCCGTAGTGCGGCATCGCGGCGGCGTGAATCACGTAGTCGGCGTCGAGTCCGAACGCGTCGGTGACGGCCACCGCGCCCAGGTCGACGGGGCCTTCGGCCATCGCCGCCTCGTTCAACTCCTGTCCGCCGCCGCGTCTGAGGGCGCCCGCGACGCCCGACCCCATCCGGAGGCTCGTCCCCGCGGCGTTCACGAGTGCGTCCGCCGTCTGCTGTGCGATGTCTCCGTGGACGACGCGAAACTCCATACTTCGAACTCGGAGCCGAGAACGAAAAAGTCGGGGCGCGTCGCGGTGCCTACTCGTCGCCGTCCGGGCCGCCTGCTCCGTCTTCGCCGTCCACGTCCTCGTTTCCGTCCACGTCCGTATCCTCGTCCCCGTCGGCAGACTCGACCGCCGGGTCGTGCCGTTCGTACCACGAGGTTATCTCCGCCAGCCGGTGAATCGCTCTGTCCGGGTCGCCGACGTTGTGGTGTTCGTCGGGGTAGAGGACGAAGCGCGCCTCGACGCCCTGCTTCTTGGCGCTGACGTACAGTTGCTCGGACTGGGACGGCGGACAGCGCCAGTCCTCGCCGCCGGCGACGACCAGCAGGGGCGTCCGGAGGTTCCCCACGTCGGTGATGGCCGACGAGGCGTCGTAGGCGTCGGCGTTCTCCCACGGGACGCCGTAGTCGTTCGTCGTCCAGACGTGACTGTCGTCGGTGCCGAACGCCGACCGCAGGTCGTAGATGCCGTGTTCGGGCGCGGCGGCGGTCAGCAGGTCCGGATACTGCGTGACGAGGTAGCCCTGCGCGATGCCGCCGTAGGAGAAGCCGTGGCCGAAGACGCGGTCCTCGTCGGCCCACCCGCGCGAGACGAGTGCGCGCGCGCCGGCGGCGACGTCGTCCACCTCGACGGTGCCCCACTCGCCGCGGAGCACTTCCGCGAACTCGCGGCCGTAGGAGGACCCGCCGCGGTAGTTCGGGCGGAACACGAGGTAGTCGCGGGAGGTGAACACCGCGTGCGTGAAGTCGAACACGGGTTCGTCGTAGGAGATGGGCCCGCCGTGGATGGCGACCACCAGCGGACGCGGGTCGGGGTCGTCGAAGTCGAACGACGGCGGCGCGTAGACGATGCCGTCGATTTCGGCGCCGTCGCTGTCGTAGGAGACGCGCCGTACCTGCGGCATCTCGTACGCGTCTCGGATCTCGGCGTTCAGGTCCGTGAGTCGGGTGAGGGCCGGGTCCGCGTCCGCCGCGTCGGTGGCGAACGCGTACAGGTCCGACCCCTCGCCCGGGTGCGAGAGGTGGGCGAGAACGGTCCCCTCGGCCGTCTCGAACGCGAGGCAGGCCCGGTCGTCACCCTGGGCCGGGAACGTCCGTTCGGGCGCGTCCGCGTCGGCGTCGAACCGCACCGGGCGCGTCTTCCCCTCGTCGCCGACGAGGGCGTAGAGCGTGTCGTCGTCGGCCCAGTGGGGGTCCGCGCCGCGAGCGAGCGTCCGGTCGAGCGACGCCGAGACGCTCCGGTACGCGGCGTCGGCGTCGTCCGTACCGTCGCTCGCGCCCCCGTGGTCGTCTCCCGCGTCGGTGTCGTCGGCGTCGGCGTCGAGAGCAACCCCGGCGTCGGCGTCGGCGACGTACAGTTGCTGTGGGATACACCAGTTCTCCGGGTCGCCGCCGACGAACGCGAGTCGGTCCCCGTCGGGCGACCACGCCGGAAGCGTCGCCGTGAGTTCGCCGTCGGTGTGGCGTCGCTTCGCCGACCCGTCCGGTCGGACGGAGTAGACGTCGCGGACGAACGTGTCGTCCCCGTCGTCGCCCTCGTAGGCCGCGTACGCGATGCGGTCGTTCGGCCCCCACGCGGGCGTCGTGCCCGACAGTTCGTGGAACGCGCCGCCGCCGCGGGCCTCGTCCAGTCGGTCCGCCGCACCGGTCTCGACGTCCACGACGAACAGGTACGTCGTCACGGTGTCGAGGAATCCCGACCCGTCGAGTTTGTGCTGCAATCGCTCCGTCTCGACGGGGCCGCCGTCCCGCCGGTCGTCGAGGTAGTCGCGTTCCTCGTCGGTCGGGTCGCGCGCGGCGACAACCATCCGGTCGCCGTCGGGCGACCAGTCGAACTCCGACGCCCCCTCCTCGAAGTCGGTCACCTGCCGGGCGTCGCCGCCGCGGGCGAGGTCGAACAGCCACACCCGCGTCTTCGGTTCCTCCTCCTCGTCCGCGGGCGGTTCGGCGTCGTCGGCGTCTTCGTCGGCGGCGGCGTCGTCCGCGTCGGCCGTCGACTCGTCTTCGCTCTCCTCGTCGCGGCCGACGCGCCGGGCGGCGTCCTCCTCGCGGGCGGCGAGGAAGGCGAGTCGGTCGCCGTCCGGCCCCCACGCCGGACTCGACGCCGAGGCGACCCGGGTGAGTCGGTGGGGGTCGCGACTCCCGTCGGTCGGGACGACGAACAGCGACGAGAGCCGTTCGTCCGCGTCGGGGTCGAACTCGGCGGCGACGAACGCCGCCCGGTCGCCCGACGGCGAGAGCGCCACGTCCGAGAGGACGGTCAGGTCGTAGAACGTCTCGATTGGCAGCGGGTCCATGTCGTGTCAACTGCCGTCGCCCGGACAAAGTACGTTCGCCAACCGGAAGGTGCGCGCCGGGGCGGGGAGAGTGCCGCGGCGGTCACGGGAGGCGGGCGAGAGGGCGCGGCCACCGCGCAACCGAACGGCTCTTTCCCCCCCACCGCGGAGTGAGCGTATGAGCGACTCCTCCACCCCCTCCGACGCGGACGACCCGACCCTCGACGCGTTGGCGGACGTCGCCACGCGCGCCGTCCGCGCCGGCGGCGACTACCTCGAAGACGCCTTCCGCGACGGCCACGTCGCGGGCGAGTACGGCAACGACGACGTGAAGACCGACGCGGACCGCGCGGCCGAGGCCCGCGTCCTCGACGTGGTCCGCGGGGCGTTCCCGGACCACGCCGTCCACGGCGAGGAGTCCGGGCGGAACGGCGACCACCGGTACGAGTGGGTCGTCGACCCCCTCGACGGCACGAACAACTTCGCCTCCGGACTCCCGGCGTTCGCCACCGCCGCGGCCGTCCTCCGCGACGGCGACCCCGTCGTCGCGGCTATCCACGAACCCCTTCCGGACTCCACCTACGTCGCCCGCCGCGGCGCGGGCGCGACGGTGAACGGCGCCCCCCTCTCGGCCGACAGCGACGTACCCCTCGAACACGGCACCGTCTCGTTCGTCCTCGGCCTCCCCGCCGTCCGCGACCCGGACCTCACGGCGACGGCCGAGCGAATCGAGTCGGCGGTCGACGACCGGGTCAAGCGCGTCGTCTCGACGTGGGCGCCGACGGTGGACTGGGGACTGCTCGCCCGCGGCGGACTGGAGGGCATCGTCTGCTTCCACCCGGACGTGTACGAACAGCACGCGGGCGAACTCCTCGCCGCCGAGAGCGGCGTCGTCTCGCACGGGAACGGGTCGGACGGACTCTACGTCGGCGCGACGGACGAGGAGACGGCGACGGCCCTCCACGACGTCGCCGCGGCCGTCCTCGACTGAGGGGGGTGTCGAGGACCCTAGCAGACGGGAGCGGTGAGAGCGACGAGAGCGGCGAGATGCGAGAGGACGACGAGACGACGACGGAGAAAGGGGCAAGTGCGCGCGGTCCTGACCGTCGAACATGCGCTCTGGAGACGCCCTCCTCGGCGGCGACTTGTTGCAGATGCGGTGGCGCGACGCCCTGTTCGCCCACTGGGACGTCCCTCCGGAGACGGTGGCCGACCGCCTCCCCGCCGGACTGGACGTCGCGACGTACGACGGCCGGGCGTGGTTGGGCGTCGTCGCCTTCGTGATGGAGGACATCCGCCCGCGCGGCGCGCCGTTCGGGCTCTCCTTCCCGGAGTTGAACCTCCGGACGTACGTGGAACGACCGGGCGCGGACGACCACGCGGTGTTCTTCTTCAACCTCGACGCCGACGACAGAGTCGGCGTCCCCGTCGCGCGGTGGCTGTTCGCCCTGCCGTACTACCGGGCGGAGATGCGCGTCCGGACCGACGGCGACGCCGTCGAGTTCGTCAGTCACCGCACGCACCGCGGCGCGTCGCCGGCGCACTTCGACGCGACGTACGAACCCGTCGGCGAGACGTTCGTCCCGGACCCCGGCACGCTCGAACACTTCCTGACGGAGAACTACCGCTTCTACACGGCCGGCCGCCGCCTCTACTACGGCGACATCGCGCACCCGCCGTGGCCGTTGCAGGAGGCGACGGCCGACCTCCGGTCGAACACGCTGTTCGCGGCCAACGGGTTCGACCGACCGGCCGGCGACCCGGTCCTGCACTACTCCCCCGGGACGGACGTGACCGCCGGCCGCATCCACCGGGTCGGAGACTGACGGCGCGCGACGGTGACTGCGTCGCGGACTCAGTCCCGACCCGTCTCCGCGGCCATCTCCTCGAACGTAGCTTCGACCGTCTCACCGTACCCGTTCGAACCCGACGACGACGGAGCGAAACCGCCGGGTTTCAAGCGACGACGGACGCAGGGGAGGATATGGTACTCGACACCGTGATGACCACGTTGCACGTTCTCACCGGAGCGCTCTGGGTCGGAAGCGTCGTGTTCGTCGCCGGCGTCGTGTTGCCCGCCGCACTCGACGGGTCACTCGACGCCGCGCCGTTAGAGACGTTCGCCGACAGACTCGTCTACGGGTCCCGCGCCGCGTCCGTCGTGATGTTCCTCACCGGCGGCCACATGGCCGGCACCGGCTACACGTTCGACTTGCTCCTGAACTCCAGTCGCGGCCACCTCGTCCTCGCGATGCTCCTCCTGTGGCTGGTGCTCTCCGCACTCGTCGAAATCGGACGGAGCCGCCTCGTCGAGGGCCTGCAGGAGAAGCGCGTCCGGTCGCCCGCACGGAACGCGATGGGCGTCTTCCGCGCGGCGGCCGTCGTCGGCGTCCTCCTCCTCGTGGACGCCGGCCTCCTCGCCTCCGACGTCGCTCTCTATTGAGACTACCGAGAGATACCAAGAAGATATAGAAGTATAGCACAGAATATATAATCTGTCCGGTATTTTTATTCCGAGAGCGGTCGCACCGTCGGACGAGATGCCAGGGGACGACCACACCGCCGACGAAGACGCCCCGCTGACCATCGAGTTCTGCGCGCGAGACGGACGCATCGTCGTCCATCGAGACACGGCGCTGGGAACAGTCACCCGCACCGTCGAACGATGACCGGCCGGTTCGACGACGCGACCGGCCGGACGCCGGCCGGCCGGGACGCAGGTCCGCTCCTCGCGCGCCTTCGACGGCCCGCCTCCCACACCCGGACGCGAATCGCCGTCGTCTCCGACCCCCATCTCACGCCGACGGCGACGGGGACGTGGAAAGCGTACCACCGGACCGAGACGCGCCTCCGGGCGGCCGTCGACGCCATCAACGACCTGAACGTGGACGCGACGCTCGGTCTGGGCGACCTGACGAGGGACGGCCGGCCCGAGGAGTTCGACTGCGCGGACGAACTCCTCGCCGGCCTGGACGCGCCGTTCTGCTCCGTGCCCGGCAACCACGACGTTCCGAAGAAGTGGGACGACTACGAGACGCCGTCCTCGACGGCGTTCGGCGAGCGCTACGCCCGCGGCGAATTCCCGTTCCACGTGAGCGTCGGCGGCGTGGACGTTCTCGGTCTGGACAGCGCCAGCGGCGACGGCGAACTGTACGACTCCCACGAGGGACTCGTCCCCGAGGCGCACCGCGCCTGGTTGGACGAGAAACTGGCCGCGGCGGAGACGCCAATCGTCGCGATGCACCACAACGTGTTCCACCCGCGCGAACACACCGGCCAGTTCGCCGACGGCGACTTCTACCAACTCAGAGACGCCGACCGGATGGTCGAGACGCTCTCCCGGGGCGGCGCGTCGCTCGTCCTCTCGGGACACATCCACTGGCCCGCGACCGCACGCCGGGACGGCGTCCGCGAGGTCATCGCCCCCGCGACGTGCTCGTTCCCGCAGGCCGCGCTGCTGATGGACGTCGGCCCCCTCGGCACGGAGATACGGATGGTCCCGCTCGCCGGTCCGAACGGGATGGCCGAGGCGCACTTGTTGGCGCGAAACGGCAACGCGCACGGACAGAGCATCGCCGCGCACGCCGACCGGGGCGTCCTCGCGGACTTCCCCCTCGTGGACGAGTGCGAGTGGGCGACGGACGCGCGCGCCGACGTCGGCGCCGACGTGCCGGGGGCGGTTCGATGGCGGTAGTCGAGACGCACCTCGCGGACGCGGCGCAACTGATACGGCGGGAGCGTCGACGCTCCGTGGACGAACTCCAAGCGTTCCGCGCGTTCCGCTCGGCCGTCACGGACGTTCACCCCACCGCCGCCGGCGGTCGGACCGGCGGTCCGCTGGCGACGAAGACGCTCGGGCAGTCCGGCGCGTCACCGTCGCTCACCGCGATTCGACGCGAGTACGAGCGGACCGTGATGGCGGTTCCCCACTACGAGGAGGAGTACGGCGACGAGTACGAGGAGAGCGTGGCCGCCGAGTTCGGCGACGACATCGCCGCGGCGCTGACCGGAGCGGGAACGGGGGCGCTCACGCCGAACCTCCGACAGGCGCTCGTCGCCGGGGCGACGGCGGCGATGGACGAGCGAAACGAGTTCTGCTCGCTGCTCGACGGGGAGTCCGAGTCGATTGCGGCGGTGCGAACGGCCGTCGAGTCGGCCGAGGAGACGCTCCGGTCGCTGGACGACACGCCCCTGTCGGACCGGTCGTTCGCGGAACTCGCCCGCCTCCGCGAGTCGGTAGTCGCGGTCCGTGACCGACTGGACGAGGTGGCCGCCGACCGGCAGGCGACGCTGCAGACCCACCGCAAACGACTCACGGGGTACGTCCCCGACGTGACCGCCTACCTGTACGCGCCGCTCCCCGTCGAGTACCCCGCGCTGGACGCCCTCGCCCGCCTCCGCGACGTGGTCGAGACGGCACTCCGACGTGTCGACTCCCACCTGATCGCGTCGCTGTGAACTCGCCGGCGGCGGCCGCCGGTCCGCTCCGTCGACCCCCCACACCGAACCGCGGTCGCGTGGCCACACCTATTTATCACCGGCGGAGAACGACCCTACCATGAAGCGACTCCGCTCCACTCCGGCGTCACGTCCGTCGACCGACTCCGCCCGCCGCCACCGATGAACCGGCTCGACCCGCGCGTCCAACTGCTCTGGGTCGGGAGTGCGGCCCTGAGTGCACTCGTCGTCGGCGCGGTGCTGTTCGCCGTCGTCACGTTCGTCTCCCCGCCGTTCCTCCCGTCGTGGAGCCCGTACGCCGCCGCCGCCGCCGTGTTCGTCTTCGGCGCCACCGTCGCCGTCGCCCGCTACCGCTCGTGGCGCTACGAGGTGCGCGACGACTCTCTGTACCTCGAACGCGGCGTCTTCACGCGCGTTCGGACCGTCGTGCCGTTCGTCCGCATCCAGCACGTCGACTCCTCGCGCGGTCCGGTAGAGCGTCTGGTCGGACTGGCGAGCACCGTCGTCTACACCGCCGGGTCGCGCGGCGCGGACGTGTCTGTGCCGGGACTCACCGCCGACGGCGCGGACGACCTCCGCGAACGACTGAAGCGCCTCGCCATCCGGTCGGAGGGCGAAGACGCCGTCTGATGGTCGCCCAGCACCTCTCCCCGCTCTCGGTTCCCTACCGCGTCCTCCAGCGAGGGGGGAGCATCATCGCCGCCCTCGCGTTCGCCCTCGCCACCGGCGGGTTCAGCCTCCCCGTCGTCGGCATCGCCGGTCCGCTGGTCCTCCTCGGACTGGCGAGCCTCGTCGCCATCGTCTTCGTCGCCTACGAGTTCGCCCACTACCGCCGGTTCACCTACGAACTCACGGCGGACACGTTCGACATCGAGTCGGGCGTCTTCGCCCGCCGGAACCGCGAGATTCCCCTCCGACGCATCCAGAACGTGGACATCTCGCGCAACGTCGTCCAGCGAGCCATGGGTATCGCCGCCGTCTCCTTCGAGACGGCCGGTGGGGGGCAGACGGAGGCGCGACTCCGGTTCGTCTCGTTCGAGGAGGCCAAGCGACTCCAGCGAGAACTCGGCCGGCTGAAACGCGGCGAGGCGGCCGGCGAGGAGGCGGCCGAACCGGCCTCCGAACTGCTGTTCGAACTGGAGGGGCGCGAACTCGGCATCCTCGGCGCGCTCTCGTTCGACTTCCGCGTGCCCGGCATCCTGTTCGTCCTCTTCTCGGGCTCGCTCACCGTCGTCACCTCGTTCTTCCCCGCGAGCATGGGTCCGCTCGTCGTCGTCCTCGGCGTGTTCGTCCTAGTCTTCCTCGCCGTCCTCGTCTCGTGGGTGGCCGGTGCGGCCGTCGCCGTCGTGAACTACTACGACTTCCGACTGGTCCGGTCGGCCGACGAACTCCAGTACGAACGCGGCCTGCTCCAGCGGTACGACGGCTCGATTCCGTTCGACAAGGTGCAGACGCTGACGATAGAGGACAACCCGCTGAAGCGGTGGACGGGCTACGCCACGCTCCTCGTCGAGACGGCGGGGTACGCGCCGGGGCAGGGCGACTCCTCCTCGCGCGGGTCCGAGGCGGCCGTCCCCATCGCCCGCCGCGAACGCGTCGAACGCCTCGTGAACGACATCGAACCCGTCGGCACGCCCGAGTTCCGCCGGCCGCCGAAGCGCACCCGTCGGCGCTATTTCGGCCGGTACAGCATCGTCGTCGGCGCGGCGACGGCCGCCCTGTACGCCGCGAACGCGGTTCTCGGCCTCGGCACCCCGTGGTACGCACCGCTGGCGCTCCTCCCCGTCGCGGCCGTCGGAGCACACTACAAGTGGAAGCACCGCGGCCTATGGCTGGGCGAGAACCACGTCGTCACCCGCAACGGGTTCCTCCGGCGCGAGACGAAGGTGGTGCCGTACTACCGCATCCAGACGGTCATCGACACCCGGACGATATTCCAGCGTCGCCTCCGTCTGGCCACCGTCACCGTCGACACCGCGGGGTCGCTCTCGCTGGGTGGACAGGACGCCGCCGCCGTCGACATCGACGCCGCGGACGCCGACGAACTCCGCGCGGAACTGGAGTCGCGACTCCACGTCGCCGTGGCGGAGTACCGACGGGGGCGCGTCGGCATCGGGATGGCCGACGAGGTGTCCGTGACGGAGTCGGCGGACGAAGACGGCGAGAGGTCGCTAGACGACCGCACGACGCCGGAAGGCGACGACGGCAGGGAGTCGGGAGGCGAGCGAGACTCCGGCGAGTCACCCGTGACCGGCGACGCCGGCGTCGCCGGGAGTAACACCGACGACGACGCCGACGGGGGCGACGCCGAAACGACAGCCACCGCCGAAGAAGAGGACGACGCGGACCCGTTCGTCTGGGGCGAGACGAGCGACGACGGCGACGGCGAGGAGAGACAGTGAACCCGAACCGTCCGTCCCGACGGCCGAGAACGCGGCGGGCGTCGGAGCGGGTCGTCCGAAGCGTCCCTCGGAGCGCGAGGACCGGTTACTGCGGGACCGCGTCGGGGGCCGACTCGGTGGCCGCGGCCGCGTCGTCGACCGCTTCGACGACGGCGACGTGCAGCGAGAACGCGAGGCCGGCGAACAGCAGGGCGAATCCGACGGTCAACAGCAGGCACACCGCCAGGACGGCGACGGTCAGGAGCCCCATCGACAGCGCAGCCGTCGGGTGCTTCGCGAGCCACCCGACGCCGTACCGGAGCGCGGCGACCGGTTCAGTCCCCTCGGAGAGCGCCACGAACGTCGGTATCAGCGCGAGCGCGACGTACAGCGCGGCGTAGCCGGCGACCAGCGCGACGACTTCGCCGGCCAACGACCCCTGCCGGAGGGCGGTGAGTCCGTAGGTCACCGCCACGGCACCGAACACGACGGGGACGCCGCTGAAGACGGCGCTCGCGATGCCGTTGCGACGCCGGACGAGGTGCTCTCGGCGAGAGCGCCGCAGGTGGTGGACCCACACCAACTCCGTAACGCGGAGGAACACTTCCTCAGCGGGATGACGCTCGCGCTCACGGAGGACCTGTCGCCCGGGGCGTCGCTCGTCCTCGCGAACTCCGTCGCCAGCATCTTCATGCGACACAATCGCGCACCCGAACCCGCAGAACTACGGTCGTTCATCGCGGAGTACGACACGTACCTCTCCAACACGTAATCGGCGGGTCCGGTCGTCGAGTCCGCCTTCGGGGTCGGGGTCCGCCACCTCGGACGCGGGGCGTCCGTTCGGGTGGCCCGCCCCCGACGGTCCGGCGGGGGACCGCCCGTCAGAGCGGGTCCGACACGTCGTGACGGAACGTCTGGAACTCCACCGTCCGGCCGTCCGGGTCCGTGGCGAAGAACTGGTAGATGTCGTACTGGTCGTTCTCGTGGGGGTCCTCGCGCGCCGCGTCGCCGACGCGTTCGTGCATCCGGTCCACCTCGTCGTCCGTGTCGTAGACGAACGTGACGATGCCCTCCGCCTCCGTCTCCTCGCCGTCGCAGAGGCCGAACAGCATGTTGCCGTGCCGGAGGATGGTACACCCCGACTGTTCGAGCCACACCTCCGCGCCCACGGTGTCGGTGTAGAACGCCGTCGTCGCCTCGCGGTTCGTCGTCCGGAAGAACACGATGCCGCCGGTGGTCATGCCTCGGCAGTCGTCCACGGGACCGAAAGAAGTGCCGGATTCCGACCGATTGATACCCGCTACGCGTCACTCGACTCGTGTGGACGTACTCGAACGGTTACTGCAGGGCAACGACGAACACGTGGCGCGCATCGCCGCGGACCACTTCGACGGGGTCAGAGACGGACAGGCGCCCGATGCCGTCTCCGTGTCGTGTTCGGACTCGCGCGTCCCCGCCGAAGGCGTCTGGAGCGCGCACGCGGACGGCGACCTGTTCACCAGCGTCAACGTCGGCAACCAGGCGTGGACCGACGTCGGCGGCGAACGCGTGGTCAACGACGCCGTCGGCTACGCGGTGTCCGTGCTGGGCGTGGAACTGATCGCCGTCCTCGGCCACACCGGGTGCGGAGCCGTCACCGCCGCCTACGAGTCGGTGACGGGCAGGGCCGACGGCCAGAAATCGATGCCGCCGGCCGTCGAGGCGGCCGTCGAGCGACTCGCGCCAGTCGTCGAGTCGGCGCGCGACGACGGCGTGTTCGACGGCGACACGCCCGCGAGCGTCGCGGTGAATCGGCTGGTCGAACGGGCGGTCGGAGCGCAGGTTCGGTTTCTCGTCGACGACGACGCCGTTCCGGACGACGTGACCGTCGCCGGCTTCGTCTACGACTTCCAGCGAGTCTACGGCGACGAGGACGGCGCGGCGTACCTCGTCTCGCTGGACGGCGAAACGGACGCCGAAGCGCTCCGAGAACGCGTCGGGGACGACCACGCCGGGCACGTCCCGTCGGGGGTCTGAGCGCTACTCGCGGGCGTCCTCGATGACCCGCGTGAACTCGCGGGCCGTCTCGGTGATGGACTCGAAGTCGCCCGCCGCGATGGCGTCGCCGTCCATGATGGCGCTCCCCGCGCCGACGACGACGGCACCGGCCTCGACGTAGTCCGCGACGTTGTCGATGTCGATGCCGCCGGTGGGCATCAGCGGAATCTGCGGCAGGGGGCCCTTGATGCTGGCGAGGTGCTTCGGCCCCATCACCGACGCCGGGAACACCTTCACCATGTCCGCGCCCGCCTCGTAGGCGTCCACGGCTTCGGTGGGCGTGAGGATGCCCGGCGCGACGAGCGTTCCGTAGCGGTTGCACGTCTCCACGACGCCCTCGTCGAAGTTCGGCCCGACGACGAACTCCGCGCCGTTCATGATGGACGCGCGGGCCGTCTCGCTGTCGAGGACGGTACCCGCGCCGACGATTGCCTCCTCGTCGGTGAACGACGCGGACACCTCGCTGATGAGTTCCATCGCGTCGGGGTTGTCCGCGGTAATCTCGTACGCCGTGACGCCGCCCTCGTTCAGCGCCTGCGCCACCTCGATGATGGTGTCGGCGTCCGCGCCGCGCATCACCGCCACGACGCCGCTGTCTACCAGTCGCTGCATGTCCTCGTTCGCGTCGAGCGTGACCATCTCGTCTCCGACTCCGCCGCGGCGGCTAATAAACTCCCGCGACACGGGCACCGACGCGCGGCGTGCAGATGCCTCCGACGCGAGGCGGGCACGGCCTTCGACGCGCGGCCGACGCGAGGCCCACCCGCCCTCCGTCCCGCGACTCGTCTGTGGCGTGACACCACGCGACGAGGTGAAATAGCTCCGTCCCTAACTTCGGGTAAGTGACCCGGACGGGTCGCACACCATGCACGCAGACGTAGACTTCGAACGGTTGTACCGCGACGTGATTCCCTCCGTCGTCTCCCTGTACGTCGGCCGCGAGACGCCGGGCGTCGGCGCGGGGTCCGGATTCGTCTACGACGAGGGCCACGTCGTGACGAACGAGCACGTGGTGAACGGCGTCGAACGCGTCGAACTCCGCTTCGCGGACGGGTCGTGGGCCGTCGGCCGCGTGGTCGGGACGGACGCCTATACGGACCTCGCCGTCGTCGCCGTCGAGGAGATGCCCGACTCGGCGGTTCCGCTGACCGTCGCCCCCGAGAACCCCCGTCCCGGCCGTCCCGTCGCCGCCCTCGGCAATCCCCTCGGCCTCGACGGGTCCATCACCGCCGGCATCGTCTCGGGCGCGAACCGGTCGATGCCCACCTCCGGCGGGTTCGCCATCCCGGACGTGGTGCAGACGGACGCGCCGATAAACCCCGGCAACTCCGGCGGTCCGCTCGTCGGCCTCCGCGTCGACGACGACGCCGGCGACGCGGCGCACCGCTACGAGGTGGTCGGGGTCAACCGCGCCCGGCAGGGCGACAACATCGGCTTCGCCGTCTCGCCGACCATCGTCGAACGAGTCGTGCCGACGCTGGTCGCACTCGGCCGCTACCCCCACTCGTACCTCCGGACGCGGACGCTGGACGTGACGCCCACCGTCGCCGAGGCGAACGGACTGGACGACCCGCGCGGCGTCCTCGTCGTCGAGGCGCCCGAGGGACCGCGTCCGGGCGACGGCCTCCGCGGCGCAGACGGGACGAAGACGGTCCGGGGCCAACGCGTCCCCGTCGGCGGCGACGTCATCGTCGGCATCGCGGGCGGCGAACTCCGGTCGCACGAGGAACTGATGCGGTACCTCATCACCGAGACGCGCCCCGGCGAACCCGTCGCCGTGGACGTGATTCGCGACGGGGAACCCGCGACGGTGACCATCGTCCTCGACGAACGCCCCGCGGTCGAACGGCCGCGTCGCGGCCGCACCCGTCGTCGCCGCGGCGGCGGGACGGACGTGCCGATTCGGTAAGCCGCGCGGTCACAGCACGAACGGTTCGCCCGACGCTCTGACGGCGGCCGACGACCTAGTCGTACCGCTCCCGTCGTTCGTGTTCACGAGGGAGCGACGCGACGCGTGACGCCGAAAGACGCGACGCGTGACGCCGAGAGTCAGTCCGTCCGCGGGATGGACGCGGCGCCGACGGCGAAGAACGCGGCCGCGAGCACCGCCAGCACGGCGAGATTCGTCCACGGGTCGCCCGTCCCCGTCGTCACCGCGCGGACGCCGCGCGCGAAGTACGTCAGCGGCGAGAAGTCTATCGCGGGGCGGAACCACGCCGGCAGGAGGTCCGGCGTGACGAACGTCTCCGAGAGGAACAGGAGGGGCAGGGCGACGGCGTTCGACGCCGCGATGACGCCGTCCTGCGAGTCCGCGACGCGGCCGAGAATCGCCCCGAGGCCGCAGAACAGCGTGACGCCGAGGGCGACGAACAGCGGGACGACGAGCGCCGCCGCCGCGTTCGTCGGGAGCGACACCCCCGTCACGAGGACCGTGAGGGCGAACAGGAGCAGGGCGGCGAGTCCGATGACGACGACGTTCACGAGCGTCTGCGCGAGCAGCCACTCGGGACGCGAGAGCGGCGTCGTCGCCAGTTTCTCGAACCGGTTGCCCTCGCGGTGGCGAGCGATGGTCGACCCGACGCGGGAGAGGGGCGTGAAGAGGACGACGACGGCGAGGTAGCCCGGCACGTAGTACGCCGGCGGTTCGGCGAACAGACCGCCACCGGTCGGTTGCGTCTGCACGAGTGCCCCGAAGATGAGGACGATGATGACCGGGAAGAAGAACGTGAAGAACACCGCCGTCCGGCGGCGGAGGAACGAGTGCCACGAGGCGACGAACTCCGCGCGGACGCGGCCGAGCGAACTCATCTGTCGCCCCCTCGGCCGCGTCCGCGGTCACGACCGTTCTCACCGCGTCCGTCGCTGTCGGCGGACCCGCCGTCGGCCATCGGCGCGTCCGCGACGGCCGGGCCGTCCTCGAACGACTCGCCCGTCAGCGAGAGGTAGACGTCTTCGAGGTCGGGTTGCGTCCACGTCAGCGCGTCGTACTCGACGCCGGCGGACTCCAGTTCCCGCACCGCGTCGCCGATGTCGCGCGGGGCGAGGCCCTCGAAGACGAGTCGCCCGTCGCGCGCGGCGAGGCGATACTGGCGGCGGACGATGTCCGGGAGCGAGTCGGGCGTGGCGTCCGTCTCCACCTCGAGTCTGCTCGCGCCGCCGTACTCGGCGACGAGTTCGCCGGGCGACCCGACGGCGACGAGTTCCCCGGCGTTCAGCAGACCGACGCGGTCCGCGAGGCGTTCGACTTCGGCCATCGAGTGACTCGTCAGGAACACCGTCGTCCCGCCCGCGGCGAGGCCGTCGAGGAGAGTCCACAGCGACCGGCGGCCCGCGGGGTCGATGCCGGTGGTCGGTTCGTCCAAGAAGAGCACGTCGGGGTCGTTCACGAGGGCGGCGGCGACGCAGGCGCGTCGCTGCTGGCCGCCCGAGAGGTCCTCGTACCAGGTGTCGGCGTCGTCGCCCGTCAGTCCCACGTCCGCGAGCACCGAGTCGGTGTCGCGCGCCTCGTCGTACAGGCCCGCGTAGTAGGCGACGAGTTCGCGGGCGGTGAGGCGCGAGGCGGGCGAGAACGACTGCGGCAGGAGTCCGATGCGGGAGCGTTCGACGCTCGTCGGCGGCGTTCCGAGGACGCTCACGTCGCCCTCGACGGCCGTCGTCCCGGTGAGCGCGCGGACCAGCGTGGTCTTCCCCGCGCCGTTGGGACCGATGAGGCCGAACACCTCCCCCTCGGCGACCGAGAGCGAGACGCCGGCGAGGGCGTCTCTGTCGCCGTACGACTTCCGCACGTCGGCGGCGACGAGTACCTCGTCCATACGCGGGATTGGTCGCCGTCCGGTGGTAAGGATTCGGATTCCGCCGCGGGATTCGACGCGACACCCTGCCGGAACTGTCAGACTACATACACCGAGACAACGCTTATTCCCGCCGCCTCCCGTGGGACAGGTATGTCCCCACCGCCCCGCCGCGGTCAGTCTTCGCGGCGCCGTGTCTCGCTGTCCCGCCGTCGCGTCCTCGCGGCCGGGTTCGCAACCGCCCTCGCCGGCGTCGCCGGGTGCAGTTCCGCGCCCACGGGCGACGGCGCGGGCGGAACGTCCGCGTCAGATTCGGCCGGCGGCGGAGAGCGAACTAGTTCCGGGAGCGACGACGACGGCGATGGAACCGCCCTCGCGGACGCCAGCGTCGCCGTCGAACCCCTCGCCTCGGGGTTCGTCTCGCCGGTGGACTACTTCGCCCCCGCGGACACCGGCCGGCGGTTCGTCGTCGACCAACCCGGCGTCGTCTACGAGGTGACGGCCGACGGCCGGCGCGAAGCGCCGTACCTCGACCTCCGGGGTCGCATCGTCGACGTCGGCGGCTACTCCGAGCAGGGTCTGCTGGGCGTCGCCCCGCACCCCGAGTTCGCCGAGAACGGTCGGCTGTTCGTCCGGTACAGCGCACCCCGTCGAGCGGGGACGCCGAGCAACTACAGCCACACGTTCGTCCTCTCGGAGTTCACGGTGGACCCCGGGGCCGAGACGGCGACTCCCGACGGAGAGCGGACGCTCTTGGAACTGCCCCAACCGCAGTCGAACCACAACGCCGGCGCCCTCGGCTTCGGCCCGGACGGCTACCTCTACGTCGCCACCGGCGACGGCGGGGGCGGCGGCGACAGGGGCACGGGCCACGTCGCGGACTGGTACGACCCCGTCGCGGGCGGCAACGGGCAGGACGTGACGGAGAACCTGCTGGGGAGCATCCTCCGCATCGACGTCGACGCCGAGGGCGAGGACCGGCCGTACGGGATACCCGACGACAACCCGCTGGTCGGGTCCGACGGACTGGACGAACAGTACGCGTGGGGCCTCCGCAACCCGTGGCGGTTCTCCTTCGACGTGGGCACCGACGGGAGCGACGGGAGCGACGAGAGCGACGCGGCCGACTGGGACCTCTACGTCGCCGACGTGGGACAGAACGAGTACGAGGAGGTGAATCTCGTCGAGCGAGGGGGCAACTACGGCTGGAACGTCCGCGAGGCGACGCACTGCTTCGGCGCGGGCGACTGCCCGACGACGACGCCCGACGGCGACCCGCTCGTGGACCCGGTCGTCGAGTACCCGCACTCGGGCGACGGCGTCTCCGGCATCGCCGTCATCGGCGGCTACGTCGTCCGCGACGGGTCGCTCCGCGGACTGGAGGGCGCGTACCTCTTCGCCGACTGGCGGGCCGAGGGCCGCCTGTTCGCCGCCGACCCCGCCTCGGAGACGACGCCGTGGCCCGTCGCCGAGATACCCGTCGCGGGCGACACCGCGCCGGGGTCGTTCGTGACGGCGTTCGGCCGCGACACGGAGGGCCTGTACCTCCTCACGAGCGACTCGCAGCGAGTCGGCGGCCGGACGGGCGAACTGTTCCGACTGGTCGCCCCCTAGACGTCAGTGTCGACGGCGACGCGGCGGCCCGACTCGGCGGACTCGTAGGCCGCCTCCGTCAGCGCGGTCACGTTCAGCGCGTCCGTCGCCGGAATCTCCAGGTCTTCCTCCCCGCGGACGGCGGCGACGAAGTTCTCCAGTTTCCGCTCGGTCAGTTCCTCGAACCCCGGTTCCGGCGGCGTCGCCTCGTACGTCGTCCCCGCCTCGACGACGCGGACCGTCTCGCCGTCGAAGGAGAGCGACCCCTCGGTGCCGAGAATCTGCAGTGCCTCGCCGGGGGCCGGACCGCTGGGGCCGTCGCCGGAGACGCCGACGCTGGCGAGGAGTCGGTCGCCGTTCCGGTCGAGGGTGACCGCGAGGGCGGCGTTCACGTCCACGTCGGCGTCGCGGTAGTCCATCGTCGCGGCCACGTCCACGGGCGCGGCCCGCGTCGTCCAGCAGAGCACGTCGAGGAGGTGCGACCCGGAGTCGTACAGTTGCCCGCCGCCGGAGAGCGCGGGGTCGCCGCGCCAGCGGTCCCGATTCCAGTCGACCCAGTTCTGTTCGAGGTGGCACGTCACCATGTGCGGGTCGCCGATGCGCCCGTCGTCTATCAGGCGGCGCATCTCCCGAAATCGGCGGTCGAAGTGTCGCTGGTATCCGACCGCGAGGACGAGTCCCTCGCGCCGCGCCTGCCGAATCAGCGCCCGCGCGTCGGCGAGGTCCGTCACCATCGGCTTCTCGAGGTGGACGTGGATACCGCGGTCCAGACACGCGACGGCGTGGTCGTAGTGGAACGCGTGCGGCGAGGAGACGACGGCGGCGTCGGCGTCCACCGCGTCGAGCAGTTCCTCGTGCGAGTCGAACGCGGGGCGACCGAGTTCGTGTTCGAAGGCGTCGCGCGCGTCCGGCGAGGGGTCCGCGCCCCCGACGAGTTCGACGCCGTCTATCGAATCGACGACGTGACACTCCAACCGGCCCAGGTCGCCGAGTCCGACGGCGGCGACCGAGAGTTTCGACATACTGCCGACGGAGCGGTTTGGCGGGCATAAGCGCACCGACAGCGGCCGAAACCGAACGCGCATGCCGGCAAGTCGCACACTTTTGCACCCCGCGGTCGTCGGTTCCCGCATGAGTCTCGACTACCGCCGACTCGGCAGCACAGGGACGAAAGTGTCCGAACTCTGTTTCGGGACGTGGCGGTTCGGCCGCGAGACGGGCGGCGTGTTGGAGACGTCGAAGAAGGACGCCCACGCCCTCCTCGACGCGTTCGCGGACCGCGGCGGCAACTTCATCGACACCGCGAACGTCTACGGCAACCCCAACGGTCGCTCGGAGTCGTGGATCGGCGACTGGTTGGCACAACGCGACCGGAAGGAGTACGTACTCGCCTCGAAGGTGTACTTCGGCTTCGACCCGGACAACCCGAACGGGTCGGGCCTCTCGCGGACGCACATCCGCGACCAGATAACGGGGACGCTGGACCGACTGGGGACGGACTACCTCGACCTCTACTACATCCACCGCTGGGACGAGGAGACGCCGATCGAGGAGACGCTCTCGACGCTGAACCGACTGGTCGAGGAGGGGACGGTGAACTACCTCGGCGCCTCGACGATGGCGTCGTGGCAACTGACGAAGGCGCTGTGGAAGTCCGACCTGCACGACTGGGAGCGCTTCGAGGTGACGCAACCGCTGTTCCACGCGGGCTACTACGAGGACGTGAAGGACTACCTCGACGTCTGCGGCGACCAGGAACTCGCGGTCTGCCCGTACTCGCCGCTGGCGGGCGGGTTCCTCACCGGGAAGTACGAACGCGCCGACCCCGACGACCCCGAACAGGTCGTCGCGCCGGACGGTTCCCGCGGGTCGTTCGACGAGCGGTTCGACCGGTTCTACCTCTCCGAACGCGGGTGGAAGGTGCTCGACGCCGTCCGGAGCGTCGCCGACGAGGTGGACGCCTCGCCCGCGCAGGTGGCCCTCCGGTGGCTGATGGACTACCCCGACGCGACGGTGATTCCCATCGTCGGCGCGCGGACCGAGGACCAACTGGACGAGAACGTCGGCGCGGCGGACGTGGACCTCTCGGACGACCAGTGGGAGCGCATCATGGACGCCCGCTACGACGAGGACGGGAAGCTCTGGCACTGAGCGACTCGCCCGACTCCCGACCGGGACCGCGCAGCGGCCGACTCAGGCGTACTCGAGGTCTCTGAGGTAGTCGCAGAGGACGTGGGCGTAGAGGACGACGGCGGCGAAGACGGCCAGCGACCCGCGGCCCGCGAGGGCGAGTGCGAGCGTGAGAGCGCCGGCGATGAGGTGGTGGCTGAGCAGTCTGCGGTGGACGAGGGCCGCCTCGTCTATATCGGCGAACACCCGCTCCTGTTCGAGGAGTCCCACTCGCGGGTTCGTCACCGCCCGTTCGAGGTGGTGCCAGTCGCCCGCCATCCCGCGGGCGATGACGAAGTGGTCCAAGTCGACGAAGACGCTCACCGCGACGCCGGCGGCGACGAGGGCGGCGAGCGTCGTCACCGGCGCGCCGGGGAAGAGGACGAACGCCGCCGCGACTGAGACGGCCGCGCCGACGGCGGCGTGTTCACCCGACTGCACCGTTCAGAGCGCCGCGCGGACGCGCCGGGTTATCTCGTCCACGTCGTAGTCGTCTTCCTCCTTGTCCCAGACGAGTTCGCCGTCCACCGCGACGGTGAGGACGCCGTGGTCGCCCGTCACCAGCGACACCCGGTCGACGCGTTCGCCGAACTGCTGGAGGACGGCGTGCTGAATCGATTCGGCCCTGTCGAGGAAGCCGCACGGGACGCAGTACTCTATCTCGACGTCTGTCATACCCGACAGTCCGCTCGCCGAGAAGTTAAGCGTGAACGTCTGCCGGTAGCGGAGGCGGGGCAGGTCGGTAGCGGAGGCGGGTCGGGCGTCGGCGGACGCAGAGCGGGTCAGTCGCCGCCGAAGCCGAACGGCCGCCAGTAGAGGAGGGCGACGGTGACGACGAAGACGAGCGTCGAGACGTCGTAGGAGAAGTCGAACGTCGCGGCGACGAGCGCGGAACTGCTCCCGAACAGGCCCGTGAGCAGCGACGCGAGGATGGGCCACGAACAGGAGACGCAGGAGAGCAGGCCGAGGACGCCGGAGACGGCCGAGCCGGCGGCGTCGATGACCGTCGCGTAGACGAGGTACGCGAGGGCGAGGTAGCCGACGACGCGCGCCGGCATCAGCACCACCGCGAACAGCGGCGTCGTGAAGACGGGCGCGGGACCCCATCCGGGCGCGAGGGTTGCGACGCGCGCGCTCCAGTCGGGACTCGTGGGCATCGTCGAGACGACGATACCGCCCGCGAGAGCGAGGGCGACGGCGTAGCCGACGGCGACGGCGAGTGCGCGACGGCGCGTCGACGCGTCCGTCGGCGCGGGCTTCGTCTTCCAGAGTGCGGCGACGGCGACGGCTATCCACAGCAGGCCGTAGAAGGCGTAGCGGGGTTGCGTGACCGTGAGGTCGGCCACGAAGACGTACACGAGGGCGAGGAAGCCCAGCGTGTTCGCCAGGAGGCCGGCGTAGAGGACGTCGCGGTCGAACGCGACGCGGAGGGAGTCTGCGACGCTCATGTGCGGTCAGAGCGCCAGCGTGTCCACGACGACGGCGAGCAGGAGCGTCCCGAGGTAGGCGTTCGAGGCGTGGAACGCGCGGAGCGCCGCCGACTCGGTCTGTTCGTAGTGCAGGCGGACGACGAAGTAGAGGAACACCGCCCCGAAGACGACGCTCGTGAGGGCGTAGACGAGTCCGAGCGCCTCCATCGCCGCGAGGGCTCCCGCGGCGATGAGCGTCGCGCCGAGGTACCACAGGGTGTGTTTCCGCGTCGTCGTCTCGCCCCGGACGACGGGCATCATCGGGAACCCGCCGCGGGCGTAGTCGTCCTTGTACGCCAGCGCGAGGTTGTAGAAGTGCGCGGGCGTCCACAGGAAGATGACCGCGGCGAGGAGGAGGCCGCCGAAGCCGATGTCGCCGGTGACGGCCACCCAGCCGATGAGCGCCGGGAGCGCGCCCGCCGCGCCGCCGATGACGGTGTTCTGGACCGTGTTCGGCTTCAGGATGAGCGTGTAGACGACGCTGTAGAACACGATGGCGGCGACGCCGAGGACGGCCGCGAGGACGTTCACCCACGCGAACAGCGCCACCGACGCGGCGGCCAACACGAGTCCGAACGCGACGGCGCGCCGGACGGGCACGAGGTCGACGGCCAGCGGTCGGTCGCTGGTGCGCTCCATCCGCCGGTCGATGTCGCGTTCGAGGACGTGGTTGAACGTCCCCGACGCGCCGATGGAGAGGACGCCGCCGCCGAGGGTGGCGAGGACGACGCCGGGCGTGAGGCCGCCGTCCGTCGTCGCCGCCAGCGCCATGCCCGCGGAGGCGACGAGGCAGAGCAGCCACATCAGCCGCGGCTTCATGAGACTGAAGTACGCCCGCGCGGTCGCTTTCGCGCGGGGCAGCGGGTCGGTCGGAATCGTCGGGTCGTGGTCGCTCTCCGGCGGGAGGTCCGGTTCGGGCATCGCGTTCGGTTCGTCCGTCGGGTCGCCCGTGTCGCTCTCCAGCGCCCACGCGAGGGCGAGGACGAGGCCGCCGAAGATGCCCATCCCGAGGGCGAGGTGGAGCGTCGAGAGCGTCGCGCTGGCCGCCCCGACGGCGACGAACGCGCCGAGAGCCGCCTGTACCGGATAGAGCAGACTCGCGAGGAGCGTCGCGGCGAGGACGCGTCGGTCGACGCCCGCGCGGAGGCCCGTGACGAGCGTCACGACGCCGAGGACGCCGACGGCGACGGCGGCGAGTCGGTGGCCGACGGCTAGCCACCCGGCGGCGGTGGTCGGCGCGGTGAAGCCGTCACCGCACACCGGCCACGCGGTGCACGCCGCCGCGGCGTCGGTCAGCGCCGTCGTCGCGCCGACGAGGAGCAGGAGATAGACGCCCATCGCCGTGGCGGCGAGGAGCGCGTGAAATCGGTCGTGTGTGCTGTTCGATGCCACGGATAGTCACCTACCGACGGTTCGTACGCGGTGTATTTAGGACCCGCGCTTCCTCGGTGAAACCGAGGCGCCGCAGTCGCGACCGTCCGACGAAAAGACAGCAACTATTTAGGTACTTGTTCCTAACCCTGCGACAAGATGCGAAAGACGCGTTTAGCACTCGTTTCGGTGTTCTCGGTGCTGATTCTCGCACTATTCGCGAATCCTGCGGCCGCGCAGGCGTCCGCGACCGCCGAGCTCATCAACGAGTTGAACAGTAAGCTGCTGTACGTGGCGATTCCCATCACCGTGCTCGTCGAGGTCATCCTCCTCTACGCGGTGGTGAAGTTCCGCAACAACGACAACCCCCTCCCGACGAAGGAGAACCGCCGGCTCGAAATCACGTGGACCGTCGCGACGGCCATCATCCTCCTGTTCGTCGGCGTCGCCTCCTACGGCGTCCTCGCGAACGAGAACGTGACGTACCAGCCGTCGGAGGAACTGGAGAACGAAGACCCCGTCGTCGTCCACGCCGAGGCCTACCAGTGGGGCTGGGAGATGTCCTACCCCGAGGCCGGTAACTTCTCCACCGGTACCGAGATAGTGGTGCCGAAGGACCGACCGGTCGTCTTCCAGGTGACGTCGAGGGACGTGATACACGGCTTCCACGTCCCCGAGATGGCGCTGAAGACCGACGCCTTCCCCGGCCAGGTGAACACCATCAAGACCGTCCCCTACGAAGAGGGCACCTACCAGGGCTACTGCTCGGAGTACTGCGGCGTCGCCCACTCGCAGATGTACTTCACCGTCGAAGTCGTCTCGCAGGAGGAGTACCAGCAGTGGGTCTCCGAACAGCAGAGCGGCGGGAACGGCGGAAACAGCACGAACAGTAGCAGCGTCGAGTCGCCCGCGCTGGCGCGGTAGTCAGTCCGACGCGTCTCGCACCCGACTCGCCTCTCCTTCGGTCAGTTCAACGGTCACGTCGTCGGTCTCGACGAGGAGTCCGCCGCGCGCGGAGACGTCGCGCGCGACGCCCGTCACGTCGTCGGTACCCCGTCGGCGAACCGTCACGCGCGACCCGAGCGTCTCGGCGCGTTCACGCCACTCGTCCAACAGGGCGGCGAAGCCGTCGTCTGACGCGACGGTCGCACACCGGGCCAGCAACGCCTCGCGGTAGCGCCGAGCGATTCGGTCGCGGTCCACCGCCCCGACTTCGGCGCGGAGCGTCGTCACCGGGCGGTCGACGGGCAGTTCCGCGGGGTCGAAGTCGGCGTTGATGCCGGTGCCGACGACGACGTACTCGACGGCCGCGCCGTCGCCGTCGAACACCTCGTCGACGGGTTTGCCCGGAACGGGGACGCCGTCCACGACGGGTTCCGTGAGGACGCCGGCGAGTTTCTTCGGGACGGCGTCGGCGTCCGCCTCGAACCCACCGTCGCCCTCGCTCTCGCCGCCGACGACCACGTCGTTCGGCCACATCAGGCGCGCCTCGACGCCGACCGACTCCACCGCGTCGACGACGGCCATCGCGCCGGCGAACGTGAGGCGACCGACGCGGTCCGCCGACAGGTCGGGTCGGAGGAGCGTGCTGGTCCAGACGCCGCCGGGCGGGGCGGCCCACTCGTTCCCCGTCCGGCCGCGGGCGGCCGTGAGTTCGTCGGCGGCCACCATCGTGCCGTGCGGCGCGCCGTCGTCGGCCAACTGGCGGACGCGGAGGCTCGTGTCGCCCATCGACTCGTGCCACTCCACCGGCGGGTCGTCGGTCATACCTACCGCTCACGGTCGGACGCGGGGGACAGAAAGTCGTCGGTCGGCGGTGGCGACCGGTCGTGGTGGGGCCCGGTCGGACGCGCTACGTGTTCGGGTCGTCCGGCGCCTCGGGCGGGGGCCCGCGCTGTTCGAGGACGCGGTCGATGATGCGTCCGGTCGAGAGCAGTTCGCCCTCGTACTCCGGTTCTCGCGCCGAGGCGCGCGTCACCTCGCAGTCGATGCCGCGCGCGTCGAGGGCCGCGCGGATGCCCTCCGGGTCGTGATGCTGGTCGTGGCCGAGGACGATGACGTCCGGGCGGATGCGCTCGATGGGCACGAAGATGTCGTCGGTGTGCCCGAGGTGCGCCTCCGTCACCACCGAGAGCGCGTCCACCATGTCGCGGCGTTGGCGGTCCGGGAGGACGGGTTTGGCCTTGTGGGTGACGTTCTCCCGGCGGGCGACGATGACGTGGAGTTCGTCGCCGAGAGCGGCGGCGTCTCGCAGGTAGTGGAGGTGCCCCGGGTGGAGGATGTCGAACGTCCCCTGCGCGATGACTCGCTCCGTCATCGGTCGGCGTCCTCCAGGTCGAGTCCGAGGTCCGACTCGTCGAAGTCGAAGAACGCTTCGGGGTCCGGCAGGTCGACGTCGAGGACGTCCAGCGTCGTCGGCGCGCCCTCCTGGTCGAACGCCCGCCAGTCGCTCCGGCGGTAGGGGTGGCCGAGGATGATGTGGACCTGCCCGTTGCCGAACGTGTCCAGGTCGGCGTCGCTCGGCCGGAGGACGCCGTTCGGGTGCGAGTGAATCGACCCGACCGCGCGCATGTCGTTCGGAATCATGTTCGAGTTCACCGTCGCACTCATCGAGTCCGACTTCGTCCCCGGGATGATGAGCACGTCGGTGATGACCGTCCCCGACCGGTCGAGGCCGACGCGCCGCGCGTCCTCGCCGCGGAGAAAGCCCATGTACTCGTTGGGGTGCGTCTCCTTGGACGCCTCCAACGCGAAGTCGAGTGCCTCCTCGGCGATACCGAGAATCTCTTTCGACCGGAAGAGGCGCATGCCCCAACTCGGTCGCGTCGGCATCTAAGAGTTCCGGTCCACGGAGCGACCAAACCGCACGACTGCGACGCGACGACCGAAGCGTCACTCTCAGGAGGCGACGGCCCGAAGCGCGGGTATGCCCGGCGAGACGACGCCGTCGCCCCGGACGGTCCGCGCCCGCGCAGCGTCGCAGTTCGAGTCGGCCGTGACCGGACTCACCGAACTCGACGGCGGCGAGGTGGGGACCGTCTACCGACTCGACTTCGCCGACCGCGCGTCCGTCGTCGCCAAGGTCGGCGACACGCCCCTGACCGTCGAGGCCCGGATGCTCCGCTCTCTCGCCGCGGAGTCCGACCTGCCGGTGCCGACGGTGTACGACGCGACGGACGACCTGCTGTTCATGGCGTACGTCGAGGGCGACGGCGCGTTCACGCCGGCCGTCGAACGCGATATCGCCGACCACCTCGCCGCCCTCCACGACGTGACCGCGGAGCGGTCGGGGTTCCCGTTCGACACGCTCAGCGGCCCCTACCGCCTGCCGAACCCGTGGACCGACTCGTGGGTCGAGTTCTTCCGCGAGCACCGACTGCTCGACGCGGCCGAGGCGGCGGCGAGGGAGGGGACGCTCCCGCCCGGGGACGCCGAACGGGTGGACGCCCTCGCGGCCGACCTGGAGGCCATCCTCCGCGAACCCGACGCGCCCACTCTCGTCCACGGCGACGTGTGGCGGGAGAACGTCGTCGTGCGCGACGGCGCGGTGCGGGCGTTCCTCGACCCCGCCGTCTACTACGGCCACCCCGAGGTGGAACTCGCCTACGTCGCCCTGTTCGACTCGTTCGGCGACGCCTTCTTCGACCGGTACGCCGACCGGCGGGGAATCGAGGACGGCTTCTTCGAGACGCGCGCGACGGCGTACGGCGTCTTCCCCCTCCTCGAACACGTCCGTTACTTCGGCCGGGACTACCTCCCGCGTCTGCGCGAGTCGCTGGCCGAACTGGGATACTGAGAGTGTCGGCCGCGAGCGGCCTCGAATCGCCCGCCTCGGCGGCGGACGCGCATGTAAAGTCTTAACCGGCGGCCACCACTTTCACCGACTATGACTGTCGAAAACGCCGGGGATTCCGGCGGCGAGTCCGGTTCGAGTTCGGACGCGGACTCGCGACCTGTCGTCTACGACTTGGCACCGAACTGCACCCTCGACGACACCGAAGTCGGCGCGAACTACCACGCCGTCGTCAACGGCGTCGTCGAGTACGGCATCTTCGTCGACGTCTCCGACGAGGTGTCCGGCCTCGTCCACGAGTCGAACCTCGACCGCACGTACGAAGTCGGCGACCGACTCATCGTCTCGCTGGAGGAGGTCCGCGAGAACGGCGACGTCGCGTTCGACACCGTCAGCTTCGAGGACTACCGCACGGTCACCGTCGACTACGAACCCGACATCACGCCCATCGCCGACGTCGAACCCGGCATGGACGTGTTCGTCGAGGGCGTCGTCGCGCAGATAAAGCAGACCGGCGGTCCCACCGTCTTCCGCATCGCGGACGACACCGGTATCGTCTCCGCCGCCGCCTTCGAGGAGGCGGGCGTCCGCGCCCACCCCGAGGTCGAACTGGACGACGCCGTCCGCATCAGCGGCACCGCCGAGAGCCACGAGGGCGCACTCCAACTCGAAGTCGACTCGCTGACTCGCCTCCACGACGAGGCCGCCGAAGCGACCCGGCAGCGTCTCGACGACGCCCTCGACGAACGCGCCGAACCGAACGAGGTCGACCCCCTCGTCGAGTGGCCCGCCTTCGAGAAACTCCGCGACGACCTGCGCGACGTGGCCCGACTGCTCCGTCGGACCGTCCTCGAAGGGCGTCCCATCCGCGTCCGCCACCACGCCGACGGCGACGGGATGTGCGCCTCCGTGCCGGTCCAACTGGCGCTGGAGAACTTCATCTCCGAGGTCCACGACGACGACGACGCGCCGCGACACCTGTTCAAGCGCCTGCCGTCGAAGGCCCCGTTCTACGAGATGGAGGACGTGACGCGCGACCTGAACTTCGCCTTGGAGGGCCGCGCCCGCCACGGCCAGCGTCTCCCCCTCCTCCTCATGCTGGACAACGGGTCCACCGAGGAGGACGTGCCCGCCTACGAGAACCTCGCGCACTACGACGTGCCCATCGCCGTCGTCGACCACCACCACCCCGACCCCGAGGCGGTCGAACCCCTGCTGGACGCCCACGTCAACCCCTACCTGTACGACGAGGACTACCGCATCACCACCGGGATGATGTGCGTCGAACTCGCGCGCATGATCGACCCCTCCATCACGGAGGACCTCGAACACGTCCCCGCCGTCGCCGGCCTCTCGGACCGGTCGAAGGCCGAGGTGATGGACGAGTTCGTCGCCCTCGCCGAGGACCGGGGCTACGACCGCGGGAAACTGCTCGACATCGGCGAAGCGCTGGACTACGCGGCCCACTGGCTCCGCTACAGCGACGGGCAGTCCATCGTCAACGACGTGCTGAACGTCGGCTGTGACGACGAGGAACGCCACGAGGAACTGGTCGAGTTCCTCGCCGAACGCGCCGAACGCGACGTGGACCGCCAACTCGACGCCGCGGAGTCACACGTGGAACACGAGACGCTCAGTTCCGGGGCGCACCTCTACACCATCGACCTGGACGAGTGGGCGCACCGCTTTACCTACCCCGCGCCGGGGAAGACGACCGGAAAGCTCCACGACCGGAAGGTGCAGGAGCGACAGGAACCCGTCATTACCATCGGCTACGGCCCCGACTTCGCCGTCCTGCGTTCCGACGGCGTCCGCCTCGACATCCCGCAGATGGTCGCCGAACTCAACGAGGAAGTCGTCGGCGGCGGCGTCTCCGGCGGCGGCCACCTCGTCGTCGGCTCCATCAAGTTCGTGAAGGGGATGCGCAGCGAGGTCATCGACAGCCTCGTCGAGAAGATGGCCGACGCGGAACTCGACGCCGAACTCTCCTCGCAGGCGCCCGTGGACGCCGACCTGTAAGCGGGCGCGTCACCCGCGCGTTCACCGCTCGAACCGAACCGTCTTCTTCAGCACCAGTCCGGCCAGCGTCGCCGACGCGAGAGCGCCGGCGACGAGGAGCCACGGCGTTCCGTCGTCGCCCCGTCCACCGCCTCCGCCGCCCGCCGCCGCCCAGTCACGTTCGAACGCCCGCCGGTAGTACGCCGCCGGTTCCGCGCCGCGCAGTTCCAGCACCACCTCGCGGTTCTCCGTCGCGGCGTGGTCGTTCCAGTTGAGGCTCCCGACGAACACCGTCTCGCCGTCGACGACGGCGCCTTTCGCGTGGACCTTCCCGAACCGACCGCTCGGGTCCGCGATGCGCGCCTCGATGGGCAGTCCGGACGCCCGGAGGTCCCGGACGCGGGCGACTACCCGTTCGTTCTCCTCGGCGTCGTACCACGCGTTCGAGAGGAGGAGGCGGACCGAGACGCCGCGTCGCGCCGCGCGGACGAGTGCGGCGAAGAAGCGCCCGTCCGGGTCGATGCGCGGGTTGACGACCGAGATTCGCTCGTCGGCCCCGTCGAGTCGGCGAATCGTCGCCTCGCCGGCGTTGCCGGGCGCCGTCAGCACCCGAACCGCCGTCGCGCGGACCGGCGCGGGTTCGATTCGAGTCGGGTACGTGGCGTTCGGCGGCGGGTCGGCGACGAACGTCCCGTGCCGTCGGTACGACGCCCACGAGACGACGCCGCGCCCGGTCGAATCCGCCTCGAAGACGGCGGCCAACTCGTCGGCCGTCCGCGCGGAGGCGACGCGCACGCCCCACCCGCGACTGTCGCGGCCGCCGGTCCCCGCGGGCTTCCAGTTCTCCGTGAGGACGAGCGACCGGTCGTCGACGACGGCGTACTTCGCGTGGTGGTAGGCGAACGTCGCGTCCGGGCCGTCGACGACGGCGACGGGGACGCCCGCGCGATTGAGTCTGTCGAGCGCCGCCGCCTGTCGTCGGGAGACGCCGCCGACCGGACCGCCCTCCACGAGGACGCGGACGCGCACGCCGCGCCGGTGGGCCGCCACGAGAGCGTCCGTGACGCGGTCCGAGGAGAGCGTGTAGCCCGCGAGGAGGAGTCGGTCCTCGGCCGAGCGAAGCGTCTCCGCGACCGCGTCGGGCGCGTCGGGGAGGACGAACGCCGTCGCGTCCGCCGGCCCGGTGGCGACGGGGGGCCGCAGGTCGAGTCCGAGCGGCGTCCACCGGTCCGCCGAGACGTTCCAGCGGTCGCTCTCGGGGGCGTCCTCGTAGGCGACTGTGTGGACGACGGTGCCGTTCCGCCGGAGGACGAGGCGTTCGCCGGCGTTCGACAGCGAGAGGTCCGCGCGGACGACGGGGTGAGGGGTCACCGCCCGCGTCGCGTTCGGGTCCGACGAGAGGACGACGACGCTCTGTCGGCGGGGGACAGCGAACACGTCCTCGCCGTCCGAGAGAGTCAGGTTCGGCACGTCGCCGCCGCGGACGGCGACGAACTCGCCCGCGTCGTCCGCGGCGACGGGGTTCGGGTAGACGGCGAGGACGCGCGGGGTCGTCGCGTTCGCTCTGCCGGCCGTGCGTTCGGCGTCCGCGGCGTCGGCATCCGCGCCAGCGGTGGCATCCGCGCCGGCAGGGGCACCCGAACCGACGACGGCCGCGCCGGCGGCGACGCCGCAGGCCTGAACGAGCAACGCACCGGCGAGGGCGAAGGCGAGGAGGCGACGGGCGTTCGACACGGGGTCGTTGGCCGCGGCATCCCTCTTGAACCTGTGGGCGCGCCGGGGCCGTCGCTCGACGGTACGGAGAGAGGCGAGAAAACGGTGCAGGACGGGGCGCGAGCGTCGGGTGGCCGGTCAGGCCGTCGGCGCGTCGGCGTCCGCGTCGCCGAGGCTGTCGCGGGCGAGTTCGGCCTCGTGCTGGACGAGGTAGGAGCGCTCGTCGGTGTAGTCGGCGGCCGCTTCGAGCGCGTCTTCGGTGCCGATTTGGCGCAGCGACCACGCGGCGGCCGCGCGGACGGTGTCGTTCTCGTCGGATTCGAGCGTGTCCGACAGCGGCTTCACGGCGCGCGTGTCGCCGATGAGGCCGAGGGCGCGCGCGGCGTACGGTCGCACGTTGTCGTTGTCCATCACCAGTTTGTCCGCGATGGCCTGCGTCGCGTCGGACGAGCCGATCTCGCCCAGCGCCTTGAACGTCACCTTCTGGAGCGCCGGGTCGGAGTCGGTGTCGACGTACTCGACCAGCGTCTCGACGGCGTCCTCCGCGCCCGACCCCATCCTCCCGAGCGCCTTGATGGCGGTCTTGTCGCGTCGCTGGGCCAACTGGTGCATCTCGTCGAACACTGAGGGGTCGGCCATCCGGACGAACGCGTCCATGCAGTACTCCTGCATGAACTCCGACTGGAGGCTGTCCTTCGCCAGCATGATCATGTCGGCGCGGCCGCGCTTCTCCCACTCCTTCAGCGCGGACAGTTCCGGCGGGAAGTCCTTGTAGTGGCCGAGCACGTCGTAGAAGCCCTCCGCCTGAAGCTTCTCGTTCGTCTCCAGGTCGTCCCACTCCTGTGAGTCCTCCAGCCCCGACTCCAGGTCGTCGGTCGCTTCGAGGAGGGCGGCGATGGTGTCGGCGTCGTCGTCGGCGTCGAGCGACGCGGACTCGACGGCGTCTGCCGCGTCGTCGAGGGCGGCGGCCAGGTCCTCCTCCGAGTCGCCGTCGACGGAGACGGACGCGTCCAGAATCTCGTTCACGTCGGCCGCGAACGACTCGACGACGTCCACGATTTCGCCCTCGCCGCGCTCGGTCCACCGCGTCTCCGTCACCTTCGACTTCGCCGACTCGATGTCGTCGACGACGTCCTCGGCGTACGGGCCGCGCTGTGATTCGAGGTCCTCGCGGAGGTCCGAGACGCGGGATTCGAGGTCCGCACGCGGGTCCTCGGCGTCGTCGTCGTCCTCGTCCGGTTCCGGGAGGTCCGCGGCTTCGAGGTCCGACTCGACGTCGTCGAGGTCGGATTCGACCGCGTCGAGGTCCGACTCCGTCTCGGCCGCCTCGAGGTCCTCCTCGACGGCGTCGAGGCGTTCGTTCAGGCTCTCAGCCGTGATCTCTTCGGACGCCTCGGCGTCCGTCGACTCCTCGGCATCCGTCGGTTCTTCGGACGCGTCCGACTGCGTCTCCGCGGACGTGTCTTCCGGCGTCTCGTCGTCCCCGTCGCTCATATACTCTGAGTCGGACCGTGTCCGAAAAGAGCGTTTCCCTTCACAGCCGTGAACGGGGAACGCCGAAAGGTGGCACGGTCGATGCCCTACCCACGTCGCGGACCATGACACGAACCGCGACACCTAACACCGACCGCGCGCTGGTCGCCTCGCACGACGTGCGTCTGACGACCAGTACCTGTACATGACTCTCTGCGGGCTTTACCTTGTCGCGTGTTCGCACACCGAGACGCGTACCGTCAGTCCGCGCGACTCTCTCGCCGAGCGAGAGGTCGAAGGGCGAGCGTTTTTGCACGCGGGCGTCGCCTCCGAGGACGTGACCGGGCCAACAGTCGCCGTCCCCCAACTGGCCGTCGCCGACCTCAGACCGAAGCGGAACGCCGCGACGATTCGCGAACGGACCGGCGCGCTTCCCGACGACGTGCGCGTCGCCCTGTTCCCCGAGTACGCCCTGACCGGGTTCGTCGCCGACGACCGGGTGGCCGACGCGGCGCTGACGCGACCGGCGGCGCTCGACCACCTCGCGCCCGTCGCGGCCGACAACGACGTCGACGTGCTGGCGGGGTACGTCGAACGCGACGGCGAGACGCTCTACAACGCCGCCGCGTACGTCCGGCCCGACGGGACGCACGCCGTCTACCGAAAGCGGCACCTGTGGGGCGACGAGGCGTCGATGCTCGAGGCGGGGAGCGACCGCGTCGTCGTCGAGACGCCCGCCGGCGACGCCGGACTGCTCACCTGCTACAATCTGAACTTCGTCGGCGAGAGCGCGGCGATGACCGACGCGGGCGTGGACGCGTTGTTCGTCGTCGGCGCGTGGCCGGCGGCACACTCGGAGAACTGGCGTCTGCTCTGTCGCGCCCGCGCCCTCGACGGCGTCAGGTGGCTGGTCGGCGCGGGGCGGACCGGCCGACGCGACGTCCCGGGGGCGCGGCAGGCGACGTACGCGGGCCGGTCGCTGGTCGTCCGGCCGGACGGCGCCGTCGCGGCGGCACTCGGCCGCGACGAACGCGACCTGACGTTCGCGCTCGACCGCGAGGTTCTCGACGAACAGCGCGCGTTCGTCGGCGCCGTCGACGCCGACTAGGCCCGCGGACCGGCGTCGGCGCGCCGTACCACGTCCGGTGCGGGCGCGTCGAATCGCTCGGGGTGGATGCACGACGCGAGCAGTTCGACGGAGTCCACGAGTCTCGGACCGGGGCGGTTCACGTGGCCGTTGCCGTCGGCGACGAAGACGTTCCCGTCGCGCACCGCCGTCAGGTCGTCCCAACCGTCCTTCGAGCGGAGGTCGGCGAGGGCGTCGGCCGCCCGTTCGACGCCGAACCCGCAGGGCGCGACGACGAGCACTTCGGGGTCGAACGAGCGCACGTCCGTCCAGCGCTGCGGTTTCGACGGGCCGTCCGTCACCAGTCCGGGCGTGCCACCGGCGCGTTCGACCATGCCCGGCACCCAGTGGCCGCCGGCGATGACCGGGTCGGTCCAGTCGAAGACGGCCGTTCGCGGCCGGTCCGTCGTCGCCGCGGCCCGGTCGGTGACCCGGTCGACGCGCGCCGTCAACGCCGCGCGGAGCGACGCGGCGCGTTCGGACGCGTCGGCCGCCGCGCCGACGCGTTCCACGTCGTCGAGCACGTCCGACAGCGAGTGGGGGTCGAGCGTCAGCACCTCGGCGTCGACGCCGCGGCGTTCCACCGCCGCCAGCACGTCCGAGGCGTCCACCGCGCACACCTCACACGTCGCCTGCGTCACGACGAGGTCGGGGTCGAGTTCCGCGAGGAGACCCTCGTCGACGTCGTAGACGCCACCCTCGACGCGCCGCGTCTGCCGGTCGATGTCCGCGGCCGACCGGTCGTCGCCGTAGTCGATGGCCGTGCTCGTGAGGACCGGTTTCTCGCGCGCGGCGGGCGGGTAGTCGCAACTGTGGGAGACGCCGACGGGGTCGACGTCGAGGGCGTACAGCAGTTCGGTGGCCGAGGGGAGGAGCGAGACGACGCGCACGGTCGTCTCGTGGGGGGAAGCGCGTAAAAGCGTGCGGGACGGGGGCGACGCGAGAAACGGATTTCAGAAGTTTGGGTTGCCAATATATCCACTACAGTTTTCGATTGACCAAAAAATGTTCTCGACGTGGAAATGATTAAGTTGCTGGCGGGCGAACGAACGACTGTAATGAGCTCCCAGAAGAACGTCCGTCAGCAGGCGGGCGACGTAGAGGGTAGCGAGGCGCTTCGTATCGACGCCGACCGCGCAGAACAGATCGTGGACGCGTTGAACACGGACCTCGCGGCCACGTACGTGCTGTACCACCAACTGAAGAAGCACCACTGGGTCGTCGAGGGCGCGGAGTTCCGCGACCTGCACCTGTTCTTCGAGGAGGCGTACGAACACGCCGAGGAGTTCGCCGACGAACTCGCCGAACGCGTGCAAGCCCTCGGCGGCGTCCCCGTCTCCGGACCGACCGCGCAGGAGGACCGCGCCCCGGTCACGTTCGAGGGCGAAGACGTCTACGACATCCGCACCTCGATGCGGAACGACATGGAGATGTACGGCGACATCATCGAGCACCTGCGCGACCACGTCGAACTGGCGCAGAACCTCGGTGACCACACGACGGCGCACATGCTGCGCGAGAACATGGAACACGTCGAGGACGACGCCCACCACATCGAACACTACCTCGAAGACGACACGCTCGTCTTCGAGCAGGCCGTCCACGAGGGCGAACCGCCGGTGCAGAGCCAGCAGGAGTAACGTCGCGAGAATCGGTCGGCGTCGACTGCGCTTTTTCGAGACTACCGTTCGAGTTCGACCGTCGACTCCGCGTCGAGCGAAATCCAGGCGTCGCGGTTGCCCTGTTCGGTGAAGACGGTTCGCTCCGGGGACGACTGGTGGGCCGCGACCGTCGAGTCGGGACTGTCGGGGCCGTCCAGTTCTTCGCCGTCGAGACGTTCCATATCCCCCAGTGGTGGGTCGGGGGATAAGTCAGTTTTGGTCCGCCTAAACCGAAGTCACCCCCGTCGCGTTCCGGGGTCGACAAGGGTTTTCCGCCGCCGGCCCAAGCGGCGGTGATGACTGCGTCGCTGTTCAGTCCCCTCACGCTCCGAGGGACGGAACTCCCGAACCGTGTGATGGTCTCGCCGATGTGCCAGTACTCCGCCGAGGACGGACTGGCGAACGACTGGCACCTCGTCCACCTCGGCAGTCGCGCCGTCGGCCGCGCCGGCGTCGTCATGAGCGAGGCGACGGCCGTCTCGCCCGAGGGTCGAATCACGCCGTCCGACCTCGGCATCTGGTCGGACGCCCACGCCGACGCCCTCGCGGACGTGACCGCGTTCGTCCGCGGGCAGGGGAGCGTCCCGGGCATCCAACTCGCCCACGCGGGTCGGAAGGCGAGCAAGACCGTCCCGTGGGAGGACTCGACGCCGATTCCCGAGAGCGAGGGCGGATGGGAGACCGTCGCGCCGTCGGCGGCCCCGTACCCCTACGCCGAGGGCGAGGCGGCGACGCGCGAGATGACCGCCGCGGATATCGAGACGGTCATCGACGACTTCCGCGCCGCCGCCGAACGCGCCCTCGACGCGGGGTTCGAGATAGCGGAGGTCCACGCCGCGCATGGCTACCTCCTGCACGAGTTCCTCTCGCCCGTGACCAACCACCGCGAGGACGACTACGGCGGGTCGTTCGAGAACCGGACGCGACTCGTCCGCGAGGTGACCGCCGCCGTGCGCGAGGTGTGGCCCGACGACAGGCCGGTGTTCGTCCGCATCTCCGCGACCGACTGGCTCCCGGACCGCGAGTCGTGGGACCTCGACCAGTCGGCCCGCCTCGCGCCCCTCCTCGCCGACGCGGGCGCGGACCTGATAGACGTGAGCGCCGGCGGTATCCACCCCGGCCAGCAGGTACCCGACCCCGGGTCGGGGTATCAGGTCCCCTACGCCGAACGCGTCGGGGCGGCCACCGACGCCGCCGTCGGTGCGGTCGGGAAGATAACCGAGGCCGAACAGGCCGACCAGCTCATTCGGAACGGACGGGCGGACGTGGCCGTCGTCGGCCGCGAGTTCCTCCGCAACCCGTACTTCACGCTGGAGGCCGCCCACGAACTCGACACGGACGTGGAGTGGCCGGTGCAGTACCGCCGCGGGCAGTTCGAGTGAACGTCCCGTAGCGACCCCGCGACGGCGACAGCTTTTCTCTCCCGGTCCCGAATGGAGACGTATGAGCGAGCGACGTGACCCCGACGACGACCTCGCAGACCTCCTCGCCGACCTCGACCGGACGCTCGGCGACCTGCGCCACGAACTCCGCGAACGAGAGCGCGGCGGCCGCGACGACGGCGACGGCCGGCGAGAGCGACGACGCGGCCGGAGCGACCGGCGGCGCGGCGGCCCGACCGCGCGCGAGGCCGAGCGCTACGGCTACCGCCGTCGCGACGACCGGGAGGACCTGTCGGGTCGCGACCGACCGCTCCCGCGCCCGCCGTCGTTCAGCGAGATGCTCCGCTTCACCGAGGAGTACACCATCCCGACGATAATCTCGGTGCTGGAGACGACGATTCGCTCGCTGGAACTGCTGCGGAACGTCCTCCGCCTCGCCGACCCCGACCGCTCGGTGTTCGACGCCGGCGACCGACGGCGGTCGACGGCGGAGCGGTTGACCATGACGGGCGTCGGGCGCGAAGCGCTCTCGGGCGTGGACCGCGCCCTCGACGACCTGCGGGAGGCGCTCTCGGACCTCCCGCCGGACGCGGAGTCGCGCGACATCGTGACCGACGCGCGCGACCTGATGGGCGAGATAGAGACCCGCATCGAGGAGGCCGAACGGCAGCGAGAGCGGAACCGGTACGGGTACCGCGAGGACCGGCGACGGGACGACGACCGACAGAGCGACCGACGAAGCGGTCAGGGCCGCCGAACCGACGACGACGGGCCGGTCACCATCGACGTGGGCGACGAAGCCGACGCGGCGGAGGAAGAAGAGACGCCGCAGGTGGACGTGGACGCGGAGTTGGAGTCGATACGGAAGGAGGTTCGTGGAAAGGACGACGAGAACGACGAGACGGGCCACTCACCTCCGGACGAGAAATCGAACGAAAACGAGGCCCGCTCCGACGACGGGGGAGACGAGAGCGCCTGATAACGTGCGTTCGGGACACCCCATTCGGATTCGTATACACGTTCCAGGACAGTTACTGCCGAACAGTAGTCAGTAGGAGACGACTGATTCTCTCAGGGAATTTTCTCGCCGGCGAGAGTAGTAGCGAGATACGACGAGGGGACGGCTCCCCGTGTACCCACTCGGCCCTACGATGCCAATTTTTGATACGGTCTTTTTGCAGCTCGACAGGGGAATAGAACGCCGGTAGCGACGGACAGAGTAAGCTCCCATATTAACAACTATCCGACATATAATTATTTCAACTTTTATTTCAATAAAACATTTACGGATACCTACTGCTGTTTATGCAGAGACATGGTTGCACTATGCGTGTCGAAATGGAAGGCCGATGGGGTTAGATGAGCGGTTTCGGCAGACGAGCGAGTTCGCTCGTCACTCCGGCTACGCGTTCGGTTTTCCGAACTTTCACCAAGCCGACTACGGAAACGGGACGGTGCATGGTTCGTTCTTGGTGAAGTCGGGTGCGGCGACGCATCGAGACGTGCCGAAATCGGTTCTCGGAGGGCATCTCTCTCGGGAGAACGTCCCCGACATGATTCGCGCTGCGACGGGCTATGCGCAAGCAAGGGGGTATCCGGGTGCGCTGCCGACGTTCCACCACGCCGACTACGGACAGGGGCTGGTGTATGGTGTGCTGCTGTTCGATCCCCGCCACGCCGAATTCCGAGACATTCCGAAAAGTAGACTCGGAGACGTCGACCTGAACGACACGGGGGCGATGTTTCGAGCGGCGAACGACTATGTCGTCGGACAGGAACCCGATTTCAAGGGCGCGATTCCGACGTTCCACCAAGCCGACTACCGGGACGGACGAGGCCCGGTTCGTGGACACGTCCTCCTGCGCAACCACATCGTCGACTGGTTCGACCTCCGACAGTCGGACCTCCGAAAATACATTCCCGAGACGGCTCCGACGGTCCGCGGACAGTACTCTCCGTCGGCACCGGCGTTTCTCCAAGCGGCCCACAGGTACGCCGAACGGAGCGGATACGTGGGGGCCTTTCTGAACTTCCACAGAGCGAGTTATCCGGGAAGGGGGCTGGTGTACGGAACGAACTTCCTGCGGCACGCGTCGGCGGAGTTCCGGTCGGTGCCGCCTCAGGAGTACAATCAATGGGGTATCGACCGAAACGACGTTCAGGCCGTCTTCAGGGCGGTCGACGACTACGCGCGTCGTAACGGCTATCCCGCCGGCTTCCCCAACTACAAGACTTCGTTGACGTTCAGCGGGGACATCACGCTGTTGAAACCGGGAAGCGTCGTCGACCGTGACGTTCCCACGTACATCTTGGGGAACGTGAAATACCACGATATAGCGGGCACGTTCACGGAAGTGGCCGATTATGCGAACCGACATGGCTTCCCCGCCGCGTTCCCGAACTTCCACCGAGCGACCTACAGCGGCGGCGAGGTATGTGGAGTGAAACTGCTCCGACCCGGCCACGTCACGTGGAAAGACGTTTCGGGTTCGACGTACTTCCCGCCGTCACCCCCGTCAACCCCCGGTGGTGGGACCACGCCTCGACCCGAAGTCACGCTCTCTGCCGGGTTCTATAACGCCGGGACCTGGAATCGAGTGCCGGCGTTGAGTTGGACCTCGAAGAACGCTGACAAAGTGGAGATCGACAACGGCATCGGCGCGGTTCCGACACAGGGGCAGCGGAGAATCTATCCGCAACAGGACACGACGTACACCATCACGGCCACCAGAGGCACCCAGACCGCCAGAGCCAGCGCGACGTTCCAGGCAAACGGAACGCATCGAATCGTTCTCTTTCCCAACCAGTACGACTACTCGACGAATGGGTCGGTCCCAACAGCGGTCGCGATGGCGCCCGAGCGGGCGCTTATTACTGGCGTGAAGAACGTCACGGGCAGTCAAATCGTGTTGGCTCACCAGAACGTCGGAAACGTGTTACTGAACAACGGACAGACCGTCGACAGATTCGACGGCATGGAGGTCCGCGGCCCGTGGTCGGGTAACAAGTCGTGGACGGGGGCTCCAACGGGGACCATCTCTATCGACGTCGATTGGAGAGTGAACACACAATGAATCGAGACAACGTACTCGCACGACTGGACGAACTTCGAGAACAGATCGACCAACTCGATCGGGAGGTCCGAACGGGCGCCGAGAATCAGCCGACCGTACAGGAGGCGGATTTCTCGTTCGTCCCCCAGATGCCTCGAGATCCAGCATCGCCGAACCCGCTTCAGACTCCGCCAGGAGCCGACGATTCGGTTGGTGACACCACGATACCGACGATGCCGAAACCAGACGCCCTACCGAATTCTACCGACGAGAGAGGTCCGTCTGCACTGGGGGCGTTCCCACCGCAGCACCAGTGGTCGGACGAGGAAGCCAACCGGCTCTCGAACCCCTTCGAGACAACATCCATCAGCCTCTTCGTCGAGGAGCCGACAGTGATCGACGACCCCGACGCGTCGGTTTCAGACGTTGCCGCGAGCATGGTGGAACACGACACAGACGTACTCGTCCTCGCGACGGACGACGGCCATCGGCTGATCACACTGCAGACTATCGTTCAGCAGGTGGCAGACGGCGGCGAGGGGCGTGCCGGCGAGTTCGCACGAGAGGCACCGAACGTGCAGATCGCGGCGAGCTTCGAGGAATTACTTGCCGCGCTAACCGACGCAGATATCGAAGCGGCCGTCGTGGTCGACGGCGAAGGGGAACTACGCGGCGTGGTCAGAGTCTCGAACGTCGCCAAGCATCTCGCACGGGCTGTGGGCGTTCCGGAACTCACTCCCGCACTGTCGGGACAGCCGTACTGAAGCCGGATTCAGCGAACTGTGACGGTCGCCGACGCGGACGAGACGGTGACGGTGGCCGCGGGAAAGACCGAACGTCGGTCGAGAGTCCCCCAAGCGGCGCACGGGCGTCAGAGGACGTTCTGCGCCAGTCCGAGGAAGATGAAGAAGCCGAGGACGTCCGTCGCGGTGGTGATGAAGATGGTCGCGGACGTCGCCGGGTCCTTGCCGACTCGGTCGAGGACGAGCGGGATGATGGTCCCGAAGAACCCCGCGATGACGAGGTTCAGCACCATCGAGACGCCGAGGACGAGACCCAACAGCGGGCTCTGATTGAACACCGTCGCGATGACTGCGACGAGGACGCCCGTGATGAGGCCGTTGGCGGCCCCCGCGACGGCTTCGTTGACGACGGCGCGCCGGCCCGTCGGCAACGATATCTGACCGAGTGCGATGCCCCGGACGGTCACCGCCATCGACTGCGTGCCGGCGTTGCCGCCCATCCCGGCGACGACGGGCATGTACACCGCGAGGAGGGTGAAGGCGGCGATGGTGTCCTCGAACACGCCGACGGCGGCGGCGGCGAGGAACGCCGTCCCGAGGTTGATGATGAGCCACTTGTACCGATACCGGACCTTGGTGAGCGGTCCGTCGAGGATGCTCTCTTCCTCCTGCACGCCGGTGAACTCGTACAGCGTCTCGCTCGCCTCCTCCTCGATGACGCGCAGGAGGTCGCCCGCGTAGATGACGCCGAGGATGGTCCTGTCGTCGTCCAGCACGGCGACGGAGCGCTCCGGCGCGCGTCGGAACACGTCGACCACCTCGGTATCGGGGGTATCGTACGTCACCACGGGCGTCTCTTCGACGTGGTCGCGGAGGCGTTCGGACTTGTCACCCGCCAGCGCCAACGCCTGACCGGGGAGTTCGCCCACGAACTCCTCGTCGTCGACGACGAATATCGTCGGGACGTCGTCGTTCCGCTCCTCGAACCGTTCGACGCGGCGCGCGGCGTCCGCGAGACTCCGCTCGACGTCCACGGTGACGTAGTCGAGGTGCATCAGGCCCGCGGCCGTCTCCGGGTCGAACTCCAGGAGGTACGACAGCGCGTCCCGGCGGTCCTCGTCGAGTCGCCGCAGCACCTCCGTCCGCGTCTCCTCGTCGACGAGTCCGAGGACGTCGGCCCCCTCGTCGGGGTCGAGTCGCCGCACGAACCGTCGAACCTGACGGACGTCCATGTCGGTCAGGAGCGACTGTTGGACCGTCTCCGGGAGCGAGAAGAACACCTCCACCTGTCTGCGGCGCGAGAGGTCGGCGAACTCCGCGGCGGGGGACGCCGACGCGGCGATTGCCTGCTGGACACCTTCGGTCTCCGTCGTCATGGTTCGAACGCTACCATCCCTATGGGGACGGTTTCCTCGTCGGAAACTGTTTTGGGTCTATCGATGGGCGTCCTCGCCTCCCGGGGCCGGTCGGACTCCCCCGGAGACGTTCACGCCGGTTCGAATCGGAAGCCGTCCCAGTCCTGACTCTCGGGTTCGCGGATGCCGGCGTCCGGGTCGCGGAGTTCGTCGGCGTACACCGGTCGCACCTCGTCGCCGATGTCCACGTCGCCGGTCGTGAGTTGGCCGATGGCGCGGACGGGTTCGCCGTCGACGTCGAACTCCACGATGGCGAGGTGGTTCGGTTCGCGGACGCCCGGCGGCGGGGCCGTCGAAGTGGTCCACGTCACTATCTCGGCGGTGTAGTCGCTGAGGTCCACGGTGCCGACGGCCTCCTCGCCGCCGGGGCCGAGGAGGTGACCGGGGTACGTGATGCTGCCGTCGGGGTAGCGGTACGCCTCCATCTCGTGTCCGTCGCTGTCGTCGGTCATCGTCGTGCCTCCATGACTGTCGTCGTGACGCAGTTGCCGAACCCGCCGACGTTGCAGGCGAGTCCGGTCTCGGCCTCGACCTGCCGCGCGCCGGCCTCGCCCATCAACTGCGCGTATATCTCGTACGCCTGTGCCACGCCGGACGCGCCGAGGGGGTGCCCCTTCGACTTCAGACCGCCCGAGGTGTTGATGGGCAACGCGCCGTCGCGGTCGGTGACGCCCTCCTCGACGGCCTTCCAGCCCTCGCCCTTCTCGAAGAAGCCGAGGTCTTCGGACTGGAGGAACTCGAGGATGGTGAACATGTCGTGCAGTTCGGCCACGTCCACGTCGTCCGGGTCGACGTCGGCCATCTCGTACGCCTGTTCGGAGGAGTGGACGACGCCGCCCATCGTCGTCGGGTCCGCGCGTTCGTGGACGACGTGCGTGTCCGTCGCGCCGCCGATGCCGGAGACGACGACGTACTCGTCGGCGTACTCGCGAGCGACCGACTCGGGACAGAACATGAGTGCCGCCGACCCGTCGGTGATGGGGCAGAAGTCGTACAGGCGGAGGGGGTCCGCGACGAGTGGCGATTCGAGGACCGTGTCGAGGTCCACCTCCTTGCGGAACTGCGCGTGGGGGTTGTCGACGCCGTTCCGGTGGTTCTTGACGGCGACCTTCCCGAGCGATTCGCGCGGCGCGTCGTACTCGTCGAGGTAGAGGCGCGCCGTCAACCCGGCGAAGGAGGGGAGCGTCACGCCGTGTTTGTACTCGACGGGGTGCGTCAGCGACGCGATGACGTCCGTCGCCTCGGACGTCGACCGGTGGGTCATCTTCTCGCCGCCGACGAGGAGCGTCATCTCGGAGGCGCCGGAGGCGACGGACTGCCACGCGGCGTAGATGCCCGCGCCGCCCGAGGACGACGTCTGGTCGATTCTGGCGGTGTACGCCGGGAGCGCCGAGAGGTCGTGCGCCAACGCGTTCGGGACGCCCGTCTGCCCCTCGAACTCCCCGCTGGCCATGTTCGAGACGTACAGGTGGTCGATGGCGTCCGGCGACACGCCGGCGTCGTCGAGGCACGCCTGCCCGGCCTCGGCGAGCAACTCGCGTATCCACGCGTCGCGTTGCCCGAACTGGGTCATCGACGCGCCGATGACTGCTACGCTTTCCATACACACGGACTCGGAGCCGTCGGCTTACCGGTTTCCCTTCCGGGAGCCTCGACCGGCGGTCCACGGCGACGTATCTCGAACCTTTTACGCCGCGCGGGGACGGAGGCCCGGTATGCCGAACGACACCGTCGCGCCGACCGTCGGGACCGTCGCGTCACTCCTCCTCGCAGTCGTCGTCTTCGCGCCGGCCCTCCTCATCGCGGAGACCCAAGTCGGCGTCGCCGACTACTACGCCGCGGGACCCATCGGCGTCTCAGTCGTCGGGTTTCTCGGCTTCGTCGGCGTCGTCGTCTTCCTCGCGGGGATACAGGAACGGACCGAACCGGCCACCGTCGCGGGCCTGACCCTCGTCCTCGGGGTGGCGATGGTCGCGTTCGCCGCGACGTGGGCGTTCTCCATCGACGAGACGCTACTGTTCAGTTTCCCGGCGCAGTACGCGTGGATCGAGAACCACCGCTGGGCCGTCCTCGTCCTCGCCGCCGTCGTCCCCGTCGCCGCCGCGGGCTACGCCCGCGACACCCTCTCGTGAACCGCCCGCGAACCGGCGTCGGTGCCGGAGGCCCCCGTTCGAGTCGTGACCGCGTTGCCGTCGCCCGGTTTCGGGGCGGTGCGAGTCGAAAGTCCCTTATGCACCGGTGGCGTTCTTCCGAGTGGACTAGGTCGGGCAGCTAGGCCCTGCCCCTCGCCCGCGACTTTGGCCTTCAGCGGGGACCGAACCCGGGCGCGTCCGGTCAGACCGGTGCGGGCCCCGGGAGCCAACGTAGAAGCCTCGTCCGTCGGGGACAGCGGTCCGTGGAAGCCGGCCGCAGGGTCGGTTGAACGCGGTTCGTCGGTGACACTCCGCCAGGCGCGGAAGCGAGCAGCGGATCACCGGACGTATGTCGCTCGACGGATCGCGGGGTGGAGGAGGCAACCGGGATTCCCCGCACCGGAACGCCGGGCAACCCCGTCGTCCACCATTCATACCGCATTCTGCTCCCGTAGCGCCGCCGTTCGTCGAATCCGTATCGGCGTCGCATCCGACTCGGTGGTCGGATTCCCATCGACAGCCCGTGAGACGGCATCTCACCGCTGTGAGAACCCCGCACAGGCTTCCCAGATGCTGTGATTTAACACCGGCCACGTCGTTTCGATTCGAATACCGATGGTGTCGAGGGACGGGGGGTCGCTCGGACTCCTCAGAGACCGAGAGTTCGCCGCACTCGCGGGGACGGCGTTCGCGCGCAGTCAGGCGTACTCGACCATCCTCATCGCCCTCGCACTCTACGCCGAGCAGTTCGGAACCACCGGGTTCATCGAGGGCCTGTTCGGCACGGCGTTCGCCGTGGTGCAACTGCTCATCGTCCTCCCCCTCGGCCGCAAGATAGACACCGGCAACGCCAAGCGCTACCTCCTCGCCGGCCTCGCGGTCAACGTCACCGTCTTCGTCGCGTTCACGTTCGTCCAGAGTTCCACCCACGTCGTTCTCGTGCGGATGCTACAGGGGTTGGGCGCGAGCCTCCTCTGGATAACGGGGTCGACCGTGGTCGGCGAGATTAGCCCCGAGGACGCCAGCGGTCGGTGGCTGGGGACGTACAATCAGGTAGCCGCCTTCTCCAGCCTCGCCGGCGACGTGGTCGGCGGCTACCTCCTGTACGCCTACCAGACGCACGTCGTCTACACGGTACTCAGCGCGGTCACTATCGGGGCGTTCCTCCTCGTCTGGCGATACCTCCGCGACAACCCCGGCGGTCAGAAGGACCCCGAGGAGGCCACGGGAACCGAGACGCTCCGCGCCCTGCTGAAGCGCCCGATGGTTCGGTCGCTGGTCTTCTTCCGCCTCGCGTTCAGCGTCGGCAAGATGGCTGTCATCATCTTCCTGCCCATCGTCGCCAAGGTCGAGTTCGGCATCAACGAGTTCGCCATCGGCTGGATTCTGGCCGGCGGGAAGTTGACGAAGACGCTCGCGCAGGGGTACATGGGCGACCTGACCGACAGGCTCGGGTCGAGACACCTGTTCGTCGCCGCCGGCGCCGCCCTCTACGGCGTCGGGACGGCGCTCATCCCTCTGTCGTTCTACTTCGAGGGCGTCGTCGACCCCCTCCAGTTCCACGCCTTCGGTCGGTCGCAGGCGCTCGGCGGCGCGTTCTTCGCGCTGTTCGCCGCGTACGGCATCCTCGGCGTCGCCGACAGCATCCGCCTCCCCGCGAGCATGGCGCTGTTCGTCGAGGAGGGCGAGCGGTTCGACTCCGTGGCGTCGAGCATGTCGTTGCGCTCTATCTCGTGGAAGGTCGGACAGGTCGCCGGCCCGGTCCTCGTCGGCACCATCAAGGACTTCGTCTCGACGACGGCCGCCTTCCTCACGGCGGCGGCGTTCATCGTCGTCGCCACCGGCGTCTTCCTCGTGACGTACTATCGGACCGCCGACGTGACGGCTCCGAACCCGGTCGGCGGCGACTGACGGCCCCGACGACGGCGTCGCGACTCCGCGTCGAGGGTCGTCGAGAGAAGCGCGGCGGTCGAAGCGGACCGCGCCGGGTCAGGCCGCCGGCCTCCCGTCGACGTCGTCGGTCTCTCCGTCGGGTTCCATCGCCGTCTCGTCGCCTGATTCGCCGGTCGCGACGCTCCGGAGTTCGGACTCTATCTCCTCGCGGCCGCGGCGGAACTCGCCCATCGCCTGTCCGCTCGAACGGGCCAGTTGGGGCAGTTTGTTCGCGCCGAACAGGAGGACGACGATGAGGAGGACGATGAACAGTTCGGGTCCGCCGGGGACGCCGGGGAACAACGGGACGAGCGTGAGCGTCATCGCCACTCGTACGCCGCCGGTCGTTATCAACTTGTCACTCAGGCAACTGCAAGTGCGGGGTGTCGAACGTCCGGAGAAGGGCGTGCGGAGGGTTACCCCTCGTACGGCCGGCCCTCGGCGCGCCGATACGTCTCGATGCGCCGGTAGCCGTCGATGTCGGCGGCCCCGTTCAGCGACACCTCGTAGTGGCCGAGGATGTCCTGCGTGTCGGGGACGGAGTGTCGCTCGACCATCTCGACCGTCGCCATCCAGCCGTCCTCGTCCCGGACGACGCTCGTGACGCCGTCCAGTTCGCGGTCGATGAGGGCGGGGACGTCCTGCTGTACCGTGTTGCGGACGGCCACGATGTCTGCTTTGTCGTCGCCGTCGTCGTCCGACTCGCTCTCTCGGGCGTCCGCGTCCGCCGGTCGCTCCTCCGCCTCCGCTGACTGGTCGTCTTCGTCCCGTTCTCGCTGCTCGTCGTCGCCGTCGGTTTGCGTATCGTCGGTCTCGTCCATCGTGGTGCCCTCCGATTCGTCTTCCTCGTCTGCAGTCGACTCGGCCTCGGCGTCGGCGTCGGCCTCTGCTTCGTCCACCGTCTCGTCTTCGGGACCGTGCTGGTGACAGAAGCCGTCCTCCTCGGCCGGCCGCGAACATCGCTCGCCGTCGTCCGTGACGGCCCTACACTGATCGGACACGGTGTGACCTCAGTTACGAGGGGTTCTGCTCGGTCAGGCGGGGGTTCGCGGTCCCGATCTCGATCTCCTTGAGATCTTCGAGGTCCCCCTGACTGGCCTTCTCTATCTTCGCCATCTCTGACGCGTAGGTCAGGAAGGTGTCGACAGAGGCGGCCACGATTCGTGCCTCGACGGTCAGTATCTCGATACCGACCACCGACACGCGCGCCCAAATGTCGATGACGATACCCTTGTCGAGGATTCTGTCCAGTACGTCCGCCAAACTAGAGCCATCCGGACTATCTGCTGGCATCGTAACCGAGTCGTTGGGTGACGTTATTTAATCATTCGGCCATCGAGAAATAAAAAATTAATTTCAGTCGATTCGATACGTTCGGAAGTTTGTTCGAAGAGCCACAAGCTATACAATTATCTCGGTCGAATCGTCCGTCAACCCTCATTATGAGCACTCAGTTGTACGTGTACGGTGTCGTCGACGCGGAGGACTTCGAGTTGGAGATGGAGGGCGTCGAGGGTGAGAGTCCGGTCGAGACCGTGACGTACCGGTCGCTCTCGGCGGTCGTGACCCCGATCGACGACATGGACGTCGAGCAGACGGACGAGAACTCGCGGGCACACGACGAGGTGCTCAGAGCGGTGATGACCGAGGGCGACGGCCGGGCGGTCGTCCCGATGCAGTTCGGGATGACGTTCAAGAGCGCACGGACGCTGAAGAGCGTCATGCGCGGCGGCCGGCGCGCCTTCCGCAAAGCGCTCATGGACGTCGACGACTCCGTCGAACTGGGTGTGAAACTCGTCGTCGACGAGGACTCGACGCTCGACCGAGAGACCGTCGCTGACGACGTCTCCGGCCAACTGACCGCGGTGAGCGAGAGCGAGGCGGAGAACGACCTCTACTCCGACCGCCTCCTGTTCAACCGGTCGTACCTCGTCGACGCCGACGAACGGGACGCGTTCGGCGACGCCGTCGCCGACCTCGAAGACCAGTATCCCGACGTGACGGTCGACTACACGGGTCCGTGGGCGCCGTACAACTTCGTCGACATCGAGATAGAGGCCCAGTGACGATGTTCCTCCTCGACGATATCTTCCTCTGGCCGTTCCGAAACGTCGTGGACGTCCTGCACTCGCTGGCCGTCCAAGAGATGTACGACCCCGAATCCGTCCGGAGCGACATCAAGGAGAACCAACTGCTGTACGAACTGGGCGAACTGTCCGACGAGGAGTACGAACGTCGGCGGGCCGAACTCGAAGCCGAACTGGAGGCGGCCGAACGCGCCCGCGAACGCCTCAGCGACAAGGTGGTCGTGCAGCGATGAGCGACGACTCCGACGACGCCGTCTCGGCGCTGGTCGTGGATTCGCTCCGGGCGAGCGAGGACGCCCTCGACTACCTCGCCGGGGACGACCCGGACACCGACCTGGAGGAACTGATAGCCGACATCCAGACCGTGGCCGAGGAGGCGATAGAACTGCTGGAGACGATGGACCTCTCGGAACTCCCCGCGGCGATAGACGAAGACGAGTTGGACGAACTCGTCGTCGAGGAGAACCTCCCCGAAGCGGTCGTAAACGGCGATCCCGACGAGGCGATTCGACTCCGGAAACTCCTCGCCGTCGTCGACCTCGCCGAACTCTGGGGGTCCGTCGACGTTCGCGACGCGTGGCGCAACAAGCGCGAACTCGAAGACGCGGTGGACGACGTCGGCGACGACGACGGGGACGGAGACGACGACGGCCTCGTCTCGGACCTGACCGACGACGACGAGGAGGACGACGACTTCGACGTCGACTTCGGCGCGGAGCAGACGCTCGATACAGGTGACGACGACGTGAACGTACCCGACCAAGCCTACGAAACGGCGATTCAGTCCCAACTCGCAGACAGCGTCGAACAGTTCCGACGGGGACTGATCGAAGTCCACCACCAACTCGCTCGCATGCGCGAGGAGAACGAACGGCGCACCGAATCGGCCGAGCAGCCGAGTTCGCGGAACCCGACGGCCGCCTCGACGCTGGCCTCGACGGAGACGCGGAGTTCCGTCGACGTGAAGTACTCGACGGTCCCACGGGAGACGAAGTACTCCTCCGCGCCGAACCGAACGCGCGTCTACGGGAGCCGGTTCGACGAGTACGAGGGTGACGATGCCTGACCCGGTCCAACCGGGGCGGGACTCCGACAGCCTGGCCGACGTGGTCGAACTGCTCCTCGACAAGGGGGTCGTCATCAACGCCGACATCGTCGTCTCCGTCGGCGAGACGGAGTTGCTGGGCATCAAGCTCCGGGCGGCCATCGCGTCGTTCGAGACGGCGTCCCAGTACGGGCTGGAGTTCCCGTCCGGCACCGACATGGAGGCCGTCGAGGCGGCGAGCGAACGCCGTCGGAACCGGCAGGTGACGCCGGCGGCGAACCCGGAACTGTCGCCCACCGGCGACTACTCCGAAGTCGACGAAGAGTCCGACGGGAGCGAGGAAGCACCCGGCGAGAGCGACGGGACGACCGGCGGGAACGACGACGCCTCGGAGGACGGTGACGCGTCGAAGGACGACGACGCAGCCGAGTCCTCTGGGGACGAGTCCGAGTCGGCCCAATCGAGCGAGAAATCGACGCCACGGGCGCAGGACGAGGAGGGAGACGGATGACGACCGTCGAGGTGGACGAGAGCGGCGCGAACGGTCTCACCGCCGTCGTCGTCGCCGTCGTCGAGATACTGGTCGACGCGCTCGAACGCGAGGCCGTCAGGCGGATGGAGTCCGGGCGACTCTCCGACGAGGAGGTCGAACGGCTCGGGAGCCACCTCGCCGCCCTCGAGGCGGACCTGGAACGTCTGAAAGAGGACCAAGAGGTGGACGAGCAGGTGGACCAACTCCGCGGCGACCTCGATTCGCTCGTCACCGACGCGATTCGGCAGGTCGAGCGGGACGAACGGGGAGAGACGGCCGTGGACGAGCGAGGTGAGCAGCGATGAACGACGCCGGAGAGCGCCGGCGGACAGACGACGGCGACGACACCATCACCGACGACGAGACCATCAGCGGCGACGACACCGGTCGCTACGTCTACTGCGTCGTCCCCCGCGACGACGACGCGGCGGCGGCCTTCGACGCCGACGGCGTGGCCGGTGCCGACCTCTCCGTCGTCTCGGTCGAGTCGCTCTCCGCCGTCGTCCACGACCGAGCCGAACCGTACGAGTCCGACGCGCCCGGAGAGGTGCGCGAGTGGCTGTACGACCATCAGGCGGCCGTCGAAGCGGCCGGTGAGGCGTTCGGAACGCCCGTGCCGTTCCGGTTCGACACCGTCGTCCGCGGCGACGACGAGACGATTCGGACGTGGCTCTCGGCGAACGCGGACGCTCTCACCGAAGCGCTCGCCGACCTGTCCGGCCGGTGGGAGTACCGCGTCGAAGTCGAGTGGGACCGCGACGCCCTCGCGGAGGCACTCGCCGACGAGGACGAGGAACTCGCCGACCTGAACGAACGGCTGTCCGACGCCAGCGACGGCACCGCGTTCCTCCTCGAGAAACAGTACGAGCGCCGGGTGTCGAAACTCGCCGCGGAGCGCCGGCGACGGCGAACGGCCGAACTCGCCGCGGAACTCGAACGGACGACCGACCAGGCGGAGGAACTCGGCGACGCGCCGCAGACGCCGCTGACCGAGTCGTCGTCGGCCCCGACGGCGCGCTTCGCCGTCCTCGCGGACGAGGACGAACGCGACGCCGTCGGCGACTTCCTCGACACGATAGCCGACGAGGACGGCGCGTCCGTCCGGTACACGGGTCCGTGGCCGCCGTACACGTTCGCCCCGGACGCGTGCGCCCCGACCGGGGACGACGAGTCCGACGAACCGTCTCACGCGACGACTCCGGACTCCCACGATGGAGCCTGACCCGCCAACGGACGACGACGCGGTCGTCGACCTCGTGGACGTCCTCCTCGAAGAGGGTGCCGTCCTCGACGCCGACATCGTCGTCAGCGTGGCCGACATCCCGCTCGTCGGCATCAAACTCCGCGCGGCACTCGCCGGGATGACGACGATGCGGGACTACGGCCTGTTCGACGAGTGGGACGAACGCCTCCGCGAGGAACGGCGGCGGTCAGAAACGAGAGCGAACCGGGACTCCTGACGGGCGCGGCCCCGAAGCCACCGCCCGTCGGGAGTCGCCGTCGGGACCGAGACACCCCATTCGTCGAGTGAGGCACCCGCTTCGTCGCAGTCAGTCGCTCCGCACGTCGACTCAGGCACCCCAGCGAGTCCGACGTACGGGTGCGAGTGTGTCGCACGACCGAGCGCATCGGTCGCTTTGCTCCCCCCGACGGAGAGTTTCGGTCGTGCCCGTGTCAGTGTATTCGTCGAACGCTGTGCACGCCGTGCACGCGCTGCAGGGGTCGAACGCGGTCCCGCGCCGTCAGCAGAGGAGTTCGGCGTCGCTCCGGTGACGGTCGTACGTCTCGCGCGCCCACCGACGGACGCGTTCGTCGTCCGTCTCCACCAGTGCGCGCGGGACGCCGTCCCCGTCGCTGACGCCGATCTGCACGTCGTCCTCGAACAGGCCGACGTAGGTTCGAATCGGCTCCTCGCTCACGTAGAACGACACTCGCCCGCGTTCGTCGAGAGCGGCCCGTTCCTCGACGTACTTCCGTTCGCTCCGAAGCGTCTCCGCGACGGACGGGGAGACGACCAGTTCGTGTTCGAAGTCGTCGCGCTCTCGCCCGATGGACTGCATCGGTCGGAGTCCGACCTCCGGGAGGAGGGCGTGCAGTCGCTCCGCCGTCTCCAACCGCTCGGCGTGTCTGTCGACGGGAGCGTAGGGGTCCGCGGACGTCGAGGGATAGACGGCCGCGTCGAGGAACCACTCCCACTCCACCTCGACGCCGTCCATCGGGAACCACCGGAAGAACGGTTCCAGTCGGTCGGCCGCCTCGGCCGTCGAGAGGTACGATTCGAGCGCCGACGCCCGGAGTTCGCCGCCGGGCGTCACCCGGTACGTCGCTCCCGCCTCGTCGACCCACCCGCGCGCTACGAGTGCGTCGAGGTTCCGCGAGACGGTGGTACGAGACGCGTCGACCGTCTCGCGGAGGTCGCACCGGCTCATCGGGCCGTTTTCGGAAAGCTCCAGCATGAACGTGACTCTCACCGGCGACTGCGAGACGAACTGCAGGCCGTCGAACGCGTCCGCCGAGAACTCCTGCTCCATCGAGAACCGTGTCGAACTACTGTTACATTGAACTATCGGCAGATCGACCAGTTTGCCGACACCGTCAGCTCTCGTCGACTCCGCTCGCGGGCCTCTCGGGTTCACAGTTCTCCCGGCCGTGTGTCGCTGCAGAGATAGGAAGGAGGTGTCTCTCGCGGGTCAAGTCGGCAGCGGATGCGCCGGTCGGGATTTGGAACCACGGTCGCTCTGCTCGCTTCGCTCGCGACGCTCCCTGATTCAAACCCCTCTGTCCCGCATCACTCTCGAATCGAGTCGCGCGGAGACAGAGATCCGCGCCGTGATTCAGCGAGAAGATGCGCCGGCCGGGATTGTGAACCACGGTCGCAAATCGAAGATTTGCTCCCTGATTCAAATCCCGTCGAGTTGCATTTCTCTCACGGCTCGCTCGTCGCTACCGCTCCTCGCTCGCGGTGTTCGGGAAAATGCGCCGGCCGGGATTTGAACCCGGGCCATGAGCTTGGAAGGCTCAGGTCCTGCCACTAGACCACCGGCGCGCGTCGTTCACGTCGTTCACTCGCGCGCCGAGTAACCACCTCGCTTCGTTCGATGGTGACACTGGCGCTCACCCCGCCGAAGACGGAGTCGAACGACGTTCACTCCTCTCTTTTCGACGCCGGAATAAGGGTGTTACTCTTTGGACCCGCGAGGTCAGTCGTCGTCTGCCGTCGGTTCGGCTTCGGGCGACGCCGACTCGATGGGCGGCGCGCGCGCCTCCTCGAACTCCTCGGCGGCGGCGCGGATGCGGGCGCCCAGTCCGGGCACCTCGTCCGCGCCGACGGGGCCGTTCTCGCGCACGTCCTCCAGACTCCGCGGGAACTCGCGCAGTTCGTAGTGGATGGCGATGCCCGCCTGCGCGCCCTTCCCCATGGCGACGGGAATCTGGTTGTGACCGGGCGTGATGTCGCCGACGGCGTAGACCCCCTCGACGCTCGTCTCGCCGTCCTCGGCGACGGCGACGGTACCGTCGTCGTTGATTTCGCAGCCGAGTTGCTCGGCGAGGTTGGTGTTGTAGTTCGACCCGTACATCGGGAAGCCGCCGCGGTAGTTGCGGACGGTGCCGTCGTCGAACTCGAACGCCTCCAGCCACCCGTCGTCGGACTTCCGCATGCCCGTAATCTCCTCTTCGACCACGTCGACGGGGTGTGCGCGGAGTCGCTCGTCCGTCTCGTCGCTCCACTCGCGTTGCTCGCCGCGGAGGAGGACGTCCACCTCGTCGGTGAAGTTGAGCATGATCATCGCCACGTGGGCGGCGGCCTCGCCGGTGCCCATCACGAACACCGGCCGGTCGATGAACATGTAGGCGTCGCAGTGCAGGCAGTAGTGCAGGCCCTTGCCCGTCCGCGGAAGCGGCGGCTTCGGCCGTTCGTCGTTGAAGCCCACGCCGAACACGACCCGGTCGGCGACGAACTCGCCGTCGTTGCCGACGAGGTGGAACCGGCCGTCGTCCAGACGGGTCACCTCCGTCACGAGGTCACGGTGGACGTCCGCGCCGTACTCCTCCACCTGCTCCTGTGCGGTCCGGAGGAACTCGTTGCCGGAAACGTCCTCGGTGACGCCGATGACGTTGTGCGTGTCCACCATCATCGCCGCGCGGCCGCCGCCGCGGTCGACGACCGCCGTGTCGTGGCCCAGTCGGGCCGTGTAGAGCGCCGTCTGCAGGCCGGCCGGACCGCCGCCCACGACTACGACTTCGTACTCCTCCGCGTCGCCGATCTCAGTCATCTTGCCCGTCTGTTACCGCCGCGCATTCATAAACGCAAAGCCCGAGTGCGGCGGAACCGACCAGCCGTCTCGTGGTAACACGCAACACGGTTCGGGCAGCGAGCTACGACGCGTCGCCCGCCGCCGTCTCGTCGGCCGGGCCGACGACGGCGTAGCAGTTGCCGCTGGAGACGAACGACTCGACGACGGAGAGCGCCGACGCCTCGAGGTCGGCGGCGAACTCGTCGGTGTCGTAGATGTGGTAGTAGCGCGGGACGCGTTCGCCGCCGGGGAGCGTCCAGTCGACGGTGGTGTCGAACCCCTCGTCGGCGTCGAACCGGTCGTGTTCGACGGACCACGCGCTGACGAGTGCCCGGCCGCCCGGCGCGAGGACGCGCGCGAGTTCGGACAGGCTCGCCACGCGCGCCGTCCGAGGGCGGAGGTGGTGTAGCGTCGCCACGTAGACGGCGACGGCGACGCTGTCGTCGCACAGGGGGAGCGACGACGCGTCCCCCTGCACCAACGCCGCGTCGAACCCGCGTTCGGCGGACCGTTCGCGGGCCTGTTCGAGGAGTCCGCGACTCGCGTCGAGGCCGACGACGCGGGGGACGTGGTCGGCCATCGCCTCGGCGTGCCGGCCGTTGCCACACCCGACGTCGAGTCCCCGCGCCGGTCCCCCCGCGTCCGCACTGGCCGCCTCGCTCGCCGCCGCGGCGTAGTCGTCGAGGAACGACTCGACTTCGGGCCACGGATACTCCCGCGTCGACGAGAAGTGTTCGGCGATGCGGTCGTACGTCGCGCGGGGCGTCTCCGCGTCGTCGAGTGGCGGCCGGTCGTCGCGGGCCATGCGCCTCGAAGACGGGCCGCCTACAAAGCCGCCACGAATCGAGCCGGCGCGACGGGGCCGAGCGACCGGGGCGCGCGCTCAGAGAAACGCGAACAGCGCGTACGAGGCGGCGAGGAGGACGACGACGTGTTTCAGTCCGTCGAACACCCGACCCTCGCCGAGTTGCCCGGCGACGAGGCCCGAACAGACCGCCTGAATCGAGGCGGTGTGGAAGAACAGCAGTTCGTAGGCGGCGGTGTCGACGGTGCTGAGCCCGGAGAACACGCCCGTCGAGACGCCGCGCACCTCGCCGCTCCCGATGGCCGAGGACTGACTCGCCGCCTCGACGGCCGGGATGAACGCGAGCGTCAGGGCGACGACGATGCCGAGGAAGACGACGAAGGAGATGTAGATGACGACGAGGTACGTCAGCATCTCCTGTCTGCGCTCGCGGACCAGCCGACGGCTGTCCTGGGCCTCGTTCGCGGCGATGCGGAGGACGGGCGAGATGTCGCCGCTGGCGGCGACGGCGTTCGTCACGAGCGTCACCGCTCGGGAGACCATCGGCGCCTGCGCCCGTCGCTCGAACCCGTGGAGCGCCTCTCGGAGCGAGGCGCCCCACTGCACGTCGCGCCACGTCCGCCGGAGTTCCTCGCTGATGGGTCCGAGGTCGCTGCGCGCGAGTCGTTCGAGGCTCTGTACGACGGTGACGCCCGCCTCGTTGACGCTCGCCATCCGGTCGAGGAAGTCGGGCATCTCGCGCTGTATCGCCTTCAGTCGGCGCTTCCGAACCTCGTACGCGACGGTGACGCCGAACGCGACGAGCAGCGTCAGTTCGACCACGGTGCCGTCGACGACGGCGGCGAACTCCGTCCAGTCACCCTCGACGCCCGGGAGCAGAGCGGCGCGGAGCGCCTCGACCGCCGCCCCGCCGTCCAGCGTCGCGACGAGCCAGACGAGACCGAGTGGAACGGTCACGCCCAGCGTGTAGAGCGGGTTCTCGAGCATGCTCCGTCCCGGTCGGGCGAGCACCCGAGTCGCCGACGAGACGCGGTCGTAGACGGTCAGTCGCTCCCGGTTCGCCCGCCAGGGGTCGTCCGCGACGACGCCGCCGTCGGCGCTGACCGCCCCGGCGTCGGCGTCGAGGTCCGCCGCCGTCGTCGCGGCGTCGTCCGCCGCCGACGCGTCGGTGGCGTCGGCCGCGGACCCGGAGCGCCCCGGCCCCCGGAGCGACTCGGTGACGCTGTCCACGTAGACGACGAACCCGACGCTCGCCAGCGGAATGGCGACGTACGTCACGAGTCGGAGGAGGGGAAGCGTGTCTTGGATGACCAACCCGACGACGACGAGGATTGTGATGAAAAAGAGCGGCCCGGCGACGAGGACGGTGACGTACACCTCGGCGAACGTCGCCAGCAGTTCGAGGTACTGTCGCTGCTGGGCCTCGGACTCGGTCTGGAACCGGTCGTACTGCTCGCGGAGGAACGTCGAGAGGCTCTGCCCGCTGGCGAGGACGCTCGTGAGGTTCTCGGTGAAGTCGTCGAGTCGCTGACTCGGCGTCCGTTCGCCCATCCGCTGGAGCGCGGTCGGCAGGTCCGTCCCGAACCCCCGCACGTCGCGGACGGCGACGCCGAACTCGCGGGCCGCCTCGCCGTACACGTGCTGGTTCTCCGTCAGCGTCGCCAGCACCTTCTGGAACGGCATCCCCGACCGGGAGAGCGCGTAGACGAAGGCGATGGTCTGCGGGAGCGTCGCGTCTATCTGGATGCGACGGGCGCGCGCCCGTTGGTCGAGGTACTTCCAGCGAACGAGGTACGTCCCGACGGCCGACGCCGCGCCGACTGTGGCCCCGGAGACGAGGAGGAGCCCGAACAGTTCGAACACCGTCAGGGCGGGCATCGCCGCGACGTTCGCGACGAACCCGAGCGGACCCGGCAGCAGTTCTCGGAGCGCCGCCGCCGAGATGGCGAACGTCTGGACGACGACTGCGGCGAGGTAGACGCCGAAGACGCTCCCCGCGACGCCGAACACGGCGGCCATCAGGAGCGTCTTCGAGGCGTACACGCGGTGACTCACGCCGACGAACGCCGACCGGAGCGAGGACTCCTGCCGCCGCCGCCGCGACCCGGTCGTCACGTACCGCCCGAACAACGGGAGCGAGACGCGGGTGACGAGCAGGTCAGCGTGGCGACTCACCGGCGACAGCACCACCGGGAGACAGAGCGCGAGGGCGAGTCCGAGGGGGAGGAAGCCGACGACCATGTTACCTCGCCGGCCCGTCGTCGGTGCCCTCGTCGGACGGAAGGTCGGTCGCCGCGGGGTCGTCTGCCGACGCCTCGGACGCCGCGCGGTCGGCGGCCTGCGCTCCGGGGCCCGCGCCGACGGTCAGGCCGTCCCGTTCCTCGTGTTCGGGCGGTGCCGCCGCGTCGGCGTCGGCCGCGAGGCGGTCCATCACGCGGTCCGGGTCGGCGTAGTACTCGTTGACGAGGGCGGTGAACTGCCGGTAGTCGGAGATGTCGAGTTCGAGCAGGTACCAGAGGAACCGCTCGCGCCGTCGCACCTCCCGGTTGAGTTCCGCGCGCGTCCACCCGCGTTCGCCCTGAATCTCCGCCAGCAGCGACGAGTTGCGCTGTTCGAACGTGTCCGTCTCCGCGTCCCACGAGAACGCCCGCGAGTAGTCGAGTTCGCCGGTCCGCTGGTCGATGCCGCCGATTTCGCCGATGGAGCGGGAGCGTCGGACCCGTTCGCCGTCCGACCGAGTGAGCGTCTGGACGCAGAGCAGGTCCAGCGACTGCACCATCGCCCGGGGGACGTTGATGGGTTCGTTCTCCAGACGGTTGATGACCGTCTCGATGCTGTCGGCGTGCATCGTCGAGAACGTCGTGTGTCCCGTGTTCATCGCCTGAAACAGCGTCACGGCCTCCTCGCCGCGCACCTCGCCGACGACGATGAACTCGGGGCGGTGTCGGAGCGCGGAGCGCAGAAGGTCGTACATGTCGATGTCCGTCCCCTCGTGCATCCGACTCCGCGTGACCGAGGAGAGCCAGTTGTCGTGGTGCAGCGAGAGTTCGCGGGTGTCTTCGATGGTGAGCACCTTCGACCGCGGCGGCACGAACATCGACACCGCGTTCATCGAGGTGGTCTTGCCCGACGCCGTCCCGCCCGCGAAGATGAGGCTCTTGTTGTGTTCGATGCAGAGCCACAGGTACGCCATCTGCTCGATGGAGAACGTCCCGTACTCCACGAGGTCCACGGGCGTGAACGGGTCGTCGGCGTACATCCGGATGGTGAACGCCGACCCGTGGGGCGTCACCTCCTCGCCGAGGGCGAGTTCGGCCCGCGACCCGTCCGGGAGCGTCGTCCCGACGACGGGGTCGCCGACGCTGATGTGCCGGCCCGACCGTTGAGCCAGTCGGACGACGAAGTTGTCCAACTGCTCCTCGCCGAAGGAGACGTTCGTCTCGATGTCGGTGTAGTCGTCGTGGTACGCGAAGATGGGGAGGTCGTAGCCGTCGCAGGAGATGTCCTCGATGTGCGGGTCGGACATCAACGGGTCGATGCGGCCGTACCCGCGGAAGTCCCGCAGGAGGTAGTAGAGCAGCGTGTAGAACGTGTCCATCTCCACCTCGAGACCGTACTGTTCGAGCAACGCGCGCAACTCGCGGCGAATCGTCGTCTCGTCGGAGGGGTCCGTCTCCGCGCCGTACAGCAGGGGGTCGCGGATGTCCTCGCGGACGCGTTCGAGGAGGTCGCGTTCGAAGTCGTCGAGGTCCGGTTCGACCGCGTAGTAACAGTGTTTGCTGGCCGCGTCGTCGTACGTCACGACCACGTAGGCGTACGGCGCGTTCACCCAGTACCGGTCGACGACGTCCTCGCCCCGCGGCACCCCGAACGTGCCGAGGACGCCGTCGGAGGGGCGAAACGGGCGGACGTCGAGGGTCGACCCGCGAAGCACCTCCGCCGTCCGTCGGAGGCGTCGCCGCAGGTCGGCGAACGCCGCCTCGACACCCCACAGGCGGCCGTCCTCGTCGGTCACGCTCCCGTCGGTCGCCCCGTCGTCCCCGTCCGACGGCGCGTCCGTCTGTTCCCCCTCCCCCGAGTGGAATTCCGTCTCTGACATTGCGTCCACGTTCCGATACGTTGTCGGTCCTTCCGGTCGGAGTGACTTAACATAATGGGTGGACGTCGGACGCGGCGCTCGGTCTCACGTCCGGTCGACCGTCAGGAGGAGGACGGCGAACGCGAGGAGGAAGGCGACGCCGACGGGAATCGGGACGCCGGGGAACCCGCGGGTGGCGAGGAGGTAGGTGGCGACGGCGAGGACGGCACCGGCGAGGCCGAGGAGGCCGCCGAGGAGGCGCACAGGGTCCACGGGGCCGGACTCGACGGCGTCCTCGCGGGCGTAGTAGGCGACGGCGACGAGGAGGGCGACGCCCAGAACCGCCGCGCCGACGGTCCACGCCTCGTAGGCGACCTGAATCGAGTTGCCCGCCTGAAACGCGACGGCCGAGAGGGGGTCGGAGACGCGAACCGCGTCGGCGAACGGGACGCCGAAGGCGTAGCGAATCTGGAAGAACGGGAAGCGCACGAACAGCACCGACCCGCCGGAGACGTTCCCCGAGTACGTCACGTTCCACGGAAGCAGCGTCGAGAGGAGCGTCAGGACGACGGCGAGTGGTCCCGCGTACTCCGACCGGACCCAGACCATGCCGGATGGGCGAAACCGACCCGGTAAAAGCTACCGACTGTCCGCGGCGCAGCACCTCGGCGTCGCCGCGAGGGCGGAACTGGCGCGGACGGGGCCGTAGTCGCACAGCGTTGGGAGAGGCGTTACGTTCATACACGGTGACCTCCAACTTCGGAGCACGGAATGAGGCGCGACTACTTCGAATTGGATGTCGACCACATCGACTGGGTCGAGGCGGACGAGCCACCCCAGAAGCCGTTGGTCCGCATCGACTTTCACGGTCCAGAGGAAACGCTCACGGACCGTCTCACCGATGCCGACGGGGAACTCTTAGAGGACGGCGAGACGGACGTCGCCTTCCGCCTGCAGGGCGACGTGAACGCCCCCGACGCGACGGGCGTCGTGAGCGTCACGAACCGAATCACGGGAGACTTCGTCCTCGAACTGAACGAAGACGCCGACGACGTACTCCGGTTCATCCGCGCGGCGCGAGAGTACGGGAAGTCCGAGGCGGACGACGAGGACGGACAGTATCGAGTGGAGATACGGACAGACGACGGCGACACCGTCGTCTACGAGAAACGAACGTTCCTCGTCTACGACGCCGACGGAAACCTGCTTCGCGGCCACAGTCTCATCCCGTCCGGCGTCGAACTCTGAGACGACTTTTTCGACGGTGAGACGGCGACAGAGCCGAAACCGCACGGCCTATAACGCTCTCCTCGCTACCACTCGCCGTGGAGAACGTAACCGACCGCACGAGTAACCCGTTCGGGATGCGACCCCCGTGCGAACGGTTCGTCCCGGGATACGGCGACGCCAACGCCGACTTCCACGTCGTGGGTGACCACCCCGGCGTGCACGGCGGCGAAGTCACCGGCGTCCCGTTCACCAACGAACCGGGGATTCGCCTGCAGGCCGCGTTGGCCGAGGCGGGATTGCTGGAGACGACGGGCGACCAACCCGCCGTGAGGAAGACGTTCCTCTCGTACCTGCACATGTGCGTCGCCGAGGACACGCCGTCGCAGGGCGACTACGACGACATGGAGCGCTTCTTCGACGCGGAGTTGCGCGCCATCGCCGCGCACGTCCTCCTCCCGGTGGGCGCGCGGGCGACGCGGCAGGTCCTCGAGCACTACACCGCACAGGCGCGGAAGATAACCGTCGACATGGAGGCGCTCCACGGCAGAGAGATACGCGGAAGCGGCTTCCTCGTCCTCCCCGTCGCGGAACCCCACGACTGGGACGAGACGCACCACGACCGCCTCGTGGAGGCCATCGACGTGCTCACGTCGACCGACTTCCGCCGGGAGACCGACCTCGGGCGGTTCACCGCCGGCGGCGACCCCTACCTCGTTCGGTAGCGACCCTCATGCGTCCAATTCTCACGGTAGGGGGCCCTTACTTTCGGAATTCCCCGATTCGACCCGAAAACGCCGTTCAATTACGTAACAAAAACCATTACAATTGAACGTATTTTTGCTTTTCTCACCGTTAGCGGGACGGATACCCACCATTTGAACGGTACTCCGGAGAGCCGGAGAAGGAATTGGCACCAACGCAGGTTTTTTTACCACAACCGTCAAACGGGGTAGTGACGCGCGTGGTACGACTCCACCGGGCGCGTCAGGTAAGGAACTGCGAGACTGGTGCTCTTCGCAGTGGCTTGGTCAGTCCGGGGTCCGCGCTTGCCGCGGTCCCTGCTTCCTTCTCGACGCGAACCGAACCGTCACAGCGGCCGCGCTCTACTCAGTCGAGACGCCGCACGTCGATGCCGCCGTTGCCGGCGCGAAGCGTCAGCGACGGCCCGCCCTCGCCCAGCGTTCCGGCGACGCGCGACGGCGAGATGCTCGCCTCGGTGAGTTCGAGACCAGACACGTCCACCGCGCCGTTCGTCACGCGCGCCTCGAACGCCGCGTCGACGTCCGGCGAGATGGCGGCGTCGATGCCGCCGTTGGACGCGCTGACCTCCGTGTCGCCGCGTATCGCCGGGATGTCCACGCTGATACTCCCGTTCCCGGCGGTGACGCCGTCGATGCCGCCCACGTCGCGCGCCTCGATGCCGCCGTTACCCGCCTGAAGCGTCAGAAAGCCCGGCATGTCCTCGGCGACGACGCCGCCGTTGCCGGCGCGAAGCGTCGCGTCGCCGTCGACGCCGCGCACGTCGACGCCGCCGTTCGCCACCTCCGCGAGCGTGAGCGACATCGAGTCGGGCAGTTCGACGCGCAGGTCCGTCGAGACGCGCGAGACGTCCGACGGGTAGACGACTTCGAGCGTCAGGACGCCGTCGCTGACCGAGCGGTTCACCGAGATGCGGTCGAGGACGCCCTCGTCGACGCCGAACCCGCGTTTGGTCACCGCGACGCTGACGGCGTCCCCGGAGCCGGTGCGCACGGTCACGCCGCCGTTCCGGTTCAGAATCCGAGCGCTCGTCGCTCCCTCGGGCGTCACTTCGAACGACTCCTCGGTGCGCGTCTCCAGTCCCGGCGCGCTACACCCGGCGAGGAGCCCGACGATTCCCGCTCCGGTCGCTGCGAGCAACTGACGACGACTCGTGCCTCGTGGCGATGTGGTTCTCATACCCACTACATGTGCAGCACACGACAAGAATCCCCTCTGACACTCGCTCTCAGAGTTCGGCGGCCGCGCGACGCAGCGCGTCGTACCCGCCCGTCCGCAACGGCTCGCCGTGGCCCACGCACGCCGCCTCGAACGGGTCGATTCGGTCCGCCACGTCGGCCAGACTCGCCCGGTTCCGTTCGACGTCGTAGCAGATGGCCCACGGCGACGGCGACAGTCGCCCGCCGGACTCCGTGACGAGGTCGCCGAGGAACGCCGCGCCGTGGTCGGCGTGGTGGTAGACGACGTGTCCGGGCGTGTGGCCCGGCGCGCGGTGGGCGACGAACCCGCCTATCTCGTCGCCGTCGTTGACGCGGCGGACCTCGTTGTCCGGGACGTCGAGGAAGAGTCGGGCGGCGCGTTGGAACGCCCCCTTGTGGTTCCCCAACGGCGGGTCGGCGTCGCCGAGGAGGAACGAGGCGTCCGGTTCGGCCGCGTAGACGGGCACCGCGGGGTCGAGTCCGAGCGTCGCGAGCGTCCCGACGTGGTCCAGGTCGTAGTGGGTGAGCAGGACTCTGTCGACGTCCGCGGGCGAGAGGCCCGACTCCGAGAGCATCCTGCGCATCCGGTCGCCGTCCCACGGCGTCCCGGCGTCCACGAGCGTCACGGTGCCGTCGTCGTCGACGAGGTACGCGTTCACGCCGCGACAGCGAAACCGACGAACCGCACCCGGTTCGAGTGTCATGGTCTCCCTTCGGTGCGCCGTCACAAAAGTCGGTCCGTCAGCGCCACCGCTCGACGAGGTACCAGCCCAGGTCGGCGAGGTACGCCGTCGTCGAGACGAGAGGGAGGAGGACGAGTGCGAGCGAGAGGCTCGTCGCGCCCGCGGTCACGACCGTCCCCAACGCCAGCGAGGCGAGGGGGAGGAGGCCCGCGAGGGGGTAGAGGTAGAGGTAGTAGTTCCGCCACCGGTTCACGCTCGGCATCTCCCTGAGAACGACGAGGAAGACGACGGCGAGCAGTACCGTCGCCGCGGGGAAGGCGAGGGCGAGTCCGGGGTCGGCGTCGGCCGCGGCGAGCGCGAACGCCCCCGGCGGCGAGAGCCCGTAGTCTGCGGTCACCGCCGTTCTCGGGGCCGTTCGGGCCGCGGCGGCGAACGCGGACACCGAATCGGCGTTCGCGCGGAGGTAGACGGCGAGGCCGCCGAGGTAGGCCAGGCCGGCGAGAAACACCGCGAGGAAGGTGTACCACCGTCGCTTCAGGTTCGCCGGAACGAACCCCGCGTCGGCGTCTCCCTCCTGCGGCGACGCCGCCTCCGCGTGCGTTCGGCCCGACTCCGCTCGGCCGCCCGAAGACCGTCGAGACGAAGACTGACGGGAGGCGTTTCGGTGGGCGGAGGACCCACTGGAAGAGGACCGGTGAGAGGCGGACTGGTTGGACGAGTTCCGACGCGACGAAGACTGGCGGGACGAGTTCCGACGCGACGAAGACTGGTTGGACGACGACCCGTTCGTCGCGCCCGTGCGGGAGCGACTGCGCGAGGACGACCCTGTTCGGTTCGTACTCGACCCGGTCGAACGGGACCGGTTCGACGTGGCGGAACCGCCGCGAGCGTTCCGCGACGAGTCGTCCCAGCGCCCGCCGCGGGCGGCGTCGCTCTCCGTCGGCACGCCCGTGGTCGGGAGGCCGTCCAGTCGACGGTTCACGTAGGTCGCGTGTCCCATCCGGTCGTACGCCTCGCGCTTCGTCTCGTCGGAGAGCACCTCGTACGCCACTCGGAGGGTCTTGAACTGGCCGCTGGCACGCGCGTCGTCGTTCACGTCCGGATGGTACTCGCGGGCCTTCTCGCGCCACGCTCGCTTGACGTCGGCCTGCGTGGCGTCCTCGGGGACCTCCAGGAGGTCGTAGAAGTCGTCCATTCGGTCGAACTGCGGTACGAAATCCCGCGATTTGAATGTACCGGGTCCGACGGGTCAGCTCGACGATACGAACAGTTCGAGGACGTACAGGAGGACTGCGCCGCCGACGGCCACGGCGGCGGCGTAGGCGTGAATCTGCCACGCGCGCCGCAGGTCGGCCCGACGGTTCGCCTCGTCGGTCACCTGTCGGCGGGTGTCACCGTCGGCGGACACGTCGTAGATTCCCAGCGCGGCGAACCCGGTACAGAACTGGTACTTGCCCTGGAAGTAGCCCTCCGCGGCGCCGAACAATGGGACGGCGGCGAGGACGAGCGCCCACGCCGGGCCGCCGAATCCGAACACCCACGTCACGAGTCCGAGCGTGGCGACGGCGGCGACGGCCCCCAGCGCGTACCGACGCCGCTGTTCCGCCTCGCCGATGTTGCACGCACCGGGTCGGTAGTCGGCCATGCCTGACAGTCCGGCCTCGACGGACGAAACGCTACCGACCGAGGCGCAGTCCGCCGATACCGCGGCGCGCCGCGGGGGAACGGCGTCCGCCGGTGCGACGCCGCCCTCCGAGATAGCAACCCTCATCATCGTTCATACCGACGCGGGAGACATGGACCTCCACCGAATCCGACTCGGGAACACGGTGTTCGAGGGTCGGAACAACGCCTACCTCCTCACCGGCGACGTGACCACACTCGTGGACGTGGGGGCGTCGCAGGACGCGATTCGGGACGACCTGCACGCCGGACTCGACGAGGCCGGAGTCGGCGTGAGCGACATCGACCAGATTCTGCTCACCCACCACCACGCCGACCACGCCGGCCTCGCGGGCGAACTCCAGGCCGAGAGCGGTGCGGTCGTGCGCGTCCACGAGGCCGACGCACCCCTCGTCGCGGGCGACGCCGCCGCCCTCGACGCCGAACGCGACGTTCGGCTTCGCCGCTTCGAGGAGTGGGGTATCCCCGCCGACAAGCGCGCGGAACTGAACTCGTATCTGGAGATTCTGGGCGACCTGCAGGGCGACCCGGTGGACGCGGTGTCGATGACCGACGGCGACCGAGTCGCCGCCGGCGACGGCGAACTCGAAGTCGTCCACCTGCCCGGCCACGCCGCCGGTCTGGTCGGGTTCGTCTTCGAGGCGGACGGCGGCGAACAGGCGTTCGTCGGCGACGCCATCCTCCCGAAGTACACGCCGAACGTCGGCGGTGCGGACCTCCGCGTCGAGCGACCGCTGGCGACGTACGTCGAGAGCCTCGCCGCCATCATCGAACGCGACTTCGACCGCGCGTGGCCCGGTCACCGCGACCCCATCGCCGACCCGACGGCCCGCGCCGCGACCATCCTCGACCACCACCGCGACCGGACCGACCGCGTCGTGAACGTCCTGCGGGACCACGGCCCGGCCGACGCGTGGACGGTGAGCGCGCGCCTGTTCGGCGAGTTGGAGAACATCCACATCCTCCACGGGCCCGGCGAGGCGTGGGCCCACCTGGACCACCTCGTCGAGGCCGGCGTGGCCGCCCGCGACGGCGACGAGTACCGCCTCGTGGACGACGACCCGGACGTCGCCGCGCTGTTCCCCAAGACGAAATACTGAAACGCCGCGACCGGAAAGAGGAGGGCATGGAACTGCGGGTCATCGACAAGACGGACGAGGAACTCCGCCTCGAAATCGCCGGTGAGGACCACACCTTCATGAACGTCATCAAGGGCGCACTGCTGGAGACGCCCGGCGTCGCCGCGGCGACGTACGACATGAACCCCGAGCAGTCGGGCGGTCAGACCGACCCGATTCTCTCGGTGAAGACGGAACCGGGCACCGACCCCCTCGACGCCCTCGGCGACGCCTCCCGCCGCGTGCAGGAACTGTCGACGAACTTCACGTCCGCGTTCGAAGCGGCGCTGTAGCGGTCACTCGTACGTCTTCTCGCCGGCGCGAATCGGCACTTCGAGCCAGTTCTCCATCGGGACGAGCGGACACTCGTACTGTTCGTTGTACGCGCAGAACGGGTTGTAGGCGTAGTTGAAGTCGAGCACCCACGCGTCGCCCTCCCTGTCGTCGGGGTCTTCGAGGTCCAGATAGCGCCCGGCGCCGTACGTCTCGTCACCGCTCGTCGCGTCGCGGAACGGCACCCACAGGCGCATCTCCTCCGGTTCCGAGCGGTAGGCGTCGAGGCTCACCGTCTCGCCGTTCACCTCGAACGCGAACGACCCCCAGACGAGGTAGTCGCGTTCGCCCTCGGTCGTCGTCTCGACGGTGATGGTCTCCTTCTCCTCGTACTCGTCGAGTTCGACGACGACGCGGTAGGAGGGGTCGGGGTCGAAGTAGTCCAGACCGTCGAACGACTCGCGTTCGGCCGGTGGGAGCGGCGAGTGCGGGTCGTCGGCGAAGAACTCGTCCTTGTGCGCGCGGTGGGTCAGCAGCGCTTCGCGCCACGCGTCGGTGTCGAGCGAACTCATACCCGTCAGTACGCCGTCGAACGACTTGAACGTCGGCGTCGCCTGCGCGTCCGTCACACGACCGGATGGAAGCGGCGCGCCGGACGGTGCCAGCGGCGACGGGCGGAGACGCCGGGCGGGCGAAGCGCTGACCCGGGGACGACTCAGAGTCGGACGGGCACGTCGCGTTCGGCGAGGTACTCCTTGACGTCTCGAATCGAGTACTCGTCGAAGTGGAAGATGGAGGCGGCCAAGCCGGCGTCGGCGTTCGCCTCGGTGAACACCTCGTACATGTCCTCGGGGCCGCCGCACCCGGAGGAGGCGATGACCGGCGTCGAGACTTCGTCGCAGACGGCCTTGGTGAGGGGGATGTCGTAGCCGTCCTTGGTCCCGTCGGCGTCGATGGAGTTGACGAACAGTTCGCCCGCGCCGCGGGACTCGGCTTCGCTGGCCCACTCGACCACGTCGACGCCGGTTCCCTCGCGGCCGCCCTTGACCGTGCACTCGAACCAGCAGGACTCGCCGTCGGCCTCGGCGTAGAACTCGCCCTGCTCGTCGTAGCGACGACGGGCGTCCACGGAGATGACGATGCACTGCGAACCGAACGCCTTCGCGCCCTCGTTCACCAGGTCGGGGTTCTGGAGCGCCGCGGTGTTGATGGACACCTTGTCGGCCCCCGCGCGAAGCGTCTCTTTGATGTCCTCGCGGGTTCGGATGCCGCCGCCGACGGTGAGCGGGATGAACACCTCGTCGGCGACGCGCGAGACGGTGTCGAGCATCGTCGCGCGCCCCTCGGCGGAGGCGGTGATGTCGAGGAAGACGAACTCGTCCGCGCCCGCCTCGTTGTACAGTTTGGCCATCTCCACCGGGTCACCGGTGTACTGCAGGTCCTCGAAGTTGACGCCGGTGTAGACGGCGGGATTCCCGTCCTCGTCCAAGTCGACGTCGATACAGGGGATGATGCGCTTCGTGAGCATTCGCTACCGGAACGTTCGCGCATGGGCCGTTTGACCGTTTCGACTGTCGTGGTTCTTGCACCCGGAGACGACGGGCGTCGCCGGACGAGGTTTCAAGTGCGAACCCGCGGCCACTCCCGCCGTGACCTGACCCCGACCACGGCGCGGGCCGCGGGTGTGCGACACGCCGCGCCGTGAACGACCGTGTCGCCTGTTCGCCCCTCGGTTCCTCCGGCCCCGGTCCTCACCGCGCCCGGTAGACGCGCGCCTCCCACGGGCGGAGGTCCAGCGTCTCGTCCACGCCGTCGTCGGCGTCGTAGTTCCCGAGTGCCAGCGTCGCGTCGCCGACCAGTTCCGCCGGCGCGTCGTACGTCGTCGCCTCGTCGGCGAAGTTGAGGACGACGAACAGTCGCTCGTCGCCGAGCGTCCGCGTGTAGGCCCACAGCGACTCGTGGTCCGGTGTGAGCGGGTCGTAGTCGCCGTAGACGACCACGTCGTTCTCGTGTCGGAACTCGACGAGTCGGCGGTAGTAGTGGTAGACGGAGTCCTCGTCGGCGCGTTCGGCCTCGGCGTTCACCTCGCCGTAGTTCGGGTTGACCGAAATCCACGGCTCCGCGTCCGAGAACCCGGCGTGCTCCTCGTCGGACCACTGTACCGGCGTCCGCGCGTTGTCCCGACTGTTCGCTCGGAGCGCCTCCTTCACCGCGTCGAACGACTCGACGACTCCCCGGTCCAGGGCGGTCCGGACGGGGTTGAGCGTCCCCACGTCGCGGAAGTCGTCCAGCGACTCGAACGGGTAGTTCGTCATCCCCAACTCCTCGCCCTGGTAGACGTACGGCGTCCCGCGCAGGGTGTGCAGGAGCGTGCCGAGCAGTTTCGCCGACTCCCGTCGGTACTCGCCGTCGTTCCCGAACCGCGACACCATGCGAGGTTGGTCGTGGTTGTTCAGGTACAGCGAGTTCCAGCCCTCGTCGGCGAAGGCGGCCTGCCAGCGGTCGAACACCGCCTTCAGGTCGGTGAGGTCCCAGTCGGCCGTCTCCCAGATGCGCTCGCCGCGGTCCAAGAGGACGTGCTCGAAGTGGAACAGCATCGAGAGGCCGTCGCCGTCCGGTCCGGGCGAGACGTACCGTCGCGCGTGTTCGACCGGAAGGGGGTCGCCGATCATCTCGCCGACGGTCAGGAACCCCCTGTCGAGCACTCGGTCGCGCATCTCCCCGAGGAACTCGTGGACGCGCGGCCCGTTCGTCACCCGGTCGATGGTGCGAATTCCCGCCTCGGGGTCGGTGCTCGGCAACCCCTCCGGTTTGGAGACGAGGTTGATGACGTCCATCCGGAAGCCGTCGATGCCCTTCTCTATCCACCAGTTCATCATCTCGAACACGTCGTCGCGGACGTCCGGGTTCTCCCAGTTCAGGTCGGGTTGCTTGCGGTCGAACAGGTGGAGGTACCACTCGCCCGTCGCCTCGTGGTACGCCCACGCCGGCCCGCCGAAGAACGACTCCCAGTCGTTCGGCGGTACCTCGCCGTCGGGGCCGACGTCGTACGTTTCGTCGACTTCGGCCGCGTCGCGCCCCTCGCGCCAGACGTAGTAGTCGCGGTAGTCGGCGTCGCGCGACGTGAGCGCGTTCTGGAACCAGTCGTGTTCGTCCGACGTGTGGTTCACCACGAGGTCCATGATGAGGCGGATGTCGTGGTCGTGGAGCGTGTCGAGTAGTTCCTCCCAGTCGGCCATCGTCCCGTACTGCTCGTCGATGGCGCGGTAGTCGGCGATGTCGTAGCCGTTGTCCGCCTGCGGCGACTCGTAGACGGGGTTGAGCCACACGACGTCGACGCCCAGGTCGTCGAGGTGGCCGACCCGGTCCACGATACCGCGGATGTCACCGACGCCGTCGCCGTCGGAGTCGGCGAACGACCGGGGGTACACCTGATAGACGACCGCTTCCTTCCACCACCGACGACGCTCGCCGTTCGGGAGTCGCTCGCCGGCGGCGTCCGTCTCGAAGGTCATACGGTACCCTCGGCGGTGACTCACTTAGGCTCCGGTGGCCGCCGCGGGATTCGGTTGTTCTTTTATCCGGGGGTTCCAATCGCCGGCTATGACCGACGAACCCATGCAGAATCCGAGCGACCAGTACGAGAGCGACCACGACCAGTACGACGACGCCCACCACTCGTCGGACCCCGGCCGCGTCACCTCCCCGATGCAGGAGTTCTCGACGGGCAAGGCGGCGACCGGTTTCGTCGTCCTCGTCGTCGGTCTCGTCGTCGTCTTCGGACTCCCGCTTCTCCTCTGAGAACCGGCAAGCGGTACGAGGTTCCGGTTCCCCGCCGGTTTTGATGCCAGCGGTGCAACGACGACTGTGAAATCTATCGTCGTCACCGAGTTCGGGAGCAGCGACGTCCTCGAAGTGCGGGAGACCGAGACGCCGGAACCCGGTCCGGGGGAGGTCCGAATCGACGTGGCCGCCGTGGGCCTCAACTTCGCGGACGTGATGCAACGTCGCGGTCACTACCGCGGCGGTCCGGAACCGCCGTTCGTCCCCGGTCTGGAGGCCGCCGGCACCGTCGACGCGGTCGGTGAGGGCGTCGAACGCGACGTCGGCGACAGCGTGGTCGCACTCACCGACGAGGCGTACGCCGAGTACGCCACCGCGTCCGAACAGTCGCTGTTCGACGTGCCGGAGGGGATGTCGTTCGCCGAGGCGGCGGGCTTTCCCGTCCAGTTTCTCACCGCGTACAACTGCCTCCACAACTGGGGCGACGTCACCGCGCACGACCGCGTCTTGATACACGCCGCGGCGGGCGGCGTCGGGACGGCGGCCGTCCAGTTGGCCGACCACGCCGGTGCGGAGTCGTTCGGTACCGCCAGCACGCAGGAGAAACTGGACCTCGCGGCGGACCTCGGTCTGGACCGTGGCATCAACTACGAGGAGTCGGACTTCCGCGACGTCGTCGACGAGGAGACGGACGGCGACGGCGTGGACCTCGTGTTGGACGGCGTGAACGGCGAGACGTTCGACCGGAGTCTCGACGTCCTCTCGCCGTTCGGGCGCGTCGTCGTCTACGGCGCCGCCTCCGGCGACGTCGCGTCGGCCGACACCACTCGACTGCTGTTCGAGAACAAGTCGGTCGTCGGCTTCCACCTCGGCAACGCCATCGAGAACGACCCCGCGCGCGTCCTCGGCGCGGTCAACGACCTGCAACGCCTCCTCGTGCAGGGCGAACTCGACGTCGTCGTCGGCGAGACGTTCCCCCTCGAAGACGCGAAGGCGGCGCAGGAGTACCTCGAGAACCGACAGAGCGTCGGGAAAGTCGTCCTCGAACCGTAGCGCGTCGCTCCGAGTCCGGACGCGTCCCGGCATCGGCCGAGTGGACGGCTAGCAGATTTTTCCGGACTCCGCTCCTATCGGGCGTATGCCAACTGTCGAGTTCGAAGTCGCAGACTACGACGTGGCGGTCGAACCGTGGAGTCCCATCGAGCGTCGTATCGTCCTCCGGGGTCCGGAGGAGGACGGCGGGCGCGACGAGGCGACGCTCCTCTTCACGACGAATCGGACGGAGACGGGCGTCGTCTCCAACGTCGGCGGTGAGGGTGGCGTCTCGGTGTGGGCGTACTTCGACCTGGAGGACTACGACGACGTGCTGCACCTCGTCGAATCCGACACGGCGGTCCACCTGCACTACGGACACGTGAGTGGGTCGGGAAGCACGCGCACGCTCTACTTCGTCTCGGTCGAGACGTCGGCGGCCACCCCGGGGCAGGGGGACGACGGCATCGAGGAGTCGCTCCCGTTCGGCGCGTACGAGTCGGACGAGTCGATCGAGATTCCGGTCGAGGTCGAACGCGAAGGCGTCGAACGCGTCCGCAACCGGTCGGTCGAACAGAACTGAGTCGTCGGCCGCCCGTCCGGGGAGTCGAGCGCCGGTGTGTTTTAATCGAGTTCGCGCGCGATGACGTCGCGCAGGTCGACTATCTCGTTGACGCCGTAGTCGAGCGTCTCGTCGGCGACCGACAGCGACAGGCGGCCGTCGTCCGTCGCAGCGCCGAGCGTCGTCACGGGGGCGACGCCGTCGAACGCCTCGCGGACCGCGTCGGCGTCCGTCGTCTCGACGACGGCGCGGCCGGGCGTCTCGTCGAACAGCGTGAACACACTGTCGAGTGCGACGTCCGCGCCCGCGTCGGCGGTGACCATCTCCGCGAGGGAGACGGCGAGGCCGCCGTGGCTCACGTCGTGGACCGCAAGCGTCGTCTCGGCGTCGGCCACGTCGGCCAGCGTCGTCAGCACGTCGCCGGCGTCCGCGGGGAGTTCGGGGAAAGCGTCGGACCCGCCCATCCGCGCGAGGTACTCCGACCCGCCGAGCGCGCCGCCGGAGTCCCCGACGAGGAGCAGTTCGCCCTCGCCCGCGAACGCCGCGGGCGGCGCCTCGTAGCCCGCCTTCGTCCCGACGACGGCGAGCGTCGGCGTCGGCGGGATGGGCCCGGCGACGGAGTCGTTGTAGAGCGAGACGTTCCCGCCGACGACGGGCACCGAGAGCGCCCGGCACATGTCGGCGAGGCCGTCGACGACGGCCTCGAAGCCGCCGTACACGTCCGGCTTCTCCGGGTTACCGCCGTTGAGGCAGTCGACGGCCGCCAGCGGGGTGGCACCCTTCGTAGCGAGGTTCGTCGCGTTCTCGAGGGCGACGGCGCGCGCGCCGTCGTACGGTGCGCACGTCGTCCAGTTGGGGTTCGCGCCCGCGGAGATTGCGAGGCCGACGCCCGCGTCGCGGATGGCCATCACCGCGGCGTCGTCGCCGGGGCGGACGGCCGTCCGCAGGCCGACCTCGTGGTCGTACTGCCGGTACACCCAGCGCTTCGACGCCGTGTTCGGCGACCCGACGACGGCCTCGAACGCCGCGGTGAGGTCGGCGTCCGGCAGGTCGCGGTCGGGTTGCTCGGGTGCGACCGAGTCGAGGTCGTTCATCGGCGCGCCCTCCGCGAGGAACTCCGGGGGCACGTCAACGACGGTCTCTCGCTGGTTCCCCTCGCTTCCCTCGAACGTGCAGACGTAGTTGCCCTCGGTCACCTCGCCGATGACCGAGCAACCGAGGTCGTACTTCTCGGCGATCTCGGCCACGCGGTCGACGTGCTCCGGGCGCACCTCGTAGCACATGCGCTCTTGGGACTCCGCGAGGAGGATTTCGAGGGCGCTCATGTTCGGTTCGCGCTGGTGGACGCGGTCCAGCGCAATCTCCGCGCCGAACCCGCCCTTCGCGACGAGTTCGGACGACGCGCCGCCGAGGCCCGCGGCCCCGAGGTCACGCGCCGACTCGACGAGGCCGTCGGTGACGAGTTCCTCGTTCGCCTCGACGAGCAGTTTCTCCGAGTAGGGGTCTCCCACCTGCACGGCGGGGCGGTCCTCGGTCTCGGCGTCCTCGGCGAGGTCCTCGCTGGCGAAGGAGGCGCCGCCGAGGCCGTCGCGTCCCGTCGCGTTGCCGACGAGGACGAGTTTGTTGCCGGCCGACTGGGCCTCGGCGGTGACGAGGCGGTCCGCGTCGAGGAGGCCGACGCAGGCGACGTTCACCAGCGGGTTACCCTCGTAGTCCTCGTGGAACTCGACGCTCCCGGCGACGGTGGGGACGCCGATGGCGTTGCCGTAGTCGGCGATGCCCTCGACGACGCCCTCCAGCAGGTAGCGGGAGTGCTCGCGGTCGAAGTCGCCGAAGTAGAGGCTGTCGGCCAGCGCGATGGGGTAGGCGCCCATCGACAGCGTGTCGCGGACGATGCCGCCGACGCCCGTCGCCGCGCCGTCGTAGGGGTCGACGTACGAGGGGTGGTTGTGGCTCTCGATGCCCATCGTAACGTACGTCTCGCCGTCGGTCGTCTCCGCACCGTCGGACGTCGGCAGGCGGACCACGGCCGCGTCGTCCCCGGGGCCGACGACGACCTGGTCGCCCTCCGACGAGAACGCCGAGAGGAGGGGGCGCGAGGACCGGTACGCGCAGTGTTCGCTCCAGAGGTTCTCGAAGAGCACCGTCTCCGCCGGCGTCGGGTCGCGTCCGAGTTCGGCCACGACGAGTTCGCGGTCCGCGTCGGAAAGACTCATTCATTGACGTGGTCAGAACGCAGGGGGTAAGTTCTTTCTATGTGCACGAACGTGACCAGATACGCGCCGGGTCGGACCGCGCGGTTTTTCTAACCGGGGCGACTATCCACGCCTGTGTTATCGGTCGAGTTGCACGCGCATTCGGCGCTCTCGTACGACGGCCGTGACCCGATAGAACTCCTCCTCGAACAGGCGGAGGCGGTCGGTCTGGACGCCCTCGCGGTCACCGACCACGACGAGATAGACGCGAGTCTCCGCGCCGCCGACGTCGCCGAGGAGTACGGACTGGTCGGCATCCCGGGGATGGAGGTCACGTCCGCGGCGGGTCACGTGCTCGCACTCGGCATCGACGAACTGATTCCGGCCGGTCTCTCCTACGACGAGACGCTCTCGGCCATCCGCGACCAGGGCGGCATCGCCGTCGTCCCGCACCCGTTCCAGTCCTCGCGGCACGGCGTCGCCCCGCACATCACCCGCACGCAACTCGCCGAGGCGGACGCCATCGAGGTGTACAACTCCCGGCTGTTCACCGGCCGGTCGAACCGGAAGGCCGAGCGGTTCGCCACGGCCCGCGACCTGCCGAAGACCGCCGGCAGCGACGCCCACATCAGCGAGATGGTCGGACAGGCCGTCACCGAAGTCGCCACGGACGACCGCTCCGTCGACGGCGTCCTCGACGCCGTCACGGCCGGCGAGACGAGCGTCGTCGGCAGCAAGACGCCGTGGCGCATCTCGTTCAGGCAGTTCGGCGGCGGCGTCACGCGCCGCGTGAGACGCGGCGTCACCGAGTTGCTCTGATGCTCCGCGGGGCCGACGAGTCGACGGTCCGCGCCGCCGTCGAGACGGCCGACCCGCTTCCCGGCACCGCCGGCTTCGCCGGCGAACTGGACGGCGCACTCGTCCGCGACGTCCTCGGCCGCCAACCCCTGTTTATCGAACGCGACGACCCCACGACGTGGGCGTTCGACCGCCGCGAACTCGCCGCCCCCGTCCGCGTGCCGGCGGGAACGCGGCGGCCCGTCGACGGCGATGGAGACGACAGCGAGAGAGGGGGGGCGGACGAACGCCTGTGGACGCTGCCGACGCCGGCCCCCGAGACGGACCGGACCGCCGCCCTCGCCGCCGTCGACGACGCCGTCACGGCCGCCGTGCGCGGCGTCGACCCGGACGACTTGGCGGTGGCGTTCTCCGGCGGCGTCGACTCCGCCGTCGTCGCCGCCGGCGTGCCGGCGGCACCCTGTTACGTCGCCGGGTTCGAGGGGAGCCACGACGTGGCCGCGGCGCGCGACGCCGCCGCGGCGATGGACCGCGAGGTGCGCGTCGTCGAGTTGACCCACGACGCACTCCGCGAGGCCGTCCCCGAACTCGTCTCGATTCTCGGCCGGACGAACCCGATGGACCTGCAGATAGTCCTGCCGCTCTACCTCGTCGGCAAGCGCGTCGCCGCGGACGGCTTCGACCGACTCGCCGTCGGGCAGGGCGCGGACGAACTGTTCGGCGGGTACGCGAAGGTGGCGAAGGCACCAGACGACCCGCGCGTCGAGGCGGAGACGGTCCGCGGCGCGGCGACCGAACTGATTCGGACGCTCCCCGACCAGTTGGAACGCGACGTGCTCGCCCTCCGCGCGGCGGGCGTCGAACCCGTGGCTCCCCTCCTCCACGACGACGTGGTGGCCGCCGCGCTTCCGCTACCGGGAGAGTTGCTCGTCGCCGACGGCCGCCGGAAAGTCGCCCTCCGCGAGGTGGCGCGCGGACTCGTCCCCGCCGACGTGGCCGCGGCGGACAAGAAGGCCGTCCAGTACGGGACGTACGCGTCGCGGGAACTCGACCGACTGGCGCGGCGGGCGGGCTACAAGCGCCGGATGGACGACCACGTCGAGAAGTACGTCCGGTCGCTCGTCGAGGAGTGAGGCGGCGAGACGTACGGCCGGTCGCTCAGTCGGCCGACGCGGCGACGCCGATGGCTTCGAGGGAGAACTGGACGGTGTCGGGGTCGAGGTCGGACTCGCGGAGGGCGGCGGCGTCGTACCACGTCCACACCTCCGGGTCCGCCTCGTCGTCGCCGTTCGGGTCGATGTCGCGGGACGATACCGTCGCGTAGTAGATGTGGTCGATGTGCTGGTGGCCGACGCCGCCGTCGCCGTGGACGTTGATGTCGTACAGCATCTGGTGTCGCGGGTCCGGCAGGCGTTCGCCGTCCGGCGCGTCCACCGGGTCGGTGTCGTCCAGTAACTCGGCGTCGAGACCGGTCTCTTCGGCCACCTCGCGCAGGCCCGCCTCGTGCGGGAGTTCGTCCCTGTCGACGTGGCCGCCCGGCGGAATCTCGATGCCGAGTCGTTCGTGCTGGTGGAGGGCGACGGCCCCCTCGTTGACGATGTAGACGGTCGCAGTGAAGTGTCGCGTCGTCTCCATGCACCGCCGTTCGAAGCGGGAGCGGTTGGCTGTTTCCGTCGCGGCCGCGGAGAAGCAGGAGTCGGTCAGGCCGTCAGGCCTTCTTCGGCCTCGAGCAGTTCGTGGTAGCGGTTGCGGATAGTCACTTCCGAGATGTTGGCCACCTCGCTCACCTCGCTCTGCGTCACCTTCTCGTTGGCGAGCAGGGAGGCGGCGTAGATGGCCGCGGCGGCGAGGCCGACGGGCGACTTCCCGGAGTGGATGCCCTGTTCTTTGGCCGTCTTCAGCAGTTGGCGGGCGTGGCGTTCGGACTCGTCGGTGAGGCCGAGTTCCGAGGCGAACCGCGGGACGTACTGCTCGGGGTCCGCGGGTTCGATTTCGAGGCCGAGTTCGCGGACGACGTAGCGGTACGTCCGCGATATCTCGTCTTTGTCGACGCGGGACACCACCGTAATCTCGTCGAGCGACCGGGGCGTGCCGGCCATGCGCGCGGCGGCGTACAGGGCCGAGGTGGCGACGCCCTCGATGGACCGGCCGGGGAGCAGGTCGTCGTCCAGCGCACGGCGGTAGATGACCGAGGCCGTCTCGCGGACGTTGTCGGGGAGTCCGAGCGCCGACGCCATCCGGTCTATCTCGCCGAGCGCCTGCTTCAGGTTGCGCTCTTTGGAGTCTCGCGTGCGGAAGCGCTCGTTCCACGTGCGCAGTCGCTGCATCTTCTGGCGCTGATTGGACGACAGGGAGTTGCCGTAGGCGTCCTTGTCCTGCCAGCCGATGTTCGTCGACAACCCCTTGTCGTGCATCATGTTCGTCGTCGGCGCGCCGACGCGGGACTTCTCGTCCTTCTCGGCCGAGTCGAACGCTCGCCACTCTGGACCGTGGTCTATCTCGTCCTCCTCGACGACGAGGCCGCAGTCCTCACACACCGTCTCGCCCCGTCCGTCGTCGGCGGCGAGGTTCGTCGACCCGCACTCGGGACAGCGAAGCGTCTCCTCGTCTTCCACGGCGTCTTCCTCCTCTCGTTCGCCGGTGTCCTCACGCGCGCGCGCACTCCGCGTTCGGTAACTTCGGGCGCTTTCAGTCATTTTGTTGGGCGGAGAAAATGGGCCGGAGGGTTCTCCGTACCGTCTCCACGGACGGAACGATAATATATTTGATGGCCCGCCGAGGACGGAATCGGGTCGGCGGGCTGTCACTCCGTCGCAGACCCCCGTTCACCCACACCGAAACCCTTACTCCCGGCCCCCGGTTCGTGACGAACATGAGCGATACGCCCGTGGACGCCGAGGAGGTGCGTCACGTCGCGGAGTTGGCGCGGGTGAACCTCGCGGAGGACGAAGTGGAGGAGTTCGCCGCCCAGTTCGCCGACATCCTCGACTACTTCGACGCCCTCGACGAGGTGCCCGAGGTCGAGTCGGAACCCGACCTCGTGAACGTGATGCGAACCGACGAGGTGGAGGACTGTCTCGACCAGGAGGAGGCACTGGGGAACGCCCCCGAGTCCGAAGACGGCTTCTTCAAGGGACCGCGGGTGTCGTAGATGAGCGCGAACATCTTCATCACCGAGGAGACCATCGACGGCGACGACGACGGCCCACTCGCCGGGCGGACCGTCGCCGTCAAGGACAACATCAGCACCGACGGCGTCCGCACGACGTGCGGGTCCGCGATGCTCGAATCGTACGTCCCGCCGTACGACGCCACGGTGGTCGAACGCCTGAAAGCCGCCGGCGCGACCATCGTCGGCAAGACGAACATGGACGAGTTCGGGATGGGCGGCACGACCGAAACCTCGGCGTTCGGCCCGACGGAGAACCCCGTTGACACCGAACGCGTGCCCGGGGGGTCCTCGGGCGGGTCGGCCGCCGCCGTCGCCGCGGGCGAGGCGGACCTCGCACTCGGCACGGACACCGGCGGGTCGGTGCGCAACCCGGCCGCCTTCTGCGGCGTCGTCGGCATCAAGCCCACCTACGGACTCGTCTCTCGGTACGGACTCGTCGCCTACGCGAACTCCCTCGAACAGGTCGGCCCCATCGGGTCCACCGTCGAGGACGCCGCCGCCCTCCTGGACGTCATCTCGGGCGCGGACGAACGCGACGCGACGACGCGGTTCGACCAGTCCGCGGAGACGGACGGCCACCCGGCCGACGGCGCCGACTACGCGGCCGCCGCGGACGGCGACGTCGACGGTCTGACCGTCGGCGTCATCACGGACCTCCTCGAGGGCGCGGACGAACGCGTCGTCGAGACGTTCGAGGCGGCCGTCGCGGACCTCGAAGCGCAGGGCGCGGACGTGGTCGAAGTCAGCCTCGACTCCCTCGAACACGCGGTGCAGGCGTACTACGTCATCGCCACGTCCGAGGCCTCCTCGAACCTCGCGCGCTACGACGGCGTGCGCTACGGCCTCTCGACGGGCAAGGAGGGCAACTGGAACGACGTGTACGCCGACACCCGCGAGGAGGGGTTCGGCGCGGAGGTCAAGCGCCGCATCCTCCTCGGCACGTACGCCCTCTCGGCGGGCTACCACGACAAGTACTACAAGAAGGCCCAAGACGCCCGGGCGTGGATAAAACAGGACTTCGACGAGGCGTTCGCCGAGGCGGACGTCCTCGCCACGCCGACGATGCCCGTCCTCCCGCCGAAACTCGGCGAGAGCCTCTCGGACCCCCTGCAACTGTATCTGATGGACGCCAACACCGTCCCCGTGAACCTCGCGAACCTCCCCGCCATCTCCGTCCCGGCGGGCGAGGCGGAGGGCCTCCCGGTCGGCCTCCAGCTAATCGGACCGAAGTTCGGTGAAGAGACGATGATTCGGGCGGCGTCGGCCGTCGAGAACTGAGCGGTTTTTGGTCCAGCTTTTCGAGCGACCGTCAGGGAGCGACGAAAAGGTGGGAACACGATGATTCGGGCGGCGTCGGCCGTCGAGAACTGAGCGGTTTTTGATCCAACGTTTCGAGCGACCGTCAGGGAGCGACGAAAAGGTGGGAGCGAACCGACGCCCGAAACGCGGTTCTAACTGCCGCCCAGCGCCCGGAACGCGACGCCGGCGAGGATGGTCAGGATGCCGATGATGGTGGCGATGGGCGGAATCGGGATGAACAGGAACACGACGCCGACGAGTATCACGATGGTGGATGTCTTCATGTTTTGTTCGACTCGCCTCAGTTAGAAAAAAGTGTTCGCCGATCGCGGGGCTCGCGCGGCCGCCGGCGTCCGTTCAAAGCGCCGTTTGAGCATTCGGTGGGTCTTCTACGGTGCCGCGACTCGATTCGAACGCAATGCCCGATTGGTCTCTCCCTCCCACGAGTGGTCTCGTCACAGTCTTCCTCGTCGTCGGCCTCGTCGCGGGCGCGACGGGCGTCGTCGTCGCCCAAGAGTCGTCTGTCGAGTTGGCGACGCAGGACGGACGCGTCGTCGTCCATGCGGCCGAGGACGCGACGATAACCGGCACGTCGGACCTCGACGCGGGGTCGAACCTGACGCTCCGCATCCAGTCCGCGGGGGACACCCAACCGCAGTTCCTCAAGACGCAGACGGTGACCGTCGCCGAGAACGGGTCGTTCGCCGCCCCGTTCGACTTCTCCGAACAGGCGAGCGGTGACACGTTCGCGGTGACCGTCGTCCGCGGCGGCGAGACGGTGGCCGAGTCCGAGGGTGTGGTGCTGGCGCCCGGCGAGACGCTCACCGGCGACGCGTCGTCGACGGCCGACGCTTCGGCGACCGGAGACGGAACCGGCGCGTCGACGCCCGGATTCGGCCTCGTCGCCGCCCTCGCCGCCCTCGCCGCGGTGGCGGGGTACGCCCGGTTCCGGTAGCCCGGCCCGCCGGCGTCAGCCCCTGAGGAGGATCATCACCTCGTCCGTCGCGCCCGACTCGACGGCGACGACGTAGCGGTGACCCGGTTCGATGACGGTGTCGGGCCCGCCGAGGCGGTTCCCCTGATAGTCGACGACGATGAGGCTCCGAGCAGGACGTAGACGCCCGCGCCGAACAGGGACGAAGATGCCCGCCCCGATACCGACCATCGTCGCGTCTACCGGACCGGGGCTGACCGTCGATTCGCGTTCACCAGCGTGACTCACGGCCGGCCTCGCGTCCGCTCCGACCGCCGCGGCCGGAGGGTCGTGTGGCGCGTCACCACACCACTGTATCCGTCCGCTCTCGGGCGAGGCGGGTGAGCTGTCGTGCGTCACCACCCCACGTCAACGCCCGAGCGATACCTACAGAGTGAAATGACTGCTGCTCTTGGTTCCGTTCAGAGTGTGATGAACGCAAATATCGACGCCTACGTGGACTACCGGACGAGCGTAGGCTTTCTCGGTTCCGTTCTCAAGTACATGGCTATCCCGCTCACCCTCCCGCTGGGCGTCGCCCTCTACTACGGCGAGAGCCCGCTCCCCTTCGTCGTCGCCATGGTCGTGATGGTGACCGCCGGGGTGGGACTCGAACGACTCCGAACGACGCCGGACCTCGGCCACAGGGAGGCGTTCCTCCTCGTGAGCATGACGTGGTTCGTGGTCCCCCTCCTGGGGACGATTCCCTACCTCGTCGCCGGGCAGGGGACCGTCGCGCACCCGGTGAACGCGCTGTTCGAGAGCATGAGCGGGTTCACGACGACGGGGTCGACCGTGCTCGGCGAGATATCGTTCGACCGGCACACGCGGTCGATACTCATGTGGCGGCAGGTCACCCAGTGGCTCGGCGGGATGGGCATCATCGTCCTGATGGTCGCCATCCTGCCCGAACTCTCCGTCGGCGGCGCTCAGGTCATCGACGAGGAGGCACCCGGACTGTCGATAGAGAAGCTGACACCGCGGATTCGGGACACGGCCAGCGCGCTCTGGCGCATCTACATCGGGTTCACCGTGGCGGCGATGGTCGTCTACTACGGCCTCCACCTCGCCGGCGTCGCGCCGAACATGGACCTCTACAACGCCGTCGCGCACGCGTTGACGACGATGCCGACCGGCGGGTTCTCCCCCGAAGCGCGGAGCGCGGAGGCGTTCTCGCCGGCGATTCAGTGGGCCATCACCCTGTTCATGGTCGTCGCGGGGACGAACTTCGCGCTGTTCTGGTACGTCCTGATGGGCGAACCGAGGCGGCTGACGGGGAACGCCGAGTTCCGGGCGTACTTGGCGGCGATGCTGGCCGTCACGGGCGTCTTCGTCGTCCTGTTGTTCACGGGTCTCGGCCTCGACGTGTCGCCGTCGAACGTCGCGCCGATTCCGGGGCACCTCGAACACGCGCTCCGACAGGCCGCCTTCCAGACGGCGGCGGTGGTCACCACGACGGGGTACGCCAGCATGGACTTCAACACGTGGGACCAGTCGGCGCAGCTCATCCTCCTGTTCGCCATGTTCCTCGGCGGGTCCGCCGGGTCGGCGGCCGGGTCGGTCAAGATAATCCGCTGGTACCTCGTCCAGAAGACCATCCGCCGAGAGCTGTTCACCTCGGTCCACCCCGACGCGGTGCGACCGGTCCGACTGGCCGACGAGGTGATAGACGAGCGGACCGTCCGCGGCCTGTTCGTCTTCACGATGACGTTCGTCACCATCTTCGCCCTCTCGACGGTCGTCCTCTACCTCGACAGCCTCCGCGTCGGCCTCGAACTCAGCGCCATCGAAGCCGTGAGCGCCTCCATCGCCACCCTCGGGAACATCGGCCCGGGCGTCGGCGTCGTCGGGCCGATGAACAACTTCCTGCCGTTCTCGCCGTTCTCGAAGCTCTACATGGTCGTCCTGATGTGGATCGGCCGACTGGAGATTCTGTCCGTCCTCATCGTGTTCACGCCGTCGTACTGGCGCGCGTGAGCGACGGCGTCGGCGGGTAGCGGCGAGCCGCCGACCTCACACGGCGGCGGTGACTTCCTCCGCCACGGACGAGTCGACGAAGAGGACGACGTGGTCGCCGACTTCGACGACCGTATCGCCGCGCGGCGAGACCAACTCCCGGTCCCGCACTATCGAGCCGACGACGACGCCCCGCGGGAGGTCGGCGACGGACTCCCGAATCGGTCGCCCCGCGAGCACGCTGTCGCCGTCCACCTCCACTTCGAACACCTCGGCGCGGTCGTCCTCGATGAACGTGAGTTTCTCGGCCGTCTCCTCGCGCGTGATTCGCGTAATCTCCTCCGCGGTCACGACGCGCGGGTTGACCGCCGCGTCCACGCCGACCGTCTCGAACAGGTCCCGGTGGTCTCCGTCCTCGACCACCGCGACGGCCCGCTTCGCGCCGAGTCGCTTCGCGACCAGCGCGGCGAAGAGGCTGTTCTGGTCGGAGTCGAGGGCGGCGACGACGACGTCGGCGGTGCCGACGTTCTCCCGTTCGAGCGCGTCCGTGTCGGTCGCGTCCATCTGGAGGACGACCGTCTCCGAGAGCTGTTCGGCCAGTTCGCGCGCCCGTTCGGGGTCGCGTTCGACCAGTCGCGGCGAGAGACCGCGCTCCTGGAGCAACTGCGCGGTCTGAAAGCCGATTTCGCCGCCGCCCACGACGAACACGTTCGTCGCGTCGTTCGGCATCCGCGTCGGGGCGGCCGTCAGCGCGAACTCGTGGACGGCCTTCGGCATCCCGATGACGACGACGCGGTCGCCGGCTTCGATTCGGCTGTCGCCGTCTGGTATCTCGACGTCGTCGTCGCGGAGAATCGCGGCGAACGTGAGCAGTTCGTACTGGTCGGCCTCGCTGACCGTCTGCCCGGCGACGGAACTCGACTCGCCGATCTCGAACTCCGCCATCTGGACGAGTCCCTGCGCGAACTGCTCGACGTTGACGGCGGCGGGGAGGCCGATGACCTGAACGATGTCCTCGGCGGCGACGAGGTTCGAACAGACCATGAAGTCGACGTCGAACGCGCCGCGGGACCGCTCCCACGTCCGGAGGAACCCCACCTGCTTGACGCGGGCGATGGTGAACGGGTCGCCGAGCGCTTTGGCCGTCCCGCAGGTGGCGAGGTTGGTCTCGTCGTCGTCCGTGCTGGCGATGAGGAGGTCGGCGTCGGCGACGCCGGCCTCCTCCAACGTGTCGATAGACGCCCCGTCGCCCTCTATCGCGAGCACGTCCAGCGAATACTTCACCTCCTCGACCCGTTCGGGGTCGACGTCCACCACCACCACGTCGTGCGAGTCCGCGAGGCTGGCGGCGATGTTCGATCCGACCTCACCGGCGCCGACGATTACGACGCGCACGTGCTTCCTCCTCGTCTGCGGTTCATACGGACGAGTGAGCCACCAGTCCCATGAGCGTTTCCGCTCGCGACGGTCGGACCGCCCGACCGGACGCGAGTCGCGTCGGTGTCTGCGTCGGTCGAGTTCGGCGGTCCCCGACGCCCGTCACTCGCCGTCCCGGCCGACCGGGACCGGTCGCCCCTCGGCCGCGCTCGCTCGCAGGGCGTCGATTGCGCGCATGTTCGCCACCGTCTCCGCGCGGTCGACTCGGGGCGTCGTCCCGGCCGCGGCCGCCTCGGCGAAGTGGTCGACCTGCAGGCGGTACTGGTCCACCGCGTCGAACGTCTCGGTCACCTCGCGCCCGTCGACGCCGTAGGTGAGGCCGACCGACGTCCGGCCGGGTCCGAAGCAGTCCGTCGCCTCCAGATAGCCGTCGACCGCTTCGACGCGGTAGCGTTCGACGTGCGTCGTGTCGAACCCCGAGGCGACGCGGGCGGTGCGTCCGTCGGCGTACTCCAGCACTCCCGCCGCCTCGGTGTCGACGCCGCTGTCGCGGGTGTCGGCGAGGTGGGCGTACGCCCGGTCGGGTTCGCCGAGGAAGTTCCGCGCCGCGCTGACGGCGTAGCTCCCCACGTCGAACAGCGACCCGCCGCCGAGTTCGGGGTTCAGGCGGATGTCCGCGGGGTCGTCGAGCCGGAACTTGAACGCCGCCTCGACGGACCGCACCGCGCCGAGTTCCTCGGACGCTATCTCACGGGCGCGGACGGTCCGCGGGTGGAAGTGGTACATGAACGCCTCCATGAGCGTCACGTCGGCGTCTTCGCAGTAGTCGAACAGGTCGGCGGCGCTCTCGGCGTCGGTCGTCAGCGGCTTCTCGCAGAGCACGTCCAGTCCGGCGTCGGCGGCCCGGCGGGTCCACTCGGCGTGCAACGCGTTCGGGAGCGGGTTGTACACCGCGTCCACGTCGGCCGAGAGGAGTCGCTCGTAGCTCCCGTAGGACTCCGGAATCCCGTTGTTCGCGGCGAACGTCGCCGCCGTCTCGGCGTCCCGCGAGGCGACGGCCGTCACCTCGTGGTCGCTCGCGTGGATGGCCGGAATCAGCGACTTGCGAGCGATACCCGCGGTGCTCAGGACACCGAATTTCATGGGCGGTAGACGGCCGACCGCCCGAAAGGTCTTCCGCCGGCGGTCGGGGGGCCCTGCAACCGCGGGCTTCGACGGCCACCGTCGTCGCAGGACGCGACGCGACTACCGCCGCCAGTACTCCGGCGTCAGGATGACGAGGACGGGCAGAATCTCCAGCCGACCGATCCACATCAGGACGACCATGAACAGTTTGCCCGCGTTCGAGAACCCGAGGTAACTCCCCATCGGGCCGACGACGCCGAACCCGGGGCCGACGTTGCCGAGGGTCGCGGCGACGGCCGACATCGTCTCCAGCACCGAGAGGTTCAGGCCGTAGCGCGCCGCGTCGAGGAAGAGGAGCCCGCTTGCGACGAAGAAGATGACCATGTAGAGGAGGGTGAACGCGTAGATGCCGCGAATCGCGCGTTCGTCGAGCGCGCGGCCGCCGAGGCGGACGGGGCGGACCGCGTCGGGGTGTGCGGTCGTGAACAGTTCCCGGCGGATGGACTTCAGGATGACGTACCAGCGGACGACCTTCACCGCGCCGCCGGTCGACCCCGCGGAGCCGCCGACGAACATGGCGAACAGGAGGACGTACTGCGCGACCGGACTCCACGTGTTGAAGTCCATGCTGGCGTACCCCGTCGTCGTCACGATGGAGACCACCTGGAACACCGCCTGCCGCACCGCGGGTTCGACCTGTCCGGTGACGAGCGCCGTGAACTCGCCGAGGTAGGCCGCGTCGAACGTCGACTGCCCGACCACGGTCTGCGTGAAGCCGACGCCCGTGAACAGGAGGACCGAGAGAACCGCGGTGAACGTCGCCATCGCGCCGACGTAGAAGCGGAACTCGCTGTCCTCGAAGATGCGCCGCGGGTTGCCGGTGAGCGCGTGCCAAAACAGCGCGAAGTTCGTCCCGGCGGCGACCATGAACGGGACGATTATCCACTGTGCGGCCGCCGAGAACGCCTCGATGCTCCGCGCCTCGGGGGAGAACCCGCCCGTCGGCATCGTCGTCAACGCGTGCGCGACGGCGTTGTAGAGCGTCATGTTCGGGTCGACGCCGAGGAGGAACAGGCCGTAGAGCAGGGTCGCTTCGAGGACGGTGAAACCGAGGTACGCCCCCCAGAGCGCGCGGGCCGTCTCGGCGATGCGCGGCGTGAGTTTCTCGATGCCGGGGCCGGGCGCCTCGGCGTCCATCAACTGCGCGCCGCCGACGGAGAGTTCGGGCAGGATGGCGACGGCGAGGACGACGATACCCATGCCGCCGAGCCACTGCGTCAGCTGTCGCCACATCATGACTGCGCGGCTGTGCGTGTCGAACGAGATGTCGCCCAGCACCGTCGCTCCCGTCGTGGTGAACCCGCTCATGCTCTCGAACAGCGCGTTGGCGGGGTTCGCGAGCGTCGAGTTGGGGTGGAACGGCAGGACGACGGGCGGCAGGCCGTGCGCCTCCACGAGGTACGGTACCGCGCCGACGAGGGTGACGGCGAACCACGTCACGGCGACCATGAGAAAGCCCTCGCGGGCGCGGATGTCCGGGTCGGGTTCGAGGCGCTCCAGTCCCGCCCCGACGGCGACGGTGAGGGCGATGGTGACGACGAACGGCAGCGTCGTCTCGCCGTAGTAGAGCGCAACGAGGAGCGGCAGACACAGGGGGACCGCGAGATACTTGAGGACGGTCCCGACGAGACTGAGGCTGGCTCGGTAGTCGACACGTAGCTTCATCGGAGCGTGTCTCCGTGCTCACGCGCCGAGACGTATTAGTTTACGGAAACGGAGCAGGCGTCACAGCATCGCCGTCACGTCGCCGACGACGGAGGCGTCCACGAACAGGACGACGTGGTCGCCCGCCTCGACGACGGTGTCCCCCCGCGGGGTGATGAACTCGCGGTTTCGAGTGATGGCACCGACGACGACGCCGTCCGGGAGTTCGGAGACCGACTCGCGAATCTCCCGGCCGGCGAGGACGCTCGCGTCGTCCACTTCGATTTCGAGCACCTCGGCCTTGTCCGACTCGATGAGGGCGACGTTCTCCGCGCCGCCCTCGCGCGTGAAGCGCGTAATCTCCTCGGCGACGACTTCACGGGGGCTCACGCCCACGTCGACGCCGACGGCCTCGAACAGGTCCACGTACTCCGTCGTGTCGATGACCGCGACGGTGCGTTCGACGCCGAGGCGCGCCGCGAGGAGAGAGACGAGCAGGTTCTTCTCGTCGGACTCCAGCGCCGCGACCACCAGGTCGGCCTCGCCGACGTGTTCGCGTTCGAGGAACTCCATGTCCGTCGCGTCCGACTCCATCACGACGGTGTCGGGGAGCGCTTCGGCGAGTGTGCGCGCCCGGTCGGGGTCGCGTTCGACCAGACGCGGGCGGAAGCCGCGTTCCTCCAGCAGTCGGGCGACGTGGTAGCCGACTTCGGAACCGCCGACGACGACGACTTCCTCGGCGGCCCCCGGGGACTCGTCGGGGGCGACGGAGCGCGCGAAATCCTGGACGCTCCTCGGCGTCCCGATGACGACGACGCGGTCACCCGGCTGGATGACCGTCTCGCCGCGCGGCAACTCGATGGAGCCGTTCCGGAGGATGGCGGCGAACGTCAGCGCCTCGAAGCGGTCCGCCTCGCGGACGGTGACGTTCGAGATGGGACTGTCGTCGTCCACCTCGAACTCGGCCATCTGCACCTGCCCGCCGGCGAACGGGTCCACGTCGCGGGCGGCGGGCAGGCCGATGATGCGGACGATGGACTCGGCGGCCAGCAGGTTCGTACACACCATGAAGTCGATGCCGAACGCCTTCTTCGACCGCTGCCACGTCCGGAGGTACTCGGTGTTCTTGACGCGAGCGATGGTGAACGCGTCGCTGATGGCCTTCGCCGTCGAGCAGACGACGATGTTCGTCTCGTCGTTGTCCGTCGAGGCGATGACCATGTCGGCGTCCTCGATACCCGCCTGTTCGAGCGTCGACAGCGCGGTCCCGTCGCCCGTGATGCCCAGCACGTCGAGCGAGTAGTTCATCTCCTCGACGCGTTCGGCGTCCCGGTCCACGACGACGACTTCGTGAACGTCGCCGAGGTCGGCCGCGATGCTCGACCCGACCTGCCCCGCACCGACGATTACTACTCGCATCCGAGGCGGCCTCCACGTTGCATTTCTGCCCCGATTTGCGAGCGAACCGGTATTCTTCTTTCGACATCGGCTCGCGCTCCCCGCTCGGTCGCGGGGCGGTCACGCACGAGTCGGACACCCGGCGGTCGGTCTCTGGTCGGCCGTTCGTCCGGCGGCCGTTCGTCCGGCGGCCAGTCGCTCATCGGTCGCTCACTTGCGCCGGCGGTCGACGCTCAGGTCTATCCGGCGCCGCCGCCCCTCCAGGTCCTCGACGACGCGTTCGACGATGCGTTCTGCCTCCTTCTCCAAGACCGGTTTGAGCTTGTCTATCACCCAGCCGAACGAGACGAGTCGCGGGAGGTCGAACGAACTCTCGTCCGCGGACTCGGCGTCGTACGACACCTCGAAGAAGACCCGGCAGGCCGTCTCGGCGTCCTCGGGCGCGTCGTCGGGCAGTTCGTCCAGTTCCTCGACGCGCCACCGACCGTGGGCGCGGAAGTCCCGCACGATGCGCCACTCGATGCGGTCCGGCGGGTGGAGTTCGGTCACCTTCGAGTGGGCCGTGTAGTTGAGTTTCCACCACGTGAAGTGTAACGCGTATCGGGTGCCCGCCTCACCGTCGCCGCGTTGGGTGACGTCCTTCAGGTGCTTCGAGTAGTTCGCGTAGCGAGGGAAGTCGACGAGGAAGTCGTACACCTCCTCGCGCGGGAGGTAGACGACGGTGGTGACGACGATTTCGTCCACGAGACGCGAGTTGGGGGGCCGCGAACAAAGCCTTGTGGGGGTCGCGCCGGGCGGACGCCGGCCGGAACCGACAGCGGTACATCAGAAACTACTTCTGGGTGACAGAGCGTTGTCCAATCGAGATGGTGGGTGGGACGCTTCGGGATATCCGCTCTCACGTGAGCGGGTTCGCCGCGCCGACGGGCGCGTACGCCGTCGTCTGCGACCGAACCGGACGCGAACCGCTCCCGCTGACGGGGATGCGGTTCGGCTCCCGCGAGGACGCCGAACAGGCGGTCGAAGCCGCCTCGAACTACCGGTCGGCGCTCCGACGGTACGACCCGCAGTTGCCGCACCACGAACCCCGGGTCCGCGCCGTGGCCGACGACACCGGCGTCGACCCCTCGTCCCCCCGCCGCGACGCGCCGGAGTCGGCCGACCCCGACGGCCGGACGCGCTACATCACCTTCTGTCACGACGTGTCCGCAGCGGTCTTCGAGTCGCTCTCGGCGACGGGCCACAGGCGCGTCGAGTCCGCCGCGATGGAGACGTACCTGACGCTGGCCGAGGTGGTCACCGAGCGGGACGACTTCTGTCTCACGATGCTGTGGAGCATGATGAGCGAACTCGACGCGCGACTCGACGCCGCCGAGCAACGGGTCGTCGTCGCCGAAGCCGCCGAGTTGCTCGCGGGGCCGAACGGCGGCGCGCGCCTGTCGGAACCGACGGTCCGGTCCGCCCTCGGGGCGACGACGACGCGCCTCTGCGAGGCGTCGTTCGTCGACGAGACGGACATCGACGCCTGTCCCGGCGGCGACGCGTGGGAGGTGACGTTCGGGGACTACGCGCTCGCCGAACGCACCGGTCGACTGCCGACGCTCCCGATAGCGGTCGAACTCGTGCGCCGCCTCCCCGACAGGCCCGTCTCGTTCACCGAGGCCACCCCCCTCGCGGACGGACGGTGGCGACTCCGCGTGGAGGCGGGTGCGAACCCGACCGGACTCGTCAGCCTCGACGCCACCGACGAGGGGCGACTGAACGACTCGGACTACCGGCTGTAAGGCGTTTCGACCCCGAACCGACGGACTCATCCTCGACAGGCTGGTACCGCTCCGCATGGAGCCGCGAGACTCGACCGACGTGCTCGTCGTCGGGGGCGGCGTCGCCGGCCTCACCGCCGCGACGTTCACCGCCCGCGCCGGCCTCGACACCCTCGTCGTCAACGACGGAGAGAGCATCCTGAACCGAAACGCACACCTGGAGAACGTCCCCGGCTTCCCCGCGGGCGTGAACGCCCGCCTGTTCGGCGACTTGCTCCGCGAACAGGCCGACCGGAACGGCGTCGCCCGCGAGACGGGCCGCGTCCTCTCGGTCGAACGCGCCGCGGCGGACGGCGCGCGGTTCGTCGCGTCCGTCGACGCCGACGGGACGGTGGAGACGGTGCGCAGTCGGTTCGTCGTCGCCGCCTCGTGGGCCGACGCGGACTACCTCGACGAACTCGACGTGACGATACGCGACGCGGGGAGCAAGCGTTACGTCGACGTGGACGAGGCGGGCCGCACGTCCGTCGAAGGCGTCTACGCCGCGGGTCGCATCTCGGAGCAGTACCACCAGGCCGTCGTCGCCGCGGGCCACGGCGCGGAAGTCGCCCTGACCCTGGTCCACGACAGCGACGTGGCGTACTACCACGACTGGGTGACGCCGGAGGGCTACTTCACCGACCGCGGGCGGGAGGTGCCGCCGGGATGCGAGGAGATAGACGCCGCCGAACGGGAGCGACGGGAGGCGGAGTCCCGCGAGGTGATGCGGGAGTTCTTCGCCGACCCGCACGAGGAACCCCAGCGCACGCACCCGAGTCTGGTCGACGACGAACTGGGCCGACTGGACGGGTAAGCGAACGACTCGTCACTCGTAAGCCGCGACGACGCCCGCCGTCGTGACGACGTACACTCGGGGTCCGGCGGCGACGACGCTCTCGGGAGTTCCCGCTTCCGTCGACAGCGTCCACTTCGTCTCGCCCGTCGCGGCGTCGAGCGCGTGGACGCGGGACGACCGGTCGTCCGTCGCCCCCGCGAACAGGCAGGTCTCACCCGAGACGACGAGCGAGGTTCCCCAGTCGGCCACGGCCAAGTCGTCGCGCGCCCACCGCGTCTCGCCGGACGCGAGTTCGAGTGCGGTGACGGTTCCCTCGCCGTCGCCCCCGACGCCGGTTCCGTAGACGATGGCCGACTCGTCGGACGTGAGCGCGAGGTGGGGGTGACCGCCCTCCGTCGACACCGACCGGACGCGCGTTCCGTCGCGGCGATAGACGTGGAGGTCCCCGTGGGTCCGCGCGCCGCCCGCCCTGTCCGTGTCCCCGACGACGACGTACTCGTCGGTGACGACGGGCCACGTCGGGCGGCCGCGGGCACTCGTCTCCCACCGCACGGACGGGCCTCGCCCGAGGAGCGAGTCGATAGTCGTGGGAGACGACAGCGACTGGAGCGGTCCGGGCGCAGCGAGGAGGAGGTCCGTTCCGCCGTCACCGTCGGCCGCGACGCCGGGGTACGTCGCGTCAGCCCCGTTCGTCCCGAACGTCCATCGGTGATTCCCGTCCGAGTCGAACGCCAGCAGTCTGCCGTGGTCACCGAGGAGAACGCCGTCGTCGGTCGGCAGGACGCCGTAGATGCGCGTGGTCCCGGTCGTGTTCGGATACGCGGTCTGCCAGCGAACCGTCCCGTCCCGGTCGAACGCGCGGACGTGTCTACCATCGGCAGTGTAGAGCGTGTCGGGCGCGAGCGTCGCTACTCGGGAGAGGCCGCTGGCGGGCGTCTGGTCTCCTCCGTGTGTGTTCCACTTCCATGCGCCGTCGTCTCGGCCCAACGCGTCCGTTCCGGTCTCACGGACGGCGTACACCGAGTCGGCCGAGACGAGAAGTCCCACGGGGGTCTCCGTCTCGAACGACCGCGACCAGCGTCGTTCGGGTTCCGAGTCGGGCGGCGTCGCGTTCGGCGCACAGGCCGTGTTCCGCGTGTCGTGCCGGGCGGTCCACCACTCGTCGGTCGGCGTCTCGGGCGCGCCGAACTCGTCTCCGCCGAGACACCCAGCGAATCCGCCGAGGGCCGCGACGCCGACGCCGCTGAGCAGGTCCCGTCTGGAGGGCATCGGTTCGTAGTTCTCGAACGAAGATATGAACCTTCTCCCGTCACCCGCACCGGGCAGTTTTACCCGCCCCGCCTCGAACCGCACGACGATGCTGGAAGGCGTGAACGTCGCGTTGGGAGTCTCCGGAAGTATCGCCGCGGTGAAGGTGGTCGAACTCGCCCACGAACTCCGCCGGCACGGGGCGTCGGTGCGCGGCGTGATGACCGAGAGCGCGCGGGGCATCGTCCACCCGTGGGCCGTCGAGTTCGCCACCGAGAACGACGTGGTGACCGAGATTACGGGCCGCGTCGAACACGTCGAACTCTGCGGACGGGACGGGTGGGCGGACGTCCTCCTCGTCGCGCCCGCGACGGCGAACACCGTCGGGAAGATAGCCGGCGCGGTGGACGACACGCCGGTGACGACGTGCGCGACGACGGCACTCGGCGCTGACGTGCCCGTCGTCGTCGCGCCCGCGATGCACGAACCGATGTACGACCACCCGGGCGTCCTCGACGCCATCGACCGCGTCGAGTCGTGGGGCGTCCGGTTCGTCGACCCGCGACTGGAGGAGGGGAAGGCGAAGATAGCCACCGAGGAGGCCATCGTCACCGACGTGGCCCGGGCGACGACGGAACAGACGCTGGCGGGCAGACGCGTCGTCGTCACCGCCGGCGCCACCGCCGAACCGATAGACCCCGTCCGGGTGCTGACGAACCGGTCGTCCGGCCGGACGGGGCGGGAAGTCGCCCGCGCGTGCTACGTCCGCGGCGCGGACGTGACCCTCGTCCACGACGGCGGCGACGTGCCGTACGCCGACGTGGAGTCGGTGGAGACGAGCGCGGAGATGCTGGACGCCGTCCTCGACGCCGCCGACGGGGCCGACGCCCTCGTCTCGGCGGCGGCCATCTCCGACTACACCGTCGACGCCGCCGCGGAGAAACTCCGCTCGGGCGACGCCCGGACGCTCGAACTCGAACCGACGCCGAAGCTCATCGACACCGTGCGCGAGGCGCACCCGGACCTCGCCATCGTCGGGTTCAAGGCCGAGACCAGCGGCGACGACGAGGCGATGGTCGCGGCCGCGCGAGGGATACTCGACCGGGCGAACCTGTCGTTCGTCGTCGCGAACGACGCCTCCGTGATGGGCGAAGCGCGGACCAGAACGCTGTTCGTCCGCGCGGACGACGTGGCCGAGTTCTCGGGGTCGAAGACCGCACTCGGAGAACGGGTCGCCGAGGCGTTGGCCGCCGAACTCTGAGCGCGGGTGAGAAGCGATTCGGGAACCGACCCCCGGCGCGCGTCCGAGGCGGGGAGTCGGAAAACGCCGTTCAGTCGTCGCTCGGTGCGGCGTCGTCGGACCCGGCGTCGTCGGACGCGGATTCGGCCCCCGACTCGGGCGGTTCGACGGGCCACGTCGCCTCCTCCTCGAAGACGATGCCCAGTCGCTGGGCGGCCCGCGATATCATGTGCGCGCCGGTCGGCGCCGTGAGGAACAGGAACAGTACCGTCACGAGCGCCATCAGGCCGTCGCCGCCCGGGCCGTAGAAGACGAACCCGCCGAGCGCGATGCTGGCCGCCCCGAGCGTCGTCGACTTCGTGGTGGCGTGCATCCGGTTGTAGACGTTCGGCAGGCGGAGCAGTCCGACGGTGCCGACGATGAGGAAGAACGTCCCGACGGCGAGGAGGGCGACGACGAGCGCCGTCCGTATCGGGCCGGCGGCGTGGGTCGCTCCTCCGCTCTCGGCGACGAGTGGAACCAGCGCTGTCGAGAGTGACTGAATCATTCGATGATGTCCCCCTCCGTGACGTACCGCGCCACGGTGACGGTGCTCATGAAGCCGATGATGGCGAGCACGAGGCTCACGTCGATGAAGAAGCCCTGCAGCGTCGCCATCGCGTAGAGGACGGCGATGGCGACGACGTTCGTCCCGATGACGTCGAGCGCGACGACGCGGTCCGGGACGGTCGGTCCCTTGATGATGCGGTAGCTGACGAGGAGCGTGAGCGCCGCGCTGACGACGAGGGCGGCGGTCACGACGAGGTCGAGCGTCGGCGACACGTCGGCGAGCGTCTCAGTCGCCACCGCGCTCACCTCCGTCGGGTTCCAACTGCGGCACCGGGTCGCCCGGTTTCAGCTCCTCGTCGAAGATGACGAGGGCGTAGTCCTCCCACGTTCGTATCGGGTCCAACAGCGCGTCGCGGTCGGAGCCGTCGATGCTGTGCACGTAGAGCGTGTTCGTCTCGGCGTTGTAGTCCATGGTGAGCGTCCCCGGCGTGAGGGTGATGCTGTTCGCGATGGTCGTGATGGCGAGGTCCGAACGGACCCGAAGCGGCACCTCGATGACGCGCGGGTCGATGGGCATCGAGGGCGCGAGTACCCGTCGCGCGACGTCCCAGTTGGCGGTCACGAGTTCCTTGACGAACACGAGCAGGTACAGAATCGCGTAGGGAGCGACTGTCACCGCGCGGGCGGGACCGATCTGCGGGGTGTAGAAGCCGCGCAGGAAGTACGCGACGAGCATCCCGACGAGCAGTCCGATGAGGAACTCCTCCGCGAGTGCGCGCGGGGCGAGTTCGACCCCGCGGACGAATATCCAGAGGACGGCCAAGAGCAGTCCCGTGAGCGGCCAGCGCCGGGTCACGCGACCACCCCCGAGAGCGCCGCGGCCGACCCGAGGACCGCCTCGACGTAGCCGCCGGTGTCGAGGGCCGCTTCGGCCGCGGCCGTCGCCGAGACGTACACCGCCTCGAAGCCGAGGCCGAACGCGACGACGGTGACGGCCATCGCCGCCACGACGACGACTTCGACGGTGAGCGCGAAACTCGTCGGCGGTCCGTCGTCGGGGGCGTCGCCGCCGTCGGTCCGTCCGCTTCCGGCGGCGACGGCCCCCTCCTCGGCCTCGACTTCGACGGGGCCGGCCCACCGACTCGGGATGGCCGCCTCGACGGCCGACCCGGGCGTCCCCCAGAAGGCGTCGTTCCACGCGCGCGTGTAGTACGCGATGGTCAGGACGGCCCCGAGGAGGGCGACGAGGATGGCCGCGCTCGCGCCGGCAGCGCCGCCCGCGAGGGCGTCGGCCGCCGTCTGGAAGACGAGCAGTTTGCCGAAGAAGCCCGAGAGGGGCGGTACGCCGATGAGCGTCAACGCGCCGAGGAAGAACGCGGCGGCGAGGACGGGCGCGCGGCGGGCCAGCCCGCCGAGTTGGTCGAACTGCGCGGTGCCGACCGCCTCCTGTACCGTCCCCGACGCGAGGAAGAGGAGGCTCTTGGCGAGGCCGTGGTTGAACGCGTAGACGAGTCCGGCCGTGACGCCGAGCGTCCGGACGGCCGTCGAGTCGGCCGTCGCGGCCACGGCGAACGGCAGGACGATGAAGCCGACCTGACTGATGGAGGAGTACGCGAGCAGTTCGTCGACGTCCGGGCGGCCGACGGCGCCGACACCGCCGAGGACGATGCTCGCGGTGGCCATGACGAACAGCACCGGACCGAAGAACGCGAGCATCGAGTCGCCGGCGACGAACGGGAGCGACACCGGCAGCGTCGCGGCGGCGAACACGGTGAAGTAGAGGCGGACGATGGCGTACACGCCCACCTTCTTCACGACGCCGGCGAGCATCGCCGTCACCGGTGCGGGCGCCGCGCGGTAGGCCGCCGGTACCCAGAACTGGAACGGCACCAGCCCGGCCTTCAGCGCGAACACGGAGAAGAGGACGGCCGCCAGCCCCAGCACCGGCGCGACGGCGACGTCGTACGTCGCCGGGTCGGCCAGCCTGCGCGCCAGGTCGGCCATGTTCAGCGTCCCAGTCGTGGCGTACAGGCCGCCGATGGCGAGCAGCATCACCGCGCTGCCGATGAGGTTCAGCACGACGTAGTTCAGCGCCGCGCGGGTGTGTTCGGGACCGCTGTAGAACAGCACGAGGATGTAGCTCGACATCAGCATCACCTCGAACCAGACGAACAGGTTGAAGATGTCGCCCGTCAGGAACGAGCCGGTGACGCCGACCACCATGAAGTGGTACAGCGGGTGGTAGGAGAGTCGCTGGCCGAAGCTGTCCACGTAGAGGACGGAGTACGTCAGCGCGCACAGCGACACGACGGCCGAGAGGGCGACCATGAACGCCGACAGGGGGTCGGCGACGAGGACGATGCCGAACGGCGCCTGCCAGTCGGCCACCTGGTAGACGACGGTCCGCCCCGGAGAGCCGAGGGGGAGGACGACGCGCTGGAACAGGAGCGCGGCGGCGGCGAGGTAGCCGACGCCGCCGAGCAGGCTCACCGCCCGGTTGACGCCGTCGTTCGTTCGCGTCAGAAGCGTCGCGATGGCCGTCACGAGGGCGACCAACAGCGGTGCGACGACGACCGTACTCATTCGCCGTGACCTCCGAGTTCGTACATGTCGATTGTTCCGTGTTCCTCGTAGACGCGGTACGTCAGGACGAGTGCCAGCGCCGTCGTCCCGAAGCCGATGACGATGGCCGTCAGGACGAGGGCCTGCACGAGTGGGTCGCTCACCGACTCGGCGGACCCGCCGTGGCCGGTGATGGGAGCGAGCCCGGACAGCCCGCCCATCGTGACGAGGTAGACGTTGGCGGACTGGCTGATGATGGTGATGCCCCAGATGACGCGGACCACGTCCCGGCGCAGGACGAGGTACGTCCCGAGGGCGAACAGGGTGCCGAGGACGGCCGCGAGGACGAACTGCGTCATTCCCGTCCCACCTCCGCGGCGACGGTGAGCAGCGCGCCGACGACGGTGAAGAACACGCCGAAGTCGAAGAACAGCGCGCTCGCCACCTCGAACTCCTCGTACAGCGGGACGTGCTTGAAGAACCACACGCCCTGCGTGAGGAACTCGTACCCGAAGAGGATGGGGACGAGGCCGCTCAGGACGGCGAGCGCGAGCCCGCCGCCGAACAGCCAGCGGTACGTCTCGATGGGGCTGTGTCCGCTCTCGTCGGGCGACAGCCGCAGCACCTCCGTCTGAACGTAGTCGAGGCCGAAGATGACGTAGATGAGGACGAACGCCGCCACCGTGAGGACGCCGCCGATGAACCCGCCGCCGGGGAGGTTGTGCCCCTGCAACAGGAGGGCGACGGCGGTGACGAGCATGAACGGCACGACGATGCGCGTCACCATCCGCGCGATGACCGTCGTTCGCCGGTCGGCCTCGTAGTCGTACGGCCGACTGTCGACGTCGCGTCCGCTCATTTCGTCTCACCCCGTTCGCGCATACGGACGAGCGTCAGGATGGCCAGCGCGGCCATCGCGACGACCGCAATCTCTCCCATCGTGTCGAACGCCCTGAAGTCCACGAGGATGACGTTCACGATGTTGCCGCCGCCGCCGTAGTCCGTGAAGAACGGCCCGTGTTCGGCGGGGATGCCCGCGCGTTCGGCGAGGAAGCCCGAGATGGGGTCGGCGGGCGAGGCGGCCGTCGTGACGAGGACGGTGACGAACACCGTCGCGCCGACGGCCACCGCGAGGACGCCGTCGCGTATCGCCCGCGAGGGGTTCACCTCGCCGTAGAACGCCGGCAGGCGGTTGAGGACGAGGAGGAAGATGACGAGCACCAGCGTCTCGACGACCAGTTGGGTCAGCGCGAGGTCCGGCGCGTCCGCGAGGATGTAGAAGATGGCGACCATGAAGCCGAGGATGGAGAGCGTGAGGACGCCCGCGACGTGCGAGGGCGCGATGTCCACCGCGACGGCCCCGACGACGGCCACGAGGAGGACGAGGAAGATGGCGGGCGTGACGGCGAACCCGGTGAAGGCGGGCAGGGAGACGCTCGCGGCGAGGTAACCGCCCAGCGCCAGCACCGTGACGCCGCCGAGCCCCCACGTCGCGTACGTGCGGAGCAGCCCGTTCTGGGCGTGCGGAATCGACCGAACGCTCGCCGTCGAGAGGCCCTCGACGCCGTTGTCGTACCACCAGTTCGCGCGCACGGGCCCGCGGAGCGCCGCGTTGATGCCGTCGTGCAGGCGGTCGTAGAACGGGAAGGTGACGGCGCCGCCGAGGATAGTGAGTCCGCTCATCACCACGTACGGCGTCAGCTTCGTCGGGAAGCCGATGGAGAACCCGTGCGCCTCGCCGGCGGCGACGCTCGCGTAGACGTGGCCGACGAACGCGTTGATAGGCGTCTCGGGACCCAGTCCGAGCGTCGCCGACGCGCTGATGCCGAGGACGAGCAGGGCGAGTATCGCGGGCGGCACGAGCATCACCGTCGGCGGCGAGTGGACGTGCCCCAGGGCGTCGGGTTCGTCGCCGAAGAACAGCGAGGCGAACTTGAGCGAGTAGAGGAACGTGAACACGCTCCCGAGGACGGCGACGACGGGGAACAGGTAGCCGAGGCCGCCGATGTCCGTCCCCGCGTACCACGCCGCTTCGAACAGCAGTTCCTTCGAGTAGAAGCCGTTGAACGGCGGGAGGCCCGCCATCGACAGCGACGCGACGACGGCGATGACCGCCGTCACGGGCAGATGCTTCCGCAGGCCGCCGAGTTCCGCTATCTTCCGCGTCCCCGCCTCGTGGGCGACGATGCCCGCGACGAGGAACAGCGCCGCCTTGAACGACGCGTGGTTCAGGATGTGGAACGCGCCGGCCTCCGCGCCGTACTCGTTGGCGAAGCCGAACGCGGCGACGATGAGGCCGAGGTGGGAGGCGGTGGAGTACGCCAGCAGTTCCTTGATGTCCGTCGACGCCACCGCCAGCACGGCGGCGACGGTCATCGTCAGCAGGCCGAGGACGGCGAAGAGCATCGTCCACTCGCCGAAGTACGCCGCCTCCTCGCTCAGGAACAGCGGTCGGAACCGGCCGACGAGGTAGACGCCGGCTTTCACCATCGTCGCGGAGTGGAGGAACGCCGAGACGGGCGTGGGTGCCTCCATCGCGTTCGGGAGCCAGATGTGGAACGGCACCTGCGCGGACTTCGTCGCCGCCCCGAGGCCGAGGAGGACGAGGGCCGGAATCAGGAGGCCCGCCTCGCCCAGACCCGCGCGGATGGCACCGGCGTTCTCGAGCAGGACGGGGAGGCTGTACGTCGCCTCCGGGAGGACCTGTCCGGACACCCAGACGAGAAGCAGGAAGCCGACGAGCATGAACAGGCCGCCCGAGACGGTGATGAGCATCGACTTCCGCGCGGCGTACTGCGAGGCGTCCTCGCTCGTGTAGTGGCCGATGAGGAGGAACGACGACAGACTCGTCAGTTCCCAGAACACGAACAGGGAGACGAGGTCGCTCGCGAGGGCGACGCCGAGCATCGACCCCATGAACGCCAGCAGCGTCGCGTAGTACTTCGCCTGCCCGGGTTCGCCGTGCATGTAGCCGCCGGAGTACGTGAGGATGAGTACCCCGACGCCGCTTGCGAGGAAGGCGATGAGGAGCGCCAACCCGTCCACGTAGAACGCCAGCGAGACCCCGAGCGAGGGAATCCAGTCGAACGAGACGGTTCCGTGTGCCCCCGCCAGATACAGCTGTGACACCAGTCCGAAACAGACCAGCGCCGTCGCCGCCGCGAAGTACGCGGTTCGCTCTCCGAGAACCCGGAAGACGGCCGGGGTGAGCGCCGCGGCGACGAACGGAAGGAAGACTACGGCGAGGACAACCTCCGGTGTCGGTTGCACGGAACCAACTCGGGTGAGACCGGACTTAGGTGTTGTCAAACCACCTCGTAAGTTCCGAGCCTCCCTCCGCCAGTTCTGTCAGCGAGAGAGACGGCTCGTGGGGAATCGGCGCCCGAACGGGCGGGCGAACCCGGGCGACACCACAGAAACGCCTATAGGGTCACCGCCATCCTGACTATCTGTATGGGTGACGAGACGGACGGCGACCACCTGCTCGACGTCCTCGGCGACGGGGACGCTCGGGACATCCTCGCTTCGGTGAGCGAGCGACCCCGGTCCGCGAAGGAACTCGGCGACGAACACGGCCTCTCACTCCCGACGGTGTACCGGCGACTGGACAAACTGGCCGAACACGGGCTCGTGGCGTCGAGCGCCACCGTCGAAGACGACGGAACGCACTACAAGCGCTACGAGGCGACGTTCCACCGGGCCGTCGTCACCCTCCGCGACGGGGCGTACGGGACGCGCGTCGACCACCGCGAGGAGACGGTCGACGACCCGCCGTCCCGAGAGGTCCCCGGCGAGTGAGCGAACACCGGACACGCGAACGGGCCCGCGAGGACCACCGCTCGGGCACGCGCGACACGTCACGCGATTGCGACGAATCCGCCGCTGACGGCGCGTTCACGGCGGTGTGCGGCGGGCGTTTTTTCTTCGCGTGAAAAATCACCTATAGCTTTATGTGACATTCTGCTAATTCAGAATCGCATGAATGTTCCAGGCGTGGATTCGGGGGATGGGAGACTCCCGCGTCGGAACGGGAGGGTGAGTGGATGATTCACAACCCAGCCCAGATGAAAAGCGCGAACTGGCCCGGTCCCGACAGGAACGTCGCGGTGAAGACGTTGGAGTCGGTCGCCGACGAATCACTCGACCTCGTCGCGGTCTACGGCGCGACGGCGTTCGACCTCTTCCACGTCAGCGACGAACTCTCCGCGTCGTACGACGACAGGACCGCACTCGTCGAGCGACTCTCGGACCTCGCCGAGGAGATGCGGCAGGACTTCGTCCGCCACGGACTGTTCGCGGGGCTTCGGCCGACCCACGAACGGGTCGAGTACAAATCGGGGACGCTCGACGGACGGAAACTGCTGCAGGTGTACTGCGGCGGCCGCGGGATGCTCCTGGTGGTGAGCACCGACGAAGACGAAGAACCGCTCGTCCGCGCCGTGATGGGCCTGCTCAGCGTCTGAGCGACCGTCCCGTCCTCCGAGCGACGCGCTGTCACGCCCCGTGTGGTCGACTGTGTACGGGCGACAGAACCGCCACCTTTTATTTCGGACCCGATGAACCGGCGACATGGACCAGTTGCGGCAGTCGCTCCTCGAAGCGCCAATCATCGAGAAGGGAGACTACGAGTACTTCGTCCACCCCATCAGCGACGGGGTGCCGATGCTCGAACCGGGCCTCCTGCGCGAGATAGTCATCAAGATCATCCGGAAGGCGGACCTCGAAGACGTGGACAAGATAGTGACGCCCGCGGCGATGGGCATCCACATCTCCACGGCCGTCTCCCTGATGACCGACATCCCGTTGGTGGTCATCCGGAAGCGCGAGTACGGTCTCGAGGGCGAAGTCTCGTTGAGCCAGCAAACCGGGTACTCCGAGAACGACATGTTCATCAACGACGTGAAGGAGGGCGACCGGGTGCTCGTCCTCGACGACGTCCTCTCGACGGGCGGGACGATGTGTGCGGTCCTCGACGCGTTGAAGTCCACCGGCGCGAACGTCGTCGACACCGTCGCGGTCATCAAGAAGGCGGGACCGAACGAACTCGACGACACGGACCACCACGTGAAGACGCTCATCAACGTCACGGTCGAGGACGGTCAGGTCGTCATCGTGGACGAAGACGGCGACGACTGACGCGGGAAATCCGCGCTCTTTTGCCGCGTGCGGCGAGTCGTCGGGAGTGGCGACCACGGCCGTAAACCGCCGGATAAACACCGTTCGAAGGGTGAATTTCGAATTTTTCCAACCGAAGGCTATTTGCGTCGATGGTTATTTTTGGAATCTATGCCATCCGACAACACGGACAACCGAATCAATCGGCGCAGTTGGCTCAAAGCGCTCGGCGTGGGGGGCGCCGCGGGCCTCGCCGGCTGTTCCGGGAACGGAGACGGGACCGGGACGGAGACGACGGGCGGCGGCGGTGAGACGAGCGAGTCGACGGACGCCGACACCGAGGCGGCCGACGACTCCGGTCGGTCGGTCGGCGGGACGTACCGGGAGGCGCTCTCCACCGACGCGAAGTCCGTCAACTTCCTCTTTCACAGCGACACCTCCTCGGCGAAGTTCGTCGACGCGACGATGGACTACGCCCACGAGTTCAAGGCCATCGGAGAGGTCGTCCCGATGTGGATCGAGTCGTACTCCGAGACGGACAAGCAGGAGTGGACGTTCACCCTCCGCGACAACCTCCGCTGGAGCGACCCGTACGGGCAGCTGACCGCCGAGGACTGGGTGTACACCGCGCAGAACCTCTACGGCGCGATGTCGCCCGAGGAGAGCGAGACGAAGGAGAACTGGGCGGGCGTCGTCCAGTACTCCGACTGGAACGACCTGACGATAGAGAAGACCGGCGACCTGACGATTCGGGTGACGACGCCGGAACCCGAGCCAGCGTTCATCGCCTCCACCGCGTTCTGGGGCGGGCGCTGTCTCCCGAAGGACCTCGTCCAACCGTACGTCGAGAATCAGGACGTCGAGGGGCTGAAACAGGACGAGGAGCTCAACTCCCTGTCGTACACCGGGAACCTCGGGCCGTACGACTTCGAGGAGTGGCAGCGCGAGTCCCGCTTCGTCGCGACGCGCGCAGAGGACTACTACCTCCGCGAGGTGGCCGGGTCCGAGGCCATCCCGGAGCGGTTCGCCGAGGCGCCGTACTTCGAGCGCTACGAACTCCAGATCATCCCCGAGGAGTCCACGCGACTCGCCTCGCTGAAGGAGGGCGACCTCACCTTCTTCGAAGACGTCCCCTCCCAGAAGGTCGAGCAGTTCCGGGGGATGGACCACCTCAAGTTCCGCTTCCCGCCGAACCCGTTCTGCGGGATGACGTACTACAACCAGCGTCCCAACGGCTGGGAGATGCTCCAGAACCGGGACGTGCGGCGGGCGCTCTCGACGGCCGTCTCGAAGACGGCCATCGCGGAGAACATCTACCGCGGGTTCCCCACCGTCGCCCAGACGTTCCAGCCCGAGTGGTCGCCGTGGTATCTGACGGACCAGGTCGAGCAGTTCGGCGTCGGCGACTCCTACGGCGCAGAGCAGGCGCGGTCGATGATGGAGGAGGCCCTGTCGGGCACCGACTACGGCTACGACGGCGACACGCTCGTCGACGGGAACGGCGAACAGGTCGAACTCACGTTCGTCTACCGCGCGGGGTCGCAGAACAACCAGACCGTCGCGGAGTTCTTCAAGCAGGAACTGGCCAAGATCGGCATCGCGGTCACGCCGACGAACGGCGGCCCGTTCAACACGCTCCAGAACAAGTACATGCTGAACACCACCGGCGAGGGGTCCCCGAGCTTCAACGCCGGTCCCGAGGCCACGTCGCAGGAGCCGTGGGACCTGCTGTACGGCGTCGCGCTGAACGCCTACCCCATCAACCCCGACGGCTCCAACGTGTTCTGGGTGCCCGACGGCGGCTTCAACTTCTACGGCTACGAGCCCGAAGCGCCCATCGCCGACCTCTACTCGGAGGCGCGCACCGCCACCGACCAGCAGACGCGACAGGACGCGTTCGCCGAGATATTCGGTGCGCTGAGCGAGGAACAGCCCGCGAACTTCCTCAACTTCAGCGTCTACAAGAACGCGTACGCGGAGAACTACATGGGCATGCCCGCCGAGGACGAGTACGACTACCTCGAGAGCTGGGACAGTTCGACCTGGTACCTCGCCGAACAGTAAGCGAAGGCGCACCGCGCGCTCTTTTGAAATATCTCTGCCAATGACTAGCACGAAACTACCATGAAGTGGTACATCGTTCGCCGCCTCGCGTGGACGGTCGTCGCGACGTTCATCATCCTGTCTCTCACCTTCGGGCTGATGGCGGCCTCTCCGGACCCGCAGGCCGCGTCGTACGTCGCCGAACAGGTCCAGACCGGCGGCGACTTCGAACAGGCACAGGAATCGTACGAGAAGGCCAGAGGGCTGGACCGACCGCTCTGGGAGCGCTACACGAACTACATGGTCGGCATGGCGACGCTGGACTGGGGGTGGTCCGAGACGCGGTCACAGCCGGTGACGCAGGCCATCGCCGAGGCGTGGCCGTACTCCGTGATGTACGGGACGCCCGCGCTGATCATCTCCACCGTCCTCGGCGTCGCCATCGGCCTCTACTCCGCGACGCACCGGAACTCGCTGGAGGACTACGCGGCGTCCGCGTTCGCCTTCTTCGGCATCAGCATCCCGGACTTCTGGTTCGCCATCCTGATGATTCTCGTCTTCGGGGTGTGGTTGGGGTGGATTCCCATCTACTACCACTCCGACGTGCCGTGGCTCTCGCTCGAGAACGCCCGGCAACTGGTCGCCCCGACGCTCGTCGTCACGCTCTCCTCCATCGCCAGCGAGATGCGCTTCTCGCGCGCGACGGCGCTGGAGTACGTCAACGCGGAGTTCGTCAAGACGGCGAAGGCGAAGGGGGCGAACAGTTGGCGTCGGGTGACGCGGCACATCTTCCGGCCCGCGCTGGTCCCCCTCTCGACCATCCTCGTCGGCGACATCCTGAACATCGTCCTCGTGAGTTCGTACCTCGTGGAGGTGGTGTTCGGCATCCCGGGACTCGGGCAGTTGAGCTACAAGGCCATCCTCCAGCAGGACGTGGCGCTGGTCCTCGCGACGGTGCTCATCCCGACGTTCATCGCCATCGTCGGCAACCTGTTTCAGGACCTCGCGTACACGGTGCTGGACCCCCGCATCGACTACGGTGATCGGTGATGGCGGCCGAAGACTATCAGGACCGGTTCGAGGACATCGACTGGGACGACCTGCAGCGCTCGGGGTTCGACGTGCTGACCGCACAGAGCGCCGGCTTCCTCGTCTCGATGGGACTGCTGGCGCTCGTCTTGGCGTACGACTACTTCCTCGTCTCGGGCGGCGACCCGACGGTCAGCGTGGCGACGCCGTTCGACTGGGAGTTCGTCTGGGACGTGACCCAACTCGACTGGCTCCTCGTCGCCACTCTCGTCACGGTGACGTTCTACGCCGCCTACCCGCTGTACGACAACCCGCGGATGACGCGGCGCTACTGGCGGGAGTTCCGGAAGAACCGCGCCGCGGTGGTGAGCGGCGTCTACCTCGTCCTCGTCTTCGGACTCGGACTCGTCGGCCCCCTGTTCGTCGCCAAGCCCGAACTGAACGTGCTGGCGACGTACCAGCCGCCGGTGTTCCTCTCGGTGCCGCAGTCGACGGTCGGCACCTGCGTCGGCCCCGTCGCGGACGGCATGTGTCAGGGGACGTGGCAGTACCCGCTCGGCACGACCGGACAGGGGAAGGGCATCATGGAGAGCGTCGTCTACGGGATGCGCGTCAGCCTCGAAGTCGGCCTCGTCACGCCGCTCATCATCGTCCTCATCGGGACCACCGTCGGCACCGTCGCCGCCTACTCGGGCGGTCTCGTGGACGAACTGCTGATGCGGTACGTGGACATCCAGCTGACGTTCCCGACGTTCTTCCTCTACCTGCTCCTCTTGTACCTGTACGGGGGCACGCTGTTCCTCCTCATCGTCATCTTCGGCATCACGAGTTGGGGGTCGACCGCCCGACTCGTCCGCTCGGAGGCGCTGCAGCGACGCGAGGAGGAGTACATCCAGGCCGCCCAGTCCGCGGGAGCCAGCGAGTTCTGGGTCATCCGGAAACATCTCGTCCCGAACGTCTCGAACACCGTCATCACGAACGCGAGCCTGCTCATCCCGAGCCTCATCCTGTTCGAGGCGGCGTTCTCGTTCCTCGGCCTCGGCGACCCGACCATCCCCTCGTGGGGACAGGTCATCGCCGCCGGCCGGAGCGACATCGACACGGCGTGGTGGATATCGACCATCCCCGGCGTGTTCCTCTTCACGACCGTACTGGCACTCAACTTCGTCGGCGACGCGTTGCGCGACGCGCTCGACCCGCGCTCGGAGGACTGACATGACGGAACCACTACTCTCGATACGGAACCTCAAGACGCACTTTCACACGGACGACGGAACGGTACGCGCGGTGGACGGCGTGAGCCTCGACGTCGACCGCGGCGAGACGGTGTGCGTGGTCGGCGAGAGCGGGTCCGGGAAGACGGTCACCGCCGAGTCCATCACGCGACTCGTCCCGGAACCGCCGGGCGAAATCGTCGACGGCGAGGTGCGATTCGACGGCGAGGACGTGCTGTCGATGTCCGAACGCGAACTCGAATCGCTCCGCGGCGGCCGCATCGGCCACATCTTCCAGAACCCGCAGGGGGCGTTGAACCCCGTCTACACCGTCGGCTGGCAGGTCCGCGAGGCCATCCAACTCCACGACGACTCGGTGACGAACGACGAGGCGCGCGAACGCACCATCGACCTGCTGGACCGCGTCGGCATCCCCGACGCGACGAGTCGCGTCGACGACTACCCGCACGAGTTCTCCGGCGGGATGAAACAGCGCGTCGTCATCGCGATGGCGCTGGCGTCGAACCCGGACCTGCTCATCGCCGACGAACCGACGACGGCGCTGGACGTGACCATCCAGATGCAGATTCTCCGCCTCCTGAACCAGATTCAAGAGGAGTTCGACACGGGCATCGTGATGATAACCCACGACCTGGGCGTCGTCGCCGAAGTCGCGGACCGCGTGGTCGTCATGTACGCGGGGAAGGTGATGGAGGAGGGCGACGTGTACGAGATATTCGAGAATCCCTCGCACCCGTACACGCGCGCGCTCCTGGAGTGTCTGCCCGGCCGCGGCGAACGGATGGAGGCCATCGGCGGGTCGCTTCCCTCCCCCACGTCGCCGCCCGACGGCTGTCGGTTCCACCCCCGGTGCCCGCACGCCGTCGGCGACTGCGAAGCCGGCGAGCAACCGCCGATGTACGCCGTCGAGAGCGGCGACCACACCGTCTCGTGCGTCCACTTCGAACCGGGGGCGGACCCCGCCGTCGTCCTCGGCGACGACGGGTCCGACGCCGTCGGCGGTGCGCGCGCGGACGGCGGGGCGGACGGCCCCGCTACCGAGCGCGAACGGGGAGGTGACGACAGATGAGCGCCGACGCCCCCCTGCTGGAGGTGCGGAACCTGAAGAAACACTACCCCATCACCGAGGGCGTGCTGAAGCGACAGGTGGGGAACGTCCGCGCCGTGGACGGCATCAGCTTCGCCGTCGACCGCGGCGAGACGGTCGGTCTGGTCGGCGAGTCGGGGTGCGGAAAGTCCACGGCGGCCACGTCGTTGCTCCGCCTGGAGGAACCGACCGACGGCGAGGTGCTGTTCGAGGGGCGCGACATCACCGGCTACGACGACGCGGAACTGAAGCGGTTCCGCCGCGAGGCGCAGATGATATTCCAGGACCCGACGTCCAGTTTCGACCCCCGGATGTCCATCGGCGAGTCCGTCGCCGAACCGCTGACCGTCCACGGGATGCGTGACCGCGAACGCCGCCGGCGCATCGTCGAGGACCTGCTGGAACGCGTCGGCCTCTCCGCCGGCGACATCGACCGCTACCCGCACGAGTTCTCCGGCGGGCAGAAACAGCGCATCGCTCTCGCCCGCGCGCTGGTGTTGAACCCGAAACTCATCGTCGCAGACGAGCCCGTCTCGGCGCTGGACGTGTCGATTCAGGCCGAGATTCTCTCGCTGATGAAGGACGTGCAGGAGGAGTTCGGACTGGGGATGCTGTTCATCAGCCACGACCTCTCGGTCGTCCGCGAGATATGCGACCGCGTGGCCGTGATGTACCTCGGCGAGATAGTCGAGTTCGCCCGGACGGGGGACCTGTTCGAGAACCCGCAACACCCGTACACGCGGGCGTTGCTCTCCTCGATTCCGCAACCCGACCCGACGAAGCGCGGCAGCGCCATCGAACTCACCGGCGACGTGCCGAGTCCGTCGAACCCGCCGTCGGGGTGTCGCTTCCACACGCGGTGTCCGGAGGTCATCCCGCCGGACGACTACGAGTTCGAACAGGAGGCGTGGCGGTCGGTGATGGACCTCCGCGGCCGCCTCGCCCGCGACGGCGTCGACGCGGCGGCGGTCCGCGAGTTCGTCGCCAGCGAGACCGACCAGTCGCCCGAGTCGGTCCCGACGGAGCGAATCGAGCGCGAGGTTCGCCGCGAGTTCGACATCCCCGACAGCCTGTCTGACGCCCGCGCGGAGTCCGTACTGTCCGAAGCGCTCGGACTGCTGGCGAACGGCGACCAGTCGGAGGCGCGGGCCCTCCTCGCCGAGGAGTTCGAGACGGTGTGCGAGACGACGGCGCCGGAACTCCGACGGACGCCCGCCGGTCACACGGCGTCGTGCCACCTCGTCGACGAGACGCAGTCCGTCTCGACGCCCTCGACGAGCGACTGAGTCCGGCCGCGTCCGCGGCGGCGAGAAGCCGCGCCGAACTGCCGGGGCCGCGTCACTTTTTCGGCGGGCGACCGTACTGCGGACGCATGTCCGAAACGACAGCGCTGTTCATCGTCAGCGAAGCCGGGTACTGGGGCGAAGAGTGCGTCGAGCCGTTGACGACGCTCTCGGACGCGGGCGTCGATGTCACCGTCGCGACGCCGACGGGCGAAAAGCCCGTCGTAGACGAACGCTCCGTTGACCCCGACGAGGTGGGCGAGGAGACGTCCGAGAAGGTGCTGGAGGTACACGAGAACGACGAGCGACTGGCCGACCCCGAACCGGTCGCGGCGGTGGACGCCACCGACTACGACGCCGTCGTCCTCCCCGGCGGCCACGGTACCGAGTGGGACGTCAATCAGGACCGCCACGTGCGACAGGCGCTTCTGAGCGCCGTCGGCGGCGACCGGGGGAAGGCGCTCGTCGTCTGCCACGCCGTCGGCATCCTCGCGTTCACGCGCGAGGCGGACGGGAGCTTCCTCGTCGAGGACCGCGAGGTCACCGGCTTCCCGAACGAGTGGGAGGAGGGCATCGTCGACGAGAACGACCTGATGCCCGACGGGCGGAAACTCCCCTACTGGGTCGAAGACGAGGTGAAGGCCGCCGGCGGCGTCTGGGACGCCGAACTCGACCAGGACGCGAGCGTCACGGTGGACGGTGACCTCGTCACCGCGCGCGGGCCGGGGTCCTCGGCCGCCGCCGCGGAGACGCTACTCGAAGAACTGGGCGTCGAACTCGAAGCGTAGTCGCGGTACCGACGACTCGGCGGCACGCGGCCCCGAGTCGGTCACTCTATCTTGAACACGGCCTCTTCGATGCGTTCGGACCGACAGTCCGGACACCGCGAGGGGTAGTTCACCGGGTCGTCGAACGCCGAGAACCCGCACTCTCGGCACTCCGGCGGCGCGACGAGGAACTGCTCGTCGTCGTCGGCCGAGTCGACGGACCGAGCGACGTGTCTGAGGTGGTGGTACGCGGACGACCGGGGGATACCGACCGTCTCCGAGAGGTCCGAGGCAGTCCGCGGGGCGTCGCGGAGGGCGTCGGCGATTCGCTGCCGCGTCGTCGCGTCCGAGTCCGACTCCGACATGCACCGCCGTACGCGCCCATCACGTGTATGTGTTCTCCTCCGATGGGTCGGAGCCGGGACGCTCGGGATGGGAACGGTTGCATCCGGAAGTGTCCCGTTCTCACACGGCTTTCAGCATCCGAGACAACGTATCACCGACTGGGGAAGATGGGAAAAGAACTTGATACCGCGGTAAGTCATTCCGTGCATGAAGGCTGTCGTCCTTGCAGGAGGCTACGCGACGCGACTCTGGCCCATCACCAAGCACCGGCCGAAGATGTTCTTGCCGGTGGGCGAAGAGACGGTTATCGACGTGATATTCGAGGACTTGGAGGAGGACGACCGAATCTCCGAAGTGTTCGTCAGCACCAACGAGCGCTTCGCGGAGACGTTCGAGGAGTACCTCGCCGACTCGCCGTTCGAGAAGCCGACGCTCTCCGTCGAGGAGACGGTCGCAGAGGACGAGAAGTTCGGCGTCGTCGGCGCGCTCGAACAGCTAATCGACCGCGAGGGCGTCGAGGAGGACATGGTCGTCATCGCCGGCGACAACCTCCTCTCGTTCGACGTGGCGGAGTTCGTGGACTTCTTCGAGGAGAAGGGGACGCCGTGTCTCGCCGCCTACGACGTGGGGTCGAAGGAGCGGGCGAAGTCGTACGGACTGGTCGAACTCGACGGTGACCGCGTCGTCGACTTCCAGGAGAAGCCCGACGACCCCAAGAGCACGCTCGTCTCCATCGCCTGCTACGCGTTCCCGGCGGAGACGCTGCCGAAGTTCGACGAGTACCTCGAAGACGGCAACAACCCCGACGAACCCGGCTGGTTCCTCCAGTGGCTGCAGAACCGCGGCGACGTGCACGCGTTCACGTTCGACGGCGCGTGGTTCGACATCGGGACGGCCGAGAGCTACCTCGACGCGGTGTCGTGGTACCTCGACGGCGAGAACTTCGTCCACGACACGGCGACGGTGACGGACTCCGAACTCGGCGAGAACGTCTACGTGATGGAGAACAGCGTCGTCGAGCACTCGACGCTGGAGCGGTCGGTCATCTTCCGCGACTCCATCATCCGCGACGCCGACATCCGCGGCACCATCGTCGACGAGGACACGCACATCGAGAACCTCGACCTCTCGAACGCCCTCATCGGCGCGCACTCGCACCTCGAATAGCCGAGCGACGACCCGGTTCTTTCTCGACCCTACTCGCCGAGACGCGCGTCCGTGATTTCGAGGTGGCCGCGCGTCCCCTCCCACACCGTCTCGTACTCCAGTTCGACGGGGCGGGACATGTGCGGCCCGTCGGTGACGAACGTCTCGAACTCGCCGCCCTCGCCGAGGACGTGGACGCCGTACTCCTCGTTGAGTCGGACCAACTCGTCGAGTGCGTCGCGGTCCAGCGTCCGCCCCAGCCACGACTCGTCCAGTCCGTGCGCGGCGACCTGAACGATGCGTATCTCGAACCCGGCGTCTATCATGGCCACGCCGAGTTCGCGGGGGTCCTCCTGCCAGAGCGGTGCGAACAGGTCGATTCCGAGCCGGTCGCACATGCCCTGGATGCGGTTCGTCTGGTACTCGCTCTCGACGGCCCCCGCGGTGACGCCCGCGAGGTCCATCTCCGCGGCGAGGTCTTCGAGTGCCGCTTCGAGCGGTTCCAGTTCGGCGTCGCCCTGGTCGCCGGAGTCCGTCGCCTCCGCCGCCCCCAGGTCGTCGGGCGTCACCTCGACGAGTTCGATGCCGATGCTCTCGGCGGCGAGTGCCGCGAGGTGCGTCGCCGGGACGTGGTACATGTAGGAGTCGTCGCCGGGGTGGACGGTGAGCAGTCGAGTGACGTTCAGGCCCGCTTCGAGCGCGCGGTACAGCGCCCACGAGGAGTCCTTTCCGCCCGAGAAGAGACTGACCCAGTCGCCGGATTCGGTCATCAGGGGACCGTACAGCGCTGGTTCGTATATCGCCTCCGGTTCGTCGGGCGTCGCGAACGCCCCGCCCGGCGACGGTACTGTTTACTCCGTCGCGCGCGTCCCGGTTCGCAGTGGTGAACGACGTGTCGCCGTCCGACGAACCCGAGACCACCGACGCCGACGGACCCGAACCAGCGGCCGCGTTCGCCGTCCTCGGGAGCGAGACGCGGCTCCGAATCCTCCGTGAACTGTGGGAGTCCGACGACCGGCCGCTGGGGTTCTCGACGCTCCGCGCACGGGTCGGGATGCGCGACCCGGGCCAGTTCGCCTACCACCTCAACCGACTCGTCGGACCGTACGTCACCAAGTCCGACGACGGCTACGACATCAGGATGGCGGGTGTGAACGTCGTCTGGGCGGTCGTCTCGGGCGAACTGACCCCCGGTGCCGAGTCGAAGACGTTCCCGGCGACCGGCGACTGCGAGGACTGCGGCGGACCGCTCCGCGCCCGGTACGAGGACGAACTGTTCTACGTCGAGTGCGCCGACTGCGGCCGCGGGTACTCGATGGCGCCGTTTCCACCGAGCGGGTTCGTCGATCGGACGGAGCAGGAGGTACTGGTCGCGTTCGACCGTCGGAGCCGACCGATATACGAACAGGTCGTACACGACGTGTGCCCGCGCTGTGCGGGGCACGGGACGGTGTCGCTCGTCGACGACGACGCCGACCGACGGGCCGGAGAACCGGACCCGTCCCAGTACGAGGCGCTGGCAGTCCGGTTCCGGTGCGACGTGTGCGGCCTGTGGGCGTCCGAACGGGTCGACGTGTTGCTCACGCACAACGACCGCGTCGCGGCGTTCCACCGCGACAACGGCGTCGACCTCGAGGAGGTTCCGATTTGGCTCCGCCCGCGACGCGTCGACGCGAACGCCGAACTCCGCGCGACGCGCCCGCTCTCGTTCCGCGTTCGCTACACCGCGGGCGCGGCGACGCTCGAACTCGTCGCGGACGAGACGCTCGCCATCGACGCCGACTCGATGGTCGAGTCCGGCGACGGGTGAGCATTCGAACTGAAGGGAGTTTCACTCGTCTCGTAGACAGAAATAATATTCAGCTGTCACTTATGGTCGCAGCGGTCGTAACTCGAAGCACGGAAGCCCGCACGGAGGGGTGTCCACCCGGCCTGTTCCCGCACCGCGCGCAGGGGCCGTACCGAGGGCGTCGCTCGTAACCGCGGGACCGTCCGAGGAGATTCGATGTTCACAGTCAAGATAGCGGCAGCGCTGTTCGCCGTGTCGGTACTCGTCGCCGGCGTCGGCACAGAATCGGTGCGAGAGGCGGGTTACGAACGCGGTCCCGCGCTCGTGACGACGTGCACGGCCATCACGGACCCCGGAGAGTACGAACTCACGCGGGACGTCGTCAGCGAGAGGTACGACTGCTTCCGGATAGAGAGCGACGGCGTCGTCCTCGACGGCGGCGGCCACGAAATCACGCCGAGCGACGGCCTGCGTGAGTTGGGCGTCCGTCTCGCGATGCCGACGCCCGACCACGTCGGCGTCGGCGTCCGCGTCGGGTCGAGGCGTCCCGTCGCGGCCGTGACCGTGCGGAACGTCCGGTTCGTCGGCCTCGACGTCGGTGTCTCCGTCTCGAACGCCGAAAACGTGCGTATCAGCGGCGTCGGCGCCGAAGACGTCGCCACGGGAATTCTCGTGACGTCGTCGGGGGACGTCTTCGTGACCAACTCGGTCGTCGTCGGGAGCGCCGAAGACGGCGTGGTCGTCCGAGATTCGACGGGCGTCGTCGTCGCCGACACGACGGTGGAGGACGGTCTGGTCGCCGGCGTCGTCCTCGAATCCGTCGAAGACGGTCGTCTCACGCGAGTCCGCGCGCGCGGCAACGACGGCGACGGATTGCTCGTGGCGGAGTCGGACGGGGTCGCTCTCGACTCCTCCCGCGCGGAGGCGAACGGCGTCGGCCTCCTGCTGATGGACTCGCACGGCGTCGCGGTGACCGGCCTCGTGGCCGAGCGGAACGAGTTCGCGGGCGTCGGACTCGTGCG